>NZ_JWLW01000030.1 GCF_000808575.1 Alteromonas marina
TCAACACTTATTTTAAAAAAGATGAAAAAACTGAACTAACCGTCTATTTTTCATTCAAATGTGATGATTAGTAGACAATATGGACTAATTACTAATAGGATGGGAATTCAGATCCTATAAAGTAGTAGTTCTTAAAGTAGTATTTGATCCTGCCGTTATTATATAAATGCTTAATATTAGCGATAGATATTAAGGCTTGCGTAAAGGAATACGTATAAGAATGTATATAAGCGTAAATGACCTACGCTTTGTATTCTTTATAAATGTATTAATACTGGTGGTGTCAGAAATTGACTACGCAATAATTATAAAGGTGGGTTTATGTTACGAACTCTTACATTGCTATCAGCAGCACTACTAGCTTCTCAAGTTAGTCACGTGGCAATGGCACAAGACACTTCTTCTGATGATGTTATTCAGCCATCCACTTCAGCGAGCGTAGAAAAATCCGTTGAAGAGTCGAATCGCTTTCAAACAGCCTTTCTAAAACGTCAAGTTGATCAGACCATGTCTGTAGGACGTGCAATTAGCTCTATTGCTGGTCACTACCCGCAGGAAATAGTGTCTATCGTAGACATTGCACTAGATACTTATCCTGATAAATATCGAGAAATAATCTTTGCAGCCATTTCGGCGCAGCCTTCCTCAACTGAAGAAATTGTTCAGCTGGCTATCGAGAAAGAAGTGAGTAGCTGCCCTAACATTGTTCAGTTAGCCATTAAAGCAGAACCTACTTATGTCGACTTTGTGGTACAAGCAGCGGCCGTGTCCACACCTGAAGAATTAGATGAGATTGTGCGCGTGGCTGTATTAACTCAACCCGATGCGGCAGATAGTATTGTACAAACATTATCTAAAGAGCATCCAAACAAAATCGTCGACATTATGGCTAGTGCGCTAAATGCAGTGCCCTTTGTTGGCGAATATGTAGTAGACGCACTTTTAGCCGTATTTCCAAACGAAGCGGAAACGGTAGTTGAAACAGCTGTAAGAGAGTCGGCCCAGCAGCGTGAACAAGTAATGCGTATATTAAATACTGCACAACACGCAGGCGTCTCTCAAGATAAGTTAAAAGAGTACGCTATGTCTGCCGGACTGAGCGAGGACGACGTTAATAGTGCATTAGGTAATTAAGCCCTAAAAACTAAGTTTATAAAAAACGGCGTATTGATTAGCTCAGTACGCCATTTTTTTATATCACTCTATTAGTCGCTGCTTTGTTGGTTACTATCGTGGCTATGCTATTTGTAAAGGCTACTACCTATTAAGCGACTATCATCTCTTTTATGCCCGTAAGATTTATAGTCGCTAATGGCAAGCGGAGTTTGCCCTGCTCTTTTCATCAAAAATCTGTGTTAATAAGAACCTTTAACTTTCGAATGAATATAGCATGGCGGCCTCTTTATAAAGCATCAGCTCTGCTTTTAGTAAGTCGACCTTAGCTTTAATCTCTTTGATCTTCGCCTTAATTTCGTTCTGAGCTCGCGCATTCAATACAAACATATCACTATCACCTGCGTCAAAGCGTGTTCTTTCTACTTTAGACAAGGTTTTTGCTAATGCCGCATTTTCGCTTTGCAATGCCACAATGTCTTTTGCTTGCGACCAGTACACTAGGGCTTGTTCGAACCGTTGTTCAATAGCTTGCTGTGTGGATGTTAGCTTGTGTGCAAGCTCCCTTTGCTTTGACTGAAGTTGAGCTCGCTCTGCTTTTGCCTTTCTATTGCCTAGCGGATAAGAGAACGACAAACCTACTTTCGTTTCTGTGCCCTCCAGTGTTTCCGAGCCCGCCCCCACATCTCTAGCAATAGACGCGGTAAGATCAAGCTTTGGTAGTAATGCATTGTCAGCAAGCGCTACCTTATTTTGTACCACCTGCTGTTCCAACTTCATTACGTCTAATTCAGGGTGGTTACGCAGTGCATTGCGAAGCGTAACCAGCTGACTGTTGCCAACCCAGTAGGGCCAGCTTATTTCACTAGGCGGCTGCTCACTATTAATTGCTAACATATCGCCACTGGGTGAACGCCAGTAAAAAGATAGCATTTGCGCGTGCATGTCGCGCTTTTGTTTAAGTTCGGCCAATGTTAAACGCTGTTGAAGCAAATTGGCTTTAAACTCGGTAAGCACAATACTGGCTAAGTCGCCCTTCTCCACTCGAGTAACCAACGCTTTTTCACGTTCAGACGCCGTATCAAGTAACTCGGTAACCGCTTGAATTTGTGATGCACTTTCGTACCATGCAATATATTCACTTACGCCTTTGTAGACAAAGCCGTTAATCAGGCTTGTGGCTAATGCCTGCCACTGGGACGTAGCCAACCCTGCATTACGCAATTCAGTCCTACGCTTATCTATCTCTCGATTTTGTAACAGCGACATAGCAATACCCACGCTAGCTTCGCCGCCCGATAGCGTATCGTAATCCCCCTCATAACTTGGAAAGTCTCCACCTGCTATCCGGTACTCACCAAATACTGCCCCGTTAAAATCTTCAATAGGGTTTGTAAAACGTTGTGTGAGGTTTGTCCCATCGTAGTAACCCGATACCCGGCTTTTCGTTTTCTGTTCAATGAAGGGGTCGAAACTGCTTCTTGCTATCTCAAGCTCAGCTGCCGCTTGATAGTTTCCTTCGTTAATTGCCAGCACGTACGGGTGATAATTCACCATGCTATTAATCAACGCTTCAATGGTTGGCGCCTGTCTAGCGCTTTGAGTTTGCACTTGGTGACTATTTTGCGTCTGCGAATATGCGCCAGATGCACTCCCATCTATATAGGTAGCTAGAGCAATTGCAGTAAAAAACAATCTGCGCATTACCATATTGACGCTCCTGAGCCCTTCGCTCCTCCTGAAGATGGCTGCTGTGTGGGTAACGGTGGGAAGTTATTTAACTGTCGCCACATTTCATAACCTAAACGAACTTCTTCTAATAGTACCCATGCTTTTACCCGGCTACCTAGGCGAGCAGAGCTTTCAGCTGGCCATGGAATATCTGACTCATCAGGCTTTATCCAAACATTAAAATCGCCCGTTGCGTTGGCTACCGGCTCTACATATACCACTTCACCGCCAAAAGTTCCTATTGCGCTTCCTGGCCACCCGCTAAACTGGAAAACCGGCCAACCATCAAACTGCAGACGTGCCTTCGCGCCAGGTTTTACTAGCGGTGCGTCTAGACCTCTAACCGTTACCCGTACACTACGCTTGGCATCGGCAGGAATGAACTGACCTAGAATATCCCCTGATTTAACGAAGGTAGACACGCCCCCCGACAGCAAACGCACCACTGTGCCGTCTACCGGCGCAAACTTAGTCTGGGTAGATTGGCGAGACAACGTCATACTTACTTCGTTTATTTCAGATACCGACGCTGCAGCTTTTGCCCTTAGTTCCTGTACTTTGATTTCAGCTTGTTCTACTTCTTTGCGTGATACCAAGCCCTGCTCCTGCAATGACTTTTGCCGCGCCAAGTTGTTTTCGGCATTTCTTACCGCCGTTTCATTAGCTTGATTTTTCAGGTTCGCTGCCGAAAGCTGAGACTGCAGCTTCTCAAGACGCTGGGCATCGATATCAATTAGCGTGACGATTGGCTCCCCCGCTTTTACCTGCTGACCTTCTCTCACATGCCACTTTTTTACCTGCCCATCGACAAGGGCATTGATAGGCTGAGTTCTGTCTTTCGGGTCGAGCGAGTCGACCATACCCGTGCCATAGGCGGTTTGGATCCAAGGGGTGAAGTACAGTATCAAACCAGCGGCCAGCACCAAGAAGATTATTACTCCAGTAATAACGCGATGTAGCTTAGGTACTTTCAAAGCAGGCAAAGAAGTAATGTTATCTAGAAAGCGACGTTCTGCGTTATTCACTTACTTGTCCTCCTTGTTATTTTTCTCATCGTTCTTTTGAACATCAGCTTTTTGTGCGCTATTGGTCTGGGCATTCATAGCACTAGTACTTTCTTTCACGCTGGCAACCGGCGATTCACCATTTGTATATTCGTTTAACATGGCGGTGGCATTGTCGTGTAAGTGCAATACACCCTCGAAGCAATCTGGTATTGGCATATTTGTAAAATACATTACAGTAAAGTCGTACTTGCTTAGGCGTCTAAGCAATCGTGTCCGCAGCTCTATGGGTATAGCATCAAAGTGCTGGTTTAATATAAGAAGTTTGGGTTTCCCAATAATGGCGGCGGCCAGTTTAAGCAGCAAGAACTCAAGCGGTTGCAAAGGCGCGCCCAATACCGACACTTTAGTTTGCAAACCTTCAGGCAAGCTATCGATAACCTTCGTCATTTCTACTTCTTCAAGCGCAGCACGTATATCGGCAATAGTTGCCTGTGGATGAGCTAGTTTTAGATAGCGCTCTATAGATACTTCAATAATTAAAGAGCGGTCTAATATAGTGACGGCTTGCCTTAGTTCATGGGTGTCGTAGTCGTTTAGGCTAAGCTCCCCCAACAATATATCGCCCGATTTAACGCGGTCGTATTGCTTTAATAAACCGAGTAATTGTTTTTGAACCCAGCTTTTGTCAGTGGTAACAAAGTATTTCGTGCCTGGTTCAAACACCACATTAAGGTTGCAGGAATCATTACCATGTTTTAACTCTACATCGTTAAAAACGAGTTTAGACGATGCTGGTATATGCTCTGAAGCATTTAGCTCTTCTTGAGGCATAGCCAAAGCACCACCCAGCTTTTCGGCGGCACCATACAGTTCATAATATAGTTTAAGGTACTGAGTGAAACGCGACAAACCGAAGAATACGGCTGACATAACAAGCTCAGCTGCAACGAGCTGACCAATAGACAGCTCGCCTTGTACGACAAGCACACCACCTATACCTAATAATGACGCACTTGCTACGGCATACATCAGTAGGAACATAACCACCTGCGAAAAGGTGTAGTGGAAGTGGCTCTTGTGTTTCTTAACGTAGTTGCTTATGTAGCCTTCGGTACTGCGGCCGGCGTATTCGACGTGATCGGCAGATTTGAAAAACTCATGAGCGGTCGCGATATCGTGTAGCCATTTTGCTGAATCATATTTAGCGTGAGAAAGTTCAATGGCGGTACGCTTAGCGCCGCGGCCCCAAATTTTCCATACGGCGTACATGGTTAGAAGAAGCACTACGTTAAATGCGAAAAGGGCTGGATGGTAAAAAGAAACCAATGTGAAACCCACCAGCATTTGTAATACCAATGCGAAACCGTCGATCATGAGAGAAGGCATATTCTTTTGAAACGTCATAATGTCGAAATAACGCTGCGTAATGCTCACGTTCTGGCGACCTTCAAAAAAACTATGCGGGGCAAGGATGGTTTTAAGCCCTAAGTCAGCGGTAAGACGCGCGTAAACCTTGCGCTCATAAAATTCCATAACGCGCATACGAAGGGCGCTGAATACACCTGATATAAACAGAGTAAGGAAAAGAATAACGGCCAGTATGATGACTGCTCGGGTAGAGCCAATATTGGCGATACTATTAATTAGCGTTTGTACGGCAATAGGTACTGCCAGTGTCATCAAACTGATTGCCACGCCATAAGCGATAGCAACCCAAAAAAAGCCAGCTTCAGGTCTTAGTAACGAAAAAAGTGTTTTTCGCGTTTTACGTAAATCTATTGGTTTAGCCATAGTTATGTCTTCAATATACCGCTAGCTTGGAAAAATTAGTTATGCGTTGTTTACTGCATCTATGAAACAACGCCTATAGTGTATTGCAATGGTTAGTTAGAATAAATCTGTTATATTCTTAATAGTTCATCGAAAATAATTGTCATTATAAATAATGGGGTCAGAGTACTTTTTCTCACCGCTCTATTATTTAATAGTATTTAGCGTCTTAATTAAGTATGCATCACCTAAACTACCATCACCTCTATTATTTTTATCTTGTGGCCCGCGAAGGCAGCATTGCCAAAGCCGCTAAGTTACTCCACGTTACCCCGCAAACGGTAAGCGGGCAACTCAGCACGTTTGAAAGTCAGCTGGGTTATTCATTATTCGACAGAATAAACAAACGGCTGTACCTAAATGCACGGGGTAAAGTAAGTTATCAGTATGCCAGTGAAATATTTCACAAGGGTAACCAACTGGCTGAAATACTTAACAATAGCGATGAAGTGAATACGAAAGAATTCGTAATAGGTATTACAAATGGAATTCCAAAAGTGCTTTTTTACGATTTTGTGCACGATACCATGCGTAAATTCTCGCAAGTAAAGTACGTTATTAAAGAAGATAGCTTTGACGGTTTATTAAAAGAGCTCGCCATTAACGCAATTGACTTTATTGTTGCCGACAGAGGCATTGCGCCTGGCACACAAATTAGTGCAAATAGCTTCTTCCTAGGGGAAAGTTCTTTGAGCTTTTTTGGTAAATCCCCCCTAAGTGAAGGGTTACAGTTCCCCGACTGTTTAAACCAAATGCCGCTGCTTATTCAAGGTAATACTTCTGGAATACGACAAGCGCTGACAAGCTGGCTTGAAGCCGAGCAGCTTTACCCCAAAATTGTTGCTGAGTTTGATGATACCGCGTTGCTGAAGTTATTTGGCAGTGAGGACTTCGGCGTATTCTGCGCACCTTCTGCTATTTCGAAGCACGTTGAAGAACAGTACGGCGTGCACTGTATTGGTAACGCCAATACCCTTAATGAAAGATACTACGCCATTACCGGTAAAAGCCGTGCCGACTACACGATAAGTGAAGCGATTGTTGCCTCGGCTCGCGAAATTTTAGCGTGACGCTCTGAGTTATGGGGTCAGAGTCGGGACTCTGACCCCAATGCTTCATGTAGTCGCGTTTTAAACTGTTCTGAGCCAAGCGCCTTACCTATTTGACTGTATGTTCGAATACGCTCTATATCTTTATTTGAAAGTTCGTCATGAAAAAGTGCGCTGTAAGACTTTTGCCGTGCTTCAGGATCTGTGCCTAATGATGTATATATTGGGTGCTCAGTGCATAATGAGGTGTGAACCCCACGCGCATTGCGATGATAGCTTGACCACTTATATTTAGCTGGGTGTTTCACCAGGCCAGCTCTTACTGGATTGAGCTCAATGTAGCGTGACACAGTCATTAAGTATTTCTCTGAATCCACTACACAGGAACGAAAACGCCCTTCCCATAATGTTCCGGTACGCCCATATTTTGCATTAAATCTTCTTACATACATTCGACCGATTGACTGCATCATTGCACTTACCCCCCTATTATCTTCTTGAGGTGTGCAAAGTAAATGCACATGATTTGTCATCAATACCCAGGCATGTATATGTATATTAAACTTTTTCGCGTAGACATTGAGCCATTTTACGTAAGCAATAAAGTCCTTTTCACTTAGAAAGCAATTAGAACGATTATTGCCGCGTTGAATAATATGTACAGGGAAACCTGCTGGGGAAATCCTTCTCCTTCTTGCCATACTATAGCTCCGATTAGTCGTTATTACTTATCGATGATAAGTGGACTTTTGCGGAGTACAATCCTGTACCTAGAAAATTAGGCTCAAAGTTCAGCAACGAAGTTGTTGGAGTCAGTGAAGCACTGGGGTCAGAGTCATGA
>NZ_JWLW01000031.1 GCF_000808575.1 Alteromonas marina
TGCATCCGCTGGCGATAAATGGCAACGACCTGTTTCGATAAGCGTTGATGAGATGCTAGTGATGTGGCTAACAGCCACGGGTCTTTTGCACCTTGCGCATGGACTTTCGACCGCTTTGAGGCTTTGCGTGTACCATCTGGATTTGAAGCGTGGCGCCCTTTCGCTTTCTGCTTGAACAGAACTAACGTACAGGCAAAGGGGTTACCTCTAGCTATTTGGCTGTTATCAAAACGCTT
>NZ_JWLW01000032.1 GCF_000808575.1 Alteromonas marina
GGATTCACCGAAATACGCATTAACTACTCTGGTGTTCCGAATGTTGTTATAAAACTCTGTTCACCTATTAATGGAAAAACGAAAATTTATTTGGGTGTTAACTCGCCAGAAGCTTTTATCACCACCGTTAATCATGCAAAAATCGCGGTATAACAAACACATTAAGGCGCTTCGCTGGGACGCAAACACGCAGGGCTGCTTCGCCATTATTGCACACGTGTTTATGCCCCTTATGTGGATGATATTTGCTTCAATGAAAAGGTTTATACCAATTTGAATAAAGAAATAAAACGAAGCACAGTTTACCTAGTGATTACTACTATCGTGTCGTTACTAATTTTAAAAACTGTAGGTAACGGGATAGAACTTGTCTCTAGCCGTCGCGGTTCGGAGATACATATTTTTGTTATATATGTTTTATCTCTCTTTTTTGTTGGCTATTCGTTGTTTTCTCTAGTGAGGGCTGTCGCTTTTACTACAATTAGTCCTGACTCGTTTTGGCGTAAAAACATATGGGATATCATACTTGGCCCTGTTACAGACAACAGTGAGACGCAATGATAGGACGTTTTTCAATCGCACATAACCAGCGCATCAAGTCGCTCGCAGACTCGCTCGGACACAAAAACGTAGCGGGCGTTATGTTTTACGTAATTTTTAGGTTATTTTGTTTTAATGACCGCCGAAAAAGTCTTGTAAAGTAAAGTTCGAGAATAGCGAGCTTAATCAGGAAAGCATTTTATATAAAGGAGTATAGGTATGAATCTGACCTTATTCGCACTAGTATTTTTGGTCATGTTGCCACCACTTCTAATCTTATGTTCCTCAAGAGCAAAAGGAGCAGAAAAGGTCGGCTGGGCTATTTTAGCTCTTTTCATGTCTTGGGTTGGGTATGCGGCATTCCTCATAATAAAAAGCATTTTGTCTCATCAGAATGAATCAAACACCAAAAACATAACAAGACGCTCAAGAGGGACACATACATGCAGTGGCTTGCGCCATTATTGCTGCATGTATGTGCCCCTTAGCTCAGTGCAATGTGACTTTTTTCGTGTTTAATTCTAAAGGGTATTAATGAATGCAGAATCCAGAAGAAATATTCCACCATCTCAAAGAAATATTGGTTCCGTATTCAACTGAAATGGTTGTTGCAATAGATAAGTCAGACAACTTTTACTTAGACACAAAGCATGTCATGAAGAACAAAAAGCCAATGTACTTTGGCTCAGTAAAAATCAATAAAAATTACGTAAGTTTTCACATAATGCCTGTCTATGTATTTCCAGAGTTATTGGAAGCCATATCACCAGAGCTCAAAAAACGCATGCAAGGCAAATCATGCTTCAACTTTAAAGTAACTGATGCCAAACTATTTCAAGAACTAAAGGAATTAACTCTCGCAGGTTATGGAAAATATGAACAAGCGGATTACTTGTAATATCAGCAGGTTACATAACAAGGCGATAAACTCGTTTCCTGCGCTCACTGGTGCAACTACGCAATTCGCCTTTGGCATTATCGCATTATATAATTGCGCGTCAGCTTAGCGTTATTTGACTCGAAGGTTTCATGGAAAGTATTAATTTCAGCACATTTTTGATTCCCGCAATTTTATTATTGCTAGGTGTGCTTCCTAGCTGGTCAATTCTTTCACTGCCAAATTACTGGTTAAATTGGTCTTTTCAAGTACCCGCAAAACGCCTTTCAGTATTGTGCTTAATAGTTTCAACCACACTGGCTTTCATTTTTAGCATCGAGTTCAAAGCGGGGATTTCTACGGCAATTATCTACCTAATTTTCAGCACGTTAGTTCTTGCAGTTATGCTACTTTGTGGTTTATTTGTAAAACATCTCAAGATTAATAGTGCAAATCGCGGGTAAGTCACATAACAAAAAAATAAAGTCACTCGTTGGCGCTCGTTAGGACGCATACACGCAGAGCGGTCCCCACGCAACTGCGCCGCTTAGCTTAATGTTAGATGCTTATTAGGAAGACAAATTTAAGGGATTTTTATGGGTTCAATTAACTTCTTTTTAATGTTCTTAATACTTGGCTTTTTCTTCAATGTGTTGCCATGGGCGCTAGCCCTTACATCCGACAAAGCTGAGCGCTATCAAAAGTTAATTTGGTTTTTGATGTCTTTTTTATTTTCTTGGATCGGCTATTTCGTGTATTACTACGTGATTATCGAGCCTGATTCAACACCTGTGAATTATCGCAACAGAGTTCTTAAAGACAAGAATGGGAAGCCCGTAAGAAACTTATACAGGTAGTTATTTAGAGTTAAAGGCTCGGATAATTTAGCAGTCAATGGGTTATGGATGCGCGCATCTAACAAGGCACTAAACTCGTTCGCTGCGGTCACTGGGACGCATACACGCGGGCCGGCTTCGCCATTATGCTCCACGCAACTGCGCCGCTTAGCTCAATGTTATGTGCTAATCTGTGTAATGAAAATAAAAGGACCTATTAAGTGAGATCACTAGTATTCTTAATTCTAAGTATACCTCTGCTAAGCGCCTGTATAGTAGTTCCAGAAACCGATACGGCTAAAGTGAACAAGTGTGAGATATCCTCGGACCGCAAAACACTCAAAGTTGTCAATGGTTTTGAGGATACAGATACCTTCTATTCAATCAGTGGGCTTCTACTAATACCAATATCAGGTGTTGTTTCCGGCACATACGTAGCCATCAATAATGTCTACCATCTTGGAGAGGAAACACTTGTCTGTGGGTCTGAAAATGCACGCACATAACAACGCAAAGAATAACAAATGCTATTTCAGAGTTAATCAGCAAGCATCGTAGTGACAGCGACATATAGTATTATGATAAAGATCGATGACTCATGCTTTGACAACTAGTTAAACGAATGCCTATGACCCTTGACGAATTTAATCATTTTTGCAAAGCACTCCCCCACACTACTCATGTCGTTCAGTGGGGAAATTCAGAAGTGTGGAAGGTTGGTGGTAAAGTCTTTGCTATTGGAAGCATTGGCAAGGACGGACACCCTGCTTTTACCTTTAAAACATCTGAGCAAAACTATTATTTTCTGGAAGAAAAGCCTGGCTATAGACCAGCCCCCTATCTTGCCAGTCGCGGAATGAAGTGGATACAGCAGTACAATTGCGACAGTAATGAAGATGAGGCATTAGAATACTATTTAAGCGCGTCGTTTAAGCTAGTATCGTTAGGGTTAACCAAGAAAATGCAAAAAGAGCTTGGTTTAAATCAATCTCAGTAGAAGGTGCTTACACCATGTTGAAAGCAAACATCTTTACGCGAAACATCCGTCCTTATGTTGAAGAAGAGTTGGCATTAGCTCGCAATGAGCAAAATTACGGAAATAAGGCTGTAGCCTTCGCTCATTTGGAAAATGCCCACGTTCTTGGTCAAGCGTCTACAAGGCTACACGTAAAAGTACACGTTCAAATGCTTTTATGGGCAGTGAAACAAGGCAAAATTGGTGAAATTTTTGGTCAACTTTTCAGAATAGCTGGTGCTGCCACAAAAACTGCTTTTGGTTTAGTGCCTACGGGAAATACGGGCGGTACTAATGTAAGCCCATTTAAGGTAATGCCAATTAAACCCGAACTAGACAGAATATTAAAAAAAGCGCGTTCTTATGAAAATTAGAATTAACGTTGTTGATGCGTTCACCAGTGTAAGGTTTAAAGGTAACCCTGCCGCGGTGGTTATCACCGGAAAATGGCTTAGCGACGAAAAAATGCAAGAAATCGCTGCTGAGAATAACCTTTCTGAAACTGCTTTTTTAGTTGAAGATGATAACGGTATATTCTATATCCGCTGGTTTTCCCCCATGACGGAAATCGACTTCTGTGGCCACGCAACGCTGGCATCCGCGTTCGTAATCTTTAACGAAAATTACCAATTACCGCACATTTCTCTATTCGCCAAGTCGGTGGGGATGATGAAAGTCGTTAAGAAAGAAGACGGGTTCATTCAAATGGACTTCCCTAATAGAATTCCTCACCCTGTTGATGACGTGCCTGAAGCGTTACTACAAGGGCTTTCTATCAAGCCCAAAAGGATTCTAAAAAATAACCAAGCTTATTTTGCTATTTATTCAAACGAAGATGATGTTTTAAGCGTAGTTCAAGACAGCGAACAACTAAAAACACTAGCGCCTTATGATGTGGTAGTGACAGCGCCTGGTACGCAATTTGACTTCGTATCCCGTTATTTCTGGCCTGCGAACGGCGGTGATGAAGACCCGGTTACCGGTTCAATCCACACTGGGCTAGCGCCTTATTGGGCAAAAGAGTTGGGACGATCGAAACTTACGGCATATCAGGCATCTAAACGAGGCGGCACATTAAAATGTGAGGTGATTGGTGACCGCGTGCTTATTTCTGGCCAAGCGGTGTCTTACCTTGAAGGTTATATTAATATTTGATGGTTGATGGCCTTAAACGAAGTAATCGATAAAAGAGAACTCTTGTCTCGAGTGTTACCGCCCGCCTCAAACAAAAAAGCGGAAGATATTAAACCTTCCGCTTTCACTCACGCAACAGTGCATTGCTGCATCTAGTTTTAACTAGGCAAATACCAAATTAGCGCCCTACTGCAATGCCTTCTCTGCGAGGATCTGCGCCGCCAATTAATTTACCTGATTTAAACTGAATGCCGTGAAGACCGCTGTTTAAATCCACCACTTTAACATTGTGGCCAAGTGCCTTTAATGGCTCTTCAAGCTCAGCTATCGGTGTGCCCTTTTCTAACGCCGTATAGTCGTTTCTATTAGTAATTTTAGGAAGATTGATGGCCTGCTGAATATCCAAGCCAAAGTCTAAAACTCCAATTAGGGTTTGAGCGACGTAGCTTACAATTCTAGAGCCGCCCGGCGAGCCTACAACAACCTCAAGGTTCCCTTCTTTGTCGAACACCATTGTAGGGCTCATCGCGCTTCTAGGGCGTTTACCAGGCTCTACGCGATTTGGTACAGGAAAACGGTTTTTGGTTGGTGAAAATGAAAAGTCGGTAAGCTGATTATTAAGCAGGAAGCCTTCTACCATAATCCCAGAACCAAACATAAATTCAATGCTGGTAGTCATTGATACTGCATTGCCCTCTTTGTCTACTATAGAAACGTGTGAGGTATTGGGCAGCTCCATTGACGTACCAAGTGCTACATTCGCATCGGCGTAGGGGTTGCCCGCGCGTTTGCGGCGCCACTCTTTATCAACAGCAATACTCTCGGCACGGCGCTGAAGATATGCTGTGTTGATCATGGCCGCAAATGGTAGGTTAGTAAAATCGCTATCTGCTATAAACTTCTCGCGATCGGCATATGAAAGCGCACTTGCTTGCGTATACAGGTTGGCAAATTCTACTGAATCCGGTGCGTATTGACTAAGGTTAAAACCTTCTAACATTTTTAGAATTTGATAAACGTTCACACCACCAGAGCTAGGTGGTGCCATACCGCAGATACGCTTTTCGTGATATATCCCACAAACAGGTTCACGCTTTACAGGCTCGTAGCTTGCTAAGTCTTCTAACGTCATCTGCCCCGGGTTGATTTCAGCGCTGTTTACCGCTTTTACTATTTTTTCAGCGACCTCGCCTTTCAATAAATAGTCGCTGCCCTTTTCTGCAATACCTCTTAAAGTTTTAGCTAACTTCTTGTTTTTCTTGACCGTGCCTTCTTTTAACGGCAGACCTGCTGGGAAGAAGTAAGTAGAGCTTGCAGGAAAGGTTTTCAGCCCCGGGTGATAGTCTAATGCAATAAGTTTGGCTAAACGCGGCGATACTTTAAAGCCGTCTTCTGCTGTTTTGATTGTATCGTCGAACAGCGTATTCCAAGGCAACTTGCCGAACTCGCCCTGAGCCATTTCTAGCGCTTTTACTGCACCAGGCACGCCAACTGACTTACCACCTACTACGGCATCTAACCAGCGCATTGGCTTATTACCTTCAATAAACCAATGAGAATTGACTGCTTTCGGTGCAGTTTCACGGCCGTCAAAGGTATGAAGTACTTTGTTTTTATTATCCCAATAAAGGATAAATGCACCACCACCGATGCCTGACGATTGTGGTTCAACCAACGAGAGCATCGATTGCACAGCTACCGCTGCATCGATTGCACTGCCGCCCTTTTCTAAAATATTCTTTCCCGCCCAAGACGCATAGGGGTTTGCCGCTACAACCATATAATCTTTGGCTTCAAATGCCTTTTTCTCTATGTAGCCTGTTGCCGCTTCTGGTTCTCCAACTTCACGCGTTTGCTTCGCGTTCGCACCAAAAATAAAACAGCTAGATAATGCAAGAGTTACCACTGAAGCTCTGAAAAAAGCACTGCGTCTCAAAATAATACTTCCTCTTATTTAAATTTTTCGGGGTTTATTGGGCGTTTTTTAAGAAACGCATCAAACGCTTCTTGAGCTGCGGTTGTGCCCAACGCTTCTAAAAATATATCAAACTCTTCGTTCATTTGTTGGTTTGTTCGCTCTCCGTCACCTTTTAATAGCGCTTTTGTTTGTTTAAGCGAAAATGAAGGCTTGGCGACGAGTTTCTCTACCGTAGTTTGAACCGTTTGATCTATTTCATGAGCGTCGACAATTTTTGTCAGAATACCAAATTGATAAGCATCAGCAGAGGTAAAGGGTTCGCCCAGCATTAGCCACTCTGCCGCCTTTATATGACCGGCAACCTTAGGCAAAAGATAACTTGATGCATATTCAGGAACAAGCCCTAAGTTGATGAATGGTAGAACAAATCGGGTATCTGGAGTGGCGTAGACAAAATCGCAGTGAAGTAAAAGCGTTGTGCCTATGCCCACTGCCAACCCGTGAACTTGCGCAATAACCGGCAAGTGACACGCCGCCAGAGCGCGCATAAACGCAGCTGTTTCTGGCACCTGAGCGTGATCTTGTTGCTGTGCGAAGTCTCCAATGTCATTCCCTGCAGTAAAACAATCGCCCGCGCCCTTAATGACCACCACTTTGGTTGAGCCATCGTTCTTAACACCTAATATGGCGTTCGCCATTTCTTGGTACATGTCCCGCGTTAATGCATTTTTTTTATCGGTACGGTTAAGCGTAATGGTTAAGCATTGCTGGTTTGTTTCGGTAATAATGTAAGACATAATTACTCCTTTACTGTCGTCTTTTTTATTTTAGGTGTACTTCAGTTTTCACCGCGTTGGCAATTTCTGTATCATAGCCAGCAAATTCGAAATTCAAAAATAACTAACACTGATGATGTCACTGCCGTTTTCGCTTAAGTATAGCGCTGGTCCTTTATTTGTAGCGCTATGCTCCGTTGTCGCGTTTTTCTTTGAGCCCATGTCTGGCAATTATTTGGCTTACGACAGGTATGCCATTCAAGGTTTAGAAACCTGGCGTATAGTCAGCGGAAATATCGTGCACACCAATGGCTACCACCTACTTTTAAATTTAGCAGGCCTGGCGCTTTTATGGGCACTACACGGTGAACATTATCGCCTTGGTTTGTACTTAAAAGTTTTTGTATGGTGCTGCTTAGGAACCAGTGTCGGGCTTTATTTCTTTTCTCCAGATCTAATATGGTACGCGGGTTTGTCAGGCGCACTACACGGAATTTTCGCATGGGGTGCCTGTGTTGATATAAAAGAGAAAATGAAGTCGGGTTGGTTATTGCTTATAGGACTAGCCATCAAGGTGGGATACGAACAAATTGACGGTAGTAGTGAACAAGTTGCAAACCTGATTGACGCAAAAGTTGCCGTAGACGCGCATTTATTCGGTGCGCTTACGGGTATCGCAATCTTTTTACTTATGTTTATTACGGCGAAAAGAAAATAGAAACTCGAGCGATATAGCGTCATTCTTTTTGCGCATTTTAATTCGTTAAAACAGATAAAATGTGCTGAAGCAAACAATGAAGATTTAAAAAAAGGCCCGAATTCATTGAATTTGGGCCTTTTGCTGTATGACTATTACTTTATGAGCAACCCACCGCTTCTTAGACGTTGGGCGATTCAAGTAAAGGCTTTGCTTATAAGTTTTCTTCAAATAACTTATAGATACGGCGGTATTCATCAAGCCAAGAGCTTGGTTGTACGAAGCCATGTGGCTCTACCGGATAAATAGCCGTTTCAAAATCTTCCTTTTCAAGCTCGATAAGGCGCTGTACCAATCGCACGGTGTCGTGGAAAAACACATTGTCATCAACCATAGGCGCATTGATAAGTAACGGCTTTTCTAGCCCATCTGCGAAATAAATTGGCGAGCTACGCTCAAAAGCGATGGGATCAATATCAGGCGTATTCAGTATGTTTGCCGTATATGGCGTGTTGTAATGGGCCCAATCGGTTACCGGACGAAGTGCTGCACCTGCCGCAAACAGGTCTGGCGCGGTAAACATAGACATAAAGGTCAAGAAGCCGCCGTATGAACCGCCATATGTGCCAATACGCTCACGATCTACATTTGCATTTTCAACAAGCCAGTTAACACCATCACGCAAATCTTGCACTTCAGGCGTACCCATTTGACGATAAATAGCGGTTCGCCAATCGCGTCCGTAGCCAGCACTCGCGCGATAGTCCATATCTAGTACGACATAGCCTTGCTGCACGAGCATGCTGTGGAACATGTACTCTCGGAAGTAACCAGACCACCCCATGTGGGCGTTTTGCAAATAGCCTGCACCGTGATTAAACACTACCGCTTTATTTGGTGCCGACTTGTCGTAATTTTCCGGTAAATATACTCGTGCGTAAATAGGTGCATCGGTATGCGACGATTCAATAGCAACGATGTTAGGCACCGCCCATGGAAGTGCATTAAAATCAGCACTGGTGCTTTGCGTGATTTGCTTTGCCGCTGTTGTTTCGTTTGCTGGCTTAACGTAAAGCTCTTGTGGCTGATTCACCTTGCTATGGCTTAGCAGCAAATTTTTACCATCAGGGCTAAGTGAGTAGTCTGTCATACCATTCAAATCAGTCATGGTATCGATGGTATTGTCGCTTAAATCTGCACGATAAACTTCGTAAAGCCCCGGATGCTCCATGTTTGCTTTAAAGTAGATATAGTTGTCATCGCTAGAAAGCGTTAAATCGTCAACAATAAAACGGCCGCTGGTTAGCGCGACTGGCTTCTCGCCAGGCTTTTGGACGTATAAGTGAGAGTAACCAGTATGCTCAGACTGATAGTAAAGCGTCTCGCTGTCATTTAGCCAATCAAACGCGTTGAAACGGTAGTTTACCCAAGCATCGTCATGAAGCCTATGTTGGTTTTCTAGCGTTTTATTCGCTAAGTCGACCGTTGCAATCCAGCGGTCTTTGTTGTCCCATGCTTCTAGCATAACGGCAACGGCGTTACCGTTTTTGTGCCAGCGAATAGAAGGCTTAGTCCAGTACCAGCTTTGCAGTAAGGTAATGTCGCGCGGCAAACGATTAACTTCATAGGTCTCGCCTTTTGCCTTCGCGTTTTCTGCTTTTACGTCAGCAAGTACGTCGTCATTGTAGCCAGGCAAATTAAAGTATTTAAGCTCACTCTTCTCACCTGTCTTCAAATTAAGCAGCCACAGCACGTGATTCACCGATTCAGCATCTGCAACTCGTTGGCGTACCGGCTTCGCTGCAATGCGGCTGTCTTCTTGAATGTAGTGTGGCATGATATCGCTGTCATCGCGAGTCGGCTTACTTTCCGTAGTGGCTACTACCGCGAAGTTACCTGCAGGTGATACGCTAATACCCGCTAGTCGATGCGACTTATCAAAGTAAAACGGCGTAGGTGCTACACTGCTGTTTTCTTTGGCCAACGCTTTATGCGCTTCGTCTTTTTCTTGTCTGTTTTTCCGCTGTAGTTTGATGTATTCCACCAGCGACTGTTGCTGCTCGGCAATATAATCTTTAGGCGGCTCAACCGCTTTGGGTTCGTCGCTAAACTCCCAGCTCAACAATTCTTCGCGGGTGCCGTTAGATAGGTCTATAGCAATAAATTTGTTACCGCTTAACGCCATTAAGCGGCCATCAGTCATAAATGAAAGCGTTGACAGCGCATTCCCGCCACGAGCGATACGCACGGTCTCACCGTTGGTAAATTGCACATAAACACTGTCTTCAAATGAATAGGCAATAACCCCGTCATCTCTTACTACACGTTCGTCAAATCGGTACTTATGTAAATCTGATAATGGCGCTTTTACTGCGTTTGCTGGGTTAGCAAGTTCAGCAACATAAACATCTGTTAACACGCTATTCTGTCTTTCTTTTTCAAAAACAATTTTATCGCCATTGACCGACCATCCCATACCTTCGGGTAGCGCGCCCATCCATTGAGGGTCTGACATTATTTGCTTTAAAGTAATTTCACCATTTTGTGCGCTGTTCTGAGGCGCGACATCTGGAGTAACGGTTTGCTGAACTGTGGCAGCAGGAAGCGATGTAGACGTGGTTTGGTTAGATGGCTCGTTAGTGGTGCTTGCACATCCGCCCAACGCAAAAGTTACGCTGGCCGCGATGAGTAAAGAAGAATATTTTTTCATTATTTTAAGTCGTTGTTATTTAAAAAACGGTAACATTATACGCAGAGCAACAACTAAAGCGCTAACGTTCATCGATTGAGATAGTGAACCAAACGTATGCGTTTTGCGTTTATGGTTTGGAAACGTGGTCTGTCGACCTGAACAAAATAACAAAAATTAACTGATGAGGTAAAACACTATGAAAGCGAAAGGTTTTATACCGGCGTTACTTGCGCTGAGCTTTTTTACGTCTACTGGCTTTGCGAATGAGTGCCCCAGCGTACTTAAGTTTATGAAGCGTAAACTCAATTCTCAAGAAACGGTGAACTTGTGTGACGAATACGCGGGGAAAACTCTACTGGTAGTCAATACTGCTAGCTATTGCGGTTATACGCCCCAATTTGAAGGCTTAGAAGCGTTGTACAGTGACTACAAAGATAAAGACTTTGTAGTGCTAGGTTTCCCGTCGCACGATTTCAATCAAGAAGATAATGATGAAGGCAAAACGGCGGAACTGTGTGAATTGACATACGGTGTAAAGTTTCCGATGTTTGAACCAATATCGGTAAAAGGCGAAGACGCCGATCCTATGTATAGAATGCTAAAAACCGCCACTGGCAAAGCGCCATCGTGGAATTTCAACAAGTACCTTATTGACAGTTCAGGTAAACAAATTACCCACTACCCTAGCTCAACAAAGCCTACTGATCCGGCTTTTATTGCTGACATAGAGGCACTGCTAAAAAGCGAATAAGGCAACCGGTATTCATATCGTTTTTGGGTTTCACTAAACGCGAGTATAAATACCATACATAAAAAAGCCCCGCGTAATACGCGGGGCAATCAAGCACACTCAACTTGGAACACACTTTTAGCTGAAAACATACTTCCTACGTTTTAGCTAACTGCATTAATTTAGTGTGTTTAGTTGTTGGTTAGTTCAATAATTTTTTCGCTTGCTTCAGAAAAAGCCTTGTTTGCTTGCTCTTCGCCCATGTTAAGTCCTTCAGCGTAAACGAATTTTACGTCACTGATACCAACAAAATTTAAAAAGTGTTTTAAATACGGCGTTTGCGTATCAAAGTCTGAACCTGCATACACACCACCACGCGCGGCAAAAACAGTCGCTGATTTATTTTCTAGCAAACCTACAGGTCCTGTCTCAGTATATTTAAAAGTTACACCTGCTCGCGCTATGCGATCGAAGTAGGCTTTTAGACTTGAAGGAATGCCAAAATTGTACATAGGCACTGCCAACACAATTTCGTCAGCCGCTTTGACCGCTTCAACAATGTCGTCAGAAATTTTTGCCAATGCGTGTTGAGATTCATTTCTTTCAGAAGCCTCAGTCATCCACGCCTGCATTTCTTCACCTGTCAGATGTGGTAACGCAAGTTTTGCCACGTCTACACGATTAACACGCACAGAGTCATTGCTTTCAATTTTTGAAAGATACTCATTTGCTAATTTTGAAGAATTACCCTGACTGCCGCTAAGGCTAGAAAATATAGCTAACACTGTTTTCATGCCGAACTCCATTGATTCGTTGTTTCGATAATCTAAACGTATTTTAGGGCAATTAGGTTGGATGAAAATATCAAAAACATGAAGACTTCGTTCTATTTTGTAGAACAAATTTGTACTAACAACGTATTTGTAAAAATTCTGTAAACATTACATTGCGTTAATGTTGCAAGGAGGATGATCTTCTTGTATTTGCTCAGCGTAACCGAGTTTGCCACAACACAATTAAGAGGATACAAAAAATGAGAAGGACCAAAGCGCTCCTTGCATGTTCAATAGTACCACTATTTTTAATCGGTTGCTCTGATGATGACGATGATGAAGTCGTTGAAGTTCCCGCCCCCGTTATTGAGTATTCAAACGTTCGCGTTGTCCACGCGGCATCTGACGCTCCTATGGTCAATGTCACCGCTAATGACGCGATTCTGAATGGTTTGGAAAATGTTGATTATCAGGTCGCTTCATCGCGTTTTGAAGTTGAAACGGGTACGTACGACATTGGGGTAACTGGTATTCTCCCTGGTGAAAACGCTGAAGTACTGCAGGCCGACGTCACGTTAGAAGCAGATGTGAATTACGATATTTTCGCCGTTGGAAATGTTTCTGACGAAACCTTATCGTTACTCACGGTCACGAGCATGGAAACCGCAGTGGAAGCTGGCAACGCCCAAGTGCAGATTGTTCATGCAGCATCTATGGCGCCAATGGTTGATATCTATGTTACTGCGCCAGAAGCAGATATTACCGCTGAACAGCCACTAGTCACCGCGGAATTTACTGACGCAACTGATTTAATTCAAGTACCTGCAGGCGATTATCAAATTCGTATTACACCTGCCGGTGAGACAACGGTTGTATACGACTCTGGGACAGTAAACCTTGCAGACGGTGCTGATTTGCTTATTGCCGCTACCAATAATGTGGGCACAGGTGATTCACCAGTAACACTTTTGGCCGCAGACGGTGACAGCAGTTTCAAAATTTGGGATGCAGAAGCAGGTGCCGAAATACGCGTGGTACATGGTATCAGCGACGCGCCAGCGGTGGACGTTATTGCTAACAACGAAATTGTGCTAGTAGACGGCATTCAGTTCCCCCGAACCACAGACTATTTGTCTGTTGCGGAAGGTGATTACTTAATTGATGTTGTAGCCGATAACGACAACAGTTTTGTAGCAATTGACGATGCTGAGTTGACGCTAGAGATAGGCATGTCTTATACCGCCATTGCAAACAACGTACTTTCTGCCCCAGAATTAGACGTATTAGTTGATATGCCTCGCTCAATTGCGACAGAAGCAAAAGTACGAATCGTACATGCTTCACCTTCAGCAGGTAACGTAGATATATACGTAACTGCAGATGGTGAAATTGACGCGGAAGACCCAGTGTTTTCCGATATTGCTTATGAAACTGGCGAACTCGTAGAAACAGGTTATGTAAGCCTTGCAGAAGGTGACTACGTAGTTACGGTTACACCAACGGGCACCAAAACAGCGGCAATCGAAACAGGTGTTTTAACGCTTGAGAATGGTGAGATTTACACTGCTATCGCACTAGATGGCGCAATGGAAGGCGACTTGCCTCAACTAGCATTGCTTGATGGGCTTGCGCCACCTCCACCTGCTTTTAATGCAGATATGACTTACAACGTAAGTTTAAGTGGCTCACAAGAGGTACCCGCAGTTGATACTATGTCTACTGCAACAGCAGTGGTTGAAATTGACGAAGATTTGCCTGCATTTAGCGTAAGCGTTGATGTTTCAGGCCTAACTGACGTTACTGGTGTACACGTGCATGATGGCGGCATTGGTATGAACGGCCCGGTTGCTTTCCCACTAACTGATGCTGGCAATGGTACGTATGTTTTAGCTGAAACTAACATTTCGCCGAGTAACCTAGATGCACTGACCAGTGGTGAATGGTATCTAAATGTTCACACTACAGCTAATCCTAGCGGTGAAGTCCGTGGCCAAATAGTTCCAAACACAACAGCGGTAGTAACATTCTCGCTAAGCGGCAGTCAAGAAGTACCAGCAGTAGATACTATGGCAATGGGCTCTGGCTATGCCCTTTTCGATACGACCAATAATAATGTTTCTCTTGTAGCGGTAACGACCATCGAAAATGCGACTATGGCACATATTCACACTGGCTTCGCTGGTGTAAATGGCCCTGTGCTAGAGGCGTTAGTCGAAAGCGAAGAGACAGCTGGCGTGTGGATGACCGACGGTAGCTTGATGCTTGATGAAGCCACAGCTACGCAACTTCTATCAGGCGGCCATTATGTGAATGTGCACACAGCAGCCAATACTGGCGGTGAAATTAGAGGTCAGATTACGCCTGACAACATTGAAGTGTACGGCATCATTGCCGATGGCCTGCAGGAAGTTCCCGCTGTTACTACAACGGCAAGCGGTGCTGGCGCATTTACTCTGAATACATCTACAGGTGCATTGTCAGGAAGCGTAACCATTACTGGTATGACAGCAACTATGGCGCATATTCACGAAGGTGAAGCCGGTGTAAATGGTGGTGTGTTACTGGGGCTCACTGGTGGTACCGATGGTGTGTGGTCTGTGCCAGCTAATACAACGCTAACGGCCGATCAAATGGGCGTGATGGCTGACGGAGGTCTTTACACAAACTTCCACTCAGACGCATTCCCTAGTGGTGAAATTCGTGGCCAAATCACGCTTGGTTTCGACTAATGAGTTACAGAGAACGCTTTTTGAATGATATGTAGCAAAAGGCAACTGGCTTAAATTAAAAAGGGGCGAAAGCCCCTTTTTCTGTACTCTAACACAACTAATCGCTATCTAAATCGTGTCTAGCGCGGTCTCGAAATCTGCAATCAGATCTTGTGTATCTTCAATACCTACCGAAATACGTAACATGGTATCGGAAATACCCATTAACTCACGTTCTTCTGCTGTGTTCTCGAAATAAATCGTAGGTGCAACAGGTAGCGCCAGCGTACGATTATCACCTAGGTGGGTTGCACAAATAACCAGCTGCATTTCGTTTAGAAAGGCCACTGGATCCGCACCATCAATTAGATCAAAGCTTAAAATTGCTCCGTAGCCACCGTTTAGGTATTCCCGTGCCATAAAATGCTGTGGATGGTCAGCAAGCCCAGGATAAAACACTTTAGATACTTTTGGGTGATTATCAAGGAAAGTTGCTAGCTGCATAGCATTGTGTTGACTTCGAGATAGACGCAGATCTAAGGTTTCCATGCCCAAAGCGATAGCCGTCGCTGACTGTGGCGCCAATGTAGCACCTAAATCACGAAGCCCTTTCTTTTTGATTTGAGTAATGCCCCACTGCGCTGTATCTGCAACCTGATAGGCTGGCTTTAGGTTTTCAAACTTTGTCCAGTCGAAGTTGCCCGTATCGACAACTGCACCGCCTAAGACATTCCCGTGACCCGCAATATATTTTGTCAGCGAGCAAAACACCAACGACGCCTTAACGTCTTTTGCATAGAAAACTGGTGGCGGTGTCATAGTGTTATCAACGATAAACAGCATGTGCTTTTCTTCACAGAATTGACCAATTGCGTGAAGGTCGGCGACCTGTGTTACAGGGTTTGCCACGGTTTCTGTGTAAACACCTTTTGTGTTCGGCTGGTAAGCTTCTTTGACTTGCTGAATGTCGGTCACATCAGTGAACGTAACCTGCACACCGAAATCTTTTATCGTTTCGAAAAAGCTTCTTGTGTTGCCGAAAAGGTATTGGCTTACGATTAAATGATCGCCCGACTTTAACAAAGCGAATAAAGAACTGCTTATGGCCGCCATACCCGTTGAGTAGCACAGCGTACCTACTCCGCCTTCTAAATCGTTGAGCATATTTTGCAGTGCAGCCACAGAAGGCGAAGAAGAACGAGAATAGACGTGAGCGGCGCGCTTGCCTTGAAACGCATCTATAATGCCTTGCGCATCTTTAAACTCAAAAAGAACCGAATTAGATGTGCTGCTGTGTACACCACCATGTTCCGGGGTATTTAGCATGCGATCAGAATGTACCTGACGGGTTGTGAATCCCAATTTTGTCACGGGTGAAGCTCCGAAAATAGATGTTTGCGACCTAACCAAATACGCACTGTATTAGTCTATTTAAGACTGATACATACATACCACGTACACAAATGGTTATGGCTTTATAATGCAGTTTTTAGGATATTTTGCGCAAACATTATCATAAAACGAATAAATAGTTTGCATTTGTTCATCTATATTAGTCACTTTCTGAATAATCGGCCCCAATACAATTCTTTTTTTAGCGTAGTCCAAACCTATGGCTTGGATAGGAATTTCAGCTTGTTGTGCAATATGCATAAACCCCATTTTCCATGGATAAATGGGGCTCCGAGTTCCTTCTGGCGCTAAAGCAAGAATAAGCTGATCAGCCTCTTTAATTTTATTCGCAATAGAGGTGACCACGCCGTGGGCTTTGCTTCTTTCAATGGGAATGCCCCCTAGCCTTTTTACAATTGCACCTAGCGGTGGCTTAAATATGGTGTGTTTGCCAAAAAAATTAATGTTTAACTTAAAAGCAAAAACCACGAATAAACCAATAAAGAAGTCCCAGTTTGATGTATGCGGTGCTACCACTAATATAGCTTTTTTATGATTTATGAGTTCGCCTTCTACTTGCCAGCCTCTTTTCGTGAGCACCCATGCGGCAAACGACGACAACCAATTTGGCCATTTTCTCGGGATATCGTTTCCCACAATGACTTTACTAGCTAATTGAGAATGGTTATTAGAATTCGAGGGTTTTCTCATTTTTATTATACTCTGTTTATTGTTTTTGGGGCTTTGTCTAGGGCTTAATATATTGGTGAGCTACATCGGCATGGCATTATCGGCAAGTTGCTTTCAATACTTCATTGACCCTCAAGCTTTCTTTTTCTGTTTTATACCCGCATATTGTCTTAAAGAGCAACACATTAAACTGCGCATACATTGACGAAGAGTAATCAAGACGTAAATGTAACACAATTGTTAAAGCAGGTGGTAAAACGGTGTGTATAGAACGAGTTAAGAAAGGACACTAGGTGAACTATGTGTATTTTATTTATCGCAAACAAGATGCGAGATGACTACCCACTGCTCATTGCAGCGAATCGAGACGAGTTTTACGCAAGACCGACTGCACCTTCAACATTTTGGGAAAACCACCCGCACTTACTTGCTGGGCAGGATTTAGAAGCTGGCGGCACTTGGATGGGTGTTACGCGTAACGGCGACATCGCTGCACTTACCAATGTAAGAGACCCACACAACATCAATAAGAATGCAGTATCCCGCGGTGAATTAGTTGCCAACTGGTTAGAGCAAAGCCCAGCCCCAAAAGGCAATGCAGAACAGTCAGCATATTTAGCTAAGCTTGAAAAAACGCGCCAGCGATACAACGGCTATAATTTACTATTTGGTAATGTAAATGCGCTTCAGGTTTACAACAACGTAAACAATTCGACCCACTCAATTGATACTGGCGTGTATGGGTTGTCAAATGCTGATATTGCTACGCCATGGCCAAAAGTCACCCAAGGGGTTACTGCCTTAAGTGATTACATTGAGCAGCAAAGCACAATCAATGATGACGATTTATTTGATATTCTGCGCCACGAAAATAAAGCAGAGGATGCACACCTACCCGACACGGGAATAGGTTATGAATGGGAAAAGGCGTTATCTTCCATTTTCATTCAAACCGAAAAATACGGTACGCGGACTTCTACGCTGCTTCTGGTAGATAAGAACAATACATTGACCTGGAAAGAACGACGTTTTTCAGATAGAGGTGAAACACTGGAAACTCGTGCTTTTTCTTTTTCAATTTAGGGCATTTTTGAAATGAAACTTTCGTTTACGTTTTATAAAGCAGATTAATTGAAATATTTTCAACCTTTAGGGGTCGTTTTTTCTACCATCGGTGGCATAATGCCTGCCTGCTAATTATTGCACACCAACGTAACGTGAGGACATATCGTGTTTGAAGTATTACCCCATCTCGCCCCAGATCCAATTCTTGGCCTGTCAGCTGCTTTTCGTGAAGACACCAACCCAAATAAAATAGATTTAGGTGTTGGCGTTTATAAAGATGAGCAAGGTAATACCCCTATTCTTTCAAGTGTCGCAAAAGCGCAAAAAGTGCTTTTAGACAAAGAAACCAGCAAAACCTACATCACGCCTCAAGGCAACCAAGGTTTTATTGACGGTATGTTGTCTTTGCTTTTAGGTAAGAATAGCCCAGTACTTCTTGCAGACCGCGTTGCCGCCGTTCAAGCACCCGGTGGTTGTGGCGCACTGCGTATTCTTTCAGAGCTACTAGTTCGTTGTAACGAAAATGGAAAAGTTTGGGTAAGCGACCCGACGTGGGCAAACCACATTCCACTTATCGGCTCTGCGGGCCTTAAAATTGAAACCTATCCGTACTTCGATAAAGCGTCAGCAAGCATTCGTTTCGACGCGATGATGGAAACCCTTCGCAAAACTGAAAAAGGCGATATCGTTCTTCTTCACGGATGCTGTCACAACCCAACAGGTGCAGATCTTACTAACGCGCAGTGGGATGAAGTACTCGAAGTAGCGAAAGAGCGTGAGTTTTTGCCTTTCATCGACGTGGCTTATCTTGGCTTCGGTGAAGGCTTAGACGAAGATGCATACGGTATGCGTTTGTTGGTCGAGAATCTTCCAGAAGTAATTGTAGCGGCGTCTTGTTCTAAAAACTTTGGGCTTTACCGCGAGCGTGTTGGTCTAGCAGCTATTATCACTGAAGATTCAGCGACCCGTAAAATTGCACAGGGTCAAATTCAGTCAATCGCGCGCGGTATCTACTCTATGCCACCGAGCTACGGCGGCGCGTTGGTAGACATTATCCTAGCTGACGAAGCCCTTAACAACGAGTGGGTATCTGAAGTGAACGAAATGCGCGATCGCATGAAATCACTCCGTGCAATGCTAGTTCAAAACCTTCATGATAATGGCTCTCCTAAAGACTTTAGTTTCGTAAACGATCAAAAAGGTATGTTCTCATTCTTGTGTATCACACCTGAGCAAGTGCGAGAAGTACGTGAAAAGCACAGTGTCTACTTTGTTGATTCAAGCCGCGTAAACATTGCGGGCATCAACCAAGAAAACGTAGAAACACTAGCAAAAGCATTAGTGTCAGTGCTTTAAGCGTTAACTAACGATTTCTGAAAACTAAAAGGCAGAGTTGATACTCTGCCTTTTTTATTCCATTTGAATTAGTAACTTCTTTTTTTATGCGATAAACCCGCTTTTCTCTGCTGTCAGCGGCAGTTAGTCACACTTCTTAACAAATTTACACTCTGCTCTGTTCGCTTTTTTATAGGGCGTACACAAGATTATCGTTACACTGTAACCATGTTGACGTTCACGTTAACTTGGTATTTATTACGATTTATTTATAACAATGAGATTAACGACAAGAACAAGGATCACTGATGTCTAAAGTAAGTGTATTTTGTATTTCTGCCGCATTACTAGGTAGTGCTATGCAGGTACATGCTAAGGAAGGCATGTTCACGCCAGAACAGCTCCCTTCAATTGCTGGCGATTTAAAAGAAACAGGTTTGGCAATTCCTGCAAGTAGTATTAACGACTTAACCGCGTTTCCAATGGGCGCTATTGTTTCTCTTGGCGGTTGTTCAGCATCGTTTGTGTCTGACAAAGGCTTGGCAGTTACCAATCACCACTGCGCACGTGGTTCAGTACAATACAACAGCACCCCAGAAAATAACTACTTAAAAGACGGTTTTCTAGCTAAAGAAATTGGTGACGAGCTACCCGCAGCACCGGGTACTCGCATGTTCGTTACGGTAGATTTTTCTGACGTAACCGACAAAGTTATTGGCGGTATCGATGATGATGTTCAAGGACGAGAGCGCTACGACCTTATCGAAGCTAATCGCAAAGCACTCATTGCAGAATGTGAATCTGAAGCAGGCTTCCGCTGTTCTGTTCCTTCATTTTTCCAAGGCCTTGAATATAAGCTTATAAAGCAAATGGAAATCCGTGACGTGCGTATAGCCTATGCACCTGCTGACTCTATAGGGAAATACGGCGGTGATGTAGATAACTGGATGTGGCCTCGTCATACGGGCGACTTCTCTTTCTATCGTGCTTATGTGGGTAAAGACGGTAAACCCGCTGATTACAGTGAAGAGAACGTGCCGTTTAAACCTGACCATTTCTTAAAAGTTTCGGCAGCTGGGCTTGAAGACGGCGACTTTGTTATGGCAGCGGGCTACCCTGGCTCTACTAATCGCTATGCACGTTTATCACAAGTGTCGTACACGTTTGATTGGTTATATCCCACTTACCTTGAACTGGTAGACGCGTGGATCAAGACTATTGAAAGTGCATCTGAAGAAGGCAGCGATGCGCGTATCAAATACGAAGCATTGTTAGCGGGCCTTAACAACTTTCACAAAAATACGTTGGGTCAGCTTTCAGGCGCTAAACGCGTTGGACTTGTTCCACGTCGCGCTGAGCGTGAAGAGCAACTAGCTGCATGGCTTGATAAAAACGGTAAGAGTGAAATGAAGCAAGCACTTGCCGATCTTGATGCGGTTAGTGCTGAACAAATGCAAATGAACAAGCAAAATTTCTGGTACAACAACCTAAGTCGTGCACAACTCTTGTCGTCAGCCCAAACCCTTTATCGCAATGCCATCGAAAAAGAAAAGCCGGACGCAGAACGTGAATCTGGTTTTCAGGAGCGCGATCAAATTCGTCTGAAAGAAGGCGTAGAGCGCATTGAGCGTCGCTTTGATCCGTTAGTTGATCAGGCCGTTTGGCAAAAAATGATTAGTATGTACCTTGAACAGCCTGAAGAAAACCGAGTAGCCGCGTTCGATAAAGCAATAGGCATTGATGGTGATACTGACGGAAAAATGCTTCAGAAGAAGTTAAAAGCGTTTTACGACAATACTTCACTTACCAGCACGAAAGAGCGTTTAAAATGGTTAACCGCAAGCCGTGCTGATTTTGAAAACAGCAGCGACCCATTCATTAAACTTGCCGTTGCGTTATTTGATACCGAAATGGCGATTGAAGATAAAAGCAAAACACTTAGCGGTAAAGCTGCTGCACTTCGCCCTAAATACATGAGTGCGATTATCGAATGGCAAAAATCTTTGGGTAGCCTTGCTTACCCGGATGCTAACAGTACGCTTCGTGTGACTTACGGTAACGTAATGGGCGGCTCGCCAAAAGACGGCCTAATTTACGAGCCGTTTACTCGTCTTGAAGGTATTACCGAAAAAGACACGGGCGAGACACCATTCGACTCACCTCAAAAACAGCTTGAGCTTATTGAAGACAAACAGTACGGTCCATACAAGCTTGAAGACATCAATAGCGTACCGGTTAACTTCCTTACGGACTTAGACTCAACAGGTGGTAACTCAGGCTCAGCAACGCTTAACGCAAAAGCAGAGCTCATCGGTCTGTTGTTTGACGGTACGTTCGAGAGTGTTAATTCTGACTGGGACTTTGACCCGAAAACAACCCGTACCATCCATGTAGACACGCGCTACATGTTATGGGTGATGGAATACGTTGACGGTGCTACAAACCTAATTGAAGAGATGACCATCGTTAAATAACCACCCAATAATGGGGGCAGAGTACATTTGCCCCTAATGCCTTCTGGTAAAAAGGAGATCGTTATGAGGTTACTAATAAGGCTTGTTAGTTTAGCCGTGGCTGTGTACTCGTGTTACAGCGGAGCTATAACCGGTGAGTGGAAAGCATCTATCGCTATTATTTCGCTATGTGCGTTGATGTTCTTAATTACGTTTATTTCCAAAAATCGCGGCGGCACGTCAGGTTCTCAAAGCGATGGGGCTTCAGCGATATATACGCCAAGCAGTAGCTCAAGCTCATCTTGCGGCAGTGATGGCGGTGGTGGAGATTGCTAAAGTCTAATGGAGTCAGAGTCTGAGGGATCCC
>NZ_JWLW01000033.1 GCF_000808575.1 Alteromonas marina
TTAACTGACTGGCATTAACCTTATGGTCTCTTTTTCAATAGTATCAAAGCGGTAACATCGTGACATAACACGACGTTAGATGGAAAATTAGATAGTTCTGACCCTATCTCGCCTTCACATCTGAGCTACGTAATTAGCCGTGCTTTTCAGCCAGGTAAAGCCAGGTTTCAACCACGGTATCAGGGTTAAGTGATACCGAATCAATCCCTTCTTGTACCAGCCACGCGGCGAAGTCTTCGTGATCTGATGGACCTTGACCACAAATGCCTACGTATTTTCCACGCTTCTTCGCTGCCTGGATTGCCATTGACAACAATGCTTTAACTGCTTCGTCACGCTCGTCAAACAAGTGCGCAATAAGGCCGCTATCACGGTCTAAACCTAGGGTTAGCTGCGTTAGGTCGTTAGACCCAATAGAGAAACCGTCGAAAATGTCTAAGAACTTATCTGCAAGCAATGCGTTTGATGGCAGTTCACACATCATAATAACGCGAAGTCCATTTTCACCTTTCTTCAAACCTTGCTCTTCTAGAAGCTCGATAACTTTACGACCTTCTTCTAGCGTGCGTACGAACGGGATCATGATCTCAACATTGGTTAAACCCATTTTGTTGCGAACCCGTTTAATTGCTTCACATTCAAGAGCAAAACAATCGCGGAAATCTTCAGAAATGTAACGGCTTGCACCACGGAAGCCCAACATTGGGTTCTCTTCGTCAGGCTCGTATTGATAGCCGCCAACCAAGTTAAAGTATTCGTTCGATTTGAAATCTGACATACGAACGATGACTTTCTCTGGCGAGAACGCTGCAGCAATGGTTGATATACCTTCTACCAATTTCTCGATGTAGTATTCCGTAGGCGACTCGTAGCCTGCAATCATATCGCTAATTTCTTCTTTCAACTCTTCAGGCTGACTGTCGAAATTAAGTAGTGCTTTAGGGTGCACACCAATCATGCGGTTGATAATAAACTCAAGGCGAGCAAGACCAACACCTGCGTTTGGCAAGCGAGCAAAGTCGAATGCGCGGTCTGGGTTACCTACGTTCATCATCACTTTTAGCGGTAGGTCAGGCATTGCATCAATGCGTGATGTCACTACGTCGAACTCTAGTTCGTCACCGTAGATAAAACCAGTGTCACCTTCAGCACAAGATACAGTAATTTTGTCGCCGTTCTTGATACTGTCAGTCGCGTTACCACAACCCACAACCGCAGGAATACCTAATTCACGCGCAATGATTGCTGCGTGACACGTACGGCCACCGCGGTTGGTAACAATGGCAGACGCCTTCTTCATGATAGGTTCCCAGTCAGGGTCTGTCATGTCAGTTACCAGAACATCACCCGCCTGGATTTTGTCCATCTCTTCAATTGAATCAAGCACTTTCGCTACACCAGCACCGATTTTGTGACCAATTGCACGGCCTTCACAAACAATGTTGCTTTGACCTTTCAACTGGAAGCGCTCAATGCTTTGTGAGTCTTCACGGCTGCGTACTGTTTCTGGGCGAGCCTGTACGATGTAAAGCTTGCCGTCTGCGCCGTCTTTGGCCCATTCAATGTCCATAGGACGCTTGTAGTGGTTTTCAATGATCTGCGCCTGCTTAGCAAGCTCCATCACTTCGTCATCAGTCAACGAGAAGGTTTTGCTGTCAGCTGCATCAATATCGACAATAGACACTTGCTTACCGTGTGCTTCATCATCTGAGTACACCATTTTGGTAAGCTTACTACCAAGGTTACGACGAACGATAGCAGGCAGGCCTTTATCAAGTGTTGGTTTGTGAACATAAAACTCATCAGGGTTAACCGCACCTTGCACCACCATTTCACCTAAACCAAATGAGCTGGTAATAAATACAACGTCTTCAAAGCCAGACTCTGTATCAATAGTAAACATAACGCCTGATGATGCGATATCACTGCGCACCATGCGTTGAATGCCTGCAGATAGCGCCACGCCTTTGTGGTCGTACCCTTGGTGAACGCGATATGAAATAGCGCGGTCGTTAAACAGCGATGCGAACACGTGCTTAATTGCCACAAGCACGGCTTCATAGCCTTTAACGTTTAGGAAAGTCTCTTGTTGTCCTGCGAAAGATGCATCAGGCATATCTTCAGCCGTGGCTGATGAACGCACGGCAAATGACGCTTCTTCACCTGCATCACCCTGCAATGTGATGAACGCAGTTTTGATTTCTTCTTCTAGCTTTCCTTGGAAAGGTGTGTCGATAATCCACTGGCGGATATTCTTACCCGCTTCGGTCAGTGCGTTTACGTCATCTACGTCTAACGAGTCTAAGACTTCGTGGATGCGCGCTTCTAGGCCACTTTGCTCTAGAAACTCATTAAATGCCTCGGCGGTGGTAGCAAAACCTCCCGGCACCTGCACACCGGCGTTAGCCAGGTTTGAAATCATCTCGCCCAATGATGCGTTTTTGCCGCCTACGCGACCCACATCATGCATGCCCAGTTCTTGATACCAAAGTACGTATTCTTGCACAGCCCAAGCCTCCAGCTTTTTTATGTGTAGGGTATGAGGTTAATTTCAGGTTTGTGCTTTTTATCACCTGAAACTCATCAAATTGTTGTCGATATATGGTGAGAACCATCAGTAACGCTGTTCATTACGTTTGACAGCAAACCTTTGAAATTTGCCGTCATTCACAAGAACCGTGTAGCTTTTCGACGAAATCATCTTAGAATGGGGAAATTCAGAAAGTAAACCCTTTATTACTTTTGTAATAAAATTACACCAATGTTAAGGATATGTTGTGCGCACAGCTTTTTATATTTCAGATGGTACAGCCATCACTGCAGAGGTCTTTGGCCACGCCCTGCTTTCTCTGTTTCCTGTTTCTTTCAATCACAACACTATTCCTTTCGTTGAAACTGAGGAACAAGCTCACAAAGTTTTACAGCAAATTTCTGAAAGTTTTCAAGACACCGGAGAGAGGCCGCTCGTTTTTTATACAATTGTGAATGTAGATATTCGCAAAATAATCTCTAAATCCGTGGGCATTAACTATAATTTTCTCGATCAATTCGTAGCGCCACTGGAAAAAGTATTGGGTGTTCCTTCAAAACCAGAAAAACATCGTACACACAGTATCCACGAAACCACCTACGATATTAGAATTGAAGCCGTAAACTACGCATTGGCTAATGATGACGGTTCTAACCTAAAAGACTACGACGAAGCCGATATTATACTTACCGGCGTTTCACGGTCGGGTAAAACGCCAACAAGTCTTTACTTAGCCCTTCAATACGGAATAAAAGCAGCGAACTACCCTTTTACAGAAGAAGACATGGGCGACATGCTGAAGCTTCCCCCTGCTCTGCGACGATACAAACATAAACTCTTTGGGTTAACCATTGCAGCGGATAGACTCCATCAAATACGTTCGGAGCGACGTGCAAACAGTAAATACGCATCGCTACCACAATGTAGGATGGAGCTTCGTGAAGTTGAGAACCTGTATAGAAAGGAAAAAATTCCGTTTTTAAACAGCACTAAATATTCTATTGAGGAAATTTCCGCAAAAATTTTGGCTGAAACAGGCCTGAAACGTCGTAAATACTAATAAGTGCGGCTGAGATAAAAAGCGTGCCGCAACGTGCATTTTGCCTGCAGCTAATCGAAATGAACCTAACGATTAATGCGGTGCGTTATCTTTTACCAATTTTCGGTAGCGCGATAGCTGTAAAGATGGAAGCCCCTCAACAGATATTTGCTTGAGCCAACGTCTCGCTTTTTCAGGGTCGTTGCCAAGCGTAGCGTTTTCCGCTATCCGTAACTTAATACTGTTAATTTGAGCGATATCCTTCGCTTGCTCCGCACATGCTAAACCATTCAGGAAAGCCTGCTCTGCCTCCTGATAATTCCTATTGTTGCGAAGCGCTACAGCATAATTGCTGTAGGCGATAGCTTGCTGTTGATAATCGGGTAGTTTCAACGCCCAATTCAACGATTTAATTCGATATTCAATATGTTTTGCGTTATCGCCTTCTTTTAGCGCGGCGTGCCCAAGCTCAGCAAAGATCTCATGATAAAAGACAGGCGCATTATAGTTTTCACCTTCCAGTTGCTCAGCAAAGTCCTGCGCTTCTTTCGTTTTACCAAGCACAGTCAAAAGATTTAAAATTCTTATACCTAATTGAGGGGACGGCATCTTTTCATATTGTGCTCTCAAGCCCGTCAAAGATATAGTTAACGCTATTCTTGCTTCCTGCTCTCGGCCACTGGCACGTAACCACTTACCGAAAAACAGAGAAACTAGTGGCTTGTACTCTGGCATTCCTTTCAAATTTGTAGCCTCAAGCCATGGCCTTAGAAGGGCATAAAGCTCATCATAACGTTGAAAGTTAAATAAGATATCAAACCTTCTTACTTGAAGGTCCCACCATGGTGGTGTGTTCTTATCTAATAGAGATTGCTGTGCTCTGATTTTCGATAAACATTCGTCGACACTATCCTGGCAAAGAGGCTGAATATCTTTAATCGCGGCATTTGCATGAAATACAAAAAGCGCTAGGAAGAATAAAACGGTGGCTAATAGAGGTCTCATTATTATTATGGCAATGCGTCTATTTGGTATGAAGTATAGGTTAAAAGCAGTTCTTATAATAGTTAGCGGAAGCTCCTAATTTCTTTAGTGGCTGGCATCATCGCATGCTCCGTGACCTTTCGCTGATAGCAATTATCTATCACGGATAATCAGTTACATTTCATTGATTTAGCGATATTGCCAAAAGATAAATGATACAGTATAACATCATCATTAATTAAAGGAGTTAGCGTCATGTTTACAGAAGAGATGGTACATACAGCCCTTCAGACTTGGTGCGACAATGTTGTTGCGGTGGGAAAAGTACACGCAGAAGGTGGCGATGCGAAGGCGTTCGCATCAAAGGTTTTATCTGAAAACTACGATTACGATAATGGGAAGGTGCTGTTTAAACCTACCTTAACGTATGGAGCTCAAACATTTCGCCCAACAAAAGAAGGGGCACTTTCATACTTCGTAGGTGGCAATAGCGACTACCCCAACGACAATGGGTTCAAGCTTAAGCCTTGGGTAAAGGTTTGGTATAGCAAGGAAGATTTCATATTGAACGGCGAGTTAGCCATTGTTCAATGCAACGTACATTTTATTGGTGCAGACGACAGCCATATTTTTGTGAACAAGAGCTTTGTCTTCAAGCAATGCGACGACGGTAAAATTAGAATTATCCTTCACCAATCTTCGTTACCTTATCAGCCATAAGCGTTAGGAATAGCTCTAATGGCACAGGCTTGACGCTTTTAAGTGTCAAAAAACACGAGGCACGGTAAAAATCGTGCCTCGTTTTATTCTAAAGGTGCTGTAACGCTGTAAATAAGTAACCGTCTAGTTTCAAAAGCTTGGCTTAGGATAAAGCCCAAGTTCAGTCGAGTCACGCTAGGTACGGCTATTTAACGCAAGGCGCTTCTACTGCGTCTTAAGCGCGTCCTTCAGCGCTTCCAAGTTAGATTCAAATGGCTTCCACTGCCCCATCCCCGTTTTGTAAATCGGCTGACGAACCTGCTCTGAACTTGGAGTTTTGATTATCCGCTTGGTTTTATGAAACGCTAAGCATGCTTCTTCAAACTCTAAACCGCAGAACGCCAGAATACGCTTAACCTGCCCTTCTAAATCTTCAAGCACGTCTTCGTGCTGCACGGTTAAGATGTCATCAGGTAACACGTTATGCCAGTGTGCCATTAGCTTCTCATACGCATTGTAGTAACGCCCAATGTCATCAAGTGAATAGCTAAACTCCTGCCCTTCGCCAAAGAGTTGTTTAAAGCCGCTAAAACAGCAGTCCATGGGGTTTCTTCGTGCGTCAATAATCTTTGCGTTGGGCAATATCTTTTTTATAAGCCCAATATGAATGAAATTGTTGGGCATTTTGTCAATAAATAACGGTGCGCCTTGGCGATATGCACGGGTCTGCTGAATATATTGCTCACCAAGTTTCGCCAGTGTTTCTTCACTCAATGCTGAAACATTGAACGGATATGGCGTAGATTGGTGGCTGAGCGAAGACGCTATACCCAGAATGTCATGCAGCTCCATGGTTCCGTCGACATTAGAGTGCGACGCTAGGATTTGCTCAAGCAGTGTAGAGCCAGCACGTGGAAGCCCGACAATAAAAATAGGATCTGGCGCTTGGCAACCCTGTGTTTTTTTGAAATCGTCTTGACTAAAAGCCTGTTGCTGAGCATCTAATGCTTGCTCGGTTTTCCCAATATCGAATTGAAGCGTACTGCGTTTAAGCGCATTACCTTGCTGGTAATACGCAAAGGCCTTGTCATACTGAGCGTTATCTTCAAACCCTTTTCCGAGCGCAAAACAAATATGAATTTTATCGTCTAAGTTAATTGCATCATTGCTGGCTTGCTCAGTCATTTGCTTAAGCATCTTGTCACTAAACTTATACGTCTTCGTATTCGCCAAGCTCCAATAGGCATCGCCATAGTCGCGGGCAAAACCTACCGCTTTTTCGTAAGCGTTAACCGCATCGGCAGTATCGCCTTTGGCTTTTAGTGCATGACCCAACGACACCCAAACTTTAGGTCTATCTGGCGTTTGTTCTAGTACGCCATGGTAAATATCTATCGCTTCATCTAATTGCCCTACACCAACAAGCGCATGGGCAAGACTGGTTTTAATAACAAAGCTGTCTGGGCTTTTTGAGAGTCTTTGTCGCGCAACGTTTACGGCCTCTGGAAACTTACCCAACTTTGAAAGCACGTTTTGATAAGCTAGCGCCGCCCGCTCGTTGTCCGGGTATAATTCCACACAACTTTCCAACAAAAATTCTGCATCACTGTACACCTTCAACTGCATACCAATTTCAGCCAACAACATCATAGCTTCAGGGTGATGCTTTTGTTTAGCCAAAAATTGGCGGCACACTTGCTCTGCCGCAGCGAACTGCTTTTCGTACATAAGGTCGTAGGCGCCCAGAATTGGCGGAGGAAGAGACTGCAAATGCGCAATCTGATTTGATGCCATTTGTTCAGCGGTAGCGTCGCGATGATTTTGATAGATTAAGAGCAGCTTTTTCCAACTGCTTATAAGAGCGGGGTTAAAATGCGTTGCTTTAAAGAACGCACTTGCTGCGTTTTGCTGGTCTCCCACAGCTTCATGACAGTAAGCAAGCTCTTGGTATCCCCTGCCGTAATCTGGGCGGAGAGATAGAAGAGTGTCGATAGCCTTAAAAGCATCGCTATGTTGGTTCGAGAGCCTGTAAGTGACAGCGGACAAATAAAGTACTTCTGCTTCTTGCTGCTCATTTAGCGACAAGGGCAATAAATCTTGAATATACGATTTCGCAGTTGATAACTGACCGCGTTGAAGCGCTTGCTTAATAGCGCGAACTTGATGTTGAAAATCTTCTGTTGTCATAGCCTTCGTTATAATTCTTGGTAGCGCAGGTGATAATTGGCGAAAGCCAAAAGGGTATGTATTTAATACTACCGAATTTTTCTAAGATAAGTAATGAAAACGGCAGGCCTAGGCCTGCCGTTTAATGCACTGTGTACAATCTACTTCTTCGTTTACGACAAACGACTATTAATAGTAATCGTAAGAGAAGCGAAGACCTATAGTACGAGGGCGATTAGTCACAACCTTAGGCGTATACTGCTGAGTATCAATGTTCAAGATTGCTGATTTGTCGAAAACGTTGTCAACAAATGCTTCAACTTTCCAGTTTTGATACGTCATCCCCACAGATACATTACCAATTACGTAACTTTCCTGAATGTAGCGTCCACCGCGAATTGTTTCACCATCTGCACCTGGATACGTTGCGCCTTTAAACTCGTCACCCTCATCTTTAATTTTCAGACCCGAGCCCGTGCCATAAATCAATCGAGTTGCATCTTCCATGGCATAGGCGTTCATCACCATGCCAGCAAGACGGTCGCCGGTGTAGGTAAGTGATGCATTAACATACCCTTCTTTACCGCCATCTAACTCAAAGAAATAACGTGCGCTAATATTGCCCGAGAAATCAGCAGAGTACGGAAGCTCACTGCCTACGCCAGCCGCAATACCTTCTAGTTCAGGGTTAATACTAACCAGTTCGGTATCCAGTACGCTAAATGCTGCGTTAATGACTAGGTTATCTGTCGCTAACCAAGTAATGTCTGCATCAATCCCTTTAACTTCTGCATCACCAACATTATCGGTAAAGACTAAGAAACTAATATTCGCAGGATCGAAACGCGACGTTTGCAAGTCGCTGATTTCTGAATAGTAACCAGTGGCATTAACACGCAAAATACCGTCTAAGAAGTCACCTTTCAGGCCAATTTCGTAGTTATCCAGCGTATCTGTTGTTGAGTAAACCGGAACACGGAAATCCGCAAACGCCCCAGTGTCATTTGCCGCTGCGTCACCGCCTAGTCTGTTTGTTACTGGTGGACGGAAGCCTTCTGAATAGTTCGCGAAAAGCAATACGTTTTCATTTACTTTCCAGTCGAGGCCAAATTTGAAGATGGTATCGTCAACCGTGAGTACTCCGTCACCGTCTAGTAAGCCAATTTCCAATGAACCATCTTGGATAGCATCGACAACACCTTGGCCGTCAAGACCCAAACCATCATAAACGGCGGGATCTAGCACGCCTTGACCATAGGCTTCTAATCGGCTTGTTACGTCGCGTGTTGATGTAGCGCCGCGATAAATATCGTCAATTTGATACCAGCGGGCACCAAAAGTAGCGGTTACCGTGTCAGTAATTTCATAACCTAGCTGCCCAAACACCGCGATTTGCTCAATAGTATGCGTTACATCGTTTACAAAGCTAATTTCAGGAGAGAAAGGGCCACCGTCGCTGTTAATTCCACGGTCACCCGCCAGCGCATTCCATGAACTTGCAAGGTTCTCAAAGATTTCAGGGCTTGCGATTTTAAACTGGCCTACTGAGCCTACTTCCTGTTCGTCATAAAACACACCCGCCGTCAGCTGCCATGGTGTATCCATCGTTGTGCTGAAACGTAGTTCGTGGGTTAAGCGAGTGCTAGTAGTGTCTTCTTTGTAGTATTTACTTGGATCGAGGCAGCGGGCGTCATCTGGATTATCTGGCGTTTCATAGTGCGTACACACATAGTACGCGGAAAATAAGCCGCCGTTGGTGTAGCCGGTGTAATCGGTAAGCGTGTCTATTTCACGATCAAGGTAACCACCGGTATACACCACATCTAGTTTTTCCAAACGACCATTTAGGGTCCATGTGGTTAAGCCAAATTCGTCAGAGTTTTCATCGCTTTGAAAGCGAATTGCCGAGCTTTCGCCTTCCACCGTTGGGTCGTAGGCAAACACACCTTCAGTATCAAGTGTTTGTTGAGTGTGTTGAACCAGAACATCCCAATCTTCGTTGATAATGTAAGACAACCCGAATCGCGCCCCTGAGTAGACCGCGTCATTAAAGTTATCTTCAACATGTTCGCTGTTTCTTGGCGACACAACGGCGGCTTCACTGCGGGTAAAACCATTAATTTCACGACGTGCATCCATAGCAGCCGGATCGATGCCCTGTTTTTGCAATGCATTTCCAGAAATACGATCAATAACTACAGCACTTCCAATGTAACCACCATTTCCTGGCTCATTTTCAATGTTGTCAATCCAACCGCCCTGACTTTCATTGTAGGCAGCGACACGCAGCGCAAGGTTGTCAGTTGGAGTAATGTTGAAATATGCCTCCACCGTGTTACTCATATCTCCGCCTTTTGTGGTAGAGATACTGGTATCGAAGCCTGCAGCAAATCCAGAATGATCTGGCTTGTTTGTGATTAGGCGAACTGTACCTGCCTGAGAACTCGCACCAAATAACGTACCTTGCGGCCCAGGTAGAACCTCTACACGCTCAACGTCGGTAGCAAAAATATCTAAGTTTCGGCCAGCCATAGAAACAGGCATTTCATCAAGGTAGAAAGCCACTGAGGGCTGAAGTGCTTGAACAGATGACAGGGTAATGCTTGATTGCGTGGTCGCCGCACCACGAATGTATATTTCGTTTTGCCCTGGACCTGTACCTTGGAATACCACATTCGGTAAAAACTCTACGTAGTCTTGGAAGTTATCAATACCGAGGTTTTCTAATGCTTTTCCATCTAACGCAGAGACTGCGACAGGGACATCTTGGATTGATTCACTTCTTTTCGTGGCGGTAACTTCTATGGTTTCAAGTTTAGCGGGCGCTTTAGTTTCTTGCGCAGCCAGAGAGGTGGATGCCAGTGCAGCGATGATTGCACAGCTAAGCTGAGTTTTTCGCATTTGTGTGTGTTTCCTTCAATTGTTTTTTTATTCTTCGGACAGTGTTTACTTAAAACACATATCAAAAAGATCATATATTACGATACACAATCTATTAATTATTTCTACTCTAACGATTAATAATTAACCAAAAACACCTAAAACCTAGCAGAAAGTCTAATTTTTATCGTAAAAACAACTACAAAAAAAAGACCACACTTTGACTCATTGACCAAATACATACAAATCAAATAATTTCATCTGATATTTATAAAAAATGCTCCATGCGGTATATTTCTTCGTATAAACCGAAATTTATAAAAGGTGAAAGGAATTTACTGCGTGATTGAGAACGAAAATAAATCTCCACTCAACAAGCCGGTGTTTATTACATCGTCAGCTTTAATCCTATGTTTACTTATCTTCGCTGCTGGTACTCCTGAAACAGCAGACGCGCTTTTCCAAAAGCTTCAGAGCGCAATTGTGACCAACGGTAGTTGGTTTTATGTATTTACTGTCGCAGTAATTGTGGTGTTTGTTGTTTTCCTCGGCATGTCACGCTACGGCGAAATTAAGTTAGGCCCAGATCACGCAAGTCCCGAATTCAGCTTTGGGACTTGGCTTAGTATGTTATTTGCAGCAGGAATGGGAATTGGGCTTATGTTCTTTGGCGTTGCCGAGCCCTTAATGCACTTTTTAGCGCCCCCCACTGCACAGGCTGAAAGCATTGACGCCGTTCGCGAAGCAATGAAGACTACGTTCTTCCATTGGGGTGTTCATGCTTGGGCAATTTATGCGGTAGTGGCTCTGATTTTGGGCTATTTTGCGTACCGACAAAACTTACCTCTTACACTGCGTTCTGCTTTATATCCGTTAATTGGTGACCGGATTTACGGCTGGCCTGGACACATCGTTGATATATTCGCGGTTACGTCAACAGTTTTTGGTGTATCAACGTCGCTTGGCTTCGGCGCTTCGCAAGTAAATGCGGGTTTTAACTATTTATTTGGTTTACCGTCAAATACTGGTGTTCAAATAGCTATAATGGCAGGTGTTGTTGGTTTAGCCGTTATTTCTGTAACTACTGGCTTGGAAAAAGGCATCCGCCGTCTGTCAGAAACCAATATGGTTTTAGCCTTACTGCTACTTTTAATTGTTCTTGTTTTAGGCCCAACCGTATTTTTACTACAAGCGTTTATGCAAAACACTGGCGCTTATCTGTCTGATTTAGTGCGCAACACATTTAACTTGTTCGCCTATGAAAAAACAGACTGGATTGGTGGCTGGACTATCTTCTACTGGGGTTGGTGGTTAGCATGGGCACCATTTGTTGGCCTGTTTATCGCGCGTATCTCTTACGGTAGAACCATTCGTGAATTTGTAATGGGCGTACTGCTTATTCCATCAGCATTTACACTATTTTGGATGACCGTATTCGGCAACACCGCTATTGATCAGGTGTTGGTACAAGGTAAAGACGTACTTGCACAAATGGTAAATGAAGATACCTCAGTGGCACTGTTTGTGTTTCTAGAACAGTTCCCTTTCTCTTCAGTGCTAAGTCTTATAGCAGTATTGATGGTCATTGTATTCTTTGTAACCTCATGTGATTCGGGTGCCATGGTTGTCGATATGTTGTGTTCACACGGTGAAAACAATACGCCGTTGTGGCAACGAGTATACTGGGCTGTTGGCGTTGGTGTGGTGAGTTCAATTTTACTATACGCCGGTGGACTTGGCGCGCTGCAAACTATGACGATTGCAGCTGCCCTACCATTTGCCATTGTGCTGCTTATCGCCATCTCGGGCTTATTGAAAGCGCTGCGTATCGAGGCGTATAAGCGTGAAAGTTTACAAGTACTAACGGGTACACCGCAGCACAATGACTCAGATAAAAACTGGAAAGAACGCCTTGAAAATATTGTTACCTTTCCGGATGAAACCGCCGTTCGTCGCTATATAAACAAAGTGGTTAAACCCGCGCTTACTGAGGTAGGTGAAGAGTTTAAAGCGCAACAGTTTGAAATAAAGATTGAAGACACGGACGAAGCGCTCATTTTGACTGTTGATATGGGTAATGACCCTGAATTCATATATGCTGTGCACCCAGTGCCGACAGAACAGCCTGAATTTGGCCCAAGTGATACGCCAGCACTGGACGAAAACGAAAAGGCAACGTACTATCGCGCCGAAGTGCACTTGAGTGAAGGTGGTCAAAACTATGATATTATGGGCTGGTCGAAGATTTCGGTCATAAATGACGTCATCGATCACTATCATAAGCACCAACATTTTATTCATTTGCTTAAGTAACCGCTGGGTTACGCATTTGTTGGAAGTAACATGCGAAAAGAAGAAGAACTATTAGTGGCACTACGGCGCGTAATACGCGCTGTAGACCTACGCAGCAAGCAGCTAAGTAAACACGTGGGTTTAACAGGCCCACAGTTATTGGTGATGCAAAATATTGAAGAGCGCCCGGGTATAATGGTGCGCGAAATTGCAGAGAATATTAACTTAAGCCCTGCAACCATCACGAATATTCTAGATAGACTAGAATCACGAGACTTAGCTACGCGCATAAGAAGTACGCAAGATAAACGAAAAGTGGGCGTATTCTTAACCGAACGCGGTAAAGAAGCAGTGGTTGACGCACCTCGCCCTCTTCAAGAACACTTTGTCGAGCGTTTTTCACAGCTTAAAGAGTGGGAGCAAAGCCAAATGGTCGCTACCGTTCAGCGTATTGCTAGCATGATGGACGCTGAAGATATTGATGCCTCCCCTTTCCTGGAGTTAGGCAGTATTTCAGAAAAAAGCTAATAGCCTTTGCCTTCTTTAAAAAAATGGCCTTCACTTGAAGGCCATTTTTGTATCTATCTTTGGCGCTGGCGTAGAAGCGCTCAGCTGACTGCTATGACTTCGCCTTAAGTGGATTTACCTTTCCACCTGTGATTTTGTCAGCGCGCCCTTCCTCTTTCGCTCTCTCAGCACGGCGCTTGCGGATTTCTTTAGGGTCAGCAATAAGCGGGCGGTAAATTTCAATACGGTCGCCATCGGTAAGCGTGTCGCGAAGCTTAACCACGCGGCTCCAAATACCCACTTTTGTTGCTTTCAAATCAATCTCGGGAAACTGCTCAAGCACGTTAGACGCGTTTATTCCTTCTTCTACCGTCGCATTTTCTTGAATAGCAACATCAATGATAGTTTGCTTGGTGGGTAACGCGTAGGCAACCTCAATATTGATGAGCTTCTTACTCATGCGTACACGCTCCGCGCTCGGTCTGTAAACGCTGCAACCATACTGCTGGCTAAACTGTTAAACACTTTACCAAAAGCCATTTCAGCTAGCTTATTGCTGAATTCAAACTCTAGGTTTAATTCAATTTTACAGGCTTCTTCTGATAACGCTGAAAATGTCCAGCCACCGGTAAGCGAGCGAAACGGACCGTCGACCAGTTGCATTTGAATACTTTTACCTGGCTCTAACACGTTGTGCGTTGTAAACCATTGCTTGATACCAGCTTTTGCCACTAACAATGACGCTTTCATGCTTTGCGCTGACGTGTCGAGGATCTTGCTATCGGTACAGCCTGGCAAAAACTCTGGGTAGGAAGCTACATCGTTGACTAAGTTAAACATGGCTTCTGCGCTATGAGCTACCAGCGCGCTTCTATGAATACTTGGCATTGATTCCACTACAATTAAAACTCTTGGCCGCATTGTATCACAGAAAATTTGGTTCGCTCGTATTCGGTTTTGAACCAAATGCCCCAATATAAGATAACAATGACAACTAAAGACATTCCTTTGAACAATCAGTATAATAGCCAGCATGAAAAAGAATAAAGCCAACAAAAACACCACAGGAAATATCGCGCAGAATAAAAAAGCGCGTCACGACTATTTCCTAGAGGACAAGTTCGAAGCCGGACTTGAGCTTCAAGGGTGGGAAATTAAAAGTATTCGTGCCGGTAAAGTGAACATTACCGATGCGTACATTATTATCCAGAATGCCGAAGCGTATTTGGTAGGGTGTAGAATTAGTCCGCTGAATCAAGCCTCTACCCACGTTATCGCAGCCCCAGAGCGTGCTCGCAAATTGTTGCTGAACAAACGAGAAATTGACCGCTTAATGGGTGCGCGAGACCGCCAAGGTTATTCAATCGTTGCCACGTCTATGTATTGGAAAAAGTGTTGGGTGAAACTAGAAATTCACCTAGCAAAAGGTAAGCACGCCCATGACAAGCGTGACACCATTAAAGACAAAGATTGGCAACGTCAAAAAGAAAGAATGATGAAACACAGCGTTTAACGCTGTGTTTTTATTTGGGCTGCCAAAAAAGAAGTGTAATAGGTTTAACCTACGTCTCGTTTCGTCATTCTCTTGCGATGTAGCATATCAAGGATCAGACTCCACAGCGGTGACGGGTTTCTTAAGGTGGTTAGGTTATTCCCAAGGCGTCTAAGTTGTCTTCGCACCATGGCCATATTTGCAAGGCTTGCAAGTGATTTATCTTTCCAAGAGCAGTGTGGAATTATGCCCGAATACGCCCATTCTTGTTGCCACTTTTTAGCTAAGTCGGGCGTAATGGCAAGGGCGCTGGCTAATCCAACAAGGGCACAGCCCTGCTCAATCACTTCCTCTGCTACCTCGGCCCTTTTTATACCGCCAGTTGTCATAAGCGGAATATCAGTTTTACTCACCAGAGCCTGCGCAAATTCCAAGAAGTACGCTTCTCTTGCCAGCGTGGTGTCGTCACGGGTTTGCCCTTGCATGGCAGGCGCTTCATAACTGCCGCCAGACAACTCTACAACATCAACACCCAAGGCTTCCAAGCGATTTACCACCTCACAGGCATCATCAAAAGAAAAGCCATTTTTCTGAAAATCTGCAGAGTTAAGCTTTACCATAACAATAAAGTCTTTAGCGCAAACCGCCCGAACCTGACTAACTATGTTTATCAGCAAGCGTGCGCGATTAATAATAGAACCGCCCCACTCATCTTGGCGCTGATTAGTAAGCGGAGACAAAAACTGCGTAAGCAAATAACCGTGAGCGGCGTGAATTTCAACACCATCAAACCCGGCTTTTTCAGCTTGCTTAGCGGTTTGAACGAAACGTTTGCACACATCGTGAATGTCTTGGCAGGTCATTTCTCGAGGTTGAGCAAACAGCTTGGAGTGTTTACCCATATCAAGCGGTACCGCAGAAGGCGCAATAGCTTTGCCTTTCATCGCTTTAAAAACCTGTCGACCAGGGTGATTAATCTGCATTATGGCTAAAGCGCCATTAGACTTAATGATTTTTGCCCATTTTTGAAACGGTGCAATGTCGGTATCTTTTTCTAGTGCAACGCCACCTGGCCCTGTCATGGCGCCTTTATCGACCATAACGTTACCTGTGATCACCATGCCTAAATTGCCGTGGGCCCAATATCGATAGAGTGAGTACAAAGACTCTCCGGGAATATTTCCCATACTCGACATATTTTCTTCCATCGCAGCTTTAACAAGACGGTTTCGCGCTGTTACGCCACATGGCAAGGTATACGGAGAATACAATATGGAATCTGAAGACATTTACACTACAAGCCTTTTAATTATGCTCACGTACTTTAATGGTTCTTGCTACTAATTGCATCATTACATCGGCACTATTTCCTTAAAAATTCGCTAAAGTAATCAGATAAAAAGCGCTAATTTAGTTTATAAATTGCGTTTCTTGCACAGCCCTTGTGCTCTCGGCACTTGAATTTTACTCAAGCATCCCTATATCTGTGGTAGTTCAATAATACTCAATGTTTGTGTGTTGCTGTTTAAGCAAAGCTTCAACTGAAAGCCACACAGCTAAGCTTTTGAAAAAACAGATGTTATTTTTGGTTGATTTATAGCCAAACCCTTAAAATTTATAGTAATTTTCAAAAGAATGTATTTCACCATGTAACAATTGTGCTATTATTGAAAATCACACTCGGGGCTGATTAGGATTCGACAGGATCTAGGAAGCCGGAGGTGCATGCAGAGGAGCGGTTGGCCTCTTAAAAAAGCCGCATTTAAATAGTCGCAAACGACGAAACATACGCACTAGCCGCTTAATAACCGGCATAGGCCCTTCCACCCTAGTCTCTTCCTGCTAGCGGGGATTCGGAAGGTCATCCAAGTAGGATAGCGAGGGAACCTTGTCTAAGGGTGAACCGCGAAACAGTATTAGGCCAGCTGCAAGGAAATCCTGTTTGTCGGAGTTCCAAGCAGTTAAATAAATGACAAACTAAGCATGTAGTACCAAAGGTAGACATTTTCTGGACGCGGGTTCAAATCCCGCCAGCTCCACCAATTTCAAATACTAAGACGTCCTATGACGTCTTTTTTTATGTCTACAGCAACGTAAAATCAATAACTTAGCGTATTTTAACGTTCAATAGCTTCCTCTAGCTTCTTTGATCTTTAGGTACACCATTGGGTACACTACGCAAACTAGATGAAATTGGTGTACCCATTATGGCAAAAGTTACTACACGGCTATCTGATAAAGAAATCAAATCTGCAAAGCCAAGCGAAAAAGAATATAACCTGTTTGATGGTGATGGCCTGCGACTTCGTATTAAGCCAAATGGTTCTAAAAATTGGATATTTAATTACTACAGACCTACTAGCCGTAAAAGAGCTAATCTCAGTCTAGGTAAGTACCCTGACCTATCACTAGCGAATGCTCGTAAAGCGACGCTTGAAGCAAACGAGTTACTTGCCCAAGGCATAGACCCTCAAGAAGAGCGAAAGCGTCAGCAGCAGGAATACAAGTCTGTCCACCAGCATACTTTCAGTAACGTAGCTAAAGAATGGTTTGAAATTAAAAAGGACGATATTACACCTGACTACGCCGTTGATATCTGGCGTTCTTTAGAGCTACACATATTCCCTTCAATAGCGAAAGTTCCGGTAAGTGCTATTACTGCCCCACAAATTATCGACTTACTTAAGCCAATTGAGGCTAAAGGAAGTTTAGAAACAGTAAAACGCCTATCACAGCGCCTAAATGAAATAATGAACTTCGCTACAAACTGTGGGTTTACTCAAGCTAACCCACTGGTAGGAATTAAAGCGGCTTTTAAAAAGCCGAAGAAGGAAAATATGGCTGCATTAAAGCCAGCAGAACTACCTGAACTTATGGGTGCAATTGCTAACGCTAGTATTAAGCGAACCACACGCTGTCTTCTTGAATGGCAACTCCACACAATGACAAGGCCGAGCGAAGCATCTGGTGCTATGTGGAAAGAAATTGATATGGAAAGTAAGGTTTGGACAATTCCGTCGGAACGTATGAAAAAACGAAGAGATCAGCGTATTCCACTTACTGACCAAATGTTGGCTATTCTTGAAGTTATGAAGCCAATCAGCGGTCATCGAGAGTTTATATTCCCTTCTGACCGTGACCCGAAGAAGCCATGTAATAGCCAAACAGCAAATATGGCTTTAAAACGTATGGGCTTTGCCGGACGCTTAGTTAGCCACGGCCTACGTTCATTAGCGAGCACTACACTAAATGAACAAGGTTTTGACCGCGATTTGATCGAAGCAGCGCTTGCGCACGTAGACGATAACCAAGTACGGAGTGCTTATAACAGAACTGATTATTTAGAACGCCGTCGACCAATGATGAATTGGTGGAGTGAGCATATTCTTGAAGCTGCGACGGGCTGTTTTTCTGTGACTTGTATTAAAAAGTTGAGCGTTGTGGGCTAGTTTCCAGTTCTAAACTCAATCCAACAGTTGTTTTTATCTTATAAAAAGTAACCAATTGCTTAGCTTCATTTAATATACTGTAGTCTTTATCTCAAAACTTTCTTCACCAAATTCTACAGTATATTCTACTCCGCAATTCGCAAAACCCGCTGGAAGTGGGTTTGTGGCATTAGGATTATGTACAAGATAGAAGTCATTTCCCCAGTTTTTTTCGGAGTATGGGTTTGCTGCGTTCGCCCAAGAGTATATCACTGCACTTATATGTGAGCTTTTGCTATTTAAAAAAGCTTCCGTTCCAATCCAAATATCGCCGTCTTTTTTAATCTTTCTGATACTTTCTCGATATTTATATTCTCGAGAAAGTAGTTTTTTGTTTTCTCTACCAAACCAAAGTTTTAAATCACCAACAGGTAGTAGTGCCTTAACTATCTGAGGGTAGCCACCTTCAGGATACATTGGAATCCGTTCCTCAAGTCCACCTCCACTGATACAAAGTACGACTGGCTCATGTTCTTTAATGAGCCCTTTAAAAAAGTCCTGTTCTAACTTCTTTGACTTAGTTTCAAAGGCATTACACATTCGTAGAATAACTTGATTCTCTGGATATCTATTTATTTTTCCCGAAACTGCTTTAGGGATTGTATTTGGATTTCCATCTTCCCCATCAGTCAAGCTAACCACCTCCACCCAAGTATTCAATTTTGGTATGAAAAAGTCTGGGCCTTTATCTGATGGATGCGATAACTTGTGACCACTTCGCCTCTGTAAGGCAGCGGCAAAGTACATTTCGGCGTAGCATGCATGGAAATCGTGTTTACACTGTTGTATGAATTTCTTATCTAAAATTTCAAATGTCTCAGTATAAAGTGCTTCAACATGTCGCCTTGCTAAATCAGGAGGGTCTAACCAAGGAAGGTCTTTTTGTAGGTTTATGTAAACAGGATCTGTTGCTTTAGGATCATTGGTTAATATAGGCAAGGCTTCCTCCGAAAAATGGGTACCGTCACAGTCTTCCTTTAATCAAAAATTGATTTTAAATTCAGCCATTCGCCTAGTAACTAAAATGTAGAACACGAATAGTTATATAGCCCAGCAGCATTAGCTCTATTTTCTTTAATTAAAGTAGAGATAGAAAGGTTAGCTATCACGCCATGTTTTTGGTCAGGGTAATACCAAACCACTTCAGAACCGTTTACGCACGTGTATAGATTTCCCATAGCGTTTACTGAACACTTGTACCAAGTTTCCGGCATCCCCTCCATAATTCCAGTGTATTTTAATTTAATTGCTGAAAGGTCGTCAGACTTCTTGTCTAAAGAGAGTATAAAGCGAATTGAACTTGCATCAGTTGGATAGCTATTACTACCATCGATATCCGCTGAAGCACCAGCCATACAAGCTAAAGCGTTAGTAGCGCCATTCGCTAAAGCATTAGTAAAAATTAGAAGAAACGAAGTTATAAAAAGTATGGTTTTGATAAAATATTCCTCAAAATTAGAGTGTGAACCTTTAAAAAGCGGTAAGCTAAACTCACTAATTTTCATGCCTAATTACGTTTTCTATTATTTCTGGAATGTCATCGAATTTTTCAAACCAAATAATAGTAACTCCTAGTTCCTTCATTAGCTCTTCATTGAGAGTATGATGGCGCTCCAAAAACTTATCAGCTGCTTCAGTGTTTTCTATAACCTTTTCTCTTTTTCCACCAGTTAATTCATAACAAAATTTACTGCTAGAGAGTCTCTGCATGAACGCAAAATGTTTACTTCTTTCGACATTCTTAGAAGATATATCTAACAACCTTCTCAAATTGGGATCAGTCATCGATAACCCCACCATAAGACAATTACTCTCTCTAAATGAATTAAGTTGAACTAGATTTGACCAGTGGTATGGATCTGAATAGATTTGATGGTACCCCTCTTCAGAGAAAACTAAAGTAGAGTTATCTAATCCATCGTATAAATTTCGTTTCTCAGGTAAGAAACCATGGACATGATAAATGGGGAGTTCGTCTGGATCGTAACTTTCGTTATCTGTATAGATACACCGATGTAGAATAGCATTTTTACTTAGTTGTCTTTCTAGAAGGTCATCAAAATTATACGTTACAACTGATTTAACCTTTGCTCCTGTGCGCCTGGGTAAACACATAGAAGCTATAGACTTAATCAAATTTGAGTCAATCTCAAACTTATCATCTCTTAGTTTGTATAAGTTCTTAGTTACCGCATCAATAAATGTTTTAGACTCGCGGTCTTCGTTGGATAACCCTTTACGTAGGTACCTAGCGGCCATCAGTGCCGAAGGTTCATCAATTTTGTTTAATCTCTGCGTATTTCGGTGAATCCG
>NZ_JWLW01000034.1 GCF_000808575.1 Alteromonas marina
TTCAAACTCTTCAAGGTTAGAAAGGCCGTCACCGTCAGCATCGCCATCGGCATCAGCCACTAGTGGGTTTAAGCCCACACGCGCTTCATACACATCCGGCATGCCGTCGTTGTCGTCATCGCTGTCGCAGGCATCGCCTAAGCCGTCGCTGTCAGTGTCTAGCTGATCTTGGTTGGCAATGGTTGGGCAGTTGTCGACGGTATCATCAATGTAGTCGCCGTCATTGTCAGGAAGTGTATTGTTTTCATCATCAACAAATACAATGTTGTCGATAGTCACATCATAACCTTGAACGCCAGACGCCAATCGTAAAGAAAGAGCTGCAGCACCAGATGTGCCAGTGGGAATGCGCACGTTTACGCAACTGTTAGCGGCTATATCGTGCTGCCTTACTGACGCTTGTTGAATTGTAATAGTCGATTCAAGCGTTGCATCAAGGGTTAAATGCGTATTACAAGCATCAAAGCTAATGCCGTTAACCGATGCGGGAACATAAAAAGGGTTAATCGTAATTTTTTGGTCGCTAGATTCGAGTGTTAGCAGCGCATTGCCGCCAGCTGTCATTATGCGCGCTGCGCTTGTTGCGCCAGTATCTAAAAGTTCAAACCCAGGGATGTCCATAAATAGCCCTCCAACCCCTAAGTTACCTCTTGATAAGTTACCGTTTACAATGCCGTGCCCTAATGTTGTCCACGTAAAGTCACTTTCTACTTGCTGATTTGCCGCGAATAAACTGTCGAAGATGTAGTCGTCTGAAGTTCTTAAATAGGAAAGTCCGCCCGTTTTCGACAAATTAAAGCCATGCTTTCGTCTATCTACTAAATTAAAGTCGTACCAATAAGGCTCTACCGATTCGGTAAACATATCTATGGTACCGCTATACATGGCATGCACATCTGTATGGCCCAGCTCCATTAACTTTTTAGACGATGTCGACACAATATTGCGGCCTGTAATACCCAAGCTACCGTTTTGCCAGTAATTGTCTGCCCACTCAATGCCCTTCCAATTCACTATGCCATCGTTAAGGCGCCCGGGGTTTACATCGTAGTCGGTGTAGGCAAGCTCTAGTCCACCTGAATCGTGAGGGTCGAGCGTAGTAACGTGCGAAACGGGCATGCCAGCTCCTAGCATACGCTCGGCAAGTTCGCTATTCACTACCGTACCTCTGCTATGACCAATCAAATGCACATTAGTAAATTCATCAATGTTCTGATTTGTTTGAAGGTGAACAATGGCACCTAAAAGGGCTTGTGCTGACGCCTCTGAATAGCCAGGGGATAAGTTATTCGAAAGCTCAGTCCAGTCATGAACAACAATAAAATGGTTTGTGCCTTCTAATGCTTCACCTATACGCTCTAGCTGCGCGCTAACCGGGTTGAACACCCATATTTCGGCGTTGCCGTTTGCACCTAGCGCTCTGTTCTGAATAGCTTTAGCCATATCGATAGGCCAATCGGGCAATTCACCAAGGGTTTGGTAGCCGTGGGTAATAACCGTAAGTTTTTTATCAGTGTTATCTGCAAGCGTTACGTTTATCGTGGTCTCAATGGTATTATTCGATGTCAGTTCGTTATTTATATTTAACGTATCGATAGTTGCCGTTAAGCGGTGAATGCCTGTACTGATAAAGCAGTATTGAGCACAATGCGATGCATTATAGGCGGTCTCTGGAATAGTTAATATTTGCTTTTCTAAAGCCGCTAATTCGCTTATCTGCCATGTATAAATCTCAACCCCTTCGGTTTCATCAAAAAGCGTGACGGTAAAGCCTTCGCTAATTGCAACAGTACTTTTATTTTGAACAGCAATTTTTATGTTAGTGTTTTCATTTACGCGCGGCGAGGGGGTTAGTATAAGCGGAGAGCCAAGGTGCTCAACGTAAGTAAAGTCAATATCGGGAACATTTGCAGGCACAACGGTAAGCAGCTGCGAGCTAGATGTGCCAGAGCTTTTCTTATAACTGCCTATTACAGCGTTAAAATAGTACTCGGGGTGCCCATAAACATCTTCAACATACTTTGTATTCCACGACGCTTTAGCAACCAGTTTCCCTGAGCTTTCATCTTGTTCAACATAGGTAAGTATAGTTTCGACTGGGTCGTCGCCCGCAAGATCATCTTCGTAAATTTGAAATTTAATGGCCGTGCCAACATCAAAGCCGCGCACTTCTGCATGCATATCAACGCTTTCGTTTTCATGCCGCTCCAGCGCACCTATCCATTTTGCTAAAACAATATCAGTGGCTTTAGGTACAGTAATCTCAATGGCTGAAGTGTTATTGGTTTCGTCAGACTCGGTAATAGCATTTTTATAGTCAGCGTAAACACCAATAAAGTAAGTGCCCGGCTCGGTATCATCAGGTATCGAGATAAACGTGGTTTCAGAGTTAGTATTACCCGCGCCAATCGAAAACTGCGAGTCTTCATCTAAACACTTATCGCTGGTATCAATAATATTGTCGGCTGATAAGTAAACACAGTGCTTTGGGCCACTACCGGTAGACGCCTCGCCCTGATTTTTAACCGTATAATTTACGGTAAGGTTTTCACCCGCATCTAGCACCGTGTTACTTAAAGAAAGAGCAGAAATAACAAGGTCGGGCTTTTTCTTTCTAACCGTGAATGCCCATATATGATGTTCAACTACGCTTCCGTTTGCTATTACGCCATGTAACTCATAGTCGCCGTCTTGATAAACGGCGTAATCGCAGTCGGGTGTCCAGTCGCCAAAAAAAGTGGTTTTTTGTTTATTGGTAACCGATGCACACTCCGAAATAGCATTTCCATCTTTGTTTTTGAAATAGTAGGTGGTGCCAAAATCAGTATCAGAAATTTTAAAGTTGTGAGTGCCGTGATCGACATCATGTGCCCAGTTAACCTTGCAAGTTTTAATGCTATTTACAGAGCTTTCGCAATGCGCGCCTCCTTTAGGAAGTGAAAAGTTAGCCGCGTTACACTGTGTAGAAATGAGAAACAGAAAAACTAAAAGAACATATTTCATTTTGCAGCCACCTTTTTATCAAAGATTGCTTTGTACATCTTCCAGTGGCTGTGAATAGCGCTGGCATCATCAGTAACCGCAGATTGCATCTGTTGGCCTGAGCTACGAAGCTGCAATGCACTAATATCCGCAGCTAGCCCTGTATTTACAGAATGAATAGAGGAAGCGTTGTTTATACTTGGCGCAACAGTTTTATTAGAATTTGTTTTTGCACTTACCGACGGCGCGAAAAAGTACAGTTCGTTTACAGATAGCATTAACACCTGCCTTTTAAGCAAGGCTGCGCTAGCTACACTGCTACCGAAATACAAAGGCTGTTTGTATAAATGGTGAGGTATACCGAAGAACCTGTCTAATACCGGTTCAGACTGAAACGAAGCCGATATAATTATCGTAACGGTTTCATCTCTACGCCTTAACGCGTTTTCGGCCTGACGTAACAAACTTAATGCGCTTTCTCGTTCTTCAAGCGAGCTGTTTTGGGGAGTAAGCGAAGTAAACAATGCTTTATTTTGTTTTACTTCATCTACCTTTACCGCAGAAATAGCTAGCGGCTTCTTTTTATTATCAAGCCAATAGGAAAATACATAAGCAGCTATGCTACCGTCTAGGTTGTAGTAAACATCGTTAGAAGCGAGCGCTGTAGTTTGATGGTAGTTCTGGGCGGTCTTATCAGCCACAAAGGCAGCTAATGCCTCGGGTACGGTATTCTCGACAATAATTTCATGTGTTTTTGCATAGGAAAAAGCAGGGGCATTGAACAAAAATAGTAATGCGGCGGTGATACATTTAGCGCGGCTAATTGAAAAGCCAGTAGATAAAAACATCCATATCTTCCATGATAAAAATAACGTGCATCTTGTAAGTGAGATGGCATTGGCTGAGACTTATCTGTTTGATGCGCTGAATATACCACTAACCACTAAGTATCAAGTTATGTTACGTGATGCACTCTTTATACATTAGCTGCTCAAATACTAGCGTAGATGTTGGGGAATGTAACCACATTAATTGGTATTTGATATCAAGATTTTCTTCAAATTGTGGTGAATCAAATACGAGTGTAGGTTATCCTTATCCCGTGGCTTAATGGACACACAAAACAATGATATTAACTTTTTGAATTATTAAAATGTCGCTATTTAGTGGTCGAAGCTTTTTTTGAAATTATGTTAGGGATTTAAACTAGATGAGTATTTGTGTTCTTGGTGCGTCTGGATTTCTAGGCCAGGGTATTTGCAGAGAATTAGATCTACGAGGGATAGATTGGGCAGGGATTGACCGATCGAGCAATGATAAGCGAATCCACAAGATATCCCTTGACAGTTATGACGACCAAGTGCTTGAAATTCTTAAGGGGTTTGATTGTGTAATAAATGCAGTTGGTTCCCTAAAGCCTAGAGATTTCAGAGTTAATCCAGATGCCGCGCTTGCGTTAGGAATGGCTAATATAGACGTTATAAGTAGGTTAGTTGTTGAATCAGAAGTTAGCCGGTTTGTGCATTTGTCTTCCGGTGGTACTGTGTATGGTGAGTGTAAAAGGCCTGCTTCTGAGTCAGATTACGCCTCTCCGATAAGTTGGTATGGCCGACTAAAATGGATAGAGGAGATGGTGTTGATAGACAGATTGAAAACATCGAGTACACTTCTATCGATAGCTCGGGTCTCTAACCCGTATGGAAACGAACATACTTTAAGCCATGGCTTTGTGGACGTTCTTGTTAACAAGCTTAAGGCAAAAATACCCTTCGAATGTTTTTTTTCTTCAGGCGCCAAGAGAGATTTTATTCACATCAACGATATGGCTGCTCAGGTAGTCGATTTAGCGACTTCTGAATATGGAGGAGTGTTCAATGTTTGCAGCGGTAATAGTACCTCATTGGAAAGTTTAATGAGTATTGTTGAAAAACAATTCCCGGACGTAATAAAGTTTAATGAAATAGAGGTTTCTCAAGAGGATATTGTTGTAAACGATTTGTCCAATTCCAAGTTTAATAGTCACTTTGGTAAAGTAGTAACTGTAGATGTAGAGCAATATTTGATAGAGCAGTTAAATGCTATCAAGGATAAAAAGTAAAATGACTGATGAAGTAGATAACTTAATAAAAAATGAAATTTTACAGCATGATTTGGATTTTTCTATTTATCAGGAAGAGTATGACGTTGTTGAGCCGGTTTCGGATTATATTGAAAATTGGAAGTGCAGAACTTTATATGTAGAAAACTTTTTTGATTCAGGCTATTACCTAGCTAAATATCGTGACGTTGCGCTATCAAACCTTAATCCGCTCTATCATTTTCTAAAGCATGGGAAAGAGGAGAAAAGACATGGATTTTCTCCTCTTGTTGTTAGCCGACTTGATTACTTTTCATTTTTAAGAAAAATATTTGACGAGAAATTTTACTGTAGAACTTTTGATGGATGCGATGCCGAATCGTTCGAACATTTTTGGCTCCACGGTAGATTTGAAAGTTGGCGAGTTCCTTGTAAATTATTGGACTTTAATGAATTTCGAGTTTTTCTTGATGAGGTTGCAGATGGTGAGGATCGATCGCTTTCCCTTTACGAGTACCTCAAGAGTGAAAGGATAGCGGCCCAAGACTTTGATTTATTGCTGCAATGGTCACGAGTGAACAGAAATGATGCTACTGTTCTGGAACTGTTTGAATCTTTGAATGAGTTTGTCAGCACTATAGAATTGGACTCGTATGATGACTACCTTTTGCTTTTAAGTAGTCTTTCTTCCGGTTGCTTGGCTGAAGTTGGTTCTATCAACGATCTAAGTGACGAAGAAGTAACTCTGTTTGACTTAAAATATTATGAGTCGAAAACATCTTTACAATTTGAAAGTTTGTTTGCTGCTCTACTGCACCACTGTAAAACCAGTTCTATAGTGCCAACTCCTCTAATTGACGTTAGTTATTATAGAGAGTTATACAGCGACCTCAACTCGCTTAGTGACTTTGAGTTGTATAAGCATTATGTGATATACGGTCAGTTTGAGGGGCGTTCACCGAATTATTTCATACTTCATCAATCAACTGAGTCTGCACTGTTGCCATTCGATTGGCATAAGCTTTCGAAAGATGTAACAACAGCGCTTTATAAGAGCCTATTGGATATTAATCCTGAATATAACTCGAAAAGCATATTTCAAGCTTTAAGTGTACTTTTAGAGTATCTACCATCCAGCTTTTTCTCAACGGCACCAAATAGTGAGCTTCTTTTTTACTCCCTTTTAACTTTCAGAGAAATAGGTTGCTCAAAAAAAAGCTTGGCTAATGATCTAAAAAAATGGTTTGAAGATGGTTGCCAAAGTGACTTCTCGGCCTTATTTGATACAAGGTTCATTAAACAAGAGCTAGAAACAACAGAATTAAACACTTGTTTAGTCTTTATCGAGTGGTATGAAAAGCGAGATAGCTTATCTTGTTCGCCATTAATTGATTTATCCTTCTATCTGAAAATGAATCGCGACCTTGAAGGCTACCCTAAACCTATAATTGAACATTATTTGCTGCATGGACAAAAAGAAGACAGGGTAGCTTGTAGATTTTTCGACCCTAAATGGATCTACAATACCTATAAAACAAACCGCTTAAATGGAACAACGTATTATTTCTTGGAGGAAAGTATGGGGAGGCAAGTCAAACCTGCTCCCAGTATATCTCCGTTAAATACTGATGGTAATAGTTTACGTCTGAAAGATTTTGCGAGAGCAATAGTGACTCAAAATCTATTTGATTTGAAAAATACTTCTGAACTTACTAAACAAATTGAAAAAATAAGTCAAATAGAGCCGTCAATAAAACCCTTAAATCCAAAACTACCTATAAGCGTAATGCCGTTCAACTCAGATTACTATTCAGCTGGCGCTGGGGTAGAAAAACTACTAGGCCAAACGGATCTTATAATTTTTAGAGATAGTATTAATTTCGGTGGGGCAGATTCAGTCCTAGCCAACTTATATCATGCACTCAAGTATACATTTCCCTCAAAAAAAGTTTCCATCGTTAGCGTTGGTAAAGTCGATTCAGATGCACTTAAGATCCACGGACTTTCCCGTGAAGATATAATTGATTTGAGTGAGTTTTATTCGACCAAATTTCATGACAGCCCACTACTAGCTCATATTTTAACCGAATTGGTTTACGATATAGTTGTTGGTAGTAGTGCAAAGGCTGTATTTAATTTAAACTGCGGCGTTTTATGGCAAGCAATCGAATTGTATGGAAGACAAATTTCCTCGCTGACCGAGCTATACGCTTATGTTTTTTGCGATGACCGAGATGAATTCGGTAACGTTGACGGATACCCCGCCAATTACTTAGGGTCAACAATAACGTATTTTACGAAAGTTTTCTGTGATAGTGATTCACTTAAAAATATATTGTTAAATCGCTTACCATTTTCGAAGGCTGTAGAGTCGAAAATTATTACATTGAAGACACCTGTTGCCTACAATCCGTCAAGCTTGAGGGATTTCTCCAACGATAATAAGACAATCTGCTGGGCCGGCAGGTTCGATGTCCAAAAGCGTCCTGACTTATTAATCGAAATTGCAGACGCTTTGCCCGAATTCACATTCGAAGTTTGGGGCAAAAAAGTAATAGACTCAGGTATTGAATACGACTTTTCTAGATGCGCAAATATTCGACTGATGGGACTTTTTGAGGACATAGAAGAAGTCTTGGAAACCGAACCAACGTTGTTTTTATATACTGCTGACTGGGACGGTGTTCCCACTATTCTATTAAAAATGATGGCTACTGGGATACCAATTGTGGCGAGTAACGTTGGGGGGATTAGCGAAATTTTACCCCCAAATTGTATTGCCGAGACCAACGAAGTCTCATCTTTTTTGAAGAAGATAAAGCAAATAAGCGATTTTTGCAGGACTGGCAATCTTCACGAATCATATAGGTCGGAGTTGGGAGAGAGAAGTTTTAATAATTATGCTGAGGTTCTTAGAGGGAATTTAAAAAGTGTCTAAGATTGATATAAGTGTACTTGTAACTTGTCATAAAGAGCGTCAATACATACTACCAGCAATAGAAAGCGCACGATTAGCAATTGAAAAATTAAAAGGTGAGTTTTCTGTAACACATGAAATCATTATATATTTGGATAATAGTGATTCACAAACACTAGCGTTCGCGAACGAGGTTTCAGAAAGTTTGGGCATTGAGGTTTATCGTGGTAAAAATGGTGATCCCGGTCTGTCTAGAATGGCTGCTATAAATTGTAGTAATGGTGAATATATAGCGTTTTTGGATGGTGATGATTTATGGTCCGAAAATTGGTTGGTAAATGCTTGGAAAATGGTCGAAAGTTCTGAGAATGAACTTAGGGAAAAAACAATATTTCACCCTGAATACAATCTTATTTTTGGCAATGCTGATCTTTTTGTAAGACAGGGTGATCCGTCTAGCGATTATTTTGATTTGAGATATTTAAGGTTTGCTAACTATTGGGATGCTCTTTGTCTTGCTCACCGCACTATTTTTAATTTTTGCCCGATTCCAGGCAACAATCTGGCTCTTGGATTTGCTCATGAAGATTACAATTGGAACTGTAAACTAATAGAAAAAAATTTCAGGCATGTTCTGGTCAAAGATACGATACATTTCAAAAGGAGGCGAACAGCCTCAGTCTCTGTAAACGCAGAAAAAGATAAAAATAAAGTGACCCCTTCTTTAATGCAAAAATACAAGATGCAAGGAGATTTAAATGATAGAAGTTAAACCTATTCATATATGTATAGGGGCCCCCCGCTCTGGCACAACCTGGTTGTTTAACAATTTGGCCTCGTCGACTGAAATTTTCTTACCTTGCATAAAGGAAGTTAGATATTGGTGGGAGCCTCGCTCGGAAAGTGAAGTTAGTAACACCCTAAATTTTCATCGAGGTGAGGGCTTAAATGCTAGACAAGCTAGGTGGTTAGAAAGTTGGAAGTCTTTGTCATTTGACAAATCTGGAGAGGATTATCTTAAATTAATGGGTTGTCAAGATATGCCATCTCTTGATATCAGTCCCTCCTACGCAATCATGCCAGAGGAAACTATAAAACAAGTTTTCAACTCAATTCCTAAAGAGTCGAAGGTTTTTTTGTTTCTAAGGAATCCGCTAGACAGATTATTGTCTGAAGTAAAACTTCATGCATATATGCATGGTAATTTTAGAGGCGAAGCCGAAGCAAAAACTTTAATCGATTTCGCAAAAGCGCCAGTTCAGAAAAAACGCTCCCAATATAGTGAAATTGTAAGGCGATGGAGCGCTGTTTTTGGAGACCGCTTTAAAGTGTTTTATTACGAGGATTTTGCAAAAGATGCTGAGAGTTATTTGCGAGAGATTTGTGACTTTTTAGGAATTTACCAAAATAGCAGTATTCCACAGGAAAAGCTTTCCAGTTATTTCGGTTCAGATAAAGGAACAGGTAAAAAGTCACTGTTCCCTAAATTTTCTAACGAGGTAAAACTTGAACTCGCAGAGCTTGCTCTTCCGGTCGCACGCGAATTTTCGGCTTTCAATAAAAACATCGCGGAAAAATGGGAAACAGATATATCTGAGAGCACAAGAAGCTTGAAAGGTAAGCAAGGCAGAGTACAAGAAAGAGATTATTGGCCTCTGTTTTCGAAGTTGTTAAGAATGTCAGAAAGTCTGGGTGATAACTGCGAGTTCGGTTTCTTCCAGCGTGCGCATTCCTATGAGCCTTCAAGTCTATTCCGTTGGGCAATCACTCCAATAAAGGCTTTAATAAAATTTATCGAAACACCTTCTTCTCTGTATGAAAAAAACTCTTTGCGGCTGAAAGACTCAGATTTGATTTTTGATGAAGGGACTGGTTTCTATTTTCACAGTAGTTTGGTTACCGTTAGAGAAGGGGAGCGTGCTCTTGTAAGCGAAGAAGAGTTTACGTCGATTTTTGAAAGAGAAAAAGAAAAGCTTGACTATTTGAACTATAAATTCAGACATCAACTGGTTCAAAAACCGGCCCTGTTCGTCATCAAGGCTAACGAGGGAATTGCTTGGACAGATATTCTTCAACTCCACATGCAGCTTGTAAATAGTAACTCTGGACATAAGTTGCTAGTTGTTACAAAAAAGAATGACCCCTCAGAAAGGAGACTCGAAAAATCGGATGTGGCCGGGATATATATTGGCAGAGTTGATAGATTTGCTAGTTATTCTCAAGCCGATGATATTGACCTAGATGGCTGGACACAGATTTTTGCGGCGCTGACCAAGGACAGTGAAATACAAAAAATGTTAGACGCGATGTTCGTGTAACAGAAGAACTAAAAATTCAAGTGGTGGAAATCCTAGTGAAATTAGAAATAGACTTTGCCTTTGCAGTGGGTTCTAAACTGCTACTAGGAGGGTGGGCAGTCGTAGGCGATGATATTTCAAAGGATCAACTGCAGTTTGCTCGCGAATTTAGTGATCTTCTGTTATTTAAACGCCCAGATGTTTGTGCAGTCATGCAGTGTTCAGAAGAACACAGCACCGGCTTTTTAATAGCGTTAGCTAATACAAGTGAAAACGAAATAGAAGTAACATGGGGAGAAGTTACTCAGCGCATCAACCTTGATGACGTTTCGTTTACTCAGCAATTAGCTGAATTGGAAGTGTTGCCTTCAGCGTATTTTAATGATGCAACGGCTCTACTAGAACGCAATGGCTTCTATTGGGGGCAAAAATCGCTGTCTTTTAGTGAAAATACCCCTTCAAGTCTATCTCTGTCTCATAAAGACAGTAGAATTCAAATCGACTACGCATTTACATTGGATGCACATACAGTATTAATAATTGGTTGGGTGTTGGACGAGGCTCGCTTATTCAAGCGTATAAACCTGCGGCTGAACAACATTATTTCCGACTGTATTCTACAAGATGCGTTTTTTCACCCCAGGTATGATGTAGCTGAAGCACTAGAATTGCCCATAAGTTACGGGGAAAAGATAGGCTTTGCCTTTACGGTTTCGCTTCCAGAACCTATTAGCCCAAATATAGAGCTAATGTACAGCGTCGACGGCACGTTTTTTACAGGCTCAGCACTTAAAGCCGAACCGTTTAGAAGGGAAGAAACCTGGCTTACAGAAATTCTTCTTGCCAATGTTGATATTACCAACACGGCTAAGTTCCCCAAGTTAACAAAGCACGTAACGTCTGCTATAGAAAAAAGTTGGCTTGGGCGTTTACAAGCACCTAATGCGGTAGACGTGAAACTGTTTGGTGATGAAGTAGCTAACCCTTTACTATCGCTTGTTATCCCTATTTATGGGCGTTACGATTTTGTGCAAATTCAAATGTCGCAATTCAGTTTAGATTCTGACTTCGACAATATTGAAATAGTCTATGTTCTAGACGATCCAAGAATAAAACATGCCTTTATGGTTACGTGCAAAGGGGTATTTGAAACCTTTGGTGTGCCTTTTAAAGTAGTATTAAGCGAGCGAAACTTGGGTTATGCCGGCGCAAACAATCTTGGCGTTAGTCATGCCTCATCAGAGCATATTGTTTTACTGAATTCAGATGTTATTCCTAAAAAGCCACATCAATTTTTAGCGCTTTTACAGCAGTTTGAAAATGCAGAAAGCGTGGGGATATTAAGCGGTACGTTGCTGTACGAAGACGATACCATTCAGCACCAGGGCATGGAATACATGCAAGACCCCTCTCACCCCGGCATGTGGATGAATTATCATCCGCAAAAAGGCTTTCCTTTATCGCTTACTGAATCGTTTGATATAAAAGAAGCACAGGCTGTTACTGGTGCACTAATGCTCATGACTAAACAGCAGTACCTAGACGTGGGCGGGTTCGATATTGGTTATATATTAGGTGATTTTGAAGATTCCGACTTATGTATGAAAGTGCGCAACACAGGAAAACGTATTGCGGTTTCTGGCTCAGTGCATATGTACCACTTAGAACGCTTGTCGCAGTCGTTGGTGTCTGGCAATACGTGGAAGCACACCTTGTCTATGGTGAACGGGCTTCGTCATACAAATAAATGGAATAACGAAGTAGAAAACGTGGTAGCGGGTAATGGATAAAAAGAAAATTTTAATAATTGCCCACGGGCACCCGGATGTGCATAAAGGCGGGGCTGAAATCGCAGCCTATCAACTATTTAACGAATATGAAACGTTAGGGCATGATGTTACGTTTCTGGCTAGAAGTGAAGAAGCGCCTCATGGCGGTGCGGCATTTTCCGTTCGCAATAAGGCAAATGAGTTGTTGTTTCATACGCGCCAAGACGATGACTTTTTGTTTTCTAATATACGCACTAGGTATATTTGGTCTGAACTACGCGACTTGCTGAAGCGACTGCAGCCAGAAGTTGTACATTTTCATCATTTCTTTTTAATGGGTGTAGAAACCCTATTAGAAGTACGTAAGACGTTACCTGAAGCGAAAATTGTATTTACGCTTCACGAGTACCTGGCGATTTGCCATGCTAACGGCTTAATGTTGAAACCTCACTCACAAAAGTTGTGTGCTAAGTCATCACCAAGAAACTGCCATAATTGCTTTCCTGAAAAGTCGCCCGCCGACTTTTTTATGCGTGAAATGTACATAAAGCGTGCTTTTTCTGTTGTGGACCGTTTTGTTTCGCCGTCTGAATTTTTAAAGCAGCGCTATGTTGACTGGGGTATTGATAGTTCGCTTATTGAAGTCATTGAAAACGGTACGCCGGAATTAGATAAGCACGCTCAGATGAACGATAGCGTTAGCCGTTCTTCGACTAAAGTGCGTTTGGCTTATTTTGGGCAAATTAACTGCTTTAAAGGGCTAGATGTTTTGCTAGACGCACTATTGCTAATGGACAAAGATACCCGCCAGCAGTTTGTGCTTAACATCCACGGAGCAAACTTAGAATATCAGCCTGCCGAATTTCAGGAAAAAGTGTACTCAGCCCTTAAACGGTTAAAAGGCACGGTTTTCCTGCATGGCCCATACGAAAATCATGAATTGCCAGCACTGCTTGCAGACACAGATTGGATGGTGGTGCCCTCTATTTGGTATGAAAACTCTCCTATCGTAATACAAGAAGCGTTCAGGTCGAACGTTCCGGTAATCACAAGTAACATCGGGGGAATGGCTGAGAAAGTAACCAATATGAAAAATGGGCTTCACTTCAACGTAGGGAAACCATTATCGCTGTGCGCTGTTTTAGAAAAAGTTGCGAAGGATAAAAATCTTCATAAACAATGTGTAGCTGGTATCATTCCGCCTCCTAAGCTTTCAGAAACCGCAAAAGCAAACTTAGCGCTATATTAGGGTACATCATGCAATGGTCTTATTTTATTGATGAAATAGTTACACTTTCATCTTTTTCAAATGCTTGCACAGGTTTGGCAAACGCTAACTTAGCGCTTAATGTAAATCCATCTTATGGAAAGCTAATTTCAGCAGAAGCAACTTTTTTATCTCACTCCGCGTTGTTGAATGGCGATAAAAAATATCAGTATGTCAGTGTTGAACAAGAAACCAATAGCCTGGCCTTTGACCTTTTACCGCTCGAAAATCGTGTAAATGTGTTCAAAGTGTCTGTTGTTTGTGAGCATAAAACATTCACCTGTAATATTGCTTTTCTTCCGGCTATCGATTTACCACAGGCTGTGTTTGTGCTTGGTTCGCCGCGAAGTGGAACAACCGTGGTTGGAAATATGGTGCAGCGGGGGCTTCAGGTTAAAAGCCATGGCGAATCGCACATGGCCGAACTTCTACAAAATTTAGTAACAACAGTAACTGAATATGTAAAAGGGGCCCCAGCGGCTACTAATGAAGGCACGTTAACCTGGGAAGTAAGTCCAACTTATGTGAAAGCCTTACAAATTCAGCAGTTTAGAGAGCTCTATTCTACTTTTTACACGGGACCTGTGTTAATCGACAAGACGCCTGGTGTTCCAATGCTCAATACTCTTTCGTTGTTGTTTCTGGTGTATCCCAATGCGAAGGTTGTTTACTGTAAAAGAAGAGGGATCGAGAATGTTGCCTCACGAATGCGGAAATTCGCTGATGTTCCCTTTGAAGGGCATTGTAACCAATGGAAGCAAGCGTTCACGATTTGGCGCAGAAATAAAAGGCACCTAAACAACGAGCTCTTGAAGCATAAGAGCTGGTTTATTGAAGTTGAACAATTTACGCTATTAAAAGACGCCGCGCCTTTAATTAAACAACTAGCTGACTTTTTAGCGTTGCCAGAAAGTGCGTATGTTAAAATGTTAAACTATCAAGCTAGTGAAACACCGCAAAAAACCAGCGATGAAGGCGGAGTGCCAAAATCATTGGTTGATATGAATTGGACCAATGAGCAGAAACAGAGGTTCGAGGAAATTTGTGGTACAGAAATGGAAAGAGCCGGTTATTCATTAACCGAGCATTATTTCAATCACTAAAAAGTCTACACGAATTAGCGTAGTTAAACAGACAGTACCTTATTTTAATAGGCCAAATGTCGTAAACTGCCTTTAAGAACAAGATGTGAGTAATTTATGAGAAAAGGGATAATTCTAGCAGGTGGGTCGGGTACTCGCCTACACCCATTAACGAAAGTAGTTAGTAAGCAGTTGATGCCTGTATACGACAAGCCGATGATTTACTACCCACTAACTACCCTAATGATGTCGGGTATTAGAGATGTCCTCATCATAACCACCCCTGAAGAACAGCAGCGCTTTATTGACCTAATTGGCGATGGCTCGTCTTTAGGTATGAACATCCAATATGCAGTGCAGCCATCACCTGATGGTTTGGCTCAAGCGTTTTTAATTGGCGAAGACTTTATTGGCAACGACAGTTGTTCATTGGTACTGGGCGATAATATTTACTACGGTCACGACTTAAAAGTGTCTTTGCAAAATGCATTCAAGCAAGAACATGGTGCTACAGTATTTGGCTATCACGTTCACGATCCAGAGCGCTATGGTGTAGTAGACTTCGACGAAAATTGGAATGCACTTTCTATTGAAGAAAAGCCTGAAGTGGCTAAATCGAACTACGCAGTAACCGGTCTTTATTACTATGATAACCGTGTAGTAGACTTTGCGAAAGAAGTTAAACCTTCGCCACGTGGTGAGCTTGAAATTACTGATTTGAACAATCTATACCTTCAAGATGGTTCACTTAAAGTAGAGCTAATGGGTCGAGGCTCTGCGTGGTTAGACACGGGTACGCTCGATTCACTACTAGATGCTGCAAACTTTGTAGCGGCTATCGAGAAGCGCCAAGGCCTAAAGGTATGTTGCCCTGAAGAAGTTGCTTTCCGTATGGGATATATTGATGCTGAGCAACTAGAAAGGTTAGCTGCGCCACTTAAAAAGAGCGGCTATGGTGATTACCTGCTGAAAGTTATTCACGACCGCGTTAAATAAATACTAAGAACGGATATATTTTTTCTATGCAAGCAATTAGTACAGACATCCCTGACGTTAAAATTATTGAACCAAAAGTATTTGGTGACGAGCGCGGTTTTTTCCTAGAAACGTTTCGCACCGACTGGTTTAAAAAAGAATGCGCAGATGTTGATTTCGTTCAAGATAACCACTCGAAATCTAGCCAAGGTATTCTTCGTGGCCTTCATTATCAAATGGAGCAAACCCAGGGTAAATTGGTACGTGTGGTAAGCGGTGAAGTATACGATGTAGCAGTAGATATGCGTAAAGACTCACCTACCTATGGAAAGTGGGTGGGTGTAACCCTGTCTGCTGAAAATAAACGCCAGCTTTGGGTCCCAGCGGGTTTTGCTCATGGTTTCTATGTAACCAGCGAATCGGCTGAGTTTGTGTACAAGTGCACAGACTACTATCATCCGGAATCTGAGGTATCGGTAAAATATGACGACCCAACGTTGAATATCGACTGGCCGCTAGTGAACGGAGAGAAACCTTCTTTATCTGGGAAAGACGAAGCTGGTTTGGCATTTGTAGATGCCCCTACGTTTTAACAACTACCGGGTTTACAGGCTGTTTATTGGCCTTCATCGAGTATTAGCGATTAATGAATATTGTAATTATAGGTAAGTCTGGGCAGCTAGCATTTGAGCTTTCTCGTGAGCTAGAAAATAGCGAGCACCAAGTCACGTTCTTAGGGCGAGACGATATTGATATTACGAGCTCTTCTGATATTGAAGAGAAACTATCGCCCTTGGAAGCCGATGTTTTAATAAACGCATCGGCATATACTGCAGTTGATAAAGCGGAAGAAGACACCGACGCGTGTAATGCTATCAATACGTTTGCTGTGAAGAACTTAGCAAACTTCTGTAAAGCTAACGGTGCCTTTATGGTTCATGTGTCTACCGATTATGTATTTAACGGTCACAAAGGTTCGCCTTATTTAACTGATGACCCTATCGAGCCGCAAGGTGCTTACGGCAAATCCAAAGCCGAAGGCGAAAAAGCGCTGCTTGAAATACTGCCAGAAGCCAGCTGCCTAATTCGTACTGCGTGGGTTTACTCGTCGCATGGCAATAACTTTGTGAAAACCATGCTGCGCTTGATGGCTGATAAACCTCAGTTAGCTGTAATAGATGATCAAATTGGTACACCAACATGGGCGAAGGGTTTGGCTGAAGCTTGTGTTTCTGCCGCCGTTAATAATACCCGTGGCGTGTATCACTGGACCGACGAAGGCGTAGCAAGTTGGTACGACTTTGCGTTAGCTATTCAAGAGCTTGGCATTGATAAAGGTTTACTGAATAAGGCTATTCCGGTTTTACCCATTCCATCAAGTCAGTACCCAACGCCTGCGAAGCGCCCTCACTACAGTGTGCTAGATAAACAAACTGCGCGCGAAGCATTTGCGTCGTGTAAGCCTACCCACTGGCGTAAGCAGTTAGCTAGCATGCTAGATGAATTGAAAGCCTAAATGGCAAGAACAGAATTATTTTTGGTAAAAAGAAAATGAGTAAAACGATTTTAGTAACAGGTGGCGCGGGCTTCATTGGCTCTGCAGTTGTTCGCCATCTTATAAACGACACTGATCACACAGTGGTTAATTTAGATAAGCTAACTTACGCGGGTAATTTAGAGTCATTAACTTCGGTTTCAAACAGCGACCGCTACAGTTTTGAGCAAGTTGATATTTGTGATGCTGAAGAAGTAAAGCGCGTTTTCAACACGCACCAGCCAGATATCATTATGCACCTTGCGGCAGAGTCTCACGTAGACCGCTCAATTGATGGGCCAGGTGAATTCATTCAGACCAATGTTGTCGGTACGTACACTCTGCTGGAGCAGGCAAGAGCGTATTGGTCTGCTCTTGAAGGCGATAAAAAAGCAGGGTTTAAGTTCCATCATATTTCTACTGATGAAGTATACGGCGACCTTCCTCATCCAGATGAAGTTGAGCCAGGCACAGAGCTCCCACTCTTTACGGAAACTACACCTTATGCGCCTAGTTCACCTTACTCAGCAAGTAAAGCAAGTTCAGATCAGCTAGTGCGTTCGTGGCTTCGCACATACAAGCTACCAACGCTTGTCACAAATTGCTCTAACAATTACGGCCCTTACCACTTCCCAGAAAAACTTATTCCACTAGTTATTCTAAATGCACTAGCCGGTAAGCCACTACCTGTATATGGCAAAGGCAATCAAATTCGTGATTGGTTGTATGTTGAAGATCATGCACGCGCCTTGGTAGTAGTTGCACTAAACGGTGAAATTGGTGAAACCTACAATATTGGTGGCCATAACGAAAAGCAAAACATTGAAGTAGTGCAAACTATCTGTTCAATTTTGGATGAAGTTAAGCCGAAAGATAGCAAATACGCTGAGCAGATTACTTACGTTCAAGACCGCCCAGGTCACGACATGCGCTATGCTATTGATGCTAGCAAAATTGAGCGTGAACTTGGCTGGAAGCCTCAAGAAACGTTTGAAAGTGGTATTCGCAAAACGGTTGAATGGTATTTAGCAAATGAGGGCTGGTGGAAAGCGGTTCTTGACGGCAGTTACCAAGGCGAACGTTTAGGTACAGGTAGCTGATACTCGTCACTTTAATTCGTGATATGATAGAAAAGCCGCAAAATTGCGGCTTTTTTGTTGTTTGGTGTTGTTAGATACCGCTGTTAGGGATTGAATTAGCTGTATGAAGAAATTGGCCATGTTAACCGTTAAAGGCGCTGTTGGTTTAGTGCCTAAGGCAGTTAGAAACAAGCTGAAAAGCAATCATAGACTTACCGAGTTTTATAGTCGCTCTCTACAGCGTTCGGGTTTGTTTTATGGTTTCCCTTCTGAAAAAAAACGTATGGCTTTGTATAGTGCTTATCTCAAACAACAGGCGCAATACTTCCAAGAGATGGCTTCTGTCGACAAAAATGGCCATGAAATTTACGTGCTTATCTTTGGGGCAAAAAGTCTATCTTTAACGTTAGATTCGCTCAACCGGTTAGGCGTAAACCATGAACGCATCTGTGTGGTGGCTGAAAACAGTGGTGACGAGTCAATACGTTGTGCTTCAACAATTTCTGAAGCGGTGGATAATTTATCAGAATCGACGAGGCTTCTGCTTTTAAATAGCGGAGATGCAATATCAAAAGTATCGTTTGACGTGTTTCTTACATGCGACAGTGGCGCCGATGTTGTTTACTGTGATACCGATAAGATTGACGCTAAAGCTCGAAGAGTCTCTCCTCACTTTTTGCCTGACTGGAACCCTGACCTTCAACTTTCTACGGGGTATATTTTTACAGGCGTCATGTGTAACGCTGCTTTGGTGAAACGGAGTGGGGTAAGATCTTCGACAATTGCAGGTATCGTTTTAGAACTATGGATAAAGCTACCGCACTCATCAGTCGAACATATACCTTATACACTAATTCATCGTTCACCTAATAAAAAGATTACGCTTGAGGCTCTGGCTGACATAAGAACGGTTGTAGAATCCTTTACTTCTGCAACGCCGTCTTATAACGAAGAGCTCGCTGTAAATACTATTCAATGGCCTGTTGAATCTGAGCCTTTAGTCTCTCTTATTATTCCTACCAAAAATGGCAAGGCGCTTGTTAAGGCCTGTATAGAGTCAATATTAGAAAAAACCGTTTATCAAAATTATGAAATATTACTCATCGATAATGGATCTGATGAAAAAGAAAGCCTCGATTATTTTGCTAAGTTAGAGAAGCACTCCAAAATTCGTGTTCTTCGTTATCCCGGAGAATTCAATTATTCAGCAATTAACAATTTTGGCGTACAACATGCTTCTAAAACTAGTTCGCTAATAGGGCTTATCAATAATGATATTGAAGTAATAAACCCTTATTGGCTAACAAGCATGGTAGGGCATGCAGTACGTGACGATATTGGCTGTGTTGGGGCTAAACTGTTGTACTCTGATGGCCGAATACAGCATGCTGGGGTTGTACTCGGGTACGGTGGTGGTGCAGGTCATGCACATAAATACTTCCCAAGGTATCACCCAGGATATATTAAGCGTTTAATTGCAACACAGAATTATTCTGCAGTTACGGCGGCTTGTTTGTTAGTAAAGAAATCATTGTTTGTAGACGTTAACGGTTTGAATGAACAAGATCTAACCGTAGCCTTTAATGACGTAGATTTTTGCCTGCGGGTTAAAGAGACCGGTGTACGAAATGTTTACTGCGCTGAAGCCGAGCTATATCATCATGAGTCGGTGAGTAGAGGGTTAGACCATGCGCCGGAAAAAGCAGTAAGGTTTAATCGTGAACTAGAATTTTTAAAACAACAGTGGGGCGAGTATATCCAGCATGACCCCGCGTATAGCCCAAACCTTACACTTATGCGTGAGAACTTTTCCATCAAATCGAAAGAAGAGTTTTCTGGTTAGAAGTAGCTTTGAATTAATTTGAAAGTTGGAACTTGTTAGAAAAATGGAATCAACAATGAGCAGATACAAAATAGCGGTAGCTGGTACGGGGTACGTAGGCTTATCAAATGCGGTGTTGTTAGCGCAACACAATGAAGTGAAAGCGGTCGACTTAGTTCCTGAAAAAGTTGAGATGCTGAATAACAAGAAGTCTCCAATTGAAGATAAAGAAATATCTGAGTACCTGACAACAAAAGATCTTGATCTTGTAGCAACACTAGATGCTCAGGTTGCTTACAAAAATGCTGACTACGTTATAATCGCTACTCCTACGGATTACGACCCGCAAACTAACTACTTTAATACGGGTAGTGTAGAAGCAGTTATCAAAACGGTAATGGAAATTAACCCTAATGCCGTGATGATTGTTAAATCGACCGTGCCAGTAGGCTTCACTAAAGACGCAAAAGCACGCTTCGGTACTGAAAACCTAATCTTTTCGCCAGAGTTTTTACGTGAAGGTAAAGCACTTTACGATAACCTTCACCCTAGCCGTATTATTGTGGGCGAGCGTAGCGAGCGCGCAGAGGTGTTCGCTAAGTTACTTCAGCAAGGTGCTATAAAAGAAGACATCGATGTGTTGTTTACCGACAGCACTGAAGCTGAAGCGATTAAGCTATTCGCCAACACATACTTAGCAATGCGTGTGGCTTATTTTAACGAGTTGGATAGCTATGCAGAACGAAACGGCTTAGATACAAAACAAATTATTGAAGGCGTAGGTTTAGACCCGCGAATTGGTAAACATTATAACAACCCAAGCTTCGGCTACGGTGGTTATTGCCTACCAAAAGACACTAAGCAGTTACTTGCGAACTACAGTGAAGTGCCGAATAATATGATTCAGGCCATTGTGGATGCCAACCGCACCCGTAAGGATTTTATTGCTGATTCAATCGTAAGCCGTGGCCCTAAGATTGTTGGCATTTACCGCCTTATAATGAAGACCGGTTCAGACAATTTCCGAGCAAGCGCTATTCAGGGCATTATGAAGCGCATTAAGGCAAAAGGTATTGAGGTTGTAGTTTACGAGCCAGTGCTTAAGGAAGCAGATTTCTTTAATTCTCGCGTAATAAATGATTTAGAAGAGTTTAAGAAAATCTCTGACGTAATTGTAGCAAACCGTGTAACGGGCGATATCGAAGACGTACTAGATAAAGTATACAGCCGCGACCTGTTCAACGCCGACTAAACCAAACTATGGGGTCAGAGTACATTATTCCTCAAACTATGGGGTCAGAGTACATTATTTCCTTCTAAAAAAAGAGCCAGGTTTATAGCCTGGCTCTCTTTTAACCTCAATAAACTGTTTGTCTTAGAATGCGGTTATTTGTCAGATCGCCCATACCTATCAGAAAAACGAATAATATCGTCCTCGCCAAGGTAAGCGCCTGACTGTACTTCAATGAGTTCGAGTGGAATCTTCCCTGGGTTTTCTAATGCATGAACGGCTCCAATAGGAATATAAACAGACTCATTTTCCGTTAGCATTTGAGTTTCATCACCAATGGTCACATTAGCAGTACCAGAAACTACCACCCAATGCTCAGCTCTGTGATGGTGCATTTGAACAGATAACTTTTCGCCAGGTTTCACAGTTATGCGTTTAACTTTAAATCGCCCGCCATTGTCGATGGAATCGTAACTTCCCCAAGGCCTAAATACCTCGCGGTGAAATTCAAATTCAGGACGCTTTTCAGCTTTCAGCTTGTTAACTACTGTTTTGATATGTTCAGCATCTTTTTTATTTGCCACCATAACAGCATCTTTGGTTTCAACAACTACAACATCTTCCAAGCCAATAACTGCAACCAAACTATGCTCTGCATTTACGTAGCTGTTTTTAGTGCCTTCAAGTAGCGTATCGCCTGTGGTGACATTACCGTTTTCGTCTTTTTCACCTGTTTCCCATAAAGAAGACCAGCTGCCTACGTCAGACCAACCAGCATCTAGTGTCACCATGGCAGCCTCTGATGTTTTTTCCATGACCGCATAGTCGATCGAGTCACTAGGACATGAAGCAAAGATTGCTTCGTCAATGCGAATAAAGTCGAGGTCTTTTTCTGTTTTCTCTATCGCTTTTTTGCATGTTGCGTAAATCTCGGGAGCGTGATCCTGAAGCGCTTTTAAAAAGGCGCTAGCTTTAAACATAAACATGCCGCTATTCCAGAAATATTCACCGGAGTTAACGTAGTTGGTAGCGGTAGGCATATCTGGCTTTTCAACGAATTCACTCACATCGAAACCAATGTTCAATTTATTACCGGCTTTTATATAGCCGTAGCCTGTATGCGGTTGAGTAGGAACAATACCGAATGTGACTAACTTGCCAAGTTCAGCTAAAGCGTGAGCTTCCTTTATCTTCGACTGAAATGTATCGCTATCTTGAATTAAGTGATCAGCCGCCAAAACCAGAAGAATGGGATCGTCGCCTCCTTCCATAGCTTGAAATGCTGCTAGTGCTATAGCTGGAGCTGTGTTGCGCCCAACTGGCTCCAGTAATATGTCGCTGTTATCAATATTGATCTGCCGCATTTGCTCAGCAACTAGAAAGCGATGCTCTTCGTTACAAATAATAGAAGGCGGCAGAGACTCAATGCCATCAAGTCGCAATACAGTGTCTTGAATCATGGTTTTGTCAGACGTAAGAGACAAAAATTGCTTTGGTAAAGCAGCACGTGACTTTGGCCATAAGCGGCTTCCGGTACCGCCTGCAAGAATAACTGGCTTCATTAGCGTTCCTTGATTTTTGGTATATATATTCTTGGCTCAGTATACTAAGTTATTTAGATATTTAAACGAATAAAGGCTGTTTTGGTGGAGTTCGAGTTATTACACTTTTGCCTCACAAAAAACTTCCCAAACCTCAAAAATCAAAATAAAATCCGCGCCAATTCAACCCCTGCCTTTAAGCCTCAAGCTTACTCACACCCGGCGGGGAAGAAGCATGCTTTAAAATATTGGGGTCAGAGTACATTTCTGCCTCCAGTGCTATCTGTTCACTGGTTACTAAAACCAGTAAACAAAGTGTTGAGTTCATGTTACCTACCGTTTAACACAGCGTGAACCTCGTTTCGTTTTAGTTTGCTTTTATTAGCGGAGTCGTTATGAATAGGCTGCGTGAGCTTTCCAGCCAAGTAATGGATGTTTACCAATCGCTCTCTCAAGAGTTCAGCGCATTTCAATCAAGTCAGTCATTAAGCTGTGTTGAAAAATGCGGCGCATGTTGCAATAAACCTGATATTGAAGTGTCGCCTTTAGAAATGCTGCCATTAGCCTTGTATTTGTTTGACACAGGGCAAGCCGAACAAGTATTCGATGAACTTCAAAGTTATAGCGGTTTTGCATGCAAGCAATATCAACGCTTGAGCTTAGACGGTACAGAAGGTTATTGCGGAATTTACGAATACCGCCCCGGGATTTGTCGTATGTTTGGTGCGGCAGGCTATAAAACAAAGTCAGGCGAAGCAACGCTTTCGGTATGCAAACCAATAAAGCAAGCCGTACCTGAAAAATATGCGGCTGCGCTTATCGCCATACAGCCAGCATGGGGTCAGAGTAACAACTCTGACCCCATGCCCATATCAAACAGCAAACCACCAATGATTGCTGAAGGTAGACAAAAGCTGGCGCAACTGGATTACGAGTTAGGCGATAAGCTTATGCCTATAAATGATGCGCTACGCTACATATTAGAAAAAATACTCACGCTAAGTTTCTACTCGCAAAACATAAATGACGGCGTTGCAGCGTAACATGCAGTAAACACTGGGGTCAGAGTCATGA
>NZ_JWLW01000035.1 GCF_000808575.1 Alteromonas marina
GTGAAGTTGTTGATGCCCTGCTTCCAGGAAAAGCTTCTAAACTTATGATTATATGAACCGTACCCCAAACCGACACAGGTGGTCAGGTAGAGAATACTAAGGCGCTTGAGAGAACTCGGGTGAAGGAACTCGGCAAAATTGTACCGTAACTTCGGGAGAAGGTACGCCTCTGTTTGTGAACACTTCGCGTGGTAAGCAAATGGAGGCCGCAGTGACCAGGTGGCTGGGACTGTTTATTAAAAACACAGCACTCTGCAAACTCGTAAGAGGACGTATAGGGTGTGACACCTGCCCGGTGCCGGAAGGTTAATTGATGGGGTTAGTTTTCGGACGAAGCTCTTGATCGAAGCCCCGGTAAACGGCGGCCGTAACTATAACGGTCCTAAGGTAGCGAAATTCCTTGTCGGGTAAGTTCCGACCTGCACGAATGGTGTAACCATGGCCACGCTGTCTCCACCCGAGACTCAGTGAAATTGAAATCGCAGTGAAGATGCTGTGTACCCGCACCTAGACGGAAAGACCCCGTGAACCTTTACTACAGCTTGGCACTGAACATTGAACCTACATGTGTAGGATAGGTGGGAGGCTTTGAAGCACAGTCGCTAGATTGTGTGGAGCCGTCCTTGAAATACCACCCTTGTATGTTTGATGTTCTAACATTGGCCCCTTATCGGGGTTGTGGACAGTGTCTGGTGGGTAGTTTGACTGGGGCGGTCTCCTCCCAAATAGTAACGGAGGAGCACGAAGGTTAGCTAATCACGGTCGGACATCGTGAGGTTAGTGCAATGGCATAAGCTAGCTTAACTGCGAGACAGACACGTCGAGCAGGTACGAAAGTAGGTCATAGTGATCCGGTGGTTCTGTATGGAAGGGCCATCGCTCAACGGATAAAAGGTACTCCGGGGATAACAGGCTGATACCGCCCAAGAGTTCATATCGACGGCGGTGTTTGGCACCTCGATGTCGGCTCATCACATCCTGGGGCTGAAGTCGGTCCCAAGGGTATGGCTGTTCGCCATTTAAAGTGGTACGCGAGCTGGGTTTAGAACGTCGTGAGACAGTTCGGTCCCTATCTGGTGTGGGCGTTGGATGATTGATGGGAGCTGCTCCTAGTACGAGAGGACCGGAGTGGACGAACCGCTGGTGTTCGGGTTGTCATGCCAATGGCATTGCCCGGTAGCTATGTTCGGAACGGATAACCGCTGAAAGCATCTAAGCGGGAAGCCGGCCCAAAGATGAGTCATCCCTGACCTTTAAGGTCTGGAAGGGTTGTTATAGACGATGACGTTGATAGGCAGGGTGTGGAAGCGTTGTAAGGCGTTAAGCTAACCTGTACTAATTGCCCGAGAGGCTTAACCATACAACGCCCAAGAAGCTTT
>NZ_JWLW01000036.1 GCF_000808575.1 Alteromonas marina
CCTCAGACTCTGACCCCATTATTTTTTTCTTCCAAACGCAAAAAACCCGCCGTTAGGCGGGTTCTTCTTAATGGGACCTGGCAGTGTCCTACTCTCACATGGGGAGACCCCACACTACCATCGGCGCTAATACGTTTCACTTCTGAGTTCGGAATGGAGTCAGGTGGTACCGTATCGCTATGGCTGCCAGGAAAAGCTGGTTTGCAGTAGCGTTTACTGTGTAAAGCTGATGCTCTATCAACTTTACTAAATTCTGTTAGCTCGCATACATAAAATGCTATAGCTTCTATATAAAGCAAAAAACCCGCCGTTAGG
>NZ_JWLW01000037.1 GCF_000808575.1 Alteromonas marina
ATTAAACGGCTGGCACGAGATAGACCATAAACTGATTTGCCAGGTAGAAGCGTAAGTGTGGCGTCAGCGCCAACAGTCAAAGTATTGCGTACGACTACATCATCAGAGAAAGTAGTATCAAATGGAATTTCTCCCTCAACGAACAGACTAGATTCCTCTTTTGTCTCTCCAGTTACACCAAAGTTATGGATGGTGCCTTTTCCGTCACGAGGATTCCAATAGCCTCCGTATCTGTTATCAATCAAATTTAAGTTGTTAACGGTATAGTCACCCTGGCCAGATAAATGAACGCCATAGTCTTTTGCATTTTTTACAGTTACGTTGCTAAGAGCATATGTACCAGTTATTGAGCTAGGCGCATAAATACCAAAACGCTCAACATTTTCTATGGTGACATTGTCTAACGTTGCATTGGCGTCACCCTGTATCAATACGCCATGGGC
>NZ_JWLW01000038.1 GCF_000808575.1 Alteromonas marina
CATCTGGCCTAATCAGCTAAGCTTCAGCGGGTGTTCTAGCGCAGTGATTGCATTCCTTCTAACAACGGGGCTTACAAGCCCCGGGAAGCTGCCCGTGTTGTATGAAAATCTTATCAATCAGCTGACTTACTACGAGCTACCGACACGCCGAGAAGACAGGTTATATCCGCGATGTGTTAAACCTAAACCGGGTAAGTACCCCGCTAAAAAGAAAAATGCCAGTCAGCTTAACTGACTGGCAT
>NZ_JWLW01000039.1 GCF_000808575.1 Alteromonas marina
CTTTCACTTGGACAACCAACGCCAAGCTTGCCTAGCCTTCTCCGTCCCTCCATCACTGATTATATAAGTACGGGAATATTAACCCGTTTCCCATCGACTACGCATTTCTGCCTCGCCTTAGGGGCCGACTTACCCTGCCCTGATTAGCATGGGACAGGAAACCTTGGTCTTCCGGCGTGGGAGTTTTTCACTCCCATTATCGTTACTCATGTCAGCATTCGCACTTGTGATATGTCCAGCAAGCTTTACAACTCACCTTCATCCACTTACACAACGCTCCCCTACCCAGCATGTAAACATGCTGCCGCAGCTTCGGTATATTGCTTAGCCCCGTTACATCTTCCGCGCAGGCCGACTCGACTAGTGAGCTATTACGCTTTCTTTAAAGGGTGGCTGCTTCTAAGCCAACCTCCTAGCTGTCTATGCCTTCCCACATCGTTTCCCACTTAGCAATATTTTGGGACCTTAGCTGGCGGTCTGGGTTGTTTCCCTCTCCACGACGGACGTTAGCACCCGCCGTGTGTCTCCCGGATAGTTCTCATTGGTATTCGGAGTTTGCAAAGGGTTGGTAAGTCGGGATGACCCCCTAGCCTTAACAGTGCTCTACCCCCAATGGAATTCGTCCGAGGCTCTACCTAAATAGATTTCGGGGAGAACCAGCTATCTCCCGGTTTGATTGGCCTTTCACCCCCAGCCACAGGTCATCCCCTAACTTTTCAACGTTAGTGGGTTCGGTCCTCCAGTTGATGTTACTCAACCTTCAACCTGCCCATGGCTAGATCACCGGGTTTCGGGTCTATACCTAGCAACTAAACGCGCAGTTAACACTCGCTTTCGCTACGGCTCCGTTATTCACTTAACCTTGCTACTAAATATAAGTCGCTGACCCATTATACAAAAGGTACGCAGTCACCCCGAAGGGCTCCCACTGCTTGTACGTATACGGTTTCAGGTTCTATTTCACTCCCCTCACAGGGGTTCTTTTCGCCTTTCCCTCACGGTACTGGTTCACTATCGGTCAGTTAGGAGTATTTAGCCTTGGAGGATGGTCCCCCCATATTCAGTCAAGATAACACGTGTCCCGACCTACTCGATTTCACTGTAAAGAATCCGTCGTGTACGGGGCTATCACCCTGTATCGCTCCTCTTCCCAAAGGATTCCACTAAATTCTAAACAGCTTAAGGGCTGCTCCCCGTTCGCTCGCCGCTACTAGGGGAATCTCGGTTGATTTCTTTTCCTAAGGGTACTTAGATGTTTCAGTTCCCCTCGTTTGCCTCGTTAACCTATGTATTCAGTTAACGATACCTATAAATAGGTGGGTTTCCCCATTCGGACATCTGTGGCTCAAATGCATTTTGTCGGCTCACCACAGCTTTTCGCAGACTTACACGTCCTTCATCGCCTCTAACTGCCAAGGCATCCACCGTATACGCTTCGTCACTTAACCATACAACCCCAAACAGCCTTTTGACTTCTGTCTAAGTTACGTTGCATGAATGACAAGCTAATCGGAAGAATTGCCTTGCTATCAAATCATCGATTGATAACAAGCAATTCAGTCAAGTAGAGTAAAAAGT
>NZ_JWLW01000040.1 GCF_000808575.1 Alteromonas marina
GTTGCAACACTGGCATTTTTTATTCTTACTTTGAAAGGTTAGCGGTTTCTAGCCTTTAGTCTTGTCAATTTCTTACAAACGTAACGAAGGTGTAAGCATGCGCATTCTTTTCATCGGCGCTATGCGCTTCCCGCGATATTTCAGTCCAGCTTGCAGCTGCCTCGTAATCTGGGAACTGGGTATCTCCCTCAACAGTTAGGTCGATATGAGTAAGATACAAAGTATCCGCTTTATCTAAAAATGACTGATAAATAGTGCCGCCACCAATGATCATTACTTCGTCATTCTCGCCACTTTTATTACTTAATACTTTTGCGACCTCAAATGCCGATTCTGGTGAGTCGACCACAGTAGCGTCAGATAAGCTGTAATCTTCATTACTCGTGATCACAATATTCGGCCTACCCGGAAGCGCCCTACCGATTGATTCATAGGTTTTGCGACCCATTATGACAGCCTTGCCCAAGGTGATAGCTTTAAAATGCTTCAAGTCAGCGGGTAAATGCCACGGCATATCATTGTCTGCACCAATAATTCTGTTTTTTGCCATAGCAGCAATCATCGCTATTTTCATTTTTTAACCTTCACGCTGAGTTCTTTTTTATGCAATGAAGTATATCAACTTCGAAAGAAAAAATCGTCCGCTCCATAACCGCTCAAATAAAAACAATTATCATTTGCAATGATGAAAAGGATACTCTAGTGTAGAGTCAGGAGGTGGCTACAATGCTAATAAATTACTTATGCCCTAAACATGCTGACTGGGTCTATAGCAATCCAGAGCAAGCGCTTCACGTAATGGCACGGGATGAAATGCAAGGCACCATGCTGATGCAGAGTGGTCAGTTAAGTGAAGCAATCCCTTATCTTGGATGCGCATTTGATATCGCTGTTATTTTGCTTGAAGTTGACGGCGGCGAAAATAGCGCGATGACGACCAAAATTATGAATTTAACCAGCTTACTTGAAGAGATCTATTTCCACTTAACACTCCCTCATCATAGAAACGCCATAGTAGACAGAGCTCATGCGGTAATAAGAGCGTCTAATAGTGTTGCAAACAACACCATACCAATGCGCTTTACCGTATAAAAATGGTTTGCGCTGCATGAAAAAAGCTCGCACTTTGCTTTAACAAATATGCGAGCTTTCTATTTTTGACAACGGTTTATTTACGTCAAACTATTACCGATACAAACACTATGCTAATTGCCTTCGGTCTTTTCTTATCGGTTGTTGCTTAAGTCTGTTTTATAACCGCTGACTCTCAGCGATTGTTTCTCAACGACTGTTTCTCAGCGACGATACTCAACTTCCACGTCGTAATCGTCTTCGTCCCAGTCGTCATCATCGAGATCGTCACCTAAGCCACCTTCGAATTCATCATGGGCTTCAAGTGTATTCTTGTGATAAGTGTCCCACTTGAATTCCACTTCTTTCTTCTCTTCTTCCTCTTCCAGTTCTGCTGGAAGGGTTTCGATGAAGTCCATAATGTCGTTGCATAAAGGGTCTAGATTCATCTTTTGGAACGCAGATATTTGATAAACTGGACCTTCCCACTCTAATGCGTCAATAACATGCTGACAGCGCTCTTCGGCTTCTTCTTCAAGTAGCAAATCGACTTTATTAAATACCAACCAACGAGGCTTTTCTGCCAACTTAGGGCTGTATTTTTCAAGCTCTTCAATGATCGCTTTTGCGTGTTCGGCAGGATCGGTTTCATCAACAGGGAAAATATCGACCACGTGAAGCAAGATACGGCAGCGCTCTAAGTGCTTTAAGAAGCGTATGCCTAATCCAGCACCATCTGCAGCACCTTCAATCAAACCGGGAATATCAGCAACAACGAAGCTGCGCTGTGAGTCTTGACGAACTACACCTAAATTAGGCACAAGGGTGGTAAACGGATAATCAGCCACTTTAGGCTTAGCTGCCGATACAGAGCGGATAAAGGTTGATTTACCTGCGTTAGGCATACCAAGTAAGCCAACATCGGCGAGAAGCATAAGCTCTAGCTTAAGGTTGCGAATTTCACCTGGTGTACCGTTGGTTTTTTGACGTGGGGCACGGTTCGTACTGCTTTTAAAACGGGCATTACCTAAACCGTGAAAACCGCCTTGTGCCACTTTAAGCTTTTGGCCATGACGGGTTAAGTCACCCAATACTTCACCGGTATCGCTATCGGTAGCACGTGTACCCACTGGCACCATTACGGTGAGGTCTTTACCTTTCTTACCGATACAGTTGCCGCCTTGACCATTTTGGCCACGCTCAGCACGGTGAAAGCGCTCAAAGCGATAATCGATCAATGTATTTAGGTTTTCATCGGCCTGTAAAAATACACTGCCGCCGTCACCACCGTCGCCACCGTCTGGGCCACCTTTAGGTACGTATTTTTCCCTTCTAAAGCCAATTGTACCGTTGCCGCCGTCACCGGCTTCAACGCGAATTTCAGCTTCATCTACAAATTTCATTTATCACTCCGGGCTGTAATGCCGTGGGTTATTAACTTATTTAATGCGAATACTAAGTTTACACCAAATTGCGCGTCGGCGCTTTTGAGTCTACTTAGCATTCTAAAAAATTGAGAAGTAAAACCTTGCTCAGCGCTAATTCATTTTCAGAATGTAAACGCCATTAATTAAGAACAGAAAAAGAAAGAAAGGTTTCACAAAACAAAAAACCCCGCAAGCGCGGGGTTTTTCTAAGCCTGTTCGGCGAGAAGCTTACGCGCTTACTCAGCTACGATGCTTACAAATTTACGGTTCTTCGGTCCTTTAACGTCGAACTGAACTTTACCGTCTTTTAGTGCAAACAACGTGTGGTCTTTACCGATACCCATGTTGTCACCAGCGTGGAAACGAGTACCACGTTGACGAACAATGATGTTACCAGCAAGAACAGATTCACCACCAAAGCGCTTAACACCTAGGCGTTTACTTTCTGAATCACGACCGTTTTTGGTACTACCACCAGCTTTTTTGTGTGCCATGTGTTCGTGCTCCTATTATGCGTTGATACCAGTGATTTTCACTTCTGTGAACCACTGACGGTGACCCGCTTGCTTACGAGAGTGCTTACGACGACGAAACTTAACGATTTTTACTTTATCGCCACGACCGTGTGTAACAACCTCAGCAGTCACCTTACCACCAGCAACGATTGGTGTGCCGATTTTTACGTCGTCACCGTTGCTTACCATTAAAACTTTGTCAAATTCAACCGTTTCGCCTGGGGCTACTTCGATTTTTTCAAGACGAACGGTTTGGCCTTCGGCCACACGGTGTTGTTTACCGCCACTTTGGAAAACCGCGTACATAGTTAACTCCGCTCTGCGTCCACTGACGCTTCAATTCAAAAAACAGGGCGCGAATTGTACGTGAAACATCCGTAAATCACAACCCCGATTCGCAGAAAAATAGATTATTTTTCCAACATGGGGCGGATTATGCCCCAATTGCTTATTTGATGCAGCTTCAAATGCCAAAAAACCGTTAAAAAATCACAATTTTTTTCGTTAAATCAGCAAAAAACTATCAGTGTGGGAAGATAAAAGTAGCCGTAATACAGGTTAAGTTTGATGAAAACGGGATCTCAATCGTATGAGATCCGTTAGCCAGATCGCTAACAGATCGACAACGTACTACTACGATCAAACGTTCAAATTCTGACTTATTGTAATTACATTCGCTTTGAGTATAGTGCCGAGGTCGTTTATACAAGCGATGATCAGATCTCAAGTATGGATCGCTTCAACATTTGGGCATTTTATTGTTGATGTGAAATTTCGATCTCCTTCGCCCACTTTCATTTTTCTTTTGCACCAAAATCAAGCTGGCAGTACCGCTCAATTTTCTTGCTTAAACATCAAAAAATAGCACTTTGGCATGAAAAATTGACAAGAGCATCTATAATCAAAGGTAATTGGATGGATTCGCCCGATTTGGCAACAAAACGCTTGAACAATACACTGCAAAAAACGGAATTTCGATTGTGGATTACATTTCGACTAATTTCACTTTCGGTTTAACCGTATTTAAGGAATTACACGTAAATACGTTAAGCTGTCATTTTTTAAGACAATTTGGTGGATAGTACTGATGATTAAGGTACAATCGCCACCAATAATTGCCCAAGACGATAAGAGTAAGTATTTATTGCCATGCCTATGGATATAGATTCAATCCGCGCCCTGTCTAATGATGATATGCAGGCGGTAAACCAGCTGATTCAACAACAAGTCGACTCTGATGTTGCCCTTATTAATCAGCTTGGTTTTTACATAGTAAACAGTGGCGGCAAACGCTTACGCCCACTTCTTACCGTGTTAAGTGCGCGGGCAATGGGTATTAATAATAATGATCACCACACGCTTGCAGCAATTGTAGAGTTTATTCATACCGCTACTCTGCTACACGACGATGTGGTTGACGAGTCGACCATGCGCAGAGGGCGTGAGACTGCCAATGCTATTTTTGGTAATCAGGCATCCGTATTGGTAGGCGACTTTCTCTATACTCGCTCTTTCCAAATGATGGTAAGCCTAAAACGCATGCGCGTTATGGAAATACTGTCGGAAGCCACAAACCAAATTGCAGAAGGCGAAGTGTTGCAGTTGATGAATTGTAACGATGCCAGCACTACAGAAGCCCGCTACTTTGACGTTATCTACGGCAAAACGGCGCGTTTGTTTGAAGCTGCTACGCAGTTAGCGGCTGTGCTGACCGACCAAAATGAGCACATTGAACACGCTATGCAAGAATACGGTAAGCACCTAGGCACAGCCTTTCAGCTAGCTGACGATATTCTGGATTACATGGCTGACAGTGAAGAAATGGGCAAGAATGCTGGCGACGACTTAGCTGAAGGTAAGCCTACGCTGCCATTGTTGTACGCTATGTGGCATGCAAAAAATGACGACGACAAAGCGCTTATTCAAGAAGCCATTGAACAAAGTAATGGCCTACCACACCTCACGCGGATTCAAGGTATTATGGAAGAAACTGGCGCTTTGGACTACACACGTGAATGTGCACAAAAAGAAGTGCAAATGGCCATTGATAGCCTTAACGCTATAGAAGACTCTGAATATAAAGAAGCGCTTATTGCGCTGGCACATATTTCAATTGAGCGTACGAGCTAATTACCAATAGATGGTGTAAAAAGGCGTGTTGCAATCAACACGCCTTTTTTGTGGGTGGAACTTGGGTAGTACTTATGACATAGACTACTAACCTTTTAGTACACAAAACGTTTTTGACACTCTTACAGGTCATTTCAGTACAGAACATTCTCTGCGTTGGCTCAATGTGAAAACAAACGTTTAGGCTTGGCGCATTTTTTAAAAGCTACCCTTCAAGCATAAAGCCGATCAGGCCTACTAAGAAGCCAAGAATACCGCCAAGCGGAGGAAGCCAGTGATTTTCCATGCGAATTTGCGGGGCGATATCTTGGAACACTGAATAAAGAATACCACCTGCAGCGAACAACATGATCCCACTCATAACCACTGGGAATTGGGCTAAATAATAAAAGCCTAGCAAACTGAACAAGGGGCCAAGTAGCGCCATCAAAACAAAGATAACAATGAGTTTATTGCTACGCTGTTTGTTTTTGGGCAACATCTCTCTGTAGGCATTAAATCCTTCAGGTAGATTTTGAACCGCAATCAAGAGGCCTAACAACATAGTGCCACCGCCTAATGCTGCCGTAGTACCAAGGGCGATAGACTCAGGCACAAAATCACTGAGCATGGCTGCTAACTGGCTGCCTGCGGTTTTCTTTTTCGCCAAGTAAATATCAAGGGCCATAAAAGCTATGGCACCACCAATAAAACAGAATATGGCCGCCAATACCGATACGTCTTTTATGCCTTCAGGTACAAGTACAAGTCCCACCGCCGAAATTAACGCTCCAGCTCCTAACGCCAAAATGCCATGGCGTAACTCTTTTTCTAACCACTTAGGCTGAATACCTTGGTACGTCGCTAAGATAGCGCCTGCGGGCATGGCAAGGCCAGCTACCGTTGCCATAATAAGTAAACCTACTACATCGCCTTGTGACATAACGACTCCTTTCAAACCATTGCTTGTATATCTTCCTATTGATTACTACACACAGCACCATTGGTTTACAAGCAAATGAACCTTTTTCTACGCGCTCAATAAAAAAGAGCAGCCTTACGCTGCTCTTTGCATTCCTGAAAATAGTTTGAGCTTGCGGTTAGCTATACTCAAAAAACCTCGATTAATTTAAATCTAAATCTCGGGTCATATTCTCGTTCTTATCGCGATGCACAATAATGTTATCTTCAATGCGAATGCCGCCGAAGGGCTTGTATGCATCAATGGTATTCCAGTTGATGTACTTTGACGCAGGCGTCACTTTAAGGTCGCGCAGCAGGCTATCGATGAAATACAAGCCAGGTTCAATAGTAAACACCTGACGTGCTTCAACCATACGCGTGCAGCGCAAGAACGGATGATCATCAGGAGCAGGCTTAGGCGTGCCTCTGTCATCATTAACCAATCCGCCCACATCGTGTACCTGCAGCCCCAAGAAATGGCCAATGCCATGTGGGAAGAACGTGCGTGTAATACCCATTTCCACGATTTCTGGCGGCGTTAGGTTCACCATGCCGGTATCGTGAAGAATTTGCGCGATACCATCGTGGGCCAACTTGTGAATGTCTGTGTAGGCGACACCCGGCTTTAACGAATCGACTAAGGTCAGCGTAACCTTATCAACCGCTTGAATGAGGTCGCGAAACATTGCGGAATTATGAACACCCTCTTGAGCGTAGGTACGCGTAATATCCGCCGCATAGCCATGATAATTCGCTCCCGCATCAATTAGAAACGAACGCGATTCTTTTGGCGCTACGGTATCGCACTGCATGTAATGCAGAATTGAAGCATGCTCGTTAAGTGCCACAATACTGGTGTATGGCACGTCGTTATCACCTTGTCGACACGCAGAGGCATAAGCTAAATTAATGTCTAACTCGCTTTTACCTTCTCGGAAGGCTTGCTCAGCGGCCTTATGACCTGCCACCGCCAGCTTGTTAGCTTCACGCATGCAGTCAAGTTCATAGTCGGTTTTATAAGCACGTTGATAATGCAAATAATGCAACACGCGGTCTGGATTTACATTGTCAAAACCCAACGCTTTTGCCACTTCAATATATTCGCCTACATAGGCAAAACGGCTTTTATCGTAAGGCAGAAATTTCTCTACCGCATCGGCCTGTTGAAGTAGTTTAATGTCGAAGCTGTCAGTCCAAAAGTCATTTGGCTCTGGTGGCACTTTGTGCCAGAAATCTTCAGGGCGATAGAAAATAAGCGTAGGCTTGTCTACACCGTTTACCACCAGCCAACAGTTAGGGTTATCAATAACAGGCACCCATGCTTTGAACTGCGGGTTTACCTTAAATGGGTAGTGATTATCGTCCAAGAAAAGACGTTTGCCCTGCCCTGAGTGAATAACTAGTCCGTCTAGCCCTTCTCGCTGTAGTGCTTCACGAGTTCTAGCTTGAAGCTCTTCGATATGCTGTTGGTAGGTTGCTTTATGTAGCGACATAGCCCCTCTTATCTTTTTAGTCGTTAGTTAGCTACTAGTGTATCACGAGGCCAGTATGACATGCATACTGGCTCAGACCGCTGTGCTGTTGTACACGTTAAGTTTCCCATACTGGTAAAATCATAACGTAATGAAAGGCGTACTCGGATACGCCTATCCTTTGATAGCTATCGCGGTGCTAGTTGCAGTGTACCTGTTACCGGATGTGTACTTACTGCATCTGCCGATGGGATCATATCGCGGGTAAGTTGAGGGAAGATATTCTCGTTTCCACCTAGCTGCTGGTCGTAAATATGCTGATACGCCATCACCGCCTTCACGTAAGCACGGGTTTCTTTGTAGGGAATATTCTCAATCCAAATATCCACGGGCAGCGCTTCATTAGCAGGCAACCATTCCAACACTTTGCGCCAACCAGCGTTATAAGATGCGGACACCAGCACTGGGTTATTGTTTAACTTGTCCATCAAATAACGAAGGTACTGCACGCCGTATTCAACGTTATCGTCTACCTGAAAAAGTGTGTTACGACTTACTTTCTCCTTTGCTACATAACGCGCTGTTCCCGGCATAAGCTGCATGAGCCCTGCCGCTCCCACCGAAGAGATAGCATCACTTCTAAACGAACTTTCGCGGCGTGCAATAGCCATAGCCAGCGACTTTGAAATGCTGTATGCCTGCGACTTTTCGCTGAATACATCGTTAAAGGCCAGTGGGAATCGGCGCTCGACATCATCCCAATAGCCACTTCGCGCAAAACTGGTAATAGCTTGATCGTACAAGCCCCATTCATACGCCAAAATGCCCGCATCGGTCACTTTCGATTCGGGTAAATGTGACAGTAAATAAAACCACTCACGGCGCGCTTCTGTGGTTCTGTCTAACCTGAAAAATTCAACAGAGCGCATGGTGGCAGGGGTTTTCGCCACACTGGCAATAGCTGCCGTGTCTCTTGGTGCTGGCGTGTGTGCAAGCGACGGAATTTCGCCTATGTGCGCACTTGCCATAAAGCCATAATAATGGCGTTCTTGAGAAAGCTCTTTATAAAGCACCGTAGCCTGCATAGTTTGACCAAGCGCTTCTAAAGCTCGGGCTTTCCAATAGCGATAGTTTTCTTCTTGCTGCAAACTGACAGGAGCGCTATCAATAACATTAACCACTTCCTGCCACTTTTTCGTGCGAAGCAAATGGGAAATATGCCAAAGCTTTACATCTTCACTGGCCCCCTGCACATCAGCAAGTTCAAGCCAATGATGCGCTTGAGGAAGGCGGTCTAGGGTGTAGCTAAGCGCTATCGCTCTTCGCATAACGTGCTGCTGAGCTGGCGAGAACACGTTTTTGTCGTTGTACCGGTTAAATACCGTGCCCGCTAAGTCAGGGTTTCGCCAAGCGAGCTTCTCGACCGCCCATACAATTACCTCAGCTTCATGCGATGCATTTTTCAGTGGAAAGAGCGCCGTTCTATTTACTCGGCTGGTGTCGCGGGTTACCGATAACCATGCGTCAGCCAGGTATTGCTTATCACCGGGAAGTTGGCGCTTAAGGTAAGAGATAATGCTTCGGTTATCTTCTTTCGCGGCAATCTCTATGCGCTTGATCACCATTTCGGGTGTCATCATGCCCGCTTTTTTCCACTTAGCAAAAAGCGGATCGCATTCATCCGGTTGCGACTCACCGTGAAGCCATAAAGCGTCGACTTCGGACAAAATAGCTTGTTCGCTTTCACCTTCTTTTAAACGGTAATTAAGCGCTATACAGGTTAGCCTTGCGCCCATACCCGGGCGATAATTGTCTAAAAAAGTGCTGCGATAATCGTTCTTAGCAAGGTAATTAAGCCATTTATAACGCACACCGTAGCTTACCGGCTGACCATTGAAATCTTCTAGAAACTGCTTAACCTCGCGCTTTGTTCTTATTGACATCGTGCGCTCTAATTTAAGCCTTAGCAGATAAGGATAAAGCGGATAATGCGCCAGTTCATAAATGTCGTTATCGAGGTGCTGAACGCTTCGCTTTGAGTAGGTTAACAGCTTTTTTTCAACTTCCAGATAACGAGCGCGATCCTTTTCGAAAATATCTTCGGGTAGTGTTAAAGGCTGTGTAGCCCATGCGCCGATAGAGAATAGTGAAGAGAGCGAGCAAACAAATGCCCACACAACAGTGGCGAACAATTTATTTTTTTTTGTCAGCGAGCACTGACCTAACCACGAACTAAAATAAAAACCAGACACAATAGAACTCCTACCCTGCTCTACACTCGAACGCTTATGAGCGCTGGCAAATTTGCCGAATCGAGCTGATTGTAAAATGTTGCTGAAAAAGCAGCATTGCGACTGATCCACTACGTTCGTTTGATAAACGAAGGGAAAATTTCAGCCTGGCTCCTTGCCAAAGAAGATGTTGTGCCAGCTGTCGTTAGCTATGCTTTACACACATAGTTGACATGATTGTAGATTATTCTTTTGCTGGATTGGCGCTTTGCGTCAATAACGCTCATTATACAACCACCAATGGCGAAATGAAGCTTGAATTCGATATTTACACTTGAATTTAAGTCATCGGACCACTACCTTAGACAAATTGAAACGCTTGTTTGATTTTTTGTTGAAATTTTGTGTGGCTTTGTAAAGAATCTAGCCACCCTAACGCGTTAGTGAATGCATACGACCCTACAAATTAGTTGGATTACTTCACTAACATCCTGGCCAATGCCGAAGGAGATGATAATGATATACACAGGCAAAAGTCTTTCCGTCAGCCTGTTAGAAGACGGCTTTGCTGAACTGGTATTCGACGCCCAAGGTTCAGTAAACAAGTTCGACCGCCAAACGGTGAGTGAACTTGACGAAGCAACTCAAGCCCTACTTGCTAAAGGCGATGTTAAAGGCTTAGTAGTACGCAGTGCGAAACCTGCATTTATCGTAGGTGCTGATATCACCGAGTTCACTGGTTTATTCGCCATGGACGACGCTGAAGTACTACAGTGGGTTGCCAATACTTCACAAGTATTCGACCGCTTCGAAGACCTACCTTTCCCTACCATAGCAGCAGTTAACGGCTTCGCACTAGGCGGCGGCTGTGAAATGGCATTGGCGTGTGACATGCGTATTGCAGACACTACGGCTTCAATTGGTTTGCCAGAAGTTAAGCTAGGCCTTATGCCTGGTTTTGGTGGTACGGTTCGTCTACCTCGCCTAATTGGTGCAGACAATGCACTAGAGTGGATGACCACTGGCCGCGACAGAAAAGGCGCGAAAGCCCTTGCTGAAGGCGCGGTTGACGCAGTTGTAGCACCAGAAGCACTTGTTGAAGGCGCACTTTCAATGGTGAAAGACGCCGCTGACGGTAAATTTGACTGGCAAGCGCGTCGTGCGGTTAAGAAAGCCCCACTACAGCTAAACAAAAACGAAGCTATGATGAGCTTCTCTACTGCTCAAGCTATGGTATTTGCACAAGCAGGCAAACATTACCCAGCACCGCACAAAATGGTTGAGACTGTTCAAAAAGCAGCGGGCCTAGACCGTGACGGCGCACTTAAGCTTGAAAACGAAGGTTTTGTAGCGCTTGCGAAAACCGACGCTGCGAAAGCACAAATTGGTATTTTCCTTGCCGACCAACTAGTTAAGAGCAAAGGCAAGAAGCAAGCGAAAGCTGCCACTAAGCAGTCTAAGCTTAACGCGGTACTAGGTGCTGGCATCATGGGTGGTGGCATTGCATACCAAAGCGCTGTGAAAGGCACACCGGTAGTCATGAAAGACATTAACCAAGGTGCACTAGATCTTGGCCTTTCAGAAGCGGCAAAAATTCTTGGTAAAGGCATGCAGCGCGGTAAAGTTGATGCGACTAAAATGGCGCAAACACTTAACGCTATCACCCCTACCCTTGAGTACAGCACGCTTAAAGATGCTGACCTTGTTATTGAAGCGGTTGTAGAAAACCCGAAAGTAAAAGGTATTGTGCTTAAAGAAGTAGAGGACAACGTAGCGGACGACGCTATCATCACTTCAAACACTTCTACTATCTCTATCAATCAGCTAGCTGAAAGCCTAGACAAGCCAGAGCGCTTCTGTGGTATGCACTTCTTTAACCCAGTGCACCGCATGCCGCTTGTTGAAATTATTCGTGGCGAAAAAACCTCTGAAGAAACCATCAATGCAGTAGTAGCCGCTACCCTTAAAATGGGCAAAACCCCAATTGTGGTTAACGACTGCCCAGGGTTCTTGGTAAACCGCGTATTGTTCCCATACTTTGCGGGCTTCAGTAAGCTTCTTATCGACGGCGCAGACTTCGTTGCAGTTGATAAAGTAATGGAAAAAATCTTCGGCTGGCCTATGGGCCCGGCCTACCTAATGGACGTTGTAGGTATCGACACGGGCGATCACGCAGCAGACGTAATGGCTGCAGGTATTCCAGAGCGTATGGCTCGCCTAGACAATGACCCAGTAACACTGTTCTACAAAGAAGAGCGTTTAGGCCAGAAGAACGGTAAAGGTTTCTACAACTACGGTGTTGATAAGCGCGGTAAGCCATCTAAAACACCTGCTGAAGAAGCATATGCACTAATGGCACCACACGTAGCTGAGAAGACAGACTTTGAAGCTGACGACATTATTGCACGCCTTATGATCCCTATGGCAAACGAAGCAATTCGCTGCCTAGAAGAAGGCATTGTAGATAGTGCAGCTGAAGCAGATATGGCGCTACTTTACGGCTTAGGTTTCCCTCCATTCCGCGGTGGTATTTTCCGTTGGATTGAAACCATTGGCTTGGCGAACTTTGTTGCTATGGCAGACAAGTACGCTGAACTTGGTCCAATTTATCAGATCTCAGACGGCGTTCGTGAAATGGCCGCTGCTGGTAAATCCTATTTCGCATAAGACCCGGAGGAAAAACTAATGAAAGAAGTGGTCGTAATCGATTGCGTACGTACCCCTATGGGTCGTTCAAAAAACGGTGTTTTCAGAAATGTGCGTGCAGAAGACCTTTCTGCAGCACTAATGACCGCGCTACTAGAGCGTAACCCTGGCGTAAACCCAGCGGAAATTGAAGACATCATTTGGGGCTGTGTTCAGCAAACTAAAGAACAAGGCTTCAACGTTGCACGTAACGCGCAACTACTTACACAAATTCCACGCACAACAGGCGCGGTAACGGTAAACCGTTTATGTGGTTCATCAATGCAAGCCCTTCACGATGCAGCAAGCGGCATCATAAGCGGCCGTGGTGACATCTACATGATTGGTGGTGTTGAGCACATGGGTCACGTACCGATGAACTACAACATCGACTTCCACCCTGGACTTGCTAAGTACACGGCAAAAGCGTCGGGCATGATGGGTATGACAGCCGAGCTACTTGGCCGTCAAAACGGTATTACTCGTGAGCAACAAGACGCCTTCGGTGCGCGTTCGCACCAGCTAGCGCACAAAGCACACCTTGAAGGCCGCTGGGCTAACGAGATTGTGCCTGTTGAAGGTCACGATGCAAACGGCGTATTAAAGCTCATTGACTACGATGAAGTAGTTCGCCCAGAGAGCACTGCTGAGAGCATGGCGGCACTTCGCCCAGTGTTCGACCCAGTAAACGGTACCGTGACTGCTGGTACGTCTTCTGCGCTGTCTGACGGTGCATCTGCTATGCTGCTTATGTCAGCAGACCGTGCGAAAGAGCTTGGCCTAACGCCTCGTGCGAAAATTCGCGCAATGGCTGTGGCTGGTTGTGATGCGGCAATTATGGGTTACGGCCCAGTGCCAGCTACACAAAAAGCGCTTAAGCGCGCTGGCCTAACTATGGACGATATTGAACTTGCTGAGTTTAACGAAGCGTTCGCGGCACAGGCGCTATCATGCATTAAGCAGTTAGGTTGGATGGACCACCTAGATACTAAGATTAACCTTAACGGTGGTGCAATTGCACTTGGTCACCCACTAGGTTGTTCTGGTTCACGTATCTCGGGTACGCTTATTAACCTAATGGAATCACAAGATGTAAGCCTAGGCTTAGCGACTATGTGTATTGGTTTAGGCCAAGGTATTGCTACTGTATTTGAGCGTGTATAAGCGTTTAAATAAGAGATTTTAAAGCTAAGTTTTGAAAAGGGCCTTCGGGCTAATGCCAGT
>NZ_JWLW01000041.1 GCF_000808575.1 Alteromonas marina
GCGTAGTGACGAGTAGGAGTGTCATATTCTACGTGTGAAGTAGAAATGGTGATACCACGAGCTTTCTCTTCAGGCGCGTTATCGATTTGATCGAAAGCCTGTGCGTTACCGCCGTAAGTTTTAGAAAGAACTGTAGTGATAGCTGCAGTTAGGGTAGTTTTACCGTGGTCAACGTGGCCGATTGTACCCACGTTTACGTGGGGTTTCGTACGTTCAAACTTTTCTTTTGCCATTTCTATTATCCCAGCAAAGTTACATTAAAAAATTTAGAAATTTTACATGAGCTGGGGAGAAATAAACTGGTGCTGATAGGCAGATTTGAACTGCCGACCTCACCCTTACCAAGGGTGCGCTCTACCAACTGAGCTATATCAGCACTGATTTGGAGCGGGCAGCGGGAATCGAACCCGCATCATCAGCTTGGAAGGCTGAGGTAATAGCCATTATACGATGCCCGCAATCCTAATTCTCTGGCCACCTCATAGAGAAAGTGGTGGAGGGGGCAGGATTCGAACCTGCGAAGGCTGAGCCGGCAGATTTACAGTCTGCTCCCGTTGACCGCTTGGGTACCCCTCCAGATTGATGGTGCCGACTGCCGGAATCGAACTGGCGACCTACTGATTACAAGTCAGTTGCTCTACCAACTGAGCTAAGTCGGCACTACATCAAGTGGGTGCGCATTCTAGAGTATTGTTTAACTCTGTGCAAGTGTCTTTTTGAAAATTTTTCAATTTTCTTTTTTGACCAATTTTTCAACTAATCAAAAACTTACGTCGATGTTCCCTTTAGAAGTTCACTTCGAGCGTAGCGGGCAAGACCCTGCATCACCAAATGAGCGAGGCGCATGTTATCAGCAGATTTTAAGAATGCAAACACTTTTTTGTCTCCACCCCCTAAAATTATGTCAAATTCGGTTTGTTTGCTTGATATGTAATCAACCGCGCTCAAATAAACACCATATAGGGCAGCATGACACCCTGTTGCCACACAATCTTCTGTATCGGTCCCCACTCCAAAGGTGGTCGGAATTTCATCATTCGCGAACACTTTTTTAGTTGAAGCAACCAATGCATTACGCATTACTTGAAAACCAGGCACGATCCAACCGCCTAAATGTTGACCATCCACCACAAAATCAACCGTTATTGCCGTACCTACATCCATAACAAAAAATGCTTTTTTTGATTTTTCTGCAGCACAAACCATGGCAAGCCATCTATCAACGCCCATTTTTTGAACATTCGCGTAACTATTTTTTATGCCGAAGGCTTCTTTCTCTGTGTGCTTTTCTACAAAAATAATATTTCGCTCGTTACACATGGTGGATATTTCATCAACCAGCTCCTGATTTCTTACCGAAGCTATGTATAAATGAGAAATTTTTTTCTGAGAATCGATAAAAGAGAAGAGAGAATTGGCATCTTCGCATGCATTAGGCTCTTCTTCTGCATGACAAAGTAGTGAATATTTTATTCGGGTGTTACCGATATCCACTAATATGACGTGGTTTTCTTCAATGTTGTTCATATTTTTGGTTTCAGTCGCAAAGCAATGCGTAAAACGAACGGATAAAATGCTATTTAAAAATCACAAAGATGAACTACGAAGTACTTTTATTATAAAAATGGTCAAAATCTTCGTAGCTCAGCTATAGAGTAAAACAAAAATAAAAAGTTAATTGCCTCTAAGGCTAACTTCGCCACCATGGAATCGGGTAATACCGTCTTGCGTTTCAACAAGAAGCGCGCCACTGGCGTCCACTCCCCTATCAATTCCGGAAAAACGTTTCTCGCCCATTTGTAAAACAATGCGTTTATCGGCGTATAAGTCGAGCGCTTCCCAGTATGCTGTGAATGGCCCGAAGCCCTGCTGGGTAAATTTAGGTAAATAAGACCACAGCGATTTAATTATTTCTGCCGCTAATGCATTTCTATCTGGGATAGTGCCCAAATATGACGCAAGATCACTATGAGGCTGACCAACATCGTACTGATTATCGGGTACGCAAACATTCAAACCTATGCCGATAACACTATGCGCCGTAGCGCCTATTTGCCCTTCTACTTCAATAAGTACGCCCGCAAGTTTTTTACCTTGCAAATAAATGTCATTCGGCCATTTAAGCTCGGCGTCTTCTACGCCAAATTCTTTAAGTGCATCGCAAACTGCCAAGCCGACCAATAAAGAAAGGCCTGCCATGCTTTGATAACCGTCAGGGAAAGACCAGTACATAGAAAAAGTTAAGCTTCCGCCAACTGGCGCTAACCATGAACGGCCATGTCTGCCGCGTCCATCGGTCTGAATTTCAGCAAAAACGACATCGCCGTTTTCAAGATCTTCTCGTTTGCTGGCAATACGCTTCTTCATTTCCGTATTGGTGGAAGGCAATACCGACTCCACATCAATAACCGCTCGTTTTGTATTGCCTAAATGGCGTTTAATGCTGTCGGCGCTTAACAATGGAAAACCTCGTTCTAAACGGTAGCCTTTACCTTTTACTTTAAATACGTCTAATCCCCAATCGGCGAGTTGGGAAATATGGCCTGCAACAGCTGTACGCGAAAGTCCCACTTGCTGTGCAATGGTTTCCCCTGAGTGAAACTGGCCGTCGGACAACAAAGCGAGTATATGTTTTCTTATAGCTTTTGATGCTTGTCTCATAGCGAAATAAGTCCTTTGCTTCCTAATAAGCGCACTTCTGGCTCAAGCTGTATGCCAAACTTTTGATGTACGCTTGCTATGATATCTTTTGCCATGGTTAGTACGTCGCTTCCGGTGGCACCACCTAAGTTTGTAAGAACCAATGGCTGTGTAGGGTGGCATCGTACTTTATTCAAAGTCTTGCCTTTAAAACCTGCCTGGTCGATAAGCCACGCGGCAGGAATTTTTATTTGTTCTTTTTCAGTGGCTGGCAGCTCAACACCTCCGTGCACCACAAAATGGGGCACTGAATCATACTCTTGTGCAATCGCTTGAAACACGGCTTTTGAAACCACTGGGTTTTTGAAGAAACTTCCTGCATTGCCTAGCTCGGCAGGATCAGGAAGTTTGCTCTTCCTAATTTGTATTACCGTACTATACACCTTTTCTGGCGTAGGCTCAGTCAGTGCCGCTAGTTCGCCATAGCTAGTTTCAAGTTCGTAGTGCTTGGGCAGTTTAAAGTTTACATGAGTGATTAGCACTTTGTTCGCTAGTGCGTGTTTGAACACACTGTCTCTATAGCCAAACTGACAGTCTTCATTGCCTAACAATACCTGCTCGCCGCTTTCAAGAAATACACACTCTATTTTGTCGATAAACGCATTCACTTCTCGTCCGTACGCACCAATATTCTGAATTGGGCATGCGCCTACTGAACCTGGTATTAAGGCGAGATTTTCGAAACCATACCACTTCTCTTTCATACACAAAGTGACGAAGTCATGCCAGTTTTCACCTGCACCTACCCGTAAGTAATGGTGACTTTCAGTATCAAAATGGCTTATTCCCTTAATCTCGTTAACCAGAATTGTACCGTCAAAGTCTTCAGTGAAGACTGAATTGCTTCCACCGCCTAATATATAAATGGCTTTGTTCTTGTTTTTAGAAGTATTGAAGATAGACAGGAATGAAGTAACGTCGCTAAACGACTGGATAGAATCACAAGAAGCGGCGAGGCCAAATGTGCTGTATGGTTGTAGTGAAGGCATAGTGTTTTACGAACTGCGAACAATTCGCTAATGGTAGGGTAACGAAGCAGCAAATAAAAGCGCAAAAAAAGAATAATATTGTTGCCAACATTGCTAAGCGCTAGAGCATTACCACTTTCATTCGTTAAAGTGAGAAAACGGAAGCTAGCGCTTATACGTAAATACAGAGAACTTACTGCTCTTTGGCTTTATAACCAATACGAAACCCTCCCCAATGTTTACCGTTCACATATATCGGTGCCGATAGATCATGCATGACCTCACCTGTATCTCGCTTGTAAGTTTGTAGCAAGAAAGTAGAGGTATTGCTGCCACAACGACTTCCGGTTTTGTCATCGAATATCCGTTTCGTTCTGTTATTTGCTAAATCCGTATCGTAATTACCAGTAAGGGGCTGACTAAATTTCTTGTTGTGGGTAGGAAAGTAACCATTAACGTCAACTGCGCCGGCATAAATAATGAAACTATGTGTTTCTAATAAAGGTTCTTGGATAGCGGGAAGTACGTCGTCGGTGAACTTATCAAAAGGTGTTGTGTGCTTTATAGGATTAGTGTTCGGTATAGGTGAATAGTCAAAATTAAACAGCTTTGCTTCCGATATTTTCCCTTCTGAAATCGCTTGCTCGAAACGCTTTCCAACAGTTTTAGCTGCATTTACTGCAATGTCTCTAACTTCGCTGTTTCGATCATTTACATCGAAGCTTTCCAGTAGCCTGAAAATATCTTCAGCTTGACTACTCAGTGATAGCGCCTGAGTAGAAACATCAGTGAGGTCGTGCTCTAATTTTTCTGTCGTCGTGTGCAACTGAAGTATGTTGGTACTTATACCTGCGCTATGTTCTGCATTATTTTCTACCATTGCTTGCATAGCGCCCATCGATTCCCGAGCTTTTGTAGAGAGCATACTGGAGTGTGAGATAGCTTCTTCGCTCTCCTGTAATTTCACATTCATATTGTCACTAGAGTTCAGCACCGTTTCCATAGTAGCCACCGCTGCCTGGCTACTGGTATTCATATCCTGAAGCAGACTTTCTATTCCAGAGGTGGCATCGGTTGTCTTCTTGGCAAGCTCGCGTACTTCATCAGCTACAACGGCGAAACCACGTCCTTGCTCTCCCGCTCTTGCAGCTTCAATAGCCGCATTAAGCGCTAGCATATTTGTTTGATCGGCCAACTGGTTAATGGTGTTTGTTATAGTACTTATTCCCTCGGCCTTACTTTTTAATGTCGTAAGCGCTTCTGATGACGCATTTATGTTTTTAACCAGCTGCTGTTGCTCGCTTAATACTTCTTTTAACGACGCACTGCCGAACTGCGTTTTCTCGTCAGATTCATTCATAGAAGATGCAGCGTTTTTGGCAAGATCATCTAACTGAGTTGAAGAGACTTCTAACTGTTGGAGTCTACCGCTCATCTCGCCGATGTTCGCGACTTGCTCATTAAATGCTTTTGATAACTGCTCTAAAAAGAAAGAGATAGAAGCACCACCAATAGCAATTTTACTCGCGGCAAAACTAACTTTCGTTGCATCATTGCTATGTGCATGTTTTTTATCATCGTCAGCCAGTACAGTTTTATTAGCGGCTTTATTTTGGTTTTGAAACACCTTATCAATAATAAAGGCCGCGAACAGAATTGTAAGAAAGATTGCACACGAAGCCATTAAGACATCTGAAGTCACAAAAGAGCTCACTACATTAACGAGACTTGCAATTACAGCTAAAACTAAGTACTTCATATGACCAATCTAACATTTTATTAACAAATATAGAATGTAGACTGACTTAGTTTAATTATCTATAAGCGGATAGTATTAAGTAATGGGGTCAGAGTACTTTATTAATAGTGGGGTCAGAGTAATTTATTGGTGAGCATTGTATTCATGGTAAATAAAATAAACACTTCAAGGTACATGTTGCATCACTCGCACTCAGTGTACTTTACTTCGGTTTTATCGCTTACAATCGTTTATTTATTACTAACTGTTATCTGGTACTAACTCATTAAGGTGCAAAACCATCCAACCGTTAATATAAATATTTCGAGGCCGTCTAGCATCGTAAATGGCACCAGAAGCAACCAATTCGTTTACTTTTGTTTTGCTAAGTACAAGGTTATCAACACGATAGTAATTGCGCAGCAATAAAGCTTTATCAAATTTCGCATGCTGACTCGGCGAGACATGTGTTGTGTGAGCAATGTTTCCGACTTTAAAAGTAAGAGTATCACTATCAACACTAAGTAACTTCAGGGGGACATAGCGAAATCGAGCATCCGATGAAGGATCTATAGCCCTATAGTCGATATAGAAAAAGTCGTTTTTCTGAGGGTTAGCCAAGACCCGCTCTCTTTCACTATTTTCAACAAATGTATTACCAACAAAGAAGAAGGCTATTAGGAGAAAGCAAACAAGCTCTGCATGCTGCTTCAATACAGCGGTCACAGGTTCAAGTTGAAAATTACCCCGCAAATAAGCTGGGTTATTATTGAATGGTAAGGGTGACATACAAACTTCCTAGCTGTTTAGTGTTTTTATACCATACCGATTATTTTTCAACCTGTCGCTCGTTATGCAGAGCTATTATCAAAACTACAGCATACACTCCCCGAATAATGGGGTCAGAGTCGTGACTCTGACCCCATTATTTTTTTCTTCCAAACGCAA
>NZ_JWLW01000042.1 GCF_000808575.1 Alteromonas marina
TAGGCAGCGACTGGGATAGCGCCCCAACCGTATATCAAATTGGTGATACCGATAATGATGGTGTGCCTAATGTGGTGGTGTTTGGGGGTAAAGTCGGAAACACCTCTGTAGAAGTACGTTAGAAATATAGGGAAGATAGTGCCTTCTTCCCTATTATTCACTTTTAATGGCTTAACATTCAGTAGCGCACATAAATTCATATTCATACGCGTTTTTCGTGCGCTTTGGGCGACTTTCTCGATCGTAAATGCTTTCATGTAATAACGAAACTGGCATCGAAATGTTCAAAAACCAAACTAATTGTACATTCATAAAACTTTATGTGTATAATTCTTGGTCACCCTGAGAGCAAAAATTTTCTCTCTTTTAACAATAATTTACTCTGAAGGGCTGCGTCGTCATAGTTGGTAACATATCTATATGTATCACTGCATGAAACGTAGCGTGCGCAAACGTAAGGGAATACGCTCCATGTCTCGTTTTGTAATAGGCATACTGTCACTCATAATTAGCACCTCATCTATTGGCTCACAAAAAGATACTATCAAATGGTACATGACAGAATCTGAGTATTCCCCTCTGTTTTCCGATCAGCTTTTTGATAAAGAGAACTACATATTCAAGGCTGAGTTGGTAAACAAAACTACAGAAAACAATAGGCAGCAAACAGAATTACTAAACAAACTCTTTCACTCGCTTAAAAGCTCCTCTTCAATCAACTTAGTTGGCTCATCTACATCGCGAGATATATTAAATCGAGAGCTTTTGGAGATACAAAAGCGCTACCCAGATTCAACAAAGCGAGAGTTACTCGAAAAAATGAACTGTGCAGCAGCAAGCGTTCTTGACGATTTTAGCTGTGGTATTCAATTTTGGAAGAAAATAAAAACAAGCACCTTTATCTCGTTAACAGCAAACACAGTGTTGATGCCCACGCTTGTTGCCGCCGATTTTTTAACAGCTGGCGCATCAAGTACACCGAGGGCAGCTGCTAAAGTAGCTCAGAAAAAAGGTAATAAAATATTATCTGCTGTGGTAAAGGGCTATAAAGCATCAAATGCCAAGGTTTGGTCTACCGCAAAAGCGCTTCATCGAATAACCCGTTTCAAAAAGTTAAAGCCCACCAAAGGTAGCACCGCGATTTTATATTTAGTAAACAGCAAGCCTTTTAAATTAACAATGAATATAGTGGAGCTAACCGCCAAAATTTCAGAGGGAGTTGCTAGCCTCAACTCAGAAAACCGACAAAATTTAGCCCGCATGTTAAATGACTTAAATGGGGAAATGAGTAGTTTTAAAACAAATTGTGACGACCGTTTTTCTGACGATGCATGCTTATATTTTGAAGGTTTGGACCAAAACGAAATAAGTAACGCTGCTAATGTTGCGCTTAATGCAGGTCTTGGTGAAATTAAGCTAGCAATTGCCGTGCTAGACATCAAACTCATAACAATGGGCTATGCACTTGTTGAAAATGGAATAATAAATCCGCTCACAGACAACGAAGATTCAGAATTTTTTGAAACATTAACTGAAACTGGTTTTACCCTTGCAGAATTCACCCCTCTTGTAGGTCCAGTCGTAGCGTGGGGAAATAGTATAAGAAAAACTAAACAAGAAATGGGAGAAAGCTATTCGGCAGCAAGGTATGAGTACGAGTTGTTCTCGCTAGGAAAGTCTGACTTAACATCGGTCGCTATAGCTAGGTACCAAGCTGCCGTTATCGAAGACACCATATTCGCTATTCAAAACTCACCCACTGACATTCCCTTTCAATTGTTAAATAGAGATAGCTTGTACCCTAGCACTCTAAGTGAAACGTCAATGTTTGAGGTCTTTGGTATTGAGCAACCAAGCATAATAAATTATCGAGAATTACAAGAAGTGATCACTGAAAGACGGAGTGATTGTAACGAATACCAAACCAGTAGAATTAGTGCCGTCCTGTTCAATACAAATTATTTTGTCGATACCTATCAATGTGACACTTTACATTTCACCAAAATTGACGAGTCAAGTATTAGTATTGTTTACAATTTAAAAGACAACACAATATTTAGGCAATTCAATCAAGTATTTAGCGATATTCACCCTTCAAAAGAGTACGCAAGCGCTGTTGGGGTATTAGTGACAAAAGGCATTTTGAACACTAATAACGAGAACTTCTACCCCAACAAAAATATTACCCGTGCCGAGTTTTACGCGCTAATACAGCGCACCTTTTATCTACAAAGTAACGATAACATTTCTGAGAATTGGTCTTTAAATAGTCTAAATATTTTAAAGAAAAAGCTTCCTAATACAGTATTCAATGAAGAGCTAAGCGAGCCTATCACCATTTCTGAAGCAGCTGAAATCGCAGCAGGCGTTACTAGTATCACCTCTACTTACGGCATTATGGCCGAAATACATTATTCGCAACCATGTTCTTTTATAGCAAAGCCTCTTTTCAAATTACTAGCTAATGAATATTTGTCCGTTAGCAAAAATGTTATGTCTGGGTGCCCTTACAACATATCTAATACTTCACCATTAACTCGCGGTGACACTGCTATATTACTCGCCAATATGCTTAAAGGAGCTCAGTAATGAACTATATATTACGTATTACATTGCTGGGTAAACAGATCTCTATATGCTCAATACTTATTGCGCTTTTTTTAACAAGTACGCCTCAAGCAAGTGAACTACCTGAAAATACGCAGGTTTTAATTGAGCAGCTAGCTAATGACCCACTGATAGAAAAATTTGCAATTATTGATAACTTAAATAATCCGCTTTCTCGTGCCGAAGTAGCTATTTTGGTCGACCGAACACTTGTAAATTTAGCCCCCATATTTGACGTTGATATTGATGGCAAAAACGTACGTTTTCCAGATGTTAACCCCAACGCAGATTATTACCCATCAGTAGTTCGCTTGACTAACTACTATGGCAGAAATGACAGGGCTGTTTTCACTTCAGACAATATACTGTTCAGGCCGCTTGACCATACCTCGCGAAAAGAATTTATAACCGTTGCGCTAGAAGGCTTCAATGTAGAACTAACGAACACATCAAATTTAGCCGCTTTTGACGATTACAGCAGTATAAAGGGTGATTGGTCAGAAATTTATTTTAGTACCGCAGTCACTTTAGGTGTTATTAAAGGAAACAATAACAGTTTATTTCCTGATGAAAAAATCTCAATATTTGAAGCTATGGTGGTTTTGGGCAACCTAAATGCTCTTTATTCTCAAGCTCCTCTTCATGATAGTAGCGGCTTTTCTTTCGACACAGCATTTCTATCATACCCACAGAAAAAATTAGGGCAGCCTTTTAAGGCAAACTTTAACGAGGATAGCCAGCCATTTACTATAAATACGATAGTAATTGATTCTCTATCGAATGCAGACGAGCTATGTGGAAGCAAAAACGCGATACTTTTAGGGGTTGATAGTACCTATGATACTTCTCAAAGCCTAGCCGAAAAGGTAGCACCTTACTTTTGGTGGGAAGCTAAAGAGGGATATTTAAGCGCAATATCAACATCATCTAACTTTGAACAGGTGTGTTTTTACCCGCCTAGCGCAACTCCCATTCAAGGCAATTTGGTAACTGTATCGGGGAATGACAATTTAGGTAATATTTCGAGCTACTCAACTTCAATCAGTGCCGACAACTTTAGTTTCGATAAATTAAATGACGCCGAAAGAGCAAGCGAAGCTTTATTAAACATCGCGCCATTTGAATTCGTAATCGCGGGAAAAACACTAACATTAGACTTACGTTCAAGCGCGGTGTTAAAAGGTAATCTGGATATTGGTATAGAGAATGTTTTCGTAACGGCTTACTTTGACGACGGTTTCTCTACCAATTTCACCGCTTCACTCGTTAATGACCATCTAGATATCAACGTTCCTGTGTTAACTCAGTACTATGGTCAGAATATAGAGCTAGCGATTTCTTTGCGCGTTCAGAATGTTAGAAATACTCAACGTATTTCCGCTGTATACATTCCAGAGTATAAAGTAATAGGAAGAGTAAATAACAACACAGGTGAGTCGGCTACCCACGTAAAGCTTGGTGATCAAAGTGTTGTTTTATCGACGAATAACTATTTTGAAATACCTGTCTTGTTTGATGTAGAGAACGCTCCCCTTATTTTAACTGCGACAGGGGGAAGCACTAGTAATACATTTCCCGAAATTGAAGTATTACTTACCTATACAAACCCAATTCAATTTATCGACCTAATAGGCAGTGATATTTCCGAAACGCTAGATTCTGATGGAGATGGGTTAAGCGATGCGTTAGAGGATATTCTACTTACAGATAAAAACAACGCAGATTCTGACGGTGATGGTATACCGGACGGTTGGGAATACGACAACGGTCTCAATCCATTAGATAGTGATGATGCACAACAAGATGATGATTATGATGGCTTAAGTAATTTTGAAGAGTACAACCTCAATACTAACCCTGTTAACAATGATAGTGACAACGATGGTTTTGACGATGCTACTGAAGCATCCAGCGGCAGCGATCCTCTACAAATTACAAGTACGCCTCTTTCTAACCTTCAAGTGTGTGATAGTGAAGTAACGTTAACACCTCTTAAAGCGATTGCGTGCACGCTTTTCGGAAAATTAGCGAATGAGCTAGACGACCCTGTTCTGGGTGTAAATTACAACTACAACAATTGGGGTGATAACCCGCATTTATACCCCAATAATAGCGGTCACGCGGGTATCGACATGCAAACCAAGAATGTTGCCGGCGGCAATGTGAGTAGTCACTTAGTTCCTTTTTACTCTCTTTCCAGTGGCAAAGTTATTGCCGCAGAGAAAAATGCTACTTACAACCGGGTTGTTATTTACGATGATGCTAGAAACATTAGTTTTATCTATCTTCACGCACACAGCGTAGATGTTACGGTTGGTCAAAAGGTAAAAGTGGGAGACAAGCTAGGCATTCAAGGCGCAACCGGCGCGGGGAACGCATGGCACGTGCATTTGGAGGCTAGAGCTGGCCAAACGATTTACGCATCATTGAATAAGGACAACACCCTTAACCCTATTGCAAGCGTATTGCCTTATATCATTGAGCATATTCAAAATCCGCCTTTAGAAGTTGCGGAATATAGGTTAGTTGGCCCATCTTCGGTACTTGAAAACGAAAGTGCTTCTTTTTCTTTTTTAGCTATCTATACAAATGGTACTAGTGAGGAAGTAACTCCTGATAGTTGGGAAGTTACTGACAATAATAATGGCTCTAGTTTTGGTGCAAACGGTCTATTTACCGCTGGGCCGGTAAACCTTGATAAAACAATTAACGCTAAGGTGTCATTACTAGATAAATCGATAACGTTCAAAATAGCAATTTTAGATTCGGCTCAGAATGCTGCACCAACCGAGACTATTATTTTAAAGTCGCAACAAGAAGAATGCGGTAATGGACAAGCCGTTGAAGTAAGCATATTTAGGCCATCAGGTATTGCATGTTCTTATAAAGATGAGAACGGGGTGACTAAAAACACCGTCATAAAACAGCTGTCGTTGCACGTAAAAGCTAATTTAGTTTTACAAAGCGGTACTATTGACCTTGAAGGCGAAACTATTGTTGTAGATGGCGACTTTATCCAGCAAGGAGGCATAGTTTATGTTAAAAACGGCTCATTGATTGTAAAAGGCGACTATCGACTACAA
>NZ_JWLW01000044.1 GCF_000808575.1 Alteromonas marina
CCCCATAACTCTTGCTCAACCATGTCAGGTCGCTTACTCCGAAGCGTGTATTCACTATTCAATAGCGTCTGCTTCATCTCTCGGTACCCTAATTCAATTTCCCAGCGATGGCTGTATAAGTCTACAATCTCGTCACTGGGATAGCGCATGACATCGGTAAGAGATGTAAGAATTCGACACTCTTTTCCTCGAATTTTCTTCGTAATGAGTCGCGCTTCAATCTCATCGGGAAGCGTGGGGAATTTCTTTCTCGCTTGAGGTGTGGTTGTTAGTTTCACCCGTTTATCTACACGGCTATAGCTCTCTAATACTTCAAACTGGAGGCCTTTTCTGGCGGGTATCATCCAGTGTCTTTCTTGTCCTTCGCTATGCCATTGGTGGAGTAAGCCCAACGAATAAAAACCACGGTCAAACATAGTGAGCGAGTGATTAGGCGTGTCTTCAATTAGCTGCTCGGCTAGCACCATTTCGTTAGACTTATATTTATCGAACGCACTGTTTACAAGTTGATGACTTGTCAGTTCCATCTGGCAGACCATGCGAATCTGAGGAAAGGCTGTATCGCCATATTGTGTGCTACCAGAGCCATATTTTTCACGGTTCTCCGCAGTATCAGCCGTTCGCCAAACGACACCATCGACACCAAGTAAATTCAACCCGTTCCATGTTTCGAATTGATTCTGCTGGTACCAATGTTTAGCCATCTTTTTAAAAGACTGTTCAACGGCCTCAGTTCCCAAGCGCTGACGCGCTTGAACCATAGCGCTTGGCGCTACGAGCGGTGCTTTACCGGGCAACGCGATATCCATCTTAGTGGCAATATTCCACACTGATTCTTGCCTAAAAAGACTCATGCCCATGACACACCACATTACCGACTCAAGCGGTAAGCGACGCTTTCTAACGGTTGCCACACCTGCTTCTACAAAGGCCTCATCAATAATTGAAGGGTCTAAGAAAGTTGAGAGTTTTTCAAATGAGTGAAACTGGGTACTGGCGTTGAAAGCAGTATCTAACGCTGTTTTGATATCCATAAAAAAATCCGATGGCAAATGCTCATCGGATTTTTACATCTATAAAAGATCGGTCAACCGATCGCTAAAATATTTCTTAACTGATCGGCATT
>NZ_JWLW01000045.1 GCF_000808575.1 Alteromonas marina
TTAACTGACTGGCATTAACCAATTGGTCGCTTTTTTTTTGCTTACGATAAGGCGAATTTTTTGTATAGACAGAGAGGGGGGTATTACTGATAATAAACGTGATTGAACAGTTTATTTAACGATAAAAGCTAAGTGATGCCGTAAAGATACGGCATCAGATTTAAACTTTTGAAACCACCAGGGCGACTTCCCCCGCACTTGCTGCTGTTGCAGTAAAGCGATAGGTGCCAGTTGACGAGGGGGTAAATTGCAGGTTCTCTGAGTCCTGTTCACAGACTAAATAAACAGTAGAGCCTAACATGACAGGCTGCCCTTTATATTTGCCGCCACAGCTTTGTGAGGGCGTCCATTTTGCATCTGACAATCTAAAGTCGTAGGGTTGTCCGTCGGCAATGAGTTCAACGTCTACTGTCCAGCCTGAATTTGAACGTTTGAACTTGTAACTTGGGTCAGCCTCCCACCAATTAAATACGCCTCTAAGAAACATGTTTTCGAATTGAATGCGAGGCACGTCCGGTGCTATTTCTGGAACTTTAAAACTTCCACTGCTTGAGCATGCTGAAAGTGCTATGCACATAGAAGCAATAGTTAATAACTTTTTCACAGCGTCTCCATTTATAAAAAAGCCCAACGTTAGGGCTGGGCTCTTTGTTTTTCGCGGCATAAAACCACGCTAACTCTTACTAGCCTACGACTTCGCGAGAATAGATATATCTGCGGTAGTAAGGAAAAGTTGCCTTAAAAGCGACAGTAAAGCAAGTCGGTTATTCTTAACCGCTTCGTCATCAGCCATAACCATTACGTTATCGAAGAAGTTATCGATTACATTACGTAAGGTTGCAAGCGCAGTAAGAATACGCGTGTAGTCCTGTGAAGGAACAGCAATATCAACTTCTTTCTGTGCGGCTTTCAGCTCAACGTAAAGCGCTTTTTCAGCTTCTTCGGCTAACAGTGACTCATCAATATTCACTGAGTCTGTTACTTCAACGTTCTGCTTAGCAAGGATGTTTGCAACACGCTTGTTAGCGGCAGCTAGCGCTTCGGCTTCTTCCAATGCTCTAAACTTATCTACCGCATGAACTCGGGCTAAGTAGTCAGCTGGCTTAGTAGGGCGACGAGCAGCAACGGCCTGAATAACGTCAATGGCGATAGCTTGATCTTGTAGGAGCGCAGTAAATCGACCCAATACAAAATCAACAACCTGAGATTGTGTTTCAGCATTTGTTAACTTATCGCCATACACATCGATAGCTTTGCTTATTAGCGTTTCAAGATCTAGCGGCAGTGACAGCTCAGTGACAATACGTAATACACCGATAGCTGCACGACGAAGCGCAAATGGATCTTTATCACCCTTAGGTAACTGGCCAATACCAAAAATACCCACAAGAGTATCTAGTTTGTCAGCAAGCGCGACCGACGCGCTAACACCTGAACTAGGAAGTGCATCACCAGCAAAACGCGGCATGTATTGTTCATACAGTGCTTCTGCAACAGGCGCATCTTCACCGTCGTTCAGCGCATAGTACTTACCCATAACCCCTTGAACGTCTGGGAACTCCATAACCATGTTCGACATCAAGTCGGTTTTAGCTAGAAGACCTGCTCGTGCAGCTTGTGTTTCATTAGCATCTATTTGCGACGCGATAAACGCCGATAGGGCAGATATGCGCTCAGACTTTTCTTTTAACGTACCAAGCTGTTTTTGGAACAACACGGTTTCTAAGCTTTCGAGGCGGCTTTCTAATGTCGTCTTTTTATCGCTGTTAAAGAAGAACTCAGCGTCTGCAAGACGAGGGCGGATAACCTTTTCATTGCCAGAAATAACTTGAGACGCATCGCGACTTTCAATATTCGTTACGAATAAGAAAGTGTTTGAAAGTGCATCATCGCTATCTAACAGCGGCACATATTTTTGGTCGTCTTTCATGGTATAGATAAGCGCTTCTTTCGGTACAGCTAAGAAAGACTCATCAAACCCAGCTTGAAGAACAACCGGCCACTCTACAAGTGACGCGATTTCTTCTAGTAAGTCTTCATTATAGTCTGGCTTAAGCGACAAGCTTTGCGCTGCGTCTTCAAGCTGCTGACGCACTTTATCTTTGCGCGCCTCAAAATCTGCCAGCACATATTGTTGCTCTAGGGCAGAGGCGTAATTGTCAGCATGATCAAGTTCAAAGCGACCTTCGCCGTGGAATCGGTGACCTTGAACAACACGGCCGCTTGTTAAGCCCAATACAGAAACGTTGACGACTTCGCTTCCGTAAAGCACGCAAAGGGTGTGAACCGGGCGTATAAACTGAGTATTGTAATTACCCCAACGCATTGGCTTTGGAATAGGTAGCTTACTTACCGCTTGGTTTATTAGGCCTTCCAATAACTCTGCAACTGATTGACCCGGAACGTGGGCTTTATGAAGCAACCATTCGCCTTTGTCAGTTACAAGGCGCTCTGCGTCAGCAACGTCAATGCCGTTACCGCGAGCCCAACCTTGTGCTGCTTTTGTAGGGTTACCGTCAGCATCAAATGCCGCTGATACTGCAGGGCCGCGCTTCTCTACTACCTTGTTAGCTTGACCTTCAGCTAGACCTGAAACATAAACGGCCAAGCGGCGTGGGGCTGCAAACCAACTGACTGAATCAAAGCTTAAATCAGCTTGCGAAAGCGCAGCTTCAAACTGCGTGGCGAAGGCTTCACCTAATGACTTAAGCGCTTTTGGTGGAAGTTCTTCAGTACCTAATTCAACTAAACAATTTTCTGTACGCACGCTTATGCCTCCTTGTTACATAGTGGGAAGCCAAGTGCTTCACGTGCTTGGTAATAACTTTCTGCACACGCTTTGGCAAGCGTTCGAACGCGAAGAATATAGCGCTGGCGTTCAGTCACTGAAATAGCATGACGAGCATCAAGCAAGTTAAATGCATGTGACGCCTTCATAACCTGTTCATAGGCAGGAAGTGGAAGGTTGTTTTCGATAAGCTTTTGGCTTTCTGCTTCACATTCGTCAAAGGTTCTAAACAAGGCTTCAACGTTGGCGTGTTCGAAGTTATACATCGACTGTTCCACTTCGTTTTGATGGAACACATCGCCATAGGTCACTTTGCCCATAGGCCCGTCAGTCCAAACTAGGTCGTAGATACTATCTACACCTTGGACGTACATGGCGAGTCGCTCTAAGCCGTAGGTAATTTCGCCGGTAACAGGCTTACATTCAAGGCCGCCAACCTGCTGAAAGTAGGTAAACTGAGTTACTTCCATGCCGTTTAGCCACACTTCCCAACCTAGACCCCACGCTCCCAGCGTTGGTGATTCCCAGTTGTCTTCTACGAAGCGAATGTCGTGAACCAGCGGATCGAAACCTAACTCTTTCAAAGAGCCCAAATATAACTCCTGAATATTATCAGGTGAAGGCTTAAGCATTACTTGGAACTGATAGTAATGTTGTAAGCGGTTTGGGTTCTCACCGTAACGACCATCAGTTGGTCTACGGCACGGTTGAACATAGGCGCTACTCATTGGCTCTGGACCTAAAGAACGTAGGAACGTCATAGGGTGAAAAGTACCTGCACCCACTTCCATATCCAGAGGCTGAATAATAACGCAGCCCTGACGCGCCCAATAATCTTGAAGCGCAAGGATCAACCCTTGAAAGGTCTTAATATCGTATTTCTGCATACATCCGCTGCTTATTAGTTATCTGACTTAAAATAAAGGTGGGATAGTATACAATTTGTGAGGCATAGTATGTAGGTGTAAAGGGTGAAAAAACGTTACGAATAAAGCCAATATGCCACTTCACAACAAGGATTTAATCTTAAGCCATGCCCAATCAGACAAAAATAGAAAAAAATACGCCTTTGCATCGCTGTGGTTGGGTAAGCAGCGACCCTATTTATTTAGCGTATCATGATAACGAATGGGGTGTACCCGAGCTAGATAGTCGGGCCTTGTTTGCTAAGTTATGCCTTGATGGTCAGCAAGCCGGTTTATCTTGGCTGACCATTTTGAAAAAACAGGAGAATTTTGAACAGGCATTCTACCAGTTCGACCCTGAGAAAATTTCGAAGATGGGCCCCGCTGATGTCGACAGGCTGATGCAGGACAGCGGCATAATCAGAAACAAGCTCAAAATAGAGTCGATTATTAAAAATGCCAAGGGTTTTTTAGCTATCGAAGCGTCGCAGCCATTCAGTGATTTTATTTGGCAATTCACAGATGGACGTACGGTCATTAATGCGTGGGAAGACTTCAGGCAAGCACCCACATCAACTGATGCGTCTAAAGCAATGTCAAAAGCACTTAAAAAGCACGGCTTTAATTTTGTAGGTGAAACGATTTGCTATGCTTTTATGCAAGCTGTGGGTATGGTCAACGACCACGAAGTAGGGTGTCATTGCTACGAACGTACCTGCGAGCTCGCGATAAAGTGATATAGGCAAAGGTAACCGGGTTAAAAAAATGGCCGACTACATACTGTACTCGGCCATTTTCGATATTGATTGCATTTTTAAATCAGCGTCGCGCTTACTCGTTATTTAGTGGCTACGAGTGTCTCACAATACGCCTTCAGCGGTGGTAATTCGTCCAACACCTTAGATTCGTACTCCGATTCAATCTGCTCGCGAGCGATATCTTGCTTTCTTCGCTCATTCTTAGGTAGCTGTTGCCTTGCTTCTAAAATCGCAAATCCGCTTACCTCTGTGAATAATGCATGAATGTTGGGATATTGCGCTTTAAAATCAGGCGGAGTACTTATTGGAAGCGCGTTAAGCAGGTTCACGATGCGAATTACACCTTCTGACAAATCACATTGCTGCTGCTCCATTGCCTTAGCTATTACTATAATACTGTCGGTTATAGTGGCTACGCGCGACTGCCTTGCCGCTTCTTGTCGTTCTTTTTGTTGTTTTAACATAAACAGCAGTTTGCCTGCGTAAAAACCTAGCGCAAGAATAATTAGTAGCGCGATGCCTGAAAGTACTGCCCAAAGCATGACTCTTTCCCGTTTTTTATTAGTGCTTAAAGTCGTCGATATTAATAGCGTCTAAATCATTAAACGGATCCATATCGTCGTCTTCATCATCCTCTTCTACTATTCCTAATAGGTCACAAAGAATGCGGTGGCGTGCCATCTTCTCGTCGACATAAGCTTGTTGCTCACGGGTGAGCGGTTTATCGTCGTCAAGTTTGTCGAGTAAATCTGACAAGCGTTGATCTGCTTCAAGCGCTGCCAGTTCTTGGGCTGGTGTGGCGTACTTTTTCTTTTGAGCAGGGGTGGGCGTCACTGCTTTTACAAGCTGAATAGGCTTTTTACTGCCGTGGCGCGGATCTTTATTTTCAGCACTCTTTTTGCCCGTCACTTTTTTCTGTTCAACATTGTGGCGATTACCAGCGGGCTTACCTTTATGCTTTTTAGGGCGAGGCGAGTCTGATTTACGGTTTTCGCTTGGTTTAAAGTCAGGATCTTTACGAACGCCGATTAGGCCGACTTTACGTGATTTCTTTGAACGTGCCATAATTTCCAAATAACAAAGAGAGTGAAAAAACAGCGCTATTATAGCGCGAATTAGTGTCTACGTATTGATCTTTGGGTGTGCTGTGTAAAATCAATACGGCAAAATTAAAGTATTGCGCTTGTCTTTATTAACGCCTTTTCATAATTACCACGTCACTAGCAGGGAACATAACATCATAACCGTCTCTATCAGCAAGATATCGAAAGGTTGCCTCGCTGAAAAAGCTAACGTGGGTGACGTCGTTTTTATAGTGCCAATTTGCAAACCTGGCTTTATCAAGTACGCGCTTGGTCATGATGGCAAGAACGCCACCAGAAGCTACAAGTTTGTTAAATAGCGCCCATTCCACATGAGGGGCGTGAAAATGTTCTATAGCCTCTGTACATGTCACTACGTCATAGCTTTGCTCAAGTACCGATAAGTGGTTTGCATAGAAAGGATCATAAGTGCTCATCTTAACACCTTCCGCTTCTAGCATGCTTGCTAACACGGGTGCGGGACCACAACCAAAATCTAAACCCACAAGTGCAGTGTTTTGCGCATTTTTTATGAAAGGTGTAAGTGGTGTTAAAACCTTTCTTAAAAACTTTCGATAACCTTCGTCTTCAAAACTATTTTCGTGCAGATCATATTCTTGCTTTTCCACCCGTTTTGACGGTAGGAATTCTGGAGATACATACACAAGGTCGCACTGACTACACTGAAGGTAATCTCTCTTTTTATCAGTATGATACTGAATGGACTTATTAGTGCTTCGACATAAGGGACAGGACATAGAAACGTGAATAAAATTAAAGGGGCTTAAAAAAAGAAAAAGGTGATGGCTTTCACCATCACCTTACATTGTATGAGTGTCAGATGACACCTCTCCCGTTATACACATCTATGTGTAGCTGGCTTCCTTAGCTGTGCTCCCCTTATTTTTATTGTTAGCAGAGCTATATTGTTGTTTTTGGCCCTCGTGGCTCTTTATCCCGTCTTCCATGCTGCATTTTTATTATTATTCTTGTTATTTAGCCTGTAGCTTTTCAAAGGCACCTACAAACTACGCCGTTAGATTACACGAATAATTTTAAAATACAACTTTTTTGGTAACAAAAATTTAACAACAATGTGCAAAAACGGTAAGGCTTAATGTAAGCCTGCGATATAGTTAGATAAAATCTCGATATCTTCGTCGGTTAATTTCATCGCAATATCGCGCATCATGCCATTCATATCGTTATGACGTTGGCCTGACCGGAAAGCTTTCAACTGAGCTGCAGTATAAGTCGCATGTTGACCGCTGATATCAGGGAAACCTGCTAAGCCCATACCGTTGCCTTTAGGACCATGGCAAGCAATACATGCAGTTACGCCACGAGACTCGTCGCCACCTTGGTAAAGCGCTCGTCCAGCCTCTACGTATTGCTCGGGTGTTTCGCCTGCTTTTGGCTCTTGGCTTGAGAAATAAGCGGCTAAGTCTTTCATGTCTTGCTCTGAAAGTGGGGCAGCCATGCCGTTCATCACAGCATTGTTACGACCTTCCTCACCACCTGTTTGAGAGGCAAGTTTAAATTCGGTTAATTGCTTAACAATGTACTTCTCATGCTGGCCAGCAATCTTAGGGTTCATGTCAATCATGCTGTTGCCATCAGGGCCATGACAGGCTGCACATACTGCAGACTTCGCTTTACCTGCCTCGGCGTCGCCCTCTGCCATAGCAGTTGCGCTTAAACCTAAAGACATACATACCAACAAACACAGTTTTTTCATAATAAATCTCTTAAATGGATCCAACGGCTCGCGTGATATACGTGATATCATGCGTATTTTACACATTTAACGCGTCAGAAAAACCTATTCCATGATAAAACTATGGTTTTTAGTTGGTTTATTCATTAAAAAACTGTAAACCGAAGGTTGTGACGCATGTGGAGGTAAGTCTAGATGTCGTATTACACCAAAGCAAAATTCTTTACGAGTGCACCAGACATTCGTCATTTAAAAAATGATACCGGAATTGAAGTTGCCTTTGCTGGTCGCTCAAATGCAGGTAAATCGAGTGCACTTAACACGTTAACTCGCCAGAAAAACTTGGCAAGAACAAGTAAAACGCCGGGGCGAACACAATTAATCAATGTCTTTGAGTTAGAAGAAGACTTGCGCTTAGTTGATTTGCCAGGTTACGGGTTTGCAAAAGTCCCTGTAGCTATGAAAAAGAAGTGGCAAGCGTCACTGGGCGAATATCTTCAAAAGCGTAAATCACTAAAAGGCTTAGTGGTATTAATGGATATTCGTCATCCTTTTAAAGATTTAGACCAAGATCTTATTCACTGGGCAGTAGCGTCAAGTATTCCTGTACTTGCATTACTTACTAAGGCCGACAAACTTAAAAGCGGTAAACGTAAGGCGCAGCTGTTAATGGCGCGCGAAGCGGCGATGGCATTTATGGGCGATGTTACCGTGCAAACCTTCTCGTCATTAAATAAGCATGGTTTACCTGAATTAGAGCGTATTTTGGATACGTGGTTTGGCTTAGATAAACAAGACGAAACAGAAGAGTCTGATAACGAAGTACAGTAGCGCAATTTACCCTTACCGTTTGTGCTGATCTGACGTGCCCGATGGATAGGTACGATGGGGTGTTAGAAAAAAGAACGCCCCGCATAGAGCGAGGCGTAAACTGAGAGAAAACACATAAAAACCGTAGATATAGAGTCGTGATAAATAGAGAAGTTCAGAAAAATTAAAATAAAATTCGCTTTATTTTTTAAGTTACTGATATTTTTGGATTATTTATTTTCCGCAGATATAAAAAAACCCCGACAAAACTGTCGGGGTTAAAGCAAAGGTTTGAAAACAGCTTTCTCACCTCTGTACCCTACATGTGTAATATTACAACAAAGCACAGAAAAGGCAAGGGTGTTATGTAATTAAATTACCAAATTTAATGAATATAACGCGCCTTTTAATGTAAAAACTGTAATCTAATTACCAAACTAGTGCGCTTCATCCCAGTTTTCGCCCACACCTGCCTCAACAACAAGCGGAACATTTAGCGTAGCTGCGCTTTCCATTAGCGCTGTAATAGTAGAGACATAGGTCTCAACCTTGTCTTCTTTAATCTCAAAAACCAATTCATCGTGCACCTGCATCATCATGGTCACATCATCAGATGCATTTTTTCTGATCCAGTCGTCTACTTTAATCATTGCCATCTTGATGATGTCAGCCGCTGTACCTTGCATAGGCGCATTTATCGCAGCGCGCTCTGCGCCTTTTCTACGTGCACCATTACTGGCTTTAATATCAGGCAAATAAAGTCTGCGACCAAATACGGTTTCTACATAACCTTTTTCTTTCGCGCTCTCACGTGTTGAATCCATGTACTCAAGCACGCCTGGGTAGCGCTCGAAGTAAAGATCCATATATTTTTGTGCTTCATTACGTGGGATATTAAGTTGCTTCGACAACCCAAAGGCACTCATACCGTAAATTAAGCCAAAGTTAATCGCTTTTGCACTGCGACGCTGTTCAGTGGTTACTTCATCTAGTGGCACACCAAAAACTTCCGCAGCGGTTGCTTTATGAATATCTTTACCATGGGCAAAGGCATCTAACAGACCTTTATCGCCAGAAAGGTGCGCCATAATACGCAGCTCAATTTGCGAGTAGTCGGCTGCAACGAATTTATTTCCCTCTCTTGGTACAAATGCCTGACGTACGCGGCGACCTTCTTCATTTCGGATAGGGATGTTCTGTAAGTTAGGATCGGTTGAAGAAAGACGTCCTGTTGCAGTGACCGCTTGATGATAAGACGTATGCACTCGGCCCGTACGATGATTGATCATCTTTGGAAGTTTATCGGTGTAAGTGTTCTTAAGCTTGGTCAAGCCACGGTATTCCATGATCTTCTTCGGCAACGGGTACTCAAGCGCCAGCTCTTGTAGTACATCTTCAGAGGTAGACGGCGCCCCTTTAGGCGTTTTCTTTATGATCGGTAGCGACATTTTTTCGAACAAGACATGTTGAAGCTGCTTAGTAGAGCCTAAGTTGAATGGCTCGCCAGCTTCCTCATGTACTTCACTTTCAAGCTCGGCAATCCGTGTGGCAAGATCCTGGCTTTGCTGACGCAGTCTTTGGCTGTCTATCAATACACCTTCCTGTTCCATACGAGAAAGTACACAGGCTAGGGGAACCTCAACATCTATCAATAGATTTTTAAGCTCAGGAATTTCTTTCAACTTAGTCCAAATGGCGTTGTGTAAGCGAAGCGTAATGTCAGCATCTTCTGCAGCATAAGGCCCTGCTTCTTCAAGACTAATTTGATTAAACGTTAGCTGCTTTGCGCCTTTACCCGCAATCTCTTCAAAGTGAATAGTTTTATGACCAAGGTAGGCTAGGGCGAGTGAGTCCATATCATGGCGCTGCGCAGTACTGTTTAGTACATAACTCTCAAGCATGGTGTCAAAGCCTATGCCGTTTAAGGTAATGTCATAGTTCGCTAACACATTTTTGTCGTATTTTATGTGTTGACCTACTTTGATCACGGTGTCCGATTCTAAAATAGGTTTTAAGGCGTCTAATACAAATTCCCGTGATAGCTGGGCGGGTGCATCTGGATAATCGTGAGCAACAGGCACATAAGCAGCCTCACCTTCCTCTATACAAAATGAAACGCCAACTAGCTCCGCATCCATGTAGTTAAGGCTGGTTGTCTCGGTATCAAAAGCGATGAGTTCGGCTTTTTCTAGCTTCGCTACCCAAGCGTTAAAACGCGCCTCATCAAGCACGGTCTCATACTTCGACTTATCTATCTCTACCGATTCACTTTGTTCGCTCTCTTCTGCGCTATTGCTTTTTTCCTCGTTGGCGTTTGCGTTGGCACTAGAGGTATCTCCGCCGGCTACAAGCGCGCTTACTTCCGCGTGCCAGCGTTTGAACTCGTATTCGGCAAACAGATCGCGAAGTTGTTCGTTATCGGCCTGACACGGCATTAACGTCTCAACGTCGTAGTCAAGGTCAAGATCGATGCTGATAGTAGCTAGAGTATAAGAAAGCCGAGCTTGCTCTTCGTATTCCTGCATTTTAGCCGCCATCGACTTACTGCCTCTAAACGATAGATCTGCAATCTTATCCAGGTTCTTATATATGTCGTCGATACCGCCAATACCATTTAATAGAGCCTGGGCGCTTTTATCACCAACGCCAGGTACACCTGGGATGTTATCGACTTTATCGCCCTTAAGCGCAAGGAAGTCGATCACAAGCTCCGGTGGAATACCAAACTTCGTATTTACACCTTCGACATCCATCAGTTGGTTTGTCATGGTGTTGATTAAGGTGACATGTTCATTTACAAGCTGCGCCATGTCTTTATCGCCGGTGCTGATAAGGGTATCAATACCTTTTTCTGTGGCGTGTTTGGCTAACGTGCCAATCACGTCATCAGCTTCTACACCCGATTCTACAATAACGGGTAAGCCCATTGCCTTGATGATAGCGTGCAACGGTTCGATCTGGCTTCTTAGCTCATCAGGCATCGGAGGACGGTTCGCTTTGTACTCTTTATAGATATCATCGCGAAAGGTCTTGCCTTTAGCATCAAAAATCACCGCCATATGTGTGGGGTTGTATTGTTTGATCAAGCTTTTAAGCATGTTCACAACACCATAAATAGCACCGGTGTCTTGGCCTTTAGAGTTAGTTAATGGTGGTAAACCGTGAAAGGCACGAAAAAGATATGACGATCCATCGACAAGAATAAATGGAGGCTTTTTAGAATCTGGCATAGATGGCGATTTTCCAATAGAGAATATGAGCGCAAGGATGCCACAGGCTAGGGCAGATCGCCATATCATGAAGGAACATTAAGGTCGATAGCGGATCACATTTCGCCTGTGGATAACTTTGTGATCTAAAATTTTGGGCACAGAGATCAGGGTGATCTTTGTCAAGTTAAAGATCACCTTTCAAATCAGAAAAAATAAGGGAATGAGACTAAGGTGTGAAAACAGCGTACCTGCTACTTACCATTCCATTTTATGTGGATAACTTAGTGTACGTTTATTTTTGGTTTAACCAAGTTGGTCAAGTAATGTAGCATAACCGTTAACATTGTATACACGTATTTATAAGAACTTTTTTTGTACACTTGTGTGTTTAATAGCCAAATTTTGAATAAGTAGATGGCATAGCGTCTAGGAGGACAATATGAAACAAGTAGCCGTTATTTTAAGTGGTAGTGGTGTGTTTGACGGGGCTGAGTTACACGAAGCGGTATTGACACTTTTAGCCATTGAGCAAGAGGGCGCGTCTTACCAATGCTTTGCTCCAAATGTAAATCAGCTGCATGTAGTGAATCATTTAACAGGTGAAGTATCAGAGGGCGAAAACCGAAATGTGTTAGTCGAATCGGCCCGTATTGCCCGAGGTGATATAAAACCTGTGACTGAGTGCGACGTAACTGCTTTTGACACACTTATTTTACCTGGTGGCTTTGGCGCTGCGAAGAACTTGTGCACGTTCGCGGTAGACGGTGAAAATTGTACATTTAACGAAGAAGTGCTGACAGTATGTAAAGCCTTCGCACAAGCTAAAAAGCCCGCTGCATATGCGTGTATTGCACCTGCGCTGGCCGCAAAAGTGTATGGCAACAAAACCAAATTGACTATTGGCAATGACGAAGCAACGGCTGGTGGAATAAATGCTTTAGGGGCAACACATGTAGAGTGCCCGGTTGATGAGGTGGTTGTTGATAATGACGCAAAGCTTGTTACTACACCTGCGTATATGCTGGCGCAAAGCATTCGTGAAGCCAATGCGAGTATTACTAAGATGGTTAAAACCGTGCTTGCTATGAAATAGAAAACTAAAAAAATAAAAGTGGTTGGTTTTTTCCTAGTGAAAAGATCAGGTACTTTTATGTGTAATTAGCCTAATGTAGTGGGGAGACAAAGGTTTCCCCTTGTTCATTATAGTCCTATAATCAAAACCCTATGCGTAACGTATAGGATTTCATCTACCTTGTTTCACGTAGATAGATTCGCTTTTTGAAACCATATCAAAAAGTACATTGTAACTAGGGCTCAGTAGTCCTTATGCGCACTATAAAAATAAAGGCATAACAAACAATGCACTACCGTGCCATCATACGAATACTTGGGTTATTAATTGCGCTTTTTAGCGTAACCATGATCCCACCCGCTATCGTGTCGTTGATTTATCAAGATGGCAGTGGCCTGCCTTTTATCCTCGCATTTATATTTTGTGTCATCGGCGGTATTGCATTGTGGTACCCCAACCGTCAGCAGAAGAATGACTTAAGAGCACGAGAAGGGTTTCTCATTGTTGCGCTGTTTTGGTCAGTACTAGCAAGCGTGGGGGCAATTCCACTTATCTTGCTAGAGCAACCAAGCATGACGGTGACCGATGCTTTCTTTGAGTCATTTTCTGGCCTGACTACAACTGGGGCTACGGTTATTGAGGGGATAGATTTTCTTCCTCACTCAGTACAGTTTTACCGTCAACAACTTCAGTGGTTAGGCGGCATGGGTATCATCGTACTTGCAGTTGCCATTTTACCTATCCTTGGAGTCGGGGGCATGCAGCTTTATCGGGCAGAAACGCCTGGCCCAGTTAAAGATAATAAAATGACTCCGCGTATTGCCGATACGGCAAAGCATTTGTGGTACATCTACCTATCCATAACCATTGCATGTTCCGGTGCATATTGGCTTGCGGGAATGAATGTTTTTGATGCGATTTGCCATTCTTTCTCAACGGTTGCTATTGGTGGCTTTTCGAACCACGACGCCAGCTTAGGCTATTTTAATAGTCCTATGGTAAACGTTGTGTGTACCGTGTTTTTGCTTATTGCTGCATTGAACTTCTCTTTACACTATGCGGCGGTGAGCTCTCGTTCGGTTAAAGGCTATTTTAACGATCCAGAGTTTAAGGCGTTCTTTATCATTCAAGCCTCACTCATCGGGATTTGCTTCTTAGTTCTTACACTTTCAGGCTATTACAGTTCGGCAGAGCAGGCTTTAGACCAAGCTATGATCCAAGCGGTATCTATTAGTACCACAGCAGGGTTTGCCACAACCGATTTTTCGGTATGGCCTACATTCCTGCCCATTATGCTTATTTTTTCAAGCTTTATCGGCGGGTGCGCGAGCTCCACGGGTGGGGGCTTAAAAGTAGTACGGGTGTGCTTACTGTTTCTTCAAGGCAAGCGCGAGGTCGATAGGCTAATTCACCCGAAAGCGGTATACAGCGTTAAGTTTGGCGACCGTGCCATGCCTGACAGAGTCGTTGAAGCGGTATGGGGGTTCTTTTCGGCTTATGCAGTGGTGTTTGTTATTATTATGATAGGCTTGATTGCCACGGGTTTAGATAACCTAAGCGCTTTTACCGCTACTGCGGCCATGTTGAATAACTTAGGTCCGGGGTTGGGCAGCGTAGCGGCCAACTATGCTGATGTTACTGACGCGGGCAAGTGGATACTGGTGATTGCCATGGTGTTTGGTCGACTAGAAGTCTTCTCTTTACTGGTGTTATTTTCACCCACATTCTGGCGAAGCTAATTTAAGTAGGAACCCACTTGCTAAGCCAACAGGTTTGAATTGTAAATACAAAAAACAAAGGGCGAAGATAATCGCCCTTTGCCTTTCATAACTGCATTGTTAAACAATGCTTGCGGTAAACCGTAAAAGCTAGCCGAAGAAAAATGCGCTGGGTTGGAACAGCTTTTCCACGTCGTTGATGTATTTCTTATCAACCAAGAACAAAATTACATGGTCGTTTGCTTCAATCTTGGTATCGCTGTGAGCAATAATCACCTGATCGTCTCGAACAATAGCCCCAATCGTGGTACCTGGCGGTAGTTTAATATCGCCTATTTGTTTGCCAACCACCTTAGAGGTATTTTCATCACCGTGCGCTATCGCTTCAATAGCCTCGGCAGCACCTCGTCGTAATGAGTATACGTTTACAATGTCACCGCGACGTACGTGAGTCAGTAGCGCCGAAATAGTGGCTTGTTGAGGTGAAAACGCGATGTCTATCTCACCGCCTTGCACCAAGTCCACATAAGCACTGCGCTGGATAAGCACCATGGCTTTTTGTGCACCCATACGCTTGGCCAGCATGGCTGACATGATATTCGCTTCATCGTCGTTGGTAACAGCAATAAAGGCGTCGACTTGCTCGATATTTTCTTCGCTAAGTAACTCAGGATCAGATGCGTCACCGCTGAAAACAATGGTTTTATCTAAGTTGGCAGAAAGATACTTTGCTCGTTCTGGGCTGTATTCAATAAGCTTAACGTTGTGATTGTGCTCCAGTTGTTTAGCTAAACCTGCGCCAATCAAACCACCACCGGCTATCATAATTCGCTTGTAACTTGATTCGAGCTTTTGAAGCTCACTCATTACTGCGCGAATGTGCTTGGTAGCGGCAATGAAGAATACTTCATCATCAGCCTCAATAACCGTGGTACCTAACGGGCGAATAGGACGTCCGCGTCGGTAAATGGCAGCAACCCGAGTTTCAACATTCGGCATGTGGTCTTTAAGCGCAGATAACGCGTGGCCTACTAACAAACCGCCGTAATACGCTTTTACTGCTACAAGGCTAGCTTTGCCTTCAGCAAACTCAACCACCTGAAGTGCGCCGGGGTAATCTATTAGACGTTTGATGGCCTTAGTTACCAACTGCTCAGGAGCGATAATGTGGTCAACGGGAATGTCTTGCTGTTTATATAGCTGCTCTTGGTAAATGATATACTGTTCAGAGCGCACCCGAGCGATTTTAGTGGGTGTTTTGAATAGACTGTAGGCCACCTGACAGGCCAACATGTTGCTTTCATCACTGTTGGTTACGGCTATCAACATATCAGCATCTTCCGCACCGGCCTTACGCAACACGTCAGGGTGTGAACCCACGCCTGTTACTACTTGTAAATCAAGGCGGTCTTGAAGTGCGCGCAATATAGTGGGGTCAGAGTCAATAACCGTTATTTCGTTATTTTCACCTACTAGGTTTTCAGCAAGTGTTCCGCCTACTTGGCCGGCCCCTAAAATGATGATCTTCATCGTTATTATTTTGCCTTCATATCCGTGCAGGTCTTAAACGTGTGACGTTGCACAACTATTGAACTCAGTCTGATGACTTTACCAGCCTCGCATAGTAGAAACCATCCATTTGTTGCTCACCAGGCGTTATCTGACGTCCGGGTTTGTCGACAGTCTCCGTTTTTACTAAGGGCGATAAGGTAGCGTCAGGTGTGTCGGCTAAAAACTGCTTTATTTGCGCCATGTTCTCTTTCGGCAAAATAGAACACGTTGCATATAGTAGTGTGCCACCCGGTTTTAATAGACCCCACAATGTATCTAATATGCGCCGTTGTAGCTGCGCTAGATTGTCGATGTCATTGGCTTTTCGAAGCCATCTAATATCTGGGTGACGTCGAATAACGCCAGTTGCAGAGCAGGGGGCATCCAGTAATATTCTGTCGAAGGGCTTTCCGTCCCACCAGGTCTCAGGATTAGCTGCATCACCCTGCTTAATATCGACTGTATGCTTAAGGCGAGTCATGTTTTCTTCTACGCGTTTTAGGCGTGTAGCGTCGGCATCAAGCGCTAACACGTACTCTGTATCAGGTGCACACTCAACAATGTGCCCTGTTTTTCCGCCGGGTGCGGCGCAACAATCTAAAATGCGTTCGTTCGCTTGGGGCTTTAGGTAATACGCAGCTAATTGCGCTGCCCCATCTTGTACCGCAAAGTGACCTTTTTCAAAACCAGGCAAGGCAGTAATATCTTCTCGCTTAGTCAGAGTTACCGCATCAGCGTGGTTTTCACTAAGGGTATATTCAACCCCTGCTTTATCTAGCGCCTGAGTAAATGCCGCCAACGATGTTTGCAATTTGTTCACACGAAGCCAGATGGGGGCCATGGCATTCGTTTCAGTACGTACCTGCTCGGCGTCGTCACCGTAGGCGTTCTCAATTGCCTTGAATAACCACTTTGGTAAGCCGCTGTTTATAATGGCGTCGTCTACCGGTTTGTCAGCAAGGTTCTCACGCTGAAAATTACGCAATACCGCATTAACTAACCCTTTTAGCCCTGCTGCATTTAAATAAGACGCTGCAGCGACGGTTTCACCCACGGCTGCGTGATTGCTAACGCGAGAAAAACTGAGCTGGTACAAACCAAGAAGAATAAGATGTTCTATGACCTTCTTATTGCCTTTTAGAGGTCTATCCAACAAAGAGCGTAGCCAGTGTTGTAAAAGGGGCAGGCGACGCATCACGCCTAACGACATCTCTTGAAGCCATGCGTTATCTCTAGCGTTGTGTCTGCGCTGAACGCGCTCTAAGCACTCACGCGATGACTTGCCTTGTTCTAAAATTTGATAGATGACCCACGCGCAATCTGCGCGCAGGTTCTTTTGTTTTGGAAGGGGTAATGGTTTCACGTTTAGTCCGCTTGTGTCAGACAACGGCCCACTTCAAACCACGTTTGGCGAGCATTGATAACGTCTGACGCTGGAAGCGCCTTTTTACCTGGAATTTGAAGTGATGTAATGCAAAGCGCATCGCGCCCTGTAGCGATAGTAATGCCTTCTTTATTGGCATTGATTACCGTACCTGGCGTTACATCTTTATTTAACGGAACAACGTTAGCAGACCATATCTTTACATTCTGATCTTCGACCTGCATCCACGCTACAGGCCAAGGATTGAAGGCGCGGATATTACGCGCTATTTGTTCTGCATCGTCTGCCCAATTAATAAGGGCTTCTTCTTTTGATAGTTTTTTCGCGTAGGTCGCTTGAGAATCATCTTGTTTGGTGGGTGTGTAACGATCAAATTCATTAACGACCTCGACCAACGCTTGTGGTCCCAGCTCTGCGAGTTTCTCGTACAACGTTGCGCTGGTATCTTCAGGTGTAATAGGTAATGTTGCAATGTGCAGCATATCACCCGTGTCTAAGCCTTCATCCATTTGCATTATGGTAACGCCTGTCTCAGCGTCGCCAGCCCAGATAGCGCGTTGTATTGGAGCTGCGCCTCGCCACTTGGGCAAAATAGAGCCGTGCACGTTAATGCAACCTAGCTTAGGCGCATTTAACACCGCGGTAGGCAGTATCAGTCCGTAAGCAACAACTACCATTAAATCGGCATTGAGCGAGGCTAATTCTTCCTGAGCGTCTTGAGCTTTAAGCGACTGAGGCTGGTAAACAGGGATGGCGTTTTCTTCTGCTAATACTTTAACCGGACTGGCGGTAAGCTTTTTACCTCGCCCTGCAGGTCTATCAGGCTGAGTGTAAACAGCAATAACCTCGTGCTCGCTCTCTATCAACGCTGATAGATGTTTAGCTGCAAAATCCGGAGTACCGGCAAAAATCACTTTCAATGGAGTTGTCACGTTATTCCTTAGGCTTTTGCAGCAAGACGCGCTTCTTTCTCAAGCTTTTTACGAATACGCTGGCGCTTAAGCGGTGAAAGGTAATCAATAAACAATTTACCTTTTAAATGGTCGAGCTCGTGCTGGATACAAATCGCTAACAAACCTTCTGCATCCAACTCAAAGCTTTCGCCGTTTTGATCTAGCGCTTTTACGGTAATTGCTTCGGCACGCTCAACTTTCGCGTAATTACCAGGCACTGATAAACAGCCTTCTTCGCTAATCGTGGAGCCATCTTTACGAATGATTTCAGGGTTAATAAATACGCGTGGCTCGTTTTGATCTTCCGATACGTCCATTACAACAACTTGAACGTGTCGGTTAACTTGCGTTGCAGCAAGGCCAATACCGTTCTCGTCTTTCATGGTTTCGAACATGTCCGATACCAACTGTTTAATTTCGTCGTTAACCTCTTCAACCGGCTTAGCTACCGTGCGAAGACGTTCATCAGGAAAACTTAATACGTCTAAAATTGCCATTTCTCGCTTACATCACCTTTTCGCTGTATAAATTCATATACGATCTAATTGCCAGCACACTTTACAGTGCTCATTAAGTTACTATTCTAACGTATATCGGGTGGTTTCGTGCAGTTTTTTGCCTAAACCCTATAAGAATACGTACTTCTGCCGATATAGTGCTATTGTCTGAAAAATCAACAATAAATGACAGCGAATAATTTGCAGGTGGTTAATTTGAAAAAGCGATTAATTTACGCGCGTCGCGCAACAACACTTATCCTTGGAGTGCTTTTATCGTTGCCTGCGTTCGCACTTCAATTAAAAGATAGTGCGCCTGAAACTTATACTGTGAAGCGTGGTGACACGCTTTGGGAAATTGCGAGCATTTTTCTAAACGAGCCTTGGCTATGGCCAGAGCTGTGGCGAACTAACACGCAAATCGATAATCCTCATCTTATCTATCCCGGCGATGTTATTGTCGTAGGTTATATTAATGGTCAGCCTGTCTTAAGCGTTAAAAGAGATAAGCTCGCCTACAACTTGTCACCTTCAACCGATAAGCGAATTAAGTCAAAACCTGTCGACGTACTGTCCTGGATAACTATTTCTCCCTTTATAAGACATCATATGCTAATAGACGAGGGGAGCTACTCAGCATTACCCAGGCTTCTAGGTAATCAAGACGGAAATGTAAGATTCGCATCAGATGACTTTGTGCTAAGCCAGCAACAATTCAGTACCGACGACCAGTACAGAGTGATAAGAAAGCACGCTACTATCAAAAATCTTGAAGGCGAGACCTTGGGCATTCAGGTTACGCATGTGTCTAACGCTTCTCTAGTAGAAAAAGACCAAGCAGACGATACCATGTTGCTTTTTATTGACGATGCCAATCAAGAAGCAAAGCGCGGCGATAAACTTATGGCTGGTGGTTTTTCCCACCCTGAAGATTTTGAGCTTATTCCAGCGACTTCACAAAGAGGGGCTGTGGTGGGTGACTTGCACGACCATGATTTGCTCGGCAAGTACGACGTTGTCATTCTTGATTTAGGCTCTATGGATGTGGCGCCAGGCACCGTTTTAGGTGTGTACGCGCAAGGTCCAGCAATTATTGACGAAGATAGCCCACGCTATATTGATGAGCCCGGTGCTAAAAGTGGTGGTGAATGGTTTATCGATACAGTAGCGCAGCCTGCGCTTAAAGTAGGCGAAGTGATTGTGTTTAAAACATTTGATGCGGCAAGTTACGGATTAATAACGCGAGCGAACAGAGGGATTAAGCGCGGCTTTATTGTCGCTAAGCCTTAAATGCTTAACGTTTCATTGTCGCTCTAAAAGGAGCGACAATGAACAAGCAAACTTCTCATATAGACGGCGACCTCTCTGCATGGTTAGCACTGGCCTCTGCGCAACGTGTTTCTCCTAAAACCTGGTTACAGGCAATCAAACATTATCAACTATCTCCCGCTGAGTTAGCCGGTAACACATCATCACTTCCCGACACTGTAAAACAGCTTACATGTCAAATATCAAAACCTTTAGTTGATGCAGCTTTTACGTGGAAACAGGGGAGTAACAATAGACATATTATTACCTATTCGTCTTCATACTATCCTCAATCGCTCAAGCAGTTAGACAGCCCACCTCTTGTAATATTGGCAACAGGAGATTGTGCTTTATTGCAAAGTCCACAAATAGCAATTGTAGGTAGTAGAAGATCTAGCTTTCAGGGGAGGCGTATAGCAAGCGACATTGCGTTTGGGTTGTCAGAAAACGGCATTGTGGTGACTAGCGGGCTCGCTATGGGCATTGATAGTGCTGCACACCAAGGCGCGCTGTCTGGTAGTACTGGAACCATTGCAGTAATGGGTACGGGACCTGAAAAGGTATATCCAGCTAAAAATAATAAGCTCTATGAAGCTATTAATAATGACGGAGGTGTCACCGTCACAGAGTTTTTTCCAGGTCAGGGACCCAAGCCTTGGCATTTTCCCAGGCGAAATCGAATTATCGCAGCGTTGTCCCTTGGAACCTTAGTGGTAGAGGCAAAAATTAAGAGTGGCACCTTGATAACTGCGAATTTGGCCGCAGATATGGGGCGGGAAGTATTCGCTGTGCCAGGCAATATCGCTAATGCTTACGCTGAAGGTTGCCACTGGTTAATCCAACAGGGCGCGAAATTAGTAACGAATATAAGCGATATTCTAGATGAAGTTGGCGTTCAGCCTGAGCAAAAAGGCTTGAGTGTTGACGAGCAAAACGAAAAAAGTACAGCGAATAGCTTGGCAACCGATAAATTATTAGCTAGTGTGGATTATGACATCACCGCTATTGATGTTATAGCCCAGCGCAATGCCTTATCTGTATCGCAAGCAATGGCATCATTATTAGAATATGAGTTGCGTGGTTTAGTGGCCGCTGTCCCTGGTGGTTACGTTAAATTGAGGGGAAAATAATATGTTCGATATCCTCATGTATCTGTTTGAAAACTTCATTCACAGTGAAACGGAAATTCGTGTTGACCAAGACGAGTTAACGGAAGAGCTTGTGCGCGCAGGATTTCATCACGATGAGATTTATAAAGCCCTCGCATGGTTAGAAAAGTTAGCGGCACTGCAAGAGACGGATATCAAACCGTACTTTTGTAAAGGCATTAGCACTAGCTTAAGCCGTATTTACACGCATGAAGAACAAATGCGTTTAGATGTGGAATGTCGCGGTTTTCTTATGTTCTTAGAGCAGGTCAATGTGTTGGATGCCTCCACACGCGAAATGGTTATAGATCGTGTTATGGAAATTGATTCCAATGAGTTTTGCTTGGAAGACCTGAAGTGGGTTGTGCTAATGGTACTATTCAACGTACCTGGCAAAGAGAAAGCCTACGCACAAATGGAAGATCTTTTGTTCGAAGAGCCAGATGGTGTTCTGCATTAATGCAGTTGTAGTCACTGGTATTTGAATCTTTACTTAAAAATGCGCTGTAAAATTACAGCGCATTTAAGGCCTTAACGTCCAATACATGTCTAAAATAGACCATTCACTCTTTTCAGCGCACGAGCATGCTCTTGATGATAATTTCGGAGATTGCCCCGAGTGCGGTAAACCTCTTCATATAAAGAACAGTAAATCCGGCCCTTTTATCGGGTGTACGGGCTATCCGGAATGTAGCTTTAGTAAGCCACTTCACGATAAACAAACCACCATACTGAAAACCTTAGACGGTGTAGCCTGCCCAGAGTGCGCATCCGACTTAGCCATAAAGAAGGGGCGGTTTGGCATGTTTATCGGATGCACTAATTTTCCTTCATGCCATCACATAGAGCCCATTAAAGAAAAAGAAGACACTTTGGTGGATTGTCCAAAGTGTAAGAAAGGACACCTAATCTCGCGTACTAACAAATACGGCAAACAGTTTTTTGCGTGCAACCATTATCCACAATGTCGATATGTGCTAAATTTCACGCCGGTAAATGAAAGCTGCCCAGACTGCGGTTGGGGAGTATTGATAGATAAAAAGGGGCAGTTACAGTGTCCTCAGCCAGCTTGCGGCTATAAAAAGTAACTATACGAAGAGATTAAAACCATGTCTGATATCCAAAATGGGAACGTAAACACGTTTACCCCCGTTGAGGCTAACTCACCTGAAGTAGACCCTGTTGTTGCCGCATTCCAAGCTGGCAGTTTAATCGTTTATCCAACCGAAGCGGTAATGGGCATCGGATGTGACCCCGACAATGAAGCCGCAGTAAATGCGCTGTTAGAGATAAAACAGCGACCGGTAGAAAAAGGCGTGATCTTGATTGCTGCGAATTACAGTCAGCTACTGCCTTATGTAAACGACAATGCCATTCGCCCAGATAGACGCACTGATATTTTTTCGAGCTGGCCAGGCCCTAATACCTGGCTATTACCTAAGTCGTCATCTGCGCCAGTTTGGTTAACCGGCAAGCATAGTAAAATAGCGGTGCGCGTAACTAACCACCCAGTGGTAGTGGAGCTGTGTAATAAGCTAGGAAAACCAATAGTTTCTACAAGCGCTAACCTGACCGGCCAACCGCCGGCCACGACCACTGAAGAAGCAAAAAACGTATTCGCTGATTCTGTATTCTACGTCGAAGGGGAAGTAGGCGGTGCAACTAAACCTAGCACCATTCGAGATGGCGACACAGCAGAGGTAATAAGAGCATGACATCAGCAGGATTACTGGACGGTAAAAACGCCGCTGAAGTAATAGAACAAGTAAAAAGTTATCTACTGGGGTTGCAAGACACTATTTGCCAAACCCTTGAACTTGCCGACGGTAAGGGCCAGTTTGTCGAAGACAGTTGGCAGCGTGAAGAAGGTGGCGGTGGCCGTTCTCGAGTACTAAAAAATGGTGCAGTGATTGAACAAGGTGGCGTTAACTTTTCCCATGTGTTTGGCAGTCAAATGCCGGCATCAGCAACGGCTAATCGGCCTGAATTAGCAGGAAGAAACTTTCAGGCTATGGGTGTTTCACTCGTTATTCATCCACATAACCCGTATATCCCAACGTCACACGCTAATGTTCGCTTTTTTATTGCAGAAAAAGAGGGCGAGGCACCTATTTGGTGGTTTGGCGGTGGCTTCGACTTAACGCCATTTTATCCGTTTAAAGATGACGTTGTACATTGGCATGATACCGCTAAAAAATTATGTAAGCCGTTTGGCGATGATGTCTACCCTAAGTACAAAAAGTGGTGCGACGACTACTTTTACTTAAAGCATCGCAATGAAACTCGCGGAGTGGGCGGTTTATTCTTCGACGACCTGAATGAATGGGGCTTTGAACAGTCATTTGCATTCATGCAGGCTGTTGGTAATGGCTTCATCGATGCTTACGTTCCTATTGTTGAACGTCGTAAGCAAACCGATTTCGGCGAAAGAGAGCGTGATTTCCAACTTTATCGCCGGGGCCGCTACGTTGAGTTTAACCTTGTATTCGACCGGGGCACTTTATTTGGACTGCAAACCGGCGGACGTACGGAATCAATTCTAATGTCGATGCCGCCGCTAGCGCGTTGGGAGTACTGTTACACGCCTGCACCGGGTAGCGCCGAGGCCAAGCTGACAGACTGGTTAAAACCTACTGATTGGTGATCAATTGTTAAATAAGGCTGCGCTTAAATCCTTAAGTGTGCCGCCGATAGCAGCTTTCATCTTTAATGACTAAAAAACGCCGTATTAACGTTAATGCGGCGTTTTTTTTTGATCTACATCAAGGTGGAATATCATCTGCGTTTCAGTGAGTTATCAAACTTGCGCTGGATCAATGTTTCTCTTAACCACAGGCGTAAAGTAGCGCCATCTTAGTTAAACACAAAAGAGACACATCATGCGCAAACACTTTTTATCTGCATCTGCACTTTGCCTTACACTTGCTGCACTCTCACCTTTAGCTAGCGCTCACCAGCAGGGCGACTGGATTGTTCGTGGCGGTCTTACGACCGTTGCTCCTGACGAATCGACGTCTAACATCGTCGCGGGTGGAACTGATCTTGGCGTGGCTCTTAATATCGATAACGATACTCAGCTTGGTTTAAATGTAGCGTACTTTATTACTGACAATATTAATATCGAGCTGCTTGCCGCAACGCCCTTTAAGCACGACGTTAATTTTTCTGTTGCTGATCCGTTAGGGACGGGTAATCAGCTTGGTGAAGTCACGCATCTTCCTCCTACGCTTACCGCAAACTACTATTTTAATGATGCCAGCTCTGCGTTTCAGCCGTACATTGGTGCAGGTATCAACTATACCTTTATATTTGATGAAGAGTTTACAGGTGCAAATGAAACAGCTGGCTTAAGCGACCTATCGCTTGATAATTCATTTGGCTTGTCAGCACAGGTGGGAATGGATTACCAAATTGATACCAAATGGCATGTCAATGCATCGGTTCGATTCATTGATATAGATACCGAAGCAACCTTCAAAGTGGGTGATGCTGCTGGAAAGGTAAGTGATATTGAAATAGATCCTTGGGTGTATACCTTATCGGTGGGTTACACATTCTAATTATTAGTTCTGCGCCTTATTAACTATTAGGCTTTCACAATTGCACTACTTTATGCGCCATAAAGAGCGTAGACAGTAACAGGGGAGTTGCGCGTTAAAAGGTTAATCCTTTCAACGCGCTTTTTTATTTTGTATTCACCATGTGATTGGCGAGTTGATCAAGTGCGTCTATCAACTGTTGAGCTAAGGCGATATCTTCAACCGTTTTAAACATGGCTTTTCGCATGCAATACATCCACTGAGCTTTTAACTCCGGTGTTACGGTATAAGGTAGGTGGCGTGCACGCAGACGCGGGTGGCCATACTGCTGCTGGTAATCATCAGGACCACCAAGCCATAAACTTAAATATAGAAAGAACACGTGGCGAATTCTGTCTAATGGCTGGGGGTGAATAGCTAGCAATTCATTGGCGAGTGGATCGGTTTCCATTATGTCGTAAAACGTATTTGCTAATTCCCGTACTTTCTCCTCTCCACCTATACGTTCATATGGTGTACTCTGCGAAGCACGATTATCGCTTTTCTTCTTTATATTAAATAAGTCTCGTATTCCCATGAAAAAATTCGCTGTATTCGGAAATCCTATAGCACAGAGTTTATCACCAACTATCCATCAAATGTTTGCTGAACAAGTGGGAGAAAAGATTTCTTATGAAAAGATACTTGCGCCAGTAGATGGTTTTGTAGATGCCGCCAACGCGTTTTTAGCTCAGGAAGGCGCGGTAGGTTGTAACGTCACTATGCCTTTTAAGCTTGATGCATTCAACTTGGCAAAGGTAGACGACCAAGCAGCCAAAGATGCACAAGCTGTTAATACGCTAATGAATGGTGACAGCGGTGAAGTGTGGGGATACAACACTGATGGTGTAGGGCTGGTAAACGACTTGCTTAACAGCGGTGTGGAAATTAAGGGTAAGCGCGTGTTGCTTATTGGTGCCGGCGGCGCAGCCCGTGGCGTAATCTCCCCGTTAATAAAAGCAGGGGCCGCTTCTTTAACCATTGCAAATAGAACCAAAGCAAAAGCTGAGGAAGTAGTAAATGCTGCCTCTAACGCTAAAGTGCAGGTGGTCGCGCTTGAGGATATCGCAGACGTTGCGCCTCATATTATTATTAATTCAACAGCCGCCAGTTTAAGCAATGAATTGCCGTGCCGTTTAAATGATGGTGTTTTACAAAATTGTGAAGTGGTGTATGACATGGTTTATAAAAACTCACCCACGCGCTTTATGAGAGATGCGGCCGAACTTGGTGTTAAGACACAAATCGATGGATTAGGGATGCTGGTTGAGCAAGCGGCTGAAGCATTCTACATATGGACACAAAAGCGCCCCGATACTTCAGATATTGTAAAACGTGTCAGGGCTATCGTTGAGCAAGGTGAGAAGCGAAACTAGTTCGCTTCTTCAAGGTACTCATCTTTCAATACAACATAGTTAACGGCAGACTGTTTCAGGAATGCCATTTCAGCGTCGTTGAGCGGCCTTTTCTTTTGCATGGGGTTTCCCACGTAAAGAAATCCGCTTTCTAACCTTTTGTTCGGCGGTACTAATGTACCTGCACCAATAAACACATCGTCTTCAACAACTACACCATCCATTACAATAGCGCCCATGCCAACGAGAATTCGATTACCCAACTGACAGCCGTGCAGCATACACTTATGCCCAACGGTAACGTCCTCACCAATAATAAGTGGGAAGCCGTCGGGGTTTTTCTCAGATTTACGGGTAACGTGTAAAACACTGCCATCTTGAATATTAGAACGGGCGCCAATACGAATTTTGTTCACGTCGCCACGGGCTGCAACCATCGGCCAAATACTCGCATCATCTTCTAAAACTACATCACCGACGATTCTTGCCGAGCCATCAACATAGACATTCTTTCCTAATATAGGAGAAACACCTTTAAAACTATCAATCGATTTATGCATTACACACTCATATAAATTGCGCAGAAAGTGAATTACGCAAACTCTAACAGCAATGCCGATGAGTTGGTACTAGTAGGGTGGTTACAGAGCCTACCTGTAATGCTTTAAGCAACAGGTAACTATCTTGGGGTAGCAATACGCGAAGAGGAGGGTAGCAAATCACAAGGAGAAAAATGATAATGTAGCTTGCTAATAGAATTTATCGAGACGTTGTAATGCCCAAGCGCTATGTATTTTTCACTGCCCTTTCCTATGCGTATCCTATTTATAGACCACTACAAGAGGCCATTAGGGCTAGAGGTGACGAAGTAGCGTGGTTTTTGGAAGGAGAATGTCCCGATCTATTGAAGCCTGATGAAATTCGCCTTCATACTATTAATGATGTTATTGAATACAACCCCTTAGCCATATTTGCGTGTGGAAATATCATCTATCACTTTTTGCCAGGTATAAAGGTATCAGTCTTTCACGGTTATCCGATTGGCAAGCGAGGGGAGAAGAGTAGCGCTACAGATGATCATTTCTCTATTCGCGGGTGGTTTGATATGTACTGTACTCAGGGGCCAAGTAGCACAGAGTATTTTAAGCAGCTTGAAGCAAAGCATCAGTTTTTTAAAGTGTATCAAACAGGTTGGGCTAAAGTGGATGACTACTTTTCTTCATATAAGAAGGAAAACGATGTTCCCACTATTCTCTACGCCACCACTTTTTCTAAAGGCATTACCTCTGCTCCTGTACTTGTCGACACAATAAGTAGGTTAGTGAAAGAAAAGAAATGGAATTGGCGTTTAACATTTCATCCTAAACTCAACGATCAAGCACTATTAAATAGATATCGTGCGCTGGCAGATGAATATAGTAACGTTACGTTTGTCGATAATGTGCGTCTTGAAGACTTTCAGCAATCAGATGTCATGTTGTGTGACAGCAGCTCTATAATTTTAGAGTTTATGATGATGAACAAACCTGTTGTCACTTATCGCAATACAAACCCTGGACAACATTTACTTAATGTCACAGAAGTAAGCGAAGTAGAAAACGCCATTGAAACTGCATTAACACGACCAGCATCATTAATGAAAGAGGTTAATGACTTTGCCCATTATCATGAAGCCTATAGAGATGGACATAATTGCGAACGTATTTTAGATGCAGTCGATGACTTTAATAGTAACTATAAAGGTAAGATAAAAGCTAAGCCGCTTAACCTGTGGCGCAAGTTCAGGTTAAGGAATAAGCTGAAATACTGGAAATAGTTGGTATTTTGAGCGTTCAAAACGAATGTGACACTTTTTTTAAAATAAGTGTTGA
>NZ_JWLW01000046.1 GCF_000808575.1 Alteromonas marina
TCTAGACGAAGGGGACTGAATTCTTTCTTCGAAACTAAATTTTCGAATTTTTCAGTCCGAAGCTGCGTTAACAACTTCAGCCTATATCAAACCACATCTCAATGTGACTTGGTGGAGCCAGGCGGGATCGAACCGCCGACCTCCTGCATGCCATGCAGGCGCTCTCCCAGCTGAGCTATGGCCCCATCATGGTACCAGTCATTTTGTGTGACTGTTCCGTGACAGCGGGGCGCATTCTAGGCATCCCCCCCTGTCATGTCAACGCTTTTTTTATGAATTTTCTCTGTTTGCTATAAAAGTAAGCGCTTTGTCGATTCTCTCGCCAATTTTCTCTTTTGAGATAAGATTCAACGTGATATCTAACGACGGTGAATTACCACCACCTGTCACAGCTACACGCAGCGGCATACCTACTTTCCCCATGCCCACTTCCAATTCTTCGGCTGTACTATTTATAGCAGCCTGAATATTTTCTGGGTTCCACTCTTCAATTGCCATTAATTTGTCTTTAGCAAGCTCTAATGGGCCGCGAGCGACTGGGCGAAGGTGTTTTTTTGCTGCGTTCGCATCAAAATCTTCATAGTCTTGATAAAAGTATGTAGAAATCTCTGCTAACTCTTTCAGCGTTTTTACTCTATCTGCCTGAATAGCAATAATAGATTCAAGCGCTGGGCCTGTCGTTAAATCAACATTCAACTCTTCAAAGTGCCATTTAGCGTGTGACGCAACTTCACTTGCTGGTAATGTCTTAATGTAGTGTTGATTCAACCAGATTAGCTTTTCTGTGTTAAATGCCGATGCAGATTGCCCAATGGCATCTAAGCTGAATTTCTCAATCATTTCATCAACTGAGAAAATTTCTTGGTCGCCGTGAGACCACCCCAACCTAACAAGGTAATTAAGCACAGCTTGCGGTAAGAAACCATCATCGCGATATTGCATCACGCTTACTGCGCCATGACGCTTAGATAACTTTTTGCCGTCATCGCCCAAAATCATAGAAACGTGAGCATATTCTGGAACAGGTGCACCAAGCGCTTCAAGAATATTGATTTGACGTGGCGTGTTATTAATATGGTCTTCACCGCGAACTACATGAGTAATTCCCATATCCCAATCATCAACAACTACACAGAAGTTATATGTAGGGGTACCGTCAGAGCGCTGAATGATAAGATCGTCAAGCTCAGTATTGCTAATCTCGATTTTTCCGCGCACGTGATCATTAATTACCACTTTACCTTCTAGAGGGTTTTTGAAGCGGATAACAAAAGGCTGACCTTCTGGATGATCCGTTCTGTCTCTCCACGTACCTGGGTAGCGAGGCTTCTCACCACGCTCTTTTTGCGCTTCACGAATCGCATCTAACTCTTCAGAGCTCATGAAGCATTTATACGCTTTACCTTCATCCAAAAGCTGCTGAATAAGTTCTTTATATCTATCGAAACGCTCAGTCTGATAGATTGGACCCGTATCCCACGTTAAACCTAACCATTGCATTCCGTCTAGAATGGCCTGCTTTGCTTCTTCAGTTGAACGCTCGATATCTGTATCTTCAATACGAAGAACAAACTCGCCGCCTTTGCTTTTAGCAAGAAGCCAAGAATAAAGCGCAGTTCGTGCGCCGCCAACGTGAAGATAGCCTGTTGGGCTGGGTGCAAATCGTGTAACAACCGACATGGTCACTCTCTATTGTTAATGTATTTCTAAAGTTGGGCGCATTCTACCAGTGTCCGCGCGACTTCAAAAGTAAGATAAGAATAGAAGGAAAAAGAAATCTCTTGAAGTAGTTTAGATGGTACGAAGAAAGTGAGCTATAAAGTGGACAGACACTTATTGTTGAAGCCCACTTTTTCAAAACTCATTTCTTACTGAAGTGGACACACACTCAAAAAAGTCCAACGATCAGAGAGTGACAGAACCGATAATAGCTTCAAAAAAGTAAGTGGGTGTCCGAAAAGACCAGGTACTTTAAATAAAAAGATTCTGCACGCACTTTATCAGGTTTACGTGAATGTCTGTCCTTTCTCCTTCTCGCCTTTTTTTTCGTTTCGTGTTTTATAAGTGACTGTTCACTTGGTAATTCAATTGATATTTCAAGAATAAAGTAAGCACCACTTTTATTTGGTTGGGTTTACTAGCGTTTAGCTACGAAAAAAAAAGTGGGTGTCCACTTTGCCCTTGTTTGCCACTTCTTCTTTTAAAAAATGAGTGTGTGTCCATTGTGCGAAGCCCCATTGTTCGAGGCCAATTTAATTATATGTTTGTGGTAAATAAGTGACTGTCCACTTCAATTCCACCCAACCTCTATTTCAACTCTTAGTAAGAAGCAAGTGTCTGTCCCCCCAAACTCCAACTGGCTCGCGTAAACCCACGCTGCAGTTTTTGTTTATCAATGAATTCAGAATGCGATTAAAAACGCTGTTCTTTTCATCAATTTAGTTAAGATGCAGCCAGAGTGTCTAAAATTCGGGCACACAGTCATTTTTCTTTAATTTTATTGTTGACACTAACGGAACCGACTCTATAATACCGCCCCACTTGCTTAGGCAAGCTTTAAAGAAATATGGACGCTTAGCTCAGTTGGGAGAGCATCGCCCTTACAAGGCGAGGGTCACTGGTTCAAGCCCAGTAGCGTCCACCACTTCCTCACCGTGGTTAAACAGTGAAATCAAAAAATACGGACGCTTAGCTCAGTTGGG
>NZ_JWLW01000047.1 GCF_000808575.1 Alteromonas marina
TCGCTGCCTAAATTCATAATGGTAATACTTTCCCCATTTTTAGCATTAACAATAGCGAGTTGGTGATTACCCGAGGTACGGTTTACGCCTTGTAATGCCACGTCGGCTAGGCCATCACCGTCCATGTCGTCTAACACGTGGAAGCTAACATCATCCCAGCGGTTGGGCCACGTTATGTTGCTAAGCGTAATGTTACGGTTGCTGCCATCTTTAATTTGCAGTTGATAGCGGTTGGT
>NZ_JWLW01000048.1 GCF_000808575.1 Alteromonas marina
CTTCAAGGTTAGTCAGGCCATCACCGTCAAAGTCCATTATGGCGTCTTCAGGGTCGAACGGATCAAGCCCATAGTTTTCTTCTATTTTATTTGGTAAGCCATCACCATCTATATCGTTATCTATGGCGTCTGGCGTTCCGTCATTGTCAGAGTCTTTAAAGCTGGAACTGTCTAGTGGGTCCGTACCGTCAATTAACTCCTGTTCATCAGGTACACCATCGTTGTCATCATCTAAATCTTCATTATCAACGATGCCGTCATTATCGGTGTCTAATAGTGGATCTGAACCTTGTGGAAAAGGATCAAGTTGGTCCGTAAGGCCATCTAAATCATAATCAGCGAAAGAACTTCCTTCTAACGAAAGCGTAAAGTCATTTTGGTTATGATTAAATAAGACCGACACTTTTACCCTAGAAGAAAACAAGGTGTGACTATCATTCTTTTTTAACTCGATATAAGTAAAAAATGATAAATCCCAATCATCAAAATAGACATCTTG
>NZ_JWLW01000049.1 GCF_000808575.1 Alteromonas marina
AGTCAAGTAGAGTAAAAAGTCATCTTTCGATTTCTCAGTTACTCAATTTTGATTGATTACTATTAATATCAGCTTTCCAAATTGTTAAAGAACATAGTGCTTAATTCAAAACACTTAGGTTTGATCTTAAATCAAAGCTAAGCGCTCTTCTTTAGCGAGCAGATTAATTGTCAGGAAGCCAGGCCCGTTACGGGTTCCCTTCCGGTTAAGCAATTAATCGCGTCTTTATAAATAAACAAAACAATCTGTGTAGG
>NZ_JWLW01000050.1 GCF_000808575.1 Alteromonas marina
AAGGCGACTATCGACTACAAAGCCCAACCAATGAAGAAGATACATACACTTACTCTTCCGGTGTGCTGGTTATGGACGACGCGCTTGATTATGTGCTTGTTAATGGCGACTTTGTCATCGATACCTCTCTCTACTCCACCTCTGGCGCATTGTTTAGTGCGGGGGTTTTAGAAGTGAAAGGCAACTTTACTCAACTGTCTACCTATACTTCTAACTCGTCACACCTCAATTTCAAAACGTCTGGTACCCATAAAGTCGTACTCTCAGGTAGCACAGCACAAGATGTCTATTTTGA
>NZ_JWLW01000051.1 GCF_000808575.1 Alteromonas marina
CTATGGTGGCGATAACAACATATCCAGAGGCACAACAGCGATACTAATACTGGAGGGGAAATCCACTCTTAGTAATATCGATATTTCTCATGTTTCCGACACATCTGGTAATTCCGACAAAGCTTTTGGACTTTATTTAAACGGGACACCTGAAATAAAAGCAAGCGGCATTATTTCAATTTCAAACACAGAAAGTTGGAATATTTACGCTTCCATACAAAACTCGGTTAATTTCGACAATGTTCTATCTATCAATGGGCAGCAAGACTCTCTTGGAATCTTTGGCGCCAGTGGCGGGCGGCTTTATGTAAGACAAGCTAATTGGTTTGACAGTTCAGGGCCATTTCACGCGTCGGAAAATGTGAAAGGAAAAGGCGCGCAAGTAAGCGGTAATGTTTCATACAAGTGGTGGAAGGGTGATGATTCTGACAATGATGGCTTACCTGACTATTGGGAAAATGAACATGGCAGTAACCCTAATTTGTCCAATAATACACTTTCTGACGTGGACGGTGATGGTTTAACGTTAATGGAAGAGTATGAGTTGGGTACAAATCCCAATTCAATAGACACGGATGGAGATGGCCTACCAGATAACTGGGAAGTAGATAATGGCCTAGACCCTATTCATTCAGACGACGCCAATGTAGACACTGATAATGATGGTCTTACAAACCAAGAAGAACTAGAAGCAGGCACAGACCCAACTAATCCAGATAGTGACGGGGACGGTGTAGTCGATGGCATAGATGAATTACCAAACGATGAGAATGGTGTTTCTGACTTTGATGGTGATGGTATTGCAGACCGAATAGATACTGACGATGATGACGATGGAATGCCAGACGAGTGGGAGTTCAAGTATGGTTTGGATAGTAAAAACCAAAGTGACGCCTCTATCGATAACGATAACGACGGCACTACCAATCTTGAAGAATATACAAATGGAACTAACCCAAATATTTCAGATAATCTCACATCTGAATATCAGCTGGTCACTTTTAAACAGAACAGCTTAATAACATCGGTAAATTCCGATTTTTACGTAGATATCTCTTATGATGTGACGGATTTGAATTACGACCTTTCAGGGGCCTTTATTGCTGTTTTTTATGATAGTAGCGCGCTCACTTTTGTAGCTCTAGAGCATGTACATCAAGGCAGCTTTGTCAATGTATCCCCTATTAACGAAGATATTGAAGATATTGATGCTAACGCTAGTACAGATTCATATATTACTCTGCGGTGGGATGATTCTAACTACCAATGGCCAGGGGCATCAGTTAATAAGCTAGCAAAGTTAAAGTTCAAATTAGGTGATGTTACAGATAATTCGCAAATCGTAATGAAAGGCGTATCTTCCGCGACATCATCTTCTGGCGAAGTCTATGGAGTAAAACCGCAATATTTACGAATCCGTAGCGGAAAAAGTTTTGATTTAGATATAAACGGCGATGGGAAAGTAGATGCACTGACTGATGGTCTAATTTTTAACCGTTTTATGCTTGGTTTTTCAGAGGAAAAAATTGCAACTGAAAACGAAATGATTGAAAGCACTCGGTCGAAAAGCGAAATGTATGAGCTTCTTCAGGAGATGTTATCGAGAGGAGATTCTGAGGAAGCTGCTAATGATTAAGAGGCTCTTGGGCACGTTAGCCTTAACAACTGTTAGCATGACCACTCAGTGTTCAGAGCTTTACTTTAAACTTGTGACCCCGAGAAGTATGGAGAGTGAAACAAAGATCACTGCTTCAATAGAGTTAAATTTAAGTTTGGACTCACCTGAAGTTCACGGTCTAGCTGTAAAAGTATTCTTTAATAGTGACTTGGTTAAAACAGTACAAAGTGAAGACAATAAACTAGTGGGCTTCTTAGGTAGCAGCCAGCTTGTTGAAGATTCTACAGACGAAGATAAAAATACACAGACTACTCATTTTGTCACGCTTGCATGGATATCTCCAGAATTACCACTTCCGCTCGAAAACGGGATGATAATTTCAGATATAAGAGTAGAAGCAGAAGAACTCGACAATTTAGAATTAACGCTTATACCAAATGAGTTGCCCGGCATTAAGACCTTTCCGAATATAAGTATCTTGCATACTGAACTCGAAGATAAGGACGCTGATACAATCTTAGACGAACTAGACAACTGCCCAACCATTGCCAACCAAGATCAGCTAGACACTGACAGCGATGGCTTAGGCGATGCCTGCGACAGCGATGACGACAACGACGGCATGCCGGATGTGTATGAAGCGCGTGTGGGCTTAAATCCACTAGTGGCTGATGCCGATGGCGATGCCGACGGTGACGGCCTGACTAACCTTGAAG
>NZ_JWLW01000052.1 GCF_000808575.1 Alteromonas marina
GGTGACTGGGGGTATGTGCGCATACCTTCCACTGGTGAGGCAGATATTGCCTATGCTGCTTTCAGCTATGGTGGCGATAACAACACACGGGCTGATCATCCAGCACAAATAATTATCGACGGTAAAGCTGCTTTACGTAACGTCTCTATATCAAATATTGAGGATGTCTCTACCACTTATGACCGTGCCCATGGCGTATTGATAC
>NZ_JWLW01000053.1 GCF_000808575.1 Alteromonas marina
GCAAAAGCAGTACTTTCATCTTTAGAGTAAAAAACCCTAATCAATCTTTACTGAAACAGTAAATATTCATTAGGATTTCGGGTCCAACGTGACACATTTCTACCTGTGTTACCTTCCTTTCTCAAAGTAAGGAAATGGTAGGCTTGGGCAGACTTGAACTGCCGACCTCACCCTTATCAGGGGTGCGCTCTAACCAGCTGAGCTACAAGCCTTCAGTATACTGCACTTAAACGTTGTTCAAGCTCAGATTCAAGTAGATGGTGGAGCT
>NZ_JWLW01000054.1 GCF_000808575.1 Alteromonas marina
TCTTTCTGAGATCACGCTGGTTTTCTTAGACGAGAACGGCAATCCGTTTGGCGCAGGAGCGGTGCTAAGCCAATCTGGCACAGCTATAGATGAGTGGAAAGAAAGAAAAGCGGAAGCAATTATTCCAGTGGGTACACGTGCGCTTTCTTATACTATCCGTCTTAACAAGCCGAGTGGACACGGGCATAACGTTCAAGTAGACGATGCATTCATTAACATTCACGATATCAGCGACCCTGATAACGACGGTTTGGGTTACACCGCTGAAATCAACGAAGGGACTGATCCTAACGACGCTGACACCGATAACGATGGTATTCCAGATGGTGTTGAGTATTTAAATGGTCTAAACCCATTAAATAGACGAGATGGAGACTTAGACCAAGATGAAGATGGTTTCTCTAATTTTGAAGAGTTTAGCCTAGGCACCGACATCAACGCTGATGATACTGATGGCGATGGTATTCCAGATAGATCAGATAACTTTCCTACCCAGCCTTATGCAATCGTTTCTGGCCTTATTGATGTAGTAGACCTGGGCGATGTAGATAACGACTTGGTTAACGACTATGCCGTTATTGAAAGCGATGACGAAGGGAATATCTCAGCGGCACTAGTGTCGGGTGGAGATATTTACTCGTTGCCTAAGCAGACAGCGCATTGGGCCAATAAATATCAATCGACTCAAGTAATTGTGTTAGACGATATGACAGGTAACGGTGTGCCTGACATCGGTGTATTTGGTGTAATTGAGCAATACGATGAGTTCGATAACATCAGCCTTAAACCCCAGCTTGAAGTAAGAGACCCAGTAGATGGGAGCGTAGTTAAATTTAATTGGCCATCTAACTGGGTTGAAGCTCGTGTTAAGCAATTAGACGACCTTAACGGAAATGGGCACAAAGAGGTAGCGCTTGAAGGTCGCTTCTTAGTAGATGGTTTAAGACCACAACTAATCGTAAGAGACGGTTTATCTCGCGAAAAAATTGCGACATACAGTTTCCCTAACTTGTTTAGCGCACCACAGTGGCATCAACACAGTGACATGAACGGTGATGGTGTTGGCGATATTTCGTTATCAGGAAAATTGTTTAAAAACAGTAAAACACAAATCAAAGTGCTTAATGCAAAAGTCGCAGACGAAAGACTTTATTCATACAACTTTCCAGATAAGTGGGATGCGGTAAGTTGGAATAGATTAGCCGATATTAATGGCGATGGAGTTACCGACTGGGGAATGCTGGGCACCAGCAAAGAAGATGGGCGCATTCAGCTATTCACTAAAAGTGGAAATGAAATTAGAGGAACTTTAGGGATCTTCGCTTGGCCAGAAGGCATGCAGAATGTGCAACTTGAGGTCGTAGAAGACTTAAACTTCGACGGTATTTCAGAGCTTATGCTATCTGGGTTCAGAACTGATGTTCAAAGACATCAAATATCGGTTAAAAGCGGTACAGACCGAAACGAACAGCTGTTACGACTAACGTGGGCAAATAACTATTCAGAGGTTTCGTACCATGTACTGAACAATATGAATGGTGACGGCATGGCAAGTTTTGCTCTATTAGGTAAAGACGAAAGATCTAACCAGTATGTGCTTTCTATTGCGCAAGTAGATACAGCACTAAGCAGTGAAACTACGCAAATCAACCTGGGTGCAAATTGGAGTGAGCCGCCAACCATTAAGTTGATAGACGATGACAACAATGATGGCAAGAAAGAGCTGCTATTTATAGGAAAAGACAGCAGCAATGAGTTGCGACTTAGAAAAGTAAGTTCTTCTTACTAAGAAGTACATGCTTACATAAATATAAGAGGGCTAAACGGTAAATGTTTAGCCCTCTTTTTATATTCTAGTAAGTGACCATTGAAGTACGCCCAGCTTTACCCCCAAACACCACCACATTCGGCACGCCATCACCATCGGTATCACCAATCTGATATACGGTTGGGGGGCTATCCCAGTCGCTGCCTAAATTCATAATGGTAATACTTTCCCCATTTTTAGTATTAACAATGGCGAGTTGGTGATTACCTGACGTACGGTTTACGCCTTGTAATGCCACGTCGGCTAGGCCGTCACCGTCCATGTCGTCTAACACATGGAAGCTAACATCATCCCAGCGGTTGGGCCACGTTATGTTGCTAAGCGTAATGTTACGGTTGCTGCCATCTTTAATTTGCAGTTGATAGCGGTTGGTCTCTGTATTCAAGCCTGCAGCGGCGAGCTCTGGTGTACCGTCGCTTGATATATCAGGAATAGTCAGCAGGGAAGGCTTATCCATATTCGGCCATGCAT
>NZ_JWLW01000055.1 GCF_000808575.1 Alteromonas marina
CCAGTGGGTACACGTGCGCTCTCTTATACTATTCGCCTAAACAAGCCGAGCGGACACGGTAACTCGGTTAAGGTAGATGATACGTTTCTACATATTCAGTTAGCAGAAGATAGTGATCTTGATTCAGTATTAGACTCGAACGATGTTGATAAAAACAACGATGGCATTATTGATGAAGATAGCTATTTTACTAATTTGCT
>NZ_JWLW01000056.1 GCF_000808575.1 Alteromonas marina
GGATTCACCGAAATACGCAATTATCGAATAACAGCCGAGAACAAAAACATCTTAGCTACTTTTTAAATGCAGATATATGCCAATAATTAAGGTGGTAGTTAATGGGATAGACTGTCTATTTTTCTTCAGCTTTTCCTCTGATCTCATCATCTAGTTCATGAGCTTTTCGAAACTCTCTGTAATATTTGGCGACGGTATTTGCACTTTTAACTCCATATTGTTTAGCAATAACTGTATATGCCCCATTTTCAGACTTGTGCAATCCGTGCCGGTAGCGAAGTTCATGCACTACTCTAGCGATTTCTTCTCGCGTTTCTTTATTTTTTTGTGGTTTTCGCCCTTTCTTAACCTGCTTCAAACGTTCAGCTAATTGATGCGGCTTTTCTTTCAACAACTCTTCCAAGACTGAACAAAACCAAATATTCAATTGCTCAGGAAGCGACTCACCGGCCTTTAAACAGTTTTGCACTTCGGCTAGGAGCATCTTTATACTTATCGCATCACGATCTTTAGCACCGCTTAAATTTACAGAAAGCTTTCGTTTTTTAGCGTTACGCTTAAACAATTTAACTTGTTCATTTTTCATACACACCTCTATTGTTTTGGCAGTTGATCAATTACTACATGTAAGGTCGGTGCCGTTTTACAGCTCAAGAAACATACTCAAATGAAGCCCCAAAAATTAACGACTTTTCCCTCTTAGTGTTATTGCAGAAGCCAAGCCTTTACGGCAGCAAAAGGCCTCAAGCGTATTCTTTCCTTATTTTTTGAGATAGTAATAGATTTTTTGCCTAACGCCTTTGGCTAGGCACGAAGAAATAATTGAAATGCTCGGGCACGCTGCAAAATCATTCGACCTACAGATTCCAAAGCATTGGTATTAATTAACAAAAACAACGGTATCTGCAAATTGGTGATGAGGTTCTAAACGAGAGTTTGAGCTCAAATCACTTTCTTCAAAGTAAATATCAAATGGGAACCATACGGGTTCGTCATTGATTGCATTCAGGCTTCTACTGGTAACTGTTTCAGAGTAAATACTTGCTTCAACTAACCATGCTTTTATTTCTGGTTTGGTCACTAAAATTGGCTTTCTTAGCTGATAAAGACCTTGTTTAGGGTTTGCCAGAAATTCCAGGTTCATTAAAGTTCTAACCACAAACTGCATACTTCGTTTTATAGTAGATGTATCACCATATATTTCAGTAATACGCTGCTCTAGTTGTGAATAGATGAATGAGTCGTTTAACTTAGTTAGTTTACCAATTTGTTCAACAACAGTTCTAAAAAACGGGTATTTTGCAAGCATCATACCCCAGTGAAATACGAGGTTTAGTTCACTGTGTTCCATAAGCAGCTCGGCTGCGTCTTTTTGGAAGCTGTTTGGAATGTGTTTGGGTAACTTGCACCAAATGCCAAAAAGTAAGTTTCTTGTCTTATCCTTTGCAACTTGGCTCGAAAAAGCAGGTGTAAGCAGCTCATCTATCTTCTGTTTTAGTTCTTTACCAGCTATGTCGTTCGCGACCCAGGAAGCCGTTTGTGCCAACCAGTCGGGCTCTAGGTGCCTGTTAAATCCTATCGAAACTTTCATTTATCCTTAATTACCTTATTATTTTAAAAATAACATCTCATCATTTCCCTGATGATGGATTTCAAATAGATTTTTATCAATCTCTGATGGTGCAACATGGTAGTTTAATGGGAACCAAACAGCATCATCTAACATATCGTTAAGTGTTCTGCTTGTAGCTTTCTCACTGTATAGCACTGCGGTGAGTAACCAGTTCTTTAATTCATTCGGAACCATGTGCTTATGCTTGTTAACAACATAACTTCTATTACTGCTTCTTTGAATTAAGTCTAACTCAACCATCGTTTTCAAAGCTGAACGAAGACTTCTCTTTACGGTTTCGGTATCGCCATATAATTCTACTGTTTTCTTTTGTGCTTGTGCGTAGGTGAATGAATCATTAAGCTTAGAATGACGACCAATAAAACGCAGTATATCTGCGAAAAACTTCTTTTTTGCGATCAAAAGCCCAAGATGCAATGCGAGAGGCAATTCTTCATATTTGCTTACTAAATTAATCGCAGTGTTAGTAAACTCCTGGTCAACAGAATCTCCAGAGTCTAACCATATAGATGTTAGTTGATTTCGGGTTTTACCCAAGTTCACTTTACAGTTGATTTGTGAACTGAGCATCTGGTTAATTTTTCTATTTATTTCGGGTTTTGTTAGTCCTTCAGCTGCCCAAAGGGCTGTTTGATTCAGCCACAAAACTTCCATGTGACGGCTAAAGTTAACCTTTTTTACCATTTAATTTTAGTACTCTTCACAACAGCTAGTGGGACAACAACTTCATGCAAGCTTATTCCACCGTGGCCGACAATTTTTTTTCCTTCCTTTACGAAAGCATGTCTTCCTTTACTTACTATTGGGTACTTACCTTTTGGTAACCCGTATTTTTGACCGGGCCATATTAGCACACTATTACCGAACTTCTCAGCGCTAGAGCCAGCAGTTACTTCTGACTCGTAAATTCGAACACGCTCCCCTTTTGTTTCAGCTTGTACACCTTGATTAAGTGCGCCGTAGCCAACGGCTTCTTGATTTCCATGATCAGCTGTAATGATGACTTCGTAACCAGCGTCGACTAACCCCTTAATTTTGTTTTTAAAGTCCCATGTCTTACACCAGGTCTCTACAACGGAATTTAAGCCAACCATACCAGCCCTCATACCATGCATTTGCTCATCAACGAAATTAACCACTAAACCTGCGATTCTCAAAGAAGGTTTAGCAACGAGATCACAGAATTCATTGTTATCTTCAATATTTTCTACTTTTTTACGGTATGTTACTTCCTGAGCTTTAAGACCCTTATCTTCCCAAAAAGATTGCCAAAGTTTTGCTTCTTTTACAGTAGTGAGTAAGGAATCTGCATAATAGAAAGGTAGTTTGCCTGAAAACAAAGCTTGTCGTGAGATTGAGGTGATCGTGGGCACTAAGGCAAAAGAAAAATATTCTTCCGTAGATATTGAGTCCAAAGAGTTCAATTCTTCTCTAAATATCGACCACTGCTGAAAGCCCATTCCGTCCATTACTACCAGACATACCTTCTGCTTTTCCTCAACACGCTTATGTAGCCAATCTGGAATTTTGTGAAGCATCGCAGGATGTTTGCTAGATGGAATATTAATTAAACTTGAATACTTAACTTCTAACCAATCTTCAAAATAACTATCAGCTTTCTCATTCAATGCGTTTAACTGTGTTTTCTGCTGATCAGACAATAACTCTCTTATGTTGGGCTTATATGAAAGCGCATTGAGCATTCCTAACTCGAAAGCTTTATCCCCCCAAAAATCAAAACTTACTTCTTTGATACTATCACCCAAAAACTGGTGGCTGAGAATACTTAGGAGATGCTCGAATCTTGTTATCTCTGAAGCTTCGTTATCAGTCACCACACCAATTTTTGCCCAGTGGTCATCAACAATACTATTTGTCTCTATTGGTCTAAGTAAACCATCGGCAAAAAGGTTATCTACATATACTTGGATATCTTGATCATCAAACGGAACGATAAGCTTTTCAGTAGGCCAATGCTCATATATTTCTTTGCCTTGTTCAAAGGTCTGAATGTACAGCGTCCATTGCTGTTGCAAGAAGTCAAAGAAAGCTGTTCTGCTCGGTATTAGTATATTGAAATCCCAAGCGTCAAACAGTTTATTAAGCTGAAGTTGTTCGATTAAGTGCTTCTCTACCGCATTGGCCATATTATTGCCAAGATAGTGCTTTCTAATTAGCAAACGCACCAAATCTGCGTCAGTTTGTATTATTTCTGGCGCAATTTTATAGAGATGCCGCAGTACAAAGCTTAGCGTGGCAGTTTTTCCCAATTTGCCTGGTCGATATTGATGTACTGCATTTATTAAAGGCGTAATGCTTTCGGGAGGCAGGTGAGAGACTACCGATGCATCTAGATCGGGTAAACTATCGCTAATTGAAAAGTCTACTGAAATAGCGGCGTTATGAATATCAAAGGGCAAATTCGCTTCGCTTGGCTCTGAAACTCGTATTAAAAAGGCTTTTTGTTCATTAATTTCTAACCAGTTTTCGTATTGCAATCGCAGTGCTAACAAGTCGTCTGTTTCAACAATCACAATCTCATGTGCGTCGAATGCTTTTGTTATAGCGGGAGTAAAGCATAGCTGTTCTGGGTCATTAACCAGATATACTTGGTTTGCTAAAAGGTCTAGCTTGCTTAGATACTTACAATGCCAGCTCATAGCTTACCTTTTATCTCAAAAACTAGGTGAAGCGAGAGTTCAGGAAATACAGTTTCTTTTTCCGTCATTTCGTCTTTCCAAATTAGCTGCTCAGATGCTAACTGCCTTAGTCGATAGTTTTTTACTTCGGGCAAACCAATTCGCTCTATTGCTCTTTTTCGACTAGCAAAAGAGTACTCTCCTTTTTCTTTTTGCTGATGAAGGTTTTCATTGTATTTATCAAGCATCACATCAAATATTCGTCTACCTTCATTTTCAGCACAAACGGTAAGTTGCTCGTAGACCGTTTGTTTATCCCCAATTGCATTTGAATCACTATCATTAATAACGGTTAAGTCACAATTGCTAATGGCTTCCCAAACTCGATTTGAAGCTGTCGCATAAAATTGGCCATTAGGTTTTATATAAATAGGGAAATACTGCATTTGCCGCTCATCATTACCAGCAAATCTAACACTCCATAAAGACCAATAACCATCAGCACCAGAAGGGAGTGACGAAACCCTTACTTGAGGAATATCTTGAACTTCATTCCAAATAGGCAGGTTAGTACATAAACCTCTAATTTTAGGGTTTTCTAGCGTGATATGTTTAAGTGATTGTTGTTCTTGTGCTTGTTTACCAATAAAAGTGATGTTTTGCCAAGAAGCACCATCTGGCCATGTTATATCAACGCTGTCGTTGTCGTTGGTTTTAAAGTGAGCGTTTTTTCCAGTTATGTTTTGCCAACAAAGATATTGCTCAACCATTGTATTTAGCCAATATGGTAAAGGATGATTGGCGGATTCTTTGTATCGTTCAGCTGATAATGCCTCATCATCTGAAAATAGACTATCTTGTGACTTTTTATCTTTGCCTGCGTCTTGAATCGTTTTTAACGCTTTAGCTAATTCCTGATCCATCATGTCAGGGTTAGTAAGCGACTCAATAAAAAGCTCATCGAACAAGTGGTTGGCTTCTGCTGAGTCCAATACATCACTGGTTTTGTCGACACCAAACTCTTCTAAGATAACCTGTAACTTAGTTTCTAATACATCCCTAACTCTATGCTCAACTGTGCCTTCTAAAACGAAGTTCAATGCTCGCACTGTATGTTGTTGCCCGATACGGTCAACACGCCCAATGCGTTGTTCCATCCGCATCGGGTTCCACGGCATATCGTAATTCACAATAACGTGGCAAAACTGTAAGTTTAGACCTTCACCACCGGCATCCGTTGATATTAAAATTCGAGTGTCGTCAGCAAATGCGGCTTGTACTTTTTTACGCTCACTGAGGTCCATAGAGCCATTTAAGCACACTACGCTTATGCCTCTATCACTAAAGAACTTTGCTAACATTTGTTGTGTTGGAACGAACTCGGTAAACACCAGCATTTTTAACTGGGGTGACTGTTCTTCCTGCTGGAGTTCGTATAACCAATCTAGAAGTGCTTCTGCTTTTGCGTCATTTTCATTGGCTGTGCAATCTTCAGCAAGTTTGAGCAAATAAGAGACTTGTGCTTTTTCATCATCAAGCGCTTGCTGGCTTTTAACAACTAAATCATCAAGTTGAGATTGCGCATCTAGTTCGGCCCAATCTTCAGCTAACGCTAGTGGCAATTCATCCTCGACTACCATATTTTCAAGTGCTATTAGGCGTCTCGATAATGTTTTTGCAATTGCTGCACTGCTAGAGCTAACCAAGCGCTGCATTAAGATCATTAAGAAGCCAACGGCATTTTGCTTTTTCGCTTTAGCTTGGTTGTATCCTTCTTTGATATATTCGGTTACTTCTTCGTATAAGTGCTGTTGTTTGGCATGTTTCGCTTGCCAAGAGACAGGAACAAGTTCAGTTTTTCTTGGTTTGAATAAAGGCTTTCCTTCACCATCAATAGAAATTCGCTTTTCTGTTCTAACAACAAAAGGCTGTACACGTTCTTTAGTTACACTGCCAACATCAGGGAATACTTCAGGGTCAAGCAGTGCCATTAATCGATGGAAAGCATCACTTTTACCTTGGTGTGGTGTTGCTGATAACAGCAATAAATACGGAGCAGCTTCCGCTAAGCCTTGACCTAGCTTATAACGAGCCACTAACTCAGTGCTACCTCCAAGCCTGTGCGCTTCATCAATAACAATTAAGTCCCAACCTGCTGCTAGCAGATCATCAAACCTATGTTTGTTATATTCATGAACTTGCTTAAGTGACCAACCTTTGCGGCTTTCAATAGGTTTTATGCTATCAACAGGGCAAACAACTTGGTCATATCGTTTCCAAACGTTATCGTTTTCATCAACTGGTTTTTGCTCACCCGGTAATAAAAGGTGAAAGTTTTCGTTAAAGTGAGTTTTCATCTCGCTAACCCACTGACTAACGAGCCCTTTGGGTGCACACACTAATATTCGTTTAGCCATACCACGGAGTTTTAACTCTCGCATAACTAAACCAGCTTCAATCGTTTTACCCAATCCAACTTCATCTGCAAATAAATACCTGACTTGCTTCCGAGCCATCGCTTTATTTAACGCCTTTAGCTGATGAGGCAATGGTATAACGTTAGATTCTATCGGTGCTAATAATATATCTTCATGCTGAGCATTTGATATTTTTGCCGCTACAGAAATATAAGATAAAAAGTGTTGAGAAATTGGGTGTTCTTTTGTCGGCTGAGTCAAGTCACCAGCCCTAACTTTTACAACACTGTCCTGCTGCTGTAACCAAACACGATAGAAACTCTGGCCCCAAAGGCCAGAGGATTCGATAACTTTCACATGTTGTTGATGGGCTTGACTCCAAGCCCATTCTCCGACTTCAAACATCCCTGATAACTCCATTTACTTTTTTATAAGTCCCAATCATCATCCGTGTTTGAGGTTAGCGTTACTGCATTGTCATAGAACATGAGTAACTTCTCATCTTCTTGGAGTACAGCAGGTGGAATTTTCGCTGAAATGTCTAAAATGGTTTGTAAGTCTTGGTTTTCCCAACAATGATTAAAACCAGCTCGCAAAGCCTCCGCTCTTGGCTGTTTGATTTTTTTCTTTTCAGCTTTGTATACTTCAAACTCACGTAACAAAGCACGTAAACGAACTTTTTCTAAATCTCCCGCTTTGTTCGGATCGGGCACATACCAACGGTCTTTCGCTTTGGCGACCAGTGCTGGGTCATTTTTAGCTAGTCCACGCATATCTTTAAAGTTAGTGGATAGGTAGGTGTGGATCTGATTTGGCACATCCTCTTTACCATCGTACTTAATAAAGTTTTGTTCAAGCAAAGTAGAAAGCTCTAATTGAAGTTCATTTTTTTTCCAACCTGATAACTCATTAATAAACGATGGGTGGATATCTGCATATGTTTTTGGCTTGCTCTTTAGTTCTTGTCTGATCCAATCAATTGCTGAAGCTTCATCATCAACAAAAATTGTTAATTGCTCTATTCTATTGTTTGTAGCTCTTCTTTTGTCATACTCTGCTGCTTGCGATGGAAGAAAAAACATGCCATCTCTCTCAACAAATTTAGCTCTTAAACCTGTTTGGAATTCCTTAGAATTGATAGGGACATCTTTACCATTGCTTAAATAGTACCCAATTAAGCGATCGTAGAGTATTCTCGGATCTCTTTCTTGAATATGTCCCAAGTCATTATTAATGAATTTTACGACCTGTAAATTTTCTAAGTGATTCCTAACAAAACACCAAACAGACTCTTCTCCTTTTTTGCTTAAAATATCATGCTTAACTTCAACTAGAGGCTTATACAGCGAAATTGCTAAATCTTGTTTTACAGCGGTAGGTCCAACAATAGAATTTAATCCACCTCTTTTTTTATCTAAGGCAGCAACACTAGCAACAATAAAGCCGGAGGCTTGAAGTGCTACTTGAATAACGTTCCACACTGCTGCACTTGTGTTGGAGAACTCAACGGTTAACCATCTCCCTGGTTTTAGAACTCTGTACGCATTATCAAAAGAGCTTTGTATCAGATGTTTGTATTCAGTTAGCGACTTCTTTTGTGCTTTATCTTCGATTGTTTCTAACTTCTGATTTGTAACGACTCCGAGCCATGATTCTTGAATAAAATTTAACTCCGAGTATGCGATGTTCGCTCCAAAAGGAGGATCAAAAAATAAATAATCAACAGAATTGTCAGGAATTCCAGATAAACTACTTGTAGAGCCAGTCCCTATTGCCGTATGAACAGGCTTTTTAATACTCACAGCTTTACTAATAGCGTTTACTCTGTCTGAAAGTAAATTAAGCGCATTCATCTCAATTTGATTGGAAGGTACATATAAAGTACCTCGTCTGTGGCCCGCAGTTGCACCACCTTCACCGGCTTTAGGGCCACCTATTCTGGTGATTGCGACTTGATGCTGTTTAGAACCTCTTTGCAACGAACCAGTGAGAACCCAATATAAATCTCTTTCAGATTGGCTTAAAAAATTAGAAAACACTTGTAAGGTTCTTTCTGTATAGAAATGATGAACGTGTGTCATTCCAATTTTATCATTTCGCCTAGTTTCTTGACCAAATATCAGACGGTCAGTGGGAACTTTGCCTGTGATTGGAAGTTTACGAACTTTTTCAATAGTTTCTATATCGTTTTTATCGGGGCGCTTTTCAAAATTTTGTTTGCCGTATTTATAGTTGATTTGAACAGGTTTTAATTTTTGTACTTTAATATTTTCGTTGAGTAACGAGTCAAACTCTGTAATCAAACACTTGTTTAGCTTTCTTTTGGTCAAACTAGAGTTACAAGATGGACAATTAAACTCGTTTAAAACTTTCCCTTCTGATTTGTTAACTGCAACATCCCAAAAAACCATTTCACCAGTACATTCTGGGCAGAGTAAGACTTCTGACCAAATGACGTAGTTAATTAAACCGACATCACCGTTTGTGTGACTGGTTTCGTACATCCAATTAAACTGTTTTTTAAGCTTTTTTACTACAGAACTGGCTTTTTGAAAAAAGTCATGTTGAGAGTTGGTTGAATGGTTATAATTTTTACTAATAAACGTAGCGATTGGAGAGAGGTCATTTAAAATCGTTTTTCTTTCTCCTAACTTAGAAAAATGGACCCACTCATTATCAGAGTTTTCTTTTAGTGTAAGAATGTCACCGGTAGGTAAGACTTTATAACCTAAACTTTCTACTTCAGATTTATCCCCACACATTTTCGCTGCTACGCCGGTCATACCTGTGCCACAAAAACCGTCAAATACGATATCACCTGGGTCGGTATAATGAAGTATGTAACGCATCACAGCTTTATGAGGTACTTTCGTATGATATGAATGTGCGTTATAGATTCGATCATTTTTGCCTTCAGTTACATCAGCTGCAAATGGCTCTCGATGATAATCTTCATCTGTTTTTTCATTTTGGCTTTCCCATAATGAAATGAATTCTTTTAACCAAGGGTTTGGACAAGCCGTATAATAAGGCGGATCGGAAAGTTCCAAAATTGCTTCGTCTGTTCCGATAGGAAAACCTTCAATTTTTCTAAATTCAGGATCTTTTAGTTTTTCGGCTAATAGCTTTGTGAAATGTGCTCTTCGGGCTTCATCATTTTCAAACGTTAACCCTAAGCACTCAACAGCTTCATCATTGATATTAGAAGCGTCTTCCATAATTAGACTTTCTTGCTGCATATCTTAATCCCAATCATCATCAGTGTTTGAGGTTAGCGTTACTGCATTGTCATAGAACATGAGCAGTTTCTCGTCTTCTTGAAGTACAGCAGCTGGAATTTTCGCTGAAATGTCTAAAATGGTTTGCAAGTCTTGGTTTTCCCAACAGTGGTTAAAGCCAGCTCGCAACGCCTCCGCTCTTGGCTGTTTAATTTTTTTCTTTTCTGCTTTGTATACTTCGAACTCACGCAACAAGGCACGCAAACGAACTTTCTCTAAGTCTCCAGCTTTATTAGGGTCAGGCACATACCAGCGGTCTTTAGCTTTAGCGACTAGTGCAGGGTCATCTTTAGCTAGTCCACGCATATCTTTGAAGTTAGTAGAAAGATAGGTGTGGATTTGGTTAGGAACTTCCTCTTTTCCATCGTACTTAATGAAGTTCTGCTCAAGTAAAGTTGATAGCTCTAGCTGAAGCTCATTTTTTTTCCACCCCGAAAGCTCATTAATGAAAAGAGGATGAATATCAGAGTATGTTTTTGGTTTATTGCTTAATTCAAACCTCAACCACTCAATAGCCGAAGCCTCGTCATCAACAAAAATTGAAAGCTGTTTTATGCTTGATGAGCGTGCTCTAGCTTTATCATACTCACTGACTTGATGTTGGAGAAAGAACATTCCATCACGTTCTGCAAATTTGTTTTTTAATCCAATTTGGAACTGAGCTGATGAAATTGGCACTGGGTGGTTATGCCTTACAAAATAAGAAACAACTTGATCATATAATATTCTAGGGTCTCTTTCTGGTATTGGTATAATTTCATTGTCGCTCATTTTAACAACGGATAAAAATTCCAAATGTGCACTAATGAAATCCCATACTCCTTCCACATTTACGGAATTAGAGTTTACGTTACTTTCTAATGATTTAATTGGCTTATAAGCAGATATAACTAAGTCTTGTTTAACCGCTGTTGAAGTCGTTACAGCTTTAAAACTACCTTGCCTTTTGTCCAGAGCTGAAATATTCGCAACGATGAAGCCTGCTTCAGTAATTGCAGATTGAATACTATTCCAAACGGTAGCTTTTGTATTTGAAAATTCTACTGTCAGCCATTTTCCTGGTTTCAATACCCTAAATAGCTCACAAAAAGAAGCTTTCATAAGAAGCCGATAGTCATCAATGGATTTCTTTTGATGTTTATTTTCAATAGCTTCTTGTTTATTGTTTGTTTCAACTTTTAGCCAACCTTCCCAAATGCAATTCAATTCAGAGTAGTTAATATTTGCTCCGAATGGCGGGTCAATGAAAGCATAGTCTATAGATGAATCTGCAATACTTGATAGGCAGGTTGCAGAGCTAACTCCTTGAAGTCGAGAATAGCCTTTTAAATCGATATCATGTACGGACCTTTTAACGTGTTCAGATAAAACTTTTAAAACAGGTATTTCTTTTATAAGACTAGGTATATATAAAGTTCCATTCATCGGCCCTCCACCAGCACCTAGTTTTCCTCCTTGAGATCTGAATCGATATAACTTACTCAAAACCATTGACGATGACGATAGAAATCGTAGCAAAGCCCTGTTTTTAGTCATTTGTTTAAACTGAGCCAAGAAGAAGAGCGCTCTTTTAAAATAGAATTCATCTACCCTTTCAATACCATGAGATGTTTTAGGTTGTTGAGTATTTATTCCTTCAGGTATTAGGACTTTAGGAAAATCTAAACCGATAAGTAAGTCGTCAGCTTTCCTGATATTTTCAATATCAATTCTATCCGGAGCTTTTGTATACGCTTTACCTTTGTATTTGTAATGAATTAACGATGGGCATAATTCAGTTCTCTCAACGACTTCCCCTACAACATGATCAAAATATGAAGTTTTCTTCCTTTTTAAATTGGACTTTTTTAAGTCAGCTCCACAAGAACTGCATTGAAATTTGTCGCGCACACCATAGGTGTCTTTACAAACAGCGCTATCCCAAAAATTAACGTCTTTATGACAATGTTCGCATTCAAAAACGTCACTCCATACTGTGTAATTAATCTCCGCAGAATCCCCGTTAACATGTCTAGTAGTATATAAAAAGCCATACTTTTTTTTAAGGAACGTTATTATTTGATTTGCTTCAATTTTATCCTTTAACGAGATTGAAGAATTATAGCTATTGGATATGTGAGCTGCTGCTGGCGATATGTCAGATAACACTGAATATCTTAATCCCGCTTTAGAGACAATATTTCCATTCTCATAAATGTCGTCATTTATAACGGTGTAGCCCATATCTTTTATTATGCTTTTACTATTACACTTTTGGGCTGCAACACCAGTCATCCCTGACCCACAAAAACAATCTAAAACGACATCACCCGGGTTTGTGTAATGAAGTATATATCGCATGATCGCTTTATAAGGTACTTTGGTGTGATAAGAGTGAGCGTTGTATATAGGGTCGTTTTTTCCTTCACTAACGTCAGCAGCAAATGGTTCGCGATGATAATCTTCATCTGATATTTCCTTTTGGCTTTCCCACAACGAAATAAATTCATTTAACCAAGGGTTTGGGCAAGCCGTATAAAAAGGTGGATCAGATAGTTCCAAAATTGCTTCGTCTGTTCCGATAGGAAAACCTTCAATTTTCCTAAATTCAGGATCTTTTAGTTTTTCGGCTAATAGCTTTGTGAAGTGTACTCTTCGAGCTTCATCATTTTCAAACGTTAACCCTAGGCATTCAACGGGGCCAGAATTTGTCTCAGTGCTCTCATTTTCTAAGAGTGAATTTTGTTCCATTACTTTTACCTTAATGGCGAGTTATATACTCGCCATTCTCAAATTTCTATTGAATTACGATGCGTACTTTATCGCTGTTTTGGCCTTTTGTTCTTTCTGCAACTAAACGCTCAAAACGTACTTTGATTTCTTCAATACTTTGCGGAGTGCCTTTGCCTAAGCTGCTGACAAGATCATCAGAGCTAATGGTTACTTTCACTAAGCCTTCTAAAACTTTGTTTACTTCAGTAACAAAATCGTTTGATACAGGGTCAGGTAACACTCCACTTGCAATAAAGGCTTCAATTTCAGCTTTTTGCTCTATGTGGACCAGGCTAAGGTCGATGAATGGGTCATCAAGATTTGATTTTAAGTTTGACGTCCACTCGGTAAGCATTGCATCCAATTGGTCATCCAACCTAGTTAAACGACTTGAAGCAGGCGCTAATGTGCCTTCTGTTCTCGGTGAAAATGCTACTGGCGAAGGGTTAATTGCCAGCTGTTTGCTATCAATATTTGCAGCCGGTTGTAATTTTGCCCATTCTCCACGCCATTCTTTAATTTGAGCGCCAGGTAATAAGCTAATCCCGCATAACAAATCGAGTGTTTTTAGGCGCTCATCATTAATTAAGTCGCCTTTTATTTTGTCTTCAGCCAGTGTTAGGTGAGAGCGTTGATAAAGTTCTATAAAGCGTGAAATGTAGGTTTTTTTAACTTGTTCGAGTTGGTGCATCATCGTATGTTTAAATTCACTCGACAAACGCTGTTCTTTATCTGCAATACCAGTTCGTAACTCTTGTTTGCAGTTTGCAACTGACTCTTGCCAGTCATCATTTTCGCTAAGCACCAACTGTGCTTGATTAAGGTAGTTGGCTATGTCAGTAAACTCGTTAACGATCGACTCTAATTGTTTAAAGTTGTGCCATTCTTGCAAGTTCTCATGTTGCGCATTAATGGTTTCACTTGATGCTTTTAAGTTTTTAAGTTTACCTGGCGTGTTGAATCGCTGCATTTCTTCTAAGAAAACTTTTGCCGAAGAGAGCTTCTCAACCAATATGGTTGCTTCAGCATCTTCTAGCACATGTTGGCCCCAAAGCTGCAATCGGCCTTTAACAGTTTGGATATCTAGAACAAGATCTTTTACTTTGTCCTCTATTTTATCAACCATCTCCCTGACAATACTGTCATCGCCTTGTTGAATTGATATTGCCAATCCTTCGTTCATCCCCAACAAGTTAAGTAATGATTTTATTGCGCTCGTATTGAAGTCTTTAGGTGCTTGGATATGCTTAAAGTTAATTAAATCATCAAAATCTGTTGACTTAAACGACTCAGCATTACTTGCTGAGATAGTATTTCCAACAACTGCTAACTCCAACTCACCTGAATAGACGAGTGCAGCTAGAACAACTAGTAGCCACTCTTGCTCTAAGCGGTATGTTTTAGGTTTGAAGTAAAGATTAGCGTTTACTTGTTCAAGTAATTCCGAACTATTAACTACTTGTCCGTGTCCTTTAGCTTTTAAAATTTCAAGTACGGTGCTTGAAAAGCGAGACTTAGTGGCTGACAATTTATCGCCATCTAAAAGTTCTAGTGCATCTAAGACAGCGGTTGCACGTTTGGTTGCCGAACCACCTGCTAGATGATTTAGCACATCTTTTGCTGCACTTTGCATGGTATCGCCGGTGATCCACTGGCTAAACTTAGGATACTCTGGCGCTAACGATTCGAAGTAGCCACCAAGCACGTAGCTTGCTACAGCTTCAAAAATATCTTTAACATTGCCATGTTCACTGGCTGAAATACCCGTTATATCGCGTACTGATGTACCTTTTAGCCAATCCATGATGGGCTTTGATTGGCCGTTGTACCTTACCTCGTAAGCATCAGCAATATGGTTTCGGATCCACTTTTGCATTTCTCTGAGGTATTCATCCGCTTTAAGCTTGTAGGTTTGCTTTTCATTACCAGTAGCATGACCTCTAAGCTCAACTGATGCAGCATAGTACTTTAGGTATCGATTGAATTCTTCATTTCTGTTTTTCAGCACAAATAGAACTTCATCATCTCTGATGTGCTCTTTTTTCAGCTTCGGCGCATCTTCGGGCTGAATGAAGTACATGTAGTAATCACGTTGTGGCTTAGCCGTTTCACGCTCATTTGGTGAGCCTAAAAATAACCAGCCTTGTCTATTCACATTGCGATCAATCCATTTAAGCTCATGTTGCCACATTTTATGTAATTGCTGAGTATCTGACTGCTCAAGGATTTCAAGCATAGCTGCACGATAAGCATCATTAACGTTGTCGCTTGCTAATGTTGCTGCCTTGTTTTCAATTTTGGCATCGAAATCAACAGTACGCTTTAAGTCGATGTAAAATTGGTCATTAGCCCTATTTCGAGCGAAAAACTGTCCATTCACCGTTTTTCTGACTTTGCCGAGTACAGTGACAATGTGCGTTTCTAAGTTTTTATGTTTGTCACCGGGTAGTGCGTCGATGTTTTTTATAAATAAACATAATGAATCACGTAATTCAGCCGCGGTGGCGCCCATTTCATTGTAAATGTCCCCCACAGCCATTCTATGAATGGCTAAAGCTGCCACCAAACGTTTGGCAAAATCTTTTTCACCCGCTGTAGGATATGCTTGTTCAATTCGCTCAACGAGTGTTTCACCTGTTTCGATAACTTGGCCTACTTCTGGATTGGTTTTCATACTTGGCTCTGAACTAAGTTCATTCCAATAAGTGTCATATGAAAAAATGCCTGGCTGTTCTTCTGGCACTTCCGTTGGCATCAACTTTTCCATGTAGTTTGAGAGGCTTCGCAGGACTTGACGCTGTTCAAGGCCTGCAATACGAACTCGTTCAAATGTGTTGATATAGTCAGGGTGTACAGGGAACATGTGAACAAACTCATCTAATCGTTCGTTCATTTTTTCGTAGTATGGTGTGAATTTTTGTAAGTAGTTTCTGATCCACTCTTGCTGTTGTGCTGATTTCTTTAACAAACGCTCAGCTACAACAAACTTAATATCTTCACGTGCAATTACAACTTCAACCGCTCGGTCAGTGATGCGCTTTATTTCTTTAGATATAAAGCTAAGCCTTGGATCTGCAAATATAGCTTCCTGCACACCAGCGATAAACCGGAAGCGTGTTCCTTCAATAACTTCACCAAGTACTCGCAACATCGCCATATCAAGCGGGAGTTGTTGGTTGTTTCTAGAGCGGAAATAATCAAGGATTTCGTCGCAAATTAATAATAAACCATGATCTGGATACTTATTATTAAACTCAGCCATCATTTCTTCGATGTACTGTTTGTGGTTTGATGTTATCTGCTCCATCGGCGGAAATTCGTAATCAATACCAATTTCCTTTAAACCTTGGGTCAATTGGGAAGTAATGATGTCAGTAAGATCCATTTTACTTGAACCAATCTCGAAACGGATAACTTTGAACTTGCCAGCAATTTGCTCAGCACAGCGCTTAACGTCTTCGTTTGTTATCTTTTCAACAAGGTCTGGAAACTCGGCGAGTGCGGCAATAACAGACATTAAGTGCGATTTACCTGAACCGTAGTTGCCTACTATCCATAAAGCTTTGTTATCAGCAAAATCGTTGTATTGAAGATGTTTGATAATGATGTCATTAAGCTTTGTCTTCATCTTTTCTGAAATTACGTAAGACGAAATGAGACTCTCTGCTTTCTTGTGATCGGCCGAGTCCTCTAGTTCGATAGTTGTTTTAACCGGCTCAAATTGGATTAATTCATTGTACTTCTTCATTTTGTTACTCCATGTTCACAAGTGCTGATTACTTGAACGTCTTGAAATTCTGATAATTGGTAGCTGACATACTCAGGGTGCCCAGGTTTGGCATAGTACAAATTGCTGCAGTCCAATCCGCCAGGCCAAACTGCTACTACTGGCTTTTTTCTGCTTAATTGTTGAAGCAGCTTTACTGGGTTGATATTTAGCTCTCTAGCGAACAACAACTGAATTCTTTGTAGGTAACACATGTTGTCGCCAGCTAATACTATGGACTTAAGCGCACTTGCAACATTAGCCTCTCGCTCTCTTCTTGACATCGTTATAAGCCGTTCAGCAAGCAATTTTGAAGTGTTTAGAAAGAGGGCATCTGAAAAGAGAGTTGATAGTTGCTTCAGTTCACTGTCTTCTAAAATAAGAAAAATGAGACAGCTCGATTGCATTTCGCCAGAAGAAAGCGATTGTTGCAATACTGTAAAAATATCATCCATTTTTGTTTTTATAATTTTCATGAATTCCTTGTCATGTTTTAGGAAAATAAGGTGCTATAACCAAATAAGTACCCACTTTTCAGTAAGACCTGCTCAACTTTACAGCTATGATAGCACAACCTTTTTCGGCTATATCAGCATGCCCCAAACTATACTTTAGTCTAACTCTTGCATTGTAAATTAGATATGAGATAAAGAGCAATCATGCGAGTGGAATATGATACTGGTTTAATTAACTTTAGCTAGAATAGTGAATTGCTCCAATCAAAGTTATTCTGCGCAGATTTATTACTTACAGATAGGGATATTTAGAAGAATGGCTGACATCGATTTTTTACCACTTGCTGAAGACACACTTTCTACGTTCTCAGAAATCACCGAAACCGCAACGAACAAATTAAAGAATGAAAACAATCAAGGAACCGATAGCTTTGCCAGTGGCAATACGCTTACCGGAAACGAAGCTTTTCTAAAACTAGCCAATATTCAAAAAAACAATCATGAACAGCTAGTCAAACTTAGTGATGAACCAGCAATAGCTCGTCTTGTTGTTGAAGACGACAATAACAGTCAGCAAGTTATTTACATTGCCCGAAGCAGCAACTTAACACTTCCATCAGGTAAAAATTTTGCTAGTTATCGGTCTCCTATTGGACGCTTAGCCGAAGTCGCATTAGGCGACGAAGCTATTGTCAATCTAGATGGAAGAAGTCGAATATTTTATGTAATAGAGAAAACCAGTTTACGTCCTAAAAAGGAATCAGTCGGTTGGGATTCAAGTCAAACTCAGTATCGCCATCATGACAAAGGCTCGTATTCCATAGAGTCATTGCGGGCTCTTATACGAGCAGATCGATCCGAGATTGCCGATGAACTGGATAAACTATTAGAGCAGGCAGAAATTCAAAGTGGTGTTTCTGCCGGCATTAGCCATCAAGTTCGAACGGCTATGGGATTGAGAGATCAGCCTATATTGGATCAATTTCAAGGGGAGATATTTCGACTCCCATTGAATAGCCAACTTATCATCCTTGGTCCTCCTGGTACCGGAAAAACAACCACTCTTATTAAACGTCTAGGACAGAAGCTCGATATAGAGTCTCTAGATGCTGAGGAAAAGCGGCTTACTGAAACAACCAAAAATCAAGCCCCACACCAAACTAGCTGGATAATGTTTACGCCTTCAGAGTTACTTAAACATTACTTGAAAGAGGCTTTCAGCCGTGAGCAGGTTCCAGCCTCAGACTCACATATTAGGACATGGACCAGCTTTCGAAATGATATTGCTCGAAATACTCTAGGAATCTTGCGAACAGCGAATGGTGGCAAATTTACTTTAAAAAACGAGTTATCCAACCTTTCTCCTGCTGTGGTTGAAGATGCTAGCAGTTGGTATGAATCTTTTGAGAGCTTCCATGAACAACGATTAAAAAGCCAATTGAGAGACGGAGCGGCCATCGCCATTAGTGCTGCCCCCGAAAACGCGGTCACAGTGTTAGAAAACCTGAAACAACTCGGCAACCAAATTGAATCACGACAATTATTAGATGTGTACCGTGACCTAGAAAACTTTGAAGGTGCTTTTAGATCAGCGTTGAGTGACTCTAAGATTGTTGCCGAAGATTTGTTAAAGAGGGAACGCAATCGACTATATAATAACGATAAAGATGTATTTAAGAGATTAGCTAAACATCTAGAAGCTATTCAGCAAGAAAATGAACCAGATGAAGAAGAGTTTTTCGATGATGATGAGCAAGATGAGACATCTAATTTGAACAGCAATTCGATACAAGTTGCAGTGAATGCTTATCTATCAGCTCTACGAGCATTAGCAAGAACTAAATACCTTAAACGTAGTATGCCCAAAAAATCGCGTTCTTCATCAGTAATTCAGTTTCTTGATGCAAGCGTTCCTAGTAACGATATTTTGTTTGAGATAGGCAGACATATTAGCTTTCAAAATGGGTTGCGCCGATTCATCAACAGTCACAAGCGCTACGTGACGGATATTACTACGAGCTATCGAGCTTTCAGAAAGGGTAGAGACATACTAAACGATTTTTATGTTTCCGAGTTAGTGAATACAACTCAATTATCTGGTCTTGAGCTGGATGGCATAATTCTCTTAATGCTCAGAAAATCAAGACAATTGATTGCGCAGAATTATGTGAGTAAATCGCTCGATGAACCTAAGTATTCTTATCTTGCGATTATTTCGAGTCTATTTAAAAATCAAATCATGGTAGACGAAGCAACTGACTTTTCGATGTTACAGCTTGCTTGTATGGAAAGTTTAACCTCTCTAAAGAGTAAATCATTTTTCGCATGTGGGGATTTCAATCAACGAATCACATCTTCCGGCATTCGCAATCAACAGCAACTTAGCTGGATTGCGTCTCACATTTCAGTAGAAACAATCCAGCTCGTTTATCGACAGAGCAAGACATTAAATACTTTTGCACACGAGCTTCTAAAAATACAAGGTGGCGATTTAAATGCACTAGGTATAGTTCCAGAGGAGAGTAACCATATTGGTGTTAAACCAGTGCTATACGAAAATGCGCGAAATGGCGGGCCAGTAACATGGATCGCGGAGCGAATAATTGAAGTAGAACGAGCAGTGCAGCAATTGCCGACCATTGCTGTACTAGTTAACTCTGAAAAAGAAGTGAGGCCAATGGCCGAAAAATTAGCTAAATGTCTAGAAGAAATAAATCTTAGCGTAGTAGCTTGTGAAGAAGGAAAAGCACTTGGAGAAGGAACTGACATTCGAGTGTTTGATATTCAACACATTAAAGGCCTTGAGTTTGAGGCCGTATTTTTCGCTGGTATCGATAAATTAGCTCAAGACAAGCCCGATCTTTTTGACCGCTACCTTTACGTTGGAGCCACACGTGCAGCAACCTATTTAGGTCTTGTCTGCGATGGACATTTACCAGCTTCTTTAGAGCCTCTTAGAGAGCGTTTCGATGCATATTGGAGAGTGTAGCTCAATTAATAACTTCCGTGGATTGTCAATTTAAATTGCGAATGCCAAAGTTAGGGAAACCTACAGTGCCCTACCGAATAAGCATCGATTATTTGGTATTCACAACGCAATTTACCGCCGATTGGTCACAATCTGGTCACAGAAGGCTTTTTGAATGTCAGTGACTTAAAAAAGCAAAAGACAAGAAAGTTGGGAATGGTCCACCCGAGAGGATTCGAACCTATGACTTTTACCTCCGGAGTGCAAAAGCCAGCACTCCTTTAAAGCAACCAAATTCTTCATCGAACACCTCGCGCTGTTGTTTTGCCACCCGCTTTTTTTAATACGGTAATCATTGGCGCTAATTCAGTTTATAATAGCGGTTAAACCGTTTTTGAATTACATCGACCAACGTGAGTAAAACATGGCCCATAAAGTACGTTATAAGTTTAAAGGTGTGGCAAAAGAGATAAATTTTTCTTACAGCCGCCATCAAAATATGCATGAAGCCGTGGCCGATGCTGAGGGAATAGACCTTTCCCAGTTCCTTCAAACTGAACAACAACTTGCCGCTATCAGCAAAGACAAAAAACCGTAAGAAACTTCAGAGATACCGAATTTGCAAAGATGGGGTTTTCTGATTTGTACTTCTTAAAGAACGGTCAAGAATAATGGTGGCCTCGATAGGGTTCGAACCTCGGACACCGGATCGCAAAGCCAACAATTAAATTATCAGGGTCTACCCTCAACCAACTCATGAAAAGCCTCAATCGCACTATCAAAGCTTTCGTCGTTGTCGAAATAAAGCTGGCTTAGCCGGCTTTTCTTGATTTTGTAGGTGGCGCTGGCAAAGGCTAGCGCTTCTCTAAAGCTGCTAAATTCTTCATCGAATACCTTAAACACCTCGCGCTGTGGTTTTGCCACCCGCGTTATGCTGCCGTTTATTTCAAAATCGAACCCAGCAAATTGAAGGCGTGACAGGGTTTCTTTACCCAGTCGCATGCCGCCTTTTAGGCTTATTTGAAATGCGGCGTCCATCTCTTCAATTTCTTCCATGCTCCAGTGGTTATATACCCTAATGGCCTTCTTATACTTTGCTGCCAAACGCTTTTTTAAGGTGTTTATTCTGGGTTCTAGGGTGCCGTTGTTTTCATCTTTTAGCAGGTCGAAGCATTCGTTACATGAAGGTACGGAAATAAAGTCCGCCTGCAGGTGCCCGCTTTGCCAGTCGTGAATGAATTTTATGGGCGGGATAAAGTCTTGGCGTGCAGTTTCGCAGCCGCAATAAAAGCAGCGGCCAAAGTCAGCCGATTTTACAGCTCTTAGTGGCTGGTAGAATTTTTGGTAATTCTTTACTGACATGCTGCTATTTGCTTGGAAGTTGTTGCTAAAAAATAGGCCTATTTGTGGTGGCTACGTTAACACAGCAGGGCTTTTGTAAAAGTTAATTGTGCCGCTAGTTACTTTTACTCGCATGCATTTTAGGCGCGCTTAATCGCTGCAACATAATAAGCAGGCCGCACTAGCGGCGTATCTCTTTTATAACATATAGCGGCTTACAGCGTGCTTTGTACTATGTGGCCCTCATCAAATACTGGCGTAATGGCATAGCGTATGGCGTTTCGGCCATTAAGTGCCTTTAGCGCTTGCAACATCGCTTGCGCGTATTCACTGTTATGGATTACCTCCACTTTCAGCATGTGCCGCCCCCCGGCAACTTGCTCGGCCTTGTTCAGGTGGGCGCTCTCGCGGCTAAAGCCAAAACACGTAGATACAGTAAAACCGCTCACACCATCTAACTGAATAAGGCAATCTACCACATCAGCCTCCATTTCTTTGTCGATAAACAACGTTAGTAGCTGGGACTTATCCATTTTGACGGCGCTCCAAGTAGTGATAGCCAATAGGTAAAAGATATAGTGTGATAAGCGTGGATGAAATTAACCCGCCAATTACGACTATCGCCAGCGGCTTTTGAATTTCAGCGCCAGGCCCTGATGCAAACGCCAAAGGTAATAAGCCAAACATTGCCGTGGTTGCGGTCATTAAAATAGGGCGTAAACGCGATACCGCCCCACTTGCTACGCGCTCAGATAGCGATAACGACTGCCTTTTCAATGATTCGTAATGCGACACCATTACCACACCGTTTAGCACTGCCACACCGAGTAGCGCTATAAAGCCCACTGAAGCCGGAACCGAAATGTATTCGCCGGTAATAAACAGTGCGTAAACGCCGCCCATTACTGCAAAAGGCACGTTAGCCATAATCAGTGCAGCAAGTTTCAGCGAACCAAAAATAGTAAACAATATCAGTACAATAACAGCGATTACCAAAGGTATTACCGTAAGCAGGTTATTCGTAGCGCGTATTTGGTTTTCAAATTCGCCGCCGTACTCTATGGCATAGCCCGAAGGTAAAGACACGCTAGAACGAACAGCCTTTTGCGTTGCCTCAACAAACCCCACTAAATCTCGGTCTTCAACATTTGTGGTTACAACAGCAAAGCGCATAGCCTTTTCTCGTTCAATAACTGCTGGGCCCTGTGTGCGGGTAATGTTTGCAATATCAGAGAGCATTAGCTCTTGGCCCGAGGGCATAAGTACCATCATGCTGTTAAGTACATCTGGTGATAGAATAGCGGCCTGCCCCTGCTCTAACTCGCCAAAGTAGATTGGTGTGCGCACTCTGCCTTTTATTACTTCTCCCACCTGAATGCCGGTAACCTGCATTTTTAGATAGCGTGAAAGTGCCGCGTTAGTCATTCCAAACGCCATGGCCACACCTGGTTTGGGAATAATGCTAAGAAAGTCACCGCCTTCAATGAGCGTGGCATTCGTGTCTACTGCGCCCTCTTGCTTTCGTACAACGTTAGCCACGTTATTTGCAATATCCGACAGTGTTTGCATGTCAGCGCCAAAAATTTTGATGGCCACCATACCCGTTGTGCCGGTAAGCATTTCAGACACGCGCATTTGTATAGGCTGCGTAAAGCCAACGTTTATACCCGGGTATGCCTGAAGCGATTCTCGTATGGCCGCTTCCAGCGCTTGCTTATTGCTAAAGCGCCAGGTATCTGAGGGTGCAAGCTGCATAAAAACGTCGGTTTCATTTAAGCTCATGGGATCGAGCCCCAATTCGTCTGATCCAGTTCGCGCAACAACTTGCTCTATCTCTGGAAACGACGCTAACAGCATGCGCTCTATTTGTTTGTCTATTTCAAGTGACGATGACAGTGATATGGTTGGCGACTTTTCAAATTGCACAATAATATCGCCTTCATCCATGACCGGCATGAAGGTTTTGCCCGCTATCGAGAACAAAAGACCGCTTAAAACCAGTAAACTAAGTGCCACTACGCCTGTTAATTTAGCGTGATTGAGGACGAACGTTAAAGAGCGTCGATAGGCTAACTGAAGAGATTGCAAATACCCCGGCACCCCCCCGTCTTTGGACGAAAGTAAAAACGAAGCAACCACGGGAATAAGGGTAAATGCAGTGACCAGTGAGGCGATCATGGCGTAAACAATGGTGGTAGCTACCGGTGAAAACAATTTACCTTCTAGCCCGGTTAACGTTAGAAGGGGCATGAATACCACAATAACAATAACGGTGCCTGCAATTACTGGTACCGCCACCTCGCGGGTGGCTCGGTACACCAAATGGAGGCGAGGTAACGGTTTATTCGCGCCAAGCTGCGATAGGGTATTTTCAACCACAACCACCGACGCATCTACCAGCATACCAATTGCAATGACCAACCCGCCTAGGCTCATCAAGTTCGCTGTGATGCCCGTCATACTCATAGCAAGAAACGTAAGCAGCACAACAATAGGAATAACCAGCGCAACCACGAAAGACGCGCGCACATTGCCAAGAAACACAGCCAATACAACAATAACGATAAGTACAGCTTGTGTTAGCGCATTGGTTAGGGTGCCAACAGCGGTGTCGATTAACGTTTTACGGTTGTAAAAAACGTTAAGCTCGGTCCCCTCTGGCAGCGTAGCTTTGAGCGCATTTAGCTTTTCCATCACCCCTTCAACAACGCTAGCTGTATTACTGTCTTTTAGCGCTACGATTAACGCTTGAGTAGTCTCTTCTCCGTTTCGGGTTACCCCGCCATAGCGCGTAAGGCTGCCAAGGGAGAGCGTACCGAGATCAGACAGTCTTACCGGCTGCCCGCCTACATTGCCCACTACTAACTCCGCGAGCTCTTCAAGGCTGGTGGCGCGGCTTTGCGTTCTGATCACAAGTGAGTCGGCGCCTGCTCGCACTCGCCCAACGCTTCCATTCATATTGGCTTCGGCCAGTGCTGCTTCGAGTTGATTTAAACTAAACCCATAGGCAACTAAGCGCGATAAATCGGGCGCAAACTGAAATGTTCGAGTAAATCCGCCTAATACGTTCACATCGGCAACGCCGGCTACGGTACGAAGCACAGGGCGTATTTGCCAATCGAGAATATGCTTGCGCTCTTGCAGTGAAAGGCTTGGGTTTTCAATGGTGAACATAAACATTTCAGACAAAGGGGTACTCATAGGCGCAAGCCCGCCTTCGGCAATGGCTGGCAGTAAATTGGCCACACTTGCTAAGCGTGCGCTTACTTGCTGCCTGGCCCAATATATGTCTGTACCTTGTTCGAAATCTAGCGTTATGGATGTAATGGCGTATTTGGTGGTTGAACGCAAAATGGTTTGATGTGGAATTCCTAGCAGTTCAGTTTCTATGGGCTGGGTTATTTGCGCTTCTACTTCTTCTGCGGTCATGCCATTTGCTTTCATGATGACCTTAACTTGTGTTGGCGATATATCAGGAAATGCATCGACAGGCAGGTTCAACCACGCGTTAATTCCAAAAACAGTCAGCCCAATGAAAGCACTAAGTACAAACAACCTCTGTACAAGTGAAAATTGTATAATACGGGCTATCACTCCATCTCTCCTAGTCCAATAAGCACACCTTGCACTGCGCTTACCGATGAGGAAAGCACCGGCTGGTTATTAAGCTGTGGCGTTGCTTTGATTAAGAGCGCGTCTGCACCACTTTGCCCAACTACCTCTACGGAGACAACGTTAAGCACGTTACCAGAGCGCACGAATACCGACGATTGGCCGTTCAGGTAAAACACGCTTTGTGCAGGAATTTTCAAAGCTTTAAGCTGAAAGTGACCGCTGACTTGCGCGCGCTGGCCTAATTTAAGGTTGCAGCTTTTAGGCAGTGGCTCAGACCACACTGAAGCTAGATACTCGTTAACTATTGCGTCTGTACGCGCAACTTGAACCTGGCAGTTCGCGGTTTCTATTGATGATATTAGGCTTGCTTCATCGGCGCTTACCATGGTCTTAATTCTGAGTGAATTATTGCTAATTATGCTGCCTAGCCGCGTTGCCTCTGCGTCTTTCTCGCCATTTGCGTATAAAAATAACCCCGCCTCTGGGGCTAACAAATATCCAATATCATCATCTTCGTCTGACTCAAACATTTCAGCAAAATGGTCTAAGTGCCCCCAGGCAAGTTTTGCGTCGTAATAAGCTTGTGTGATAGAAAACCAGCTAGACTGTGATATGGCGTTCGCTTCAAATAAGGGCTTGTTCGCATTAAACCTTTTTTGGCTGATTTTAAGCAAAGCAGTTTTTGCTTTTAAATTTTCAGTAAAATGATGTACTTCACTGCCTTTTAGCATAGCTAACCTCTGCCCTTTGCTTACGGCTGTGCCATCGGCTACAAGGTACTGCACCTGTTGCGGCGTCATAGGCGCCATAAGATGCAGTTGCGATCCAGGAAAAGGCGCTACAATGCCCGTCGATACCGCCTTTTGCACGCTTTGTGACGGCGCTGCGTTGACGTAGGTTAAATTCAACTTTCCAAGGCTATCGATTGGGACTTCGGTCTGCGCAATAGCTGGCAGCAGAAACAAACTTGTGAAAACAAAGGTGAATAATTTCAAAGCGTAACTCCTGCGATTTGATTAACTTTTGATATCGCTTCAGCGCGACGTAGACGATTAAGTGACAGCGTTAGCTTAAGCTCCTGCTGGGCGATAAGTTGCTCTAGCCAAAATGTTTTGGGCAACACGCTACCCTGCTGTTGGTACAGCTCGGTGATCTCTGTACCCAATTCAACCTGCTCCTCTAAATTGTTAGTAGCTTCAGTAAGGTAGTTAACCTGTTGCAAGGCGTCATTGAGCTGGGTTTGTAGGCGTGTGTACGTTTCTGCCAATGCTTCGGTAAGTTCGTCCCGTGTTGCTTTCCATGACGCATAATTGTTTGCAGAGTTGCCTTCGCCCATTGGCAGCGGAATATTGATACTGACACCAAGCAGATTCTCATTGCCCGCTGGCCCCCTAAGTTGCCTTGCTATAACGCCTAGCACCCAAGGAGAAAGTGATTGGTCAGACTGCGCCAGGTTCATATCAATCTGAGATTGACTCAGGCTAAGTAGCCTTAATTCAGGGTGTGTTTGCAGCTTGTTTTCGAGATCACCGGCTAAAACTTCGGTAACGTGCTCTGGTAATACATCAGTACCCGTGACTTGTTTGTATTGTTTCTGCGCCTTCTCTAACGCCATTTGCGCTTTTTTCAACGCCAATTGGTGTGAAAGTTTTTCCTGCTGCCACCTTAATGAGGCGATGCGGTCGAGCTCGCCAGTTTTTGCTAAGCCTGCTATTACACCGTCTAACGACGCAATCCACTCTTGCTTTTTTAACAGCCCATCTACTTCAGCTTTTGCAAAGAGACGCTGCCACAGTGCCTCTCTTATTAAACCGCTTGTCATGAGTCTGAACCGCGTTTCCTGAAGATTATCCAGGGCTTTGGTTATAGACAACTGCTGAGCGTCTAGCTCTCTGCCTGCAGGTGACCGAAAGGGAAAAAATACCCCTACCTCATACTCATCTGTACCACCTTGTGTATCGCTTGGCAGTGCAATAAGCTGCAAAGAGGCTGGCCCCTGTAACCAACGATTGATGCTTTGTACGTTATGCTGCAGTTTTTCAGGGTTAACGTTATAGATTTGCTTTAAGCGCTGTGTAGTATTATTGGTGATAGCACTTAACGTTTCAGCCGCCACGCTGCTGATTGTAAATAAGCTCGATACGAGAAAACTTAAAAGGATGAACAGATAACGGGTATTCATACGCAAACGCCAGAGAAACTAATATCTATAGTATTCTCCTTTATGTGTCTTATCGTCATTAGACATATGTCCCATGAAGCCTTAACTAGCTGTTTTTAAAGAAAATGAAAGATAAAGTAATTACTAGCCTTTTACTGCTCATCATGTTTTTAAACTTCAGAGATGTCATGGTCGATTTGTCATTGAATGTGCCTACTTCACACATTATTGAGGAATCTATGATTGTGTTACTTGCGGGTTTGATGGCTGTTTATCTCATCTTTGATATGCGTAGACGTACCCGAAAAACGAAACTGTTACTCGCTGAGCTTAATACCGCCAATGCACGATTGAGCTCTATGAATAACAAGCTGCGAAATGTGAAAGCGCAATACTTGCACGAGGTCGAAAATCAGTTCAATGATTGGAGCTTAACCCCGAGCGAAAAAGAGGTAGCCTTATTCATGTTAAAAGGCTTAAGCACCCAAGAAATTGCAGCGGCAAGAAATACAAAAGAGAAAACCGTTAGGCAACAAGCATCGGCAGTTTACGCAAAGTCTCAACTTGACGGTCGCTACGCGCTAGCCGCTTGGTTTTTTGAAGATATTCTTCAACAAGAAGATAAAGCGGCATAGCTCTTCGAATAAAGTAGTTACAGCGCTTCCCACCGTCACCGAACAAATAACAAGTTTTTCTCTGCTGCCTTTCTTTGCTATCGATTGATTCGTAAAGAGTAACTTACGTTGCACCGACTGGCTAGACCAAGCCATTGATATTTCAAGGTAAATCGCTCGCCGAATAAGAAAAAGCTTTAACCCGCTTTAAAGGGCTAAAGCTTTTGGTCGAATTTAATGACGAGTTACCACCTATTAATATGCTGAGTTTCTGGTTTAGCCAGCCATTCTCTGCCTTTTAGCATGCCTTCCCAATAAATGGGTGGAAGCAACTTTTCTTTTAAATACCATGCTAGGCGCGACGGTTTGGTACCGTCAAGTACCCACGTTGGCATGCTGTTTAGGATTTTCCCGCCGTAGCCAAATTCGGCCAATATCACTTTACCTCGCTCTACAGTAAGCGGGCAGCTGCCATAACCGTTGTATATGGCTTTATCTATTTGCACACCGCGCTCGTAAAGTAAGTTATTGGCAACCACCGGGGCCTGCATTCGCGCCCGCCCCTACAATCACTACCGCATGAGAGTGTTCGGCATGGTCGTTAGGTGTCTCACCGCCGTTTTTTAGGCGACGGACTACCCCGCTCAAGTCATAGCCTGCTTTCTGTGATAAGCCGAGTACCTCTTCATAAGAAAGAGTTTTGGTTGCGGTCATGGCCCATAGCGTAATGGAGCGAGTGCCGGTTCGGCAGTAAGCAAATACGGGGCCTTCTAATTTTTGTAGGTTCGCTTCAAACGTTATTGCGTCTTGCTGAGTTACTTTACCGCTCACTACAGGCTGATATACGCAAGGTAAACCCAGTGAAGATGCTTTTGCTTCTATTTCAGCAAAAGTGGGCTGGTCTGCGCCTTCACCGTCAGGGCGGTTACAAATAATAGATTTGAACCCTGCTGCTTTTATTGCTTCTATATCGTCTACTGATATTTGAGGGCAGACAGATAGCTGTTGTGTTACATTGGCATATTGCATAATTTCACCCTCAAATAGCATTCACAGGAATTTTTATGAACTGCTTGCCGCCTTCAGATGTTGCGCCAAACTGGCCGTTTCGAAGGTTTGCTTGTATAGCAGGCAAAAGTAACTTGGGTACCGCAAGGGTTGCATCTCTTGCCTCGCGCTTTTCAACATATTCCTGAAGGGTTACTTCTGGGCGAATTTGCTTATTTGTTTCTTTCGCTTCTTTGATCGATACCGTTGATAGCGGAGCTGCACCTTCTTTAGGATAGTCGTGACCAAGATAAACGGTGGTGTCGTCAGGCAGAGTGAAGAAGCGCTGAATGGTATTGTAAAGTTGCTCGGCACTGCCACCCGGGAAGTCGCAGCGCGCCGTTCCTAAGTTAGGGGCGAACATGGTGTCGCCTACAAATATTTTGCCGTCTACCAAGAAGCTTGCGCAGGCTGGCGTATGCCCCGGCGTATGCCATACTTTTACTTCATATTCACCGATATTGAAGGTGTCACCTTCTTCGAACAGCACATCGAACTGACTGCCATCCCTTGGTGTGTCGTTCGCCGTTTCAAATACGTCTAGCCAGGTATCTAGCACCGTTTTAATACCTGAGCCAATACCAATTTTGCCGCCAATCTTAGACTTTAAATAGTGCGCTGCGGTAATATGGTCGGCGTGCACATGGGTTTCTAAAATCCACTTGTTCTTAAGCTGGTTTTGATTGACGAAGTCGATAACTTTGTCGGCGCTTTCCATTGACGCCCGTCCCGAAAAGATATCGTAATCGGCAACCGAATCTATCACGCCACACTCTTTGGAAGCAGGGTCGAATAGCACATAAGTAAACGTGGCCGTTTTGTTATCGTAAAATGTTTCAACGTTCATAGATGTTCTCCTAGAGAAGTTCTTTGGTCATGATGAAAACGGCAATAACTAGAGTGAAAAATGCAAAGAACTTCTGCAAAGCTGCACCGTCTAGTTTTCCCGCCACCTTCGTGGAGACAGCCATCCCAATAAACGTGGCTACCAGCATAAGCGGCAGCAAAGGCATCTCCAATTGAATTCCGGTTTGTAGGTCACCAATAAAGCCAAGCAACGACTTTAAGGCGATAATGAATAGCGACGCGCCCACCGCGTTTTTCATGGGCATGCCTAAAATAAGTACTAAGGCAGGTATAATAAGAAAGCCCCCGCCCGCGCCGAGTATGCCGGTAACAACACCAACTACGGCGCCTTCAATGACTATCAGCCCTACGTTGGGTTGTTTGTTCTCAATTACCTGTGCTGCTGGTGCTGATTTGCTGTAAGCCTTTTTTAACATCATGGCAGCCGAGGCCAGCATCAGCATGGCGAACAGAACCATGATGCCTAGATTCTTATCTATAGTGAGCGATTGAAAGGAAATGGTTTCGGGAATGGCAGGCATTAAAAATGCCCGTGTCAGATAAACGGCAATGATAGAAGGCACTGCAAATAAAATAGACGCTTTAATGTCAACTAAACCTTCCTTGAAATACCTTACTGCACCGAATGCGGCCGTGGCACCCACAATAAGCAATGAATAGCCGGTGGCGACATCTGGCGTAACACCCATTAAGTAAACGAGGATAGGTACAGTAAGGATTGAGCCCCCTCCGCCTATTACGCCTAAAACCATCCCCATAAGAGCAGCAGCGATGTAGCCAAGAATAATCATATCGACACCTTATTTCATTTTGTTATATCATAGAACAAAATATATATTAATGTACATCTCAAGTATATATTTAATTTTCGTGCTGCTGTAACATCAGGAAAGTTGAACTTAGCGTTTATGATAAATTCCATGAAAATCAATACTTTTACCAATTTGGCTTTTCGCGTTTTGATATATCTCGCGCTACGAAAAAACCACCTTGTGAAGACAAGCGATATTGCAGATGCGTACTTCGTGTCTTTCAACCACTTAAAGAAAGTCATTACGCTGCTTATTGAGCAGGGGTATGTCACTGGCACAAAAGGTCGCGGTGGTGGTATTACGCTGGCCAAAGAAGCAGAAGAAATTAATTTAGGCGATGTTTTTCGCCTTACCGTAGAAGACGTGGCATTGGCTGAATGCTTTGCATCACCAACGAATAAGTGCGTGATCTCGCCAGCGTGTCGCTTGAAGTCAATTCTTCAAAACGCGGCTGATAAATTCATCAGCGAGCTTGACCAATTTACACTGTACGATTTAGTGAAAGACAGAGAGGGCGCACTAGCCATGCACCTTGCCATCGATTTTATAGAAGTTGAATAGCAGGCCTTATTTAGGCTGCTGTTTATAATATGTTTTATAAGAAAATGCTTTTTAAGTAAGGCATTACACGAGTAGATTTAGGAGAGAAAATTGGAAAACTGGACATCAACTCCCTTTGAACCGCTTACCGGCTTGGCAGGTGGGCTGCTTATTGGTTTATCAGTGGTTTTATTACTGCTTACCCTTGGCCGTATTGCCGGTATTTCGGGTATTGCCGCAGGCGCAATGACACAGCGTGGCATTGAACGTTACTGGCGCTTAGCCTTTATAGCAGGCATTGTTTTATCTGCCGTGCTTTATATGGTGTTTGTTGGCGATTTACAGGTTCAAACTCAAATGAGCTCGGCATGGTTAGTAATTGCGGGCTTATTAGTCGGCTTTGGCACACGCCTTGGTTCTGGATGTACGTCGGGCCATGGGGTAGCAGGCTTATCTCGATTATCCCCCCGCTCTATTGTGGCAACGCTTACTTTTATGGCGGCTGCAATCGTGACCACGAATATTATCAGACACCTATAAGTTACCGAGGAGCATGTACTTATGAGAGCAATTATCGCCTCGCTTATTTGTGGGCTTTTATTTGGTTTAGGCCTTATTATATCGGGTATGAGCAACCCTGCCCGCGTGCTGAACTTTTTAGATTTCAGTGCCAACTGGGATGCCACGCTAGCATTTGTGATGGGTGGTGCTATTTTGGTGGCTGCACCGGGAATGTATTGGGTGCGCAAGCGCAGCAAACCCTTGTTTGCGAATAAGTTTGATATTCCTACCAGCAAAACCATTGATGCAAAGCTAATTCTTGGCTCTGCGGCGTTTGGCATTGGCTGGGGTATTAGCGGCTTTTGCCCAGGGCCTGCAGTAGTGGCGATTGCGTCGCTTCAAACTGATGTGCTGTTGTTTGTAGGTGCCATGATTGTCGGCATGTTGGCGCAGCATTGGTTGAAGCCAAAAGCGGCTTAAATCATAACTACCCTTGCGGCTTTATCCCCTAGTGGGGATAAAGTCGTAATTATCCCTTTAAGGGGGTAAACGCGGCAGCCACTTCCAAAATTCAAAATAGCTGACTTATCGTTTTGCGGTTTTCCCTTTCAATAAACCTATCCCCAATGCGGCCATGATCACTGCAACAACGCCGTTTAGATAGTTGAAAAAGGCATAAGGCGCGTAATCGAGCACGTCAACGCCTAGGGTAGCAGAGTAGAACGCGCCGGCGGTTGTCCATGGTATAAGCCCTGTGGTCATGGTTGCCCCCTCTTCTACCGACCTTGATAGCACGGCAGGGTCAAGATTTTGCTGTTCATATTTTGGTTTAAACAATTGGCAGTTTAAAATAATAGATATATAAGCCTCGCCCATAGCTAGGTTACCTAAAAAACCCGATGCTATGGTAACTGCAATTAAGGTTGCCGTGCGTTTTACCCGTTCAACAATGCCCGCCAACAGCGCCGCTAAAAAACCTGCGCCGTGTAATATGCCGCCTAGTGCGATTGCCATTAGGGCAAGGAGTAGCGTCCAACTCATGCTGCTGATGCCGCCCCTACCTAAAAGCGCATCTAAGTTTTCGATACCCGTGTTTTGTGGGATGTTTTCCCACAGTGCATTGAGAACGCTAATGGTGTTGGTATCTTGGTAAAAAATAGCGATGATTACGGCAAGCAAAATGCTGCACGACATAGTCACTTCAGCCGTAACTTTTTTGATGCTTAGCACTGTAAGCGATACCAAGGGTAACAGTGTTATGTAGGGTGCAAGGTTATAGTGGCTGGCAAGCGCGGCTTTGATTTCAACTACATCTTCAACATTTAAATTCTGGTTTGCATAACTGAACCCTAATGCCAAGAAAATAACGAAGGTGAGAAGAAAGCTGGGCAGTGTAGTCAACAACATGGCGTACATATGCCGATAAAGATTGGTGCCCGCACTCATGGCCGCGAGATTGGTGGTATCAGAAACTGGCGACATTTTATCGCCAAAGGTGGCACCGCATACCACCATGGCCGCCACAATGGGCAGTGGTATGTTCATGGCTGCGCCAATACCCATTAGCACTACGCCCATAGTACCCACGGTTCCCCACGATGTTCCCGTAGCTACCGACATGACCGCACACAAAATTAATCCCACCGCTAGGAATATACTGGGGTTTAACCAGCCTAAACCGTAATAAATTAACGTTGAGATAGTGCCGCTTTGCATAAAGCTTGCGATAACCATACCTAAAAGGATAAAGATATAAATTGCCGGCATGGCCCGGGTTAGTGCGCTGGTCATTAATTCGCGGATTTGCAGGTACGAGTGCCCCAAACTAAACGCATTAACACCAGCCCAAAGTAAACATAAAAAAATGAGCGCATGCAGGCTAATACCTAGGCCAAACAACCCACCCGCTATTAGCGCGACAATAACGCTAAAACAAACCAGTGACTGAGCAAAACTAGGGTTACGCAAAGACTTAGGCGACATGAGGGCTCGTTGATACGTTTGAAAAAATGGAAGTAGTGAAAAACAGTATAGCGACTTTGCTATGCGTTGGAATGACTTTAACGCTGCATAGGCTTGGGATGCGCACAGTGCTTCAGAAAGAAATGGCCCGCCCTAGAGGATTCGAACCTCTGACCTCGGCCTCCGGAGGGCCGCGCTCTATCCAGCTGAGCTAAGGGCGGTTTGTAGAACCAGTGAGATAATCACTGAGCATTTACAACAAGGAATACGCGACTACACGCATGCTGCAAACGGGGCGTAATAATACTGACGCCACGGGCTGGCTTCAACTCATTTATTAAAATCTCTTTAGATGGCTTGGCATAAGCGTTAAAAATCCTTACTTTTTATAGGTAATTGGCTTCAAATAGTTGTTCAACCCCAATTAACCGTTATAATCTGGCCAGTTATATTTTAAACAAATTCATCATTGCCTGGAGACAGATGTGAAATTAAAAACTTGGTTAACTGTTGCTGCTACTGCGCTAACTGTATTTGCAGCACAAGCACAAGAAATGAGTAACGATGAAATTGCCGATCGCATTAAGCCGGTAGGTCAGGTACACGTTGCAGGTGCAGCCGCCGAAGGTAGCGGTGGTGCAGCTGGCGGCGCAAAGTCTGGCGAAGACGTTTACAACTCTGCATGTGTAGCTTGCCACTCTGCAGGTGTTCTGGGCGCTCCTAAAGTTCACGTTGCCGCCGATTGGCAACCTCGCCTAGACGAGCGCGGTCTTGACGGCGTATGGCAGAATGCTTTGAACGGTATTAATGCTATGCCTCCTCGTGGTACCTGTGGCAACTGTTCTGACGACGAAATTAAAGCCGCTATTGAGTACATGATTGAAGGTATCTAATACCTGATATATAGCAACAACTTGATGGAAAAAGTAGCGTTTTACCCGCTGATCGGGTAGTTTAAACCGTTGGGGAAACGTTACTTTTTTACTGGCGAGCGGAATGTCAAAAGATTCGACGCAACACGAATTGACGGAAGATGAACTGCGCGAACTTATACCGCAGCTTCAACAACTTACCGACAAATACAAACGCGCTGAACGTGTTCAGAAGGCGCTTTTTGATATTTCTGAACTTGCCAGCTCTGTAAGCCACCTAAATCGCCTTTACTCCGCTATTCATGAAATCATTGCCGACTTCATGAACGCAGACAACTTCTTTGTTGCCTTTTACGAACCAGAGACCCACATTGTCGACTTTGCCTATTTTGTTGATGAATTCGACGAAAAAACTGTCAGGCAATTACCCGCTGCACAGCTTATGGATGGCATGACCGGTTATATTCTAAAAACCGGCCACCACTTGTTCTACAAACGCGATGACGAAGAACGCTTAGCTTCAGAATACGGTATTAAACTTGTGGGCTCGCCACCCGTTGAATGGTTGGGGGTACCGCTAAAACGCGGTAGTCAAGTTATTGGAGCAATGGTAGTGCAAACTTACGATGAAGGCGTGCACTACAGTCAGGAAGATTTAGAAGTTCTACTTTTTGTTTCTCAGCATATTGTGACAACCGTAGATAGGGTAAAAAATAGAGAGCTTACCGAGCGCACTATCCGTGAAAGAACCCGTCAGCTGCGAAAAATTAACGATGACCTACAGGAAGAAATTCTTGAGCGCCAAAAAGTAGAGTCGCTGCAACAAGCACTTTTCGAGATTTCTGAGCTTGCCGCTAATCTTGAAGGAGATATGGATGCGTTTTATTCCAGTTTGCATGAGATTTTGGCGAGGCTAATTAGTGCGCCAAACTGCTACATAGCCATTCATAATAAAGAAGAGGGCTTGTTAGAGTTCCCTTATTTTAGCGATACCAAACAAAGTGAAATTGATGCCAGGCCGCTTGGATTGGGGCTGACTGAGTTCGTATTGCGCACTGGGCAAGCTGAGCTTATCAACCCGCCAAGAGTACTGGAACTTGCAGAGTCAGGGGAAATTGACGTTTCGTTAGCGCAAACGATGTTGAACAGCGCTAACTCGTGGCTTGGATCGCCACTTGTCGTTGAAGGCGAAATTGCCGGGGTTATTGCGGTTCAAACCTACGGTAAACTGGCAAAATACAATGCCCGCGACCAAGAGCTTCTGCGTTTTGTTTCGCATCATATTGCAGTAGCCATTGAGCGAAAACGCAACACCGAGTCTATGCAGCGATATAACGTGCAGCTTGAAGAGCGTGTAAAAGAGCGTACCGCAGAGCTTAACCGCACGAATAAGTTTCTCAAGCAGCAAATTGAAGAGCGTAAAGAGATTGAGCTTAAGCTAATTCACGACGCTCACCACGACTCATTAACCGACTTACCTAACCGCGCTATGTTCACCAGCAGATTAGAACTAGCCATTGCCAGTAAGCAACGTTACAGCGATAACTTATTCGCGGTTTTATTTATCGACTTAGACCGCTTTAAAGTTATTAACGACACGCTAGGTCACCACGCGGGCGACGAGTTTTTAATTGAGGTCGCCAAACGCATTGCGCTGTGTATTCGCGGTCACGACTTATTAGCCCGCTTAGGGGGAGATGAGTTTGTTGTACTATTGGATAACTTTGAAGATGAGGCGGATGTTGAAGAAGTAGCCTGCCGCATTATTGCATCTATTTCAGAGCCATTTTTACTGGATGGCCGCGAAATGTATTCTGGCGCCAGTGTGGGTATCGCACACTTAGAAACCTATTATCGCAGCGCCGACGAGGTACTACGCGATGCTGACGCTGCTATGTACCAAGCGAAAACCCTCGGGCGTGGCCGCTATGTCATGTTTGATAAGAGCATGCGCGATAGGCTGATAGAAGAGCTTGAGCTTGAAAATGAGTTTAGGCGCGCCCTGCGTGAAGAAGAGTTCGATTACTTTTTGCAGCCAGTGATTAACCTAAATGACAGCAGCACGCTGTACAAAGAAATGTATATTCGCTGGTCTCATCCGGCCTACGGCAAAATAGCCCGAGAGCAGTTTAGACAAGTGGCTGAGCACAGCGGCCTAACGCTAGACCTTGATTTGTTCCAGCTAAGCAAAGCCTGCGATTTGCTGAAGCACTATGAAAATACCGATGAGCCCATAAATAAGATAGCGGTTAACGTTTCGATTAATCATTTACTACAGGCTTCTATGGTTAATCAAATGATTGATGTAATTGCATCTTCTAACGTAGCACCTAGCCAGCTAGTATTTGAGTTCGATGAGAATGACTTGAACCGACGCTCGCAGTTCATCTTACCGGCAATTAAAAAGCTTAAACGCGCTGGCGTAACGCTAGTTCTTGATAACTTTGGTAGCGGTTTGGCTTCACTTAGCTACTTGTTTGCTTACCCGTTCGATTTCATAAAAATTGATCATCGATTTGTGAAGTCACTTCCGCGTTCCCAACGCAATTTAAAGCTTATTCAATCAGTCATGCTTATTTCTGAACACCTGAAGTTTCAGGTTATCGCAGAGGGTGTGGACTCTGAGGCGCAGCTGGAAGCCCTTAGTGAAATTGAATGTTCATACGGTCAGGGCAAAATTTTAAAGCACGCAAAAGTGCTAGATATGGCATCAGTAGCAAGCTAAAAGTAAGTACTAACTTGCACTTTCAACATTACTACTTCTTCCCTAAGATGCCTCTTAAATTAGCAATGCCTACCTGTGCTTTTTGCTGGCGCTCTTCTTTGGTAACTTTTGGCTTTTGGTTTTCCCACTGTACGTCATCGGGTGGCAGTTCAAATAAAAAGCGGCTGGGCTCTGGATTAATTATTTCACCAAACTGACGGCGCTCCTTGGCAAGACTAAATACTAACTCACGTTGAGCTCGGGTAATACCTACATAGGCTAGTCGGCGCTCTTCTTCTACGTTGTCTTCATCAATGCTGCTTTGGTGGGGTAGTAAACCCTCTTCCATGCCCACTAAGAACACAATGGGAAACTCCAAACCTTTTGAAGCATGCAGAGTCATTAGCTGGACCTGGTCCCCTTCCCCATCATCCTCGCCGCGCTCCATCATGTCGCGCAATATCAAGCGATTCACCACTTCAGTTAAGGTCATGGGTTGGTCTAGGTCGTTGCCTTCCAGCATATCGTTAACCCAGCCAAATAAGGTACTTACGTTGGCCATAGCCATTTCAGCGGCTTTGGGGCTAGCGCTGGTTTCATATAGCCATTCTTCATAACCCATGGTGCGGATCATGGTGCGTACTGCATCAGCGGTGTTGCCACGCTCGGCATTGTCCGATAACTCCACTACCCAGCGGGCAAAAGTCGATACCGAATGAAAGGCTTTGTCGGGCAGCACACTATTTAAATTTGGGTGGGTCGCCGCTTCGAACATAGACACGCCTAAACTATTGGCAAAGTTACCCAACTTTTCTAGCGTAGCGCGGCCTATACCGCGCCCTGGCGTGTTAATGATGCGAAGCAAAGCGTTATCGTCGTCCTGATTCACCAATAGCCGTAAATAGGCCATGATGTCTTTCACTTCGGCACGACCAAAAAACGACATGCCACCGCTTATTTTGTAAGGAATGCGGTTACTCATTAACAGCTTTTCAAAGATACGGCTTTGGTGATTTCCGCGATACAAAATGGCGTAGTCTTTAAACTGAGTGCGGTTCATAAACTTGTGCGCCAGCAGCTCTGCCACCACTCGCTCACCTTCATGTTCTTCGTTCTTTGCCTCTATCACTTTAAGCGGCTCGCCGTACTGCAGTTCAGAGAACAGGGTTTTATCGAACAAGTGAGGGTTGTTCTGAATTAGAATATTCGCGCAATGCAGAATACGCCCTGACGAGCGGTAGTTCTGCTGCAGCTTAATCACGTTCAGTCGCGGGAAATCTTCTTGTAGCAAATGTAGATTTTGCGGCTTTGCACCACGCCATGAGTAGATAGACTGGTCGTCGTCGCCAACTACAGTAAAACGTGCGCGCTCGCCAACCAATAGCTTTACCAACTCGTACTGGCTGGTATTGGTATCTTGGTATTCATCCACCAACAGGTAGCGAATTTTGCTCTGCCATTTGGCTCTTATTGTTTCGCTACTTTTTAAAAGCAGTGTAGGCAGCAGAATAAGGTCGTCAAAATCTAGTGCGTTATAGGCTTTTAGGTTGTCTTGATAGCGCTTGTAGGCTTCTGCAAACTCTCGCTCGCCCGTGCTGGTAGCTGATTTTAATAAAGCATCAGGCAAGATCAGGTCGTTTTTCCAATTCGATATGCAGCTTTGTAAAAGCTGAAGCTGGTCTTTATCTCCATCGAGAGTGTCGGATGTTAGGTCGTTTAGCAGGGCAAACGAGTCTTTATCGTCGAATAACGAGAAGCCCGGCTTTAAACCAAGATCTTTCACATGGGCTTTGATAATGGTTAAACCCATGGTGTGGAAGGTCGATACTTTTAGCCCACGCGCTTCTGGTTTACCCAAGGTTTGTGCTACACGCTCTTTCATTTCACGTGCTGCTTTGTTGGTAAAGGTTACCGCTGCAATATAGCGTGCTGGCATATCGCAGTTTCTAACTAAATGAGCAATTTTGTTGGTAATTACGCGCGTTTTACCACTACCCGCCCCCGCCAGCACCAAACATGGGCCAGACACATAGGTTACTGCAGATTCTTGAGCTTCATTTAGTTTCATTTAATTCCTAAAACAACGTACATTTGGGCGTAACACGGTTTTCATTGCATGTCGCGACGATACCGATAGAATAGCTTTCATATTTTGAGCTGCGCATTATAAGGGAATTCCATGTTGGATCCGAAGAAACTCGAAGATTTAGCGAAACAAATTGCTGATGCCGTACCACCAGGCGTTAAAAATATGGCTGAAGAAGCAGAAGGCCGAGTGAAAACAGTATTGCAGTCGCAGCTGTCGAAACTTGACTTAGTGACTCGCGAAGAGTTCGATATTCAAAGCCAGGTGCTTATTCGCACTCGCGAAAAGCTAGACGCTATGGAAAGTCGCATTGCCGAGCTAGAAGCGAAACTAGCAGAAAAGTAATTATTAACAGCTTGTAGAAAACTTAAAGGCGCCTTCATGGCGCTTTTTTTGTGGCCGAATACCATTCACAATGGTTTGTATTGGGCTAGTTACTTTTACTGTTACTCCAAACAAAATTGCAGTGCCGTACCAAGCGTAATGGCTAAACCAATGTAATGGTTTTCAATAAACGCGGTGAAGCAGCCTTCACGCTGGCGGCGTTTAATAATCTGATATTGGCGCACGCATAGCAAAGCAGAAAAAAGCACGGCTATGTAGTAAGGCCACGTCGCGTTGATTGTTAAGCCTATGCACCACAAAATGGTTAGCGCCAAGGCCTGCAACAACATCACAATTAATACGTCGTTTTTACCGAACAATATAGCAGTAGACTTAACGCCTATTTGCAAATCGTCGTCGCGGTCTACCATGGCGTACATGGTGTCGTACGCTACTGTCCATAGTAAGTTAGCAATAAATAACCACCAAGCGTACGTTGGTACAGTTTCTAGTACGGCCATAAAAGCCATGGGAATGGCCCACCCAAACGCAGCACCTAATACCACCTGCGGCAAGTGGGTATAACGCTTCATGAAGGGGTAACTTGCAGCAAGCAAAAGCGCCACAACAGATAATGCGACAGTTTGCCAGTTAAGAAACAGCACTAATATAAACGCAATGGCGATAAGTGCACCAAATAGCTGCAGCGCTTGTTTAGGTTTCACTTCGCCCGTTGCAAGCGGACGCTGTGTTGTGCGCTTTACGCGTCCGTCCACTTTTCTGTCAGCATAGTCGTTGATAACGCAGCCCGCGGAACGCATTACGACTACGCCAGCCACAAAGATAAGTGTAATACCTAAAGGCGGTAAACCTTTAGCCGCCATTAGCAGGGCCCACAATGTAGGCCATAGCAGTAAATAAATACCGACAGGTTTATCTAGGCGCATAAGTCGCGCGTATGCATTCCAATTGTGTTTCATAATTGCTGTTCGCTTTCCTTTTCGCTTGTCGCTGACTGACCGTAAGCCGGAGAATGAGGAAGAAAAACTTCTGCCACTATCATGCTGTAATTGTCTAACGTAAACAACGAACGTCTTCCCCACAAGACTTGGTTACTGTTAATACCAAAATGGGAAGCCGCGGCAGTGCACAATTGGAATTCTGAACGGATGAACCGCGTGTCGTTAAATAAGCGCTTTCCAAGTGGCTCACGACCTAAGTCAGAAAGTTCACTGTCTACAAATGCTTGGGGAATAATAGAGCGTGCAAACACCCAAGGTTGGTGGTCGCCACATAATAGAATTTCACGAGCTTGATAGCTAGTGTTGCCGTTATTGTGTAATAGCGATAACTCATTGTCGTGAGGTATTTGCGTGCGCTGCCCAATAAGCTCAAGCGAAAAATGGTTACTTAAGGATTGCACCCGCTCGGTTAATGACCCTGTGTCTAACAGCCAGTTTTTTAGCTGCGCATTAGGAATTGTGATGCCAGAAGGTGCTTGCCAGTCAACCGCCAAACCCACTGGAAAAGTGGCATTAAAACTCACACGAAAAGCCCGAATAATGAATCTGTTAGTATGATAACACGTCATGTAAGAATATTTTCACTTGGTTAAACTTTTGCAGTAGTGTGTTTGATCAGAGATTTGCTACACTACCAAGTGAATTTATTACTTTGGTGTTTCAGGCTTCACTATGTTTAAGTCACTAGTTTTACGTGTATTTGCGGTTAGTTTGTTTGTTTTTGGTTGCAGCTCAGCATTGGCACAAGATAAAGCCAACTACGCTTATTTGGGCCTAGAGCCAGAGATTGTTACCAACTATATTAGCGATAGCGCACAGAAGCTGGGTTATGTTCGTGTATCGCTTGAATTAATGATTCACGATGTGAACCAGCTGGAAATTGCAGAGCACCATATGCCGCTGCTACGCTCTACCGCCATTGAAATTTTCGGGCAGCAGCCTGCAGAGAAAGTAAAGTCGCTCACCGGCCGTGAAGATATTCGTCGCGCTATTTTAAAAGCGCTTCAAGAGCACATGCAGCAAGAAACCGGTGGTGAAGTGATTAAGAACGTTATCTTTACTAAGTACTTATATCAGGGCGCTTAAGCAGAAAAAACGCTGCCCAGGCCAATGAACAAGCGAGCTTTTAATCAGCTCGCTTTTTGTTTCTATAGCAGTTTTACCATTTACGTCTTAGCGTGTAATACGCCAATTCTCTAGGTTAGGGCAGCTTGCAGCCCCATATTTATACGCTTTAATTCATGAACGCTTTAGCACCTTTGCAATCAAAGCCCTGCACTTATTAATTGCTAACGCTTACCAGAACCTAAGCTTAGCGTGGCAGCGAGTAGGCAGCCAGAGATAAGGCCGGCCGTATGCGCTGCATTTGCCATACTCACCCACAGAATGTCGGCATAGCCAAGTACAAGCCATACCAGCATGAAGCCAACGATAGAGTTTGGCAGCGATAAGCCCCAGCTTGGCCGCAGCCAGCCAAGCCACCAAACAAAGCCCATCACGGCATACACCACACCAGATAGACCGCCAAACAAGAGTAAATTACCTTGTACTGGGTCGCTAAATAGCGCTTGTGCAGCATTTGAAACCGTAGCTGATATGACAAAAACAATCAGCAGCATGCTTATGCCCAACGTACGCTCAATCTTGGCTCCCAACATGGCCCACCAGAGTAAGTTAAATACGATGTGAAGTACTGAAAAATGAATAAACGCAGGGCCAAGTAGCCGCCACCACTCGTGATTTTGTAACAAAACAGAAAACGGCTGCATAAGTAAGTGCTGTGCTATGGGGGCAAATAACCCAAATAAAGATAATAGGTACACCGCCACGCACAGCATAAACACCACAGAGGTAAACGGCGCTTTAACGGCATCGGACATTATTTTACTTGGCGAAAAGCCATTGCCTGATGGGGCCAGCTGTACGTTTTTACCACTCTCCCAAGCCGCTTGCTGATATTTAGGGTTTGTTGGATTTGCTAAAAAATCTTCTGCGATAACCTTTGCGCGATCGATATGCTCACTGTTATCCAGTACAACCACGAATTCTTTGTCGTGCTGTACGACCTTAGCGTTGATATCCTGACTGGTTAAATAGTTGGCGAGAAGGTGCGCTGGACTTTGCTGGTTAAACGCAATTAAAGGATGACCCATAAGCTAGTTATTACCCCGAAAGCAGTAGAGTGTGAATGCATGATACGCGTACAAGGGCATGATACCGTAGCGCGTTATATTCACTCTTTATACTGAATTAGTTAAGAGCCTGCAAAACATAAAACAAAGGTGCACATTGTGCACCTTTGTTAAATCGCTATTCGGTTACTACCGGGTTCGCCTGTCGCCACGCTTCAAAGCCCCCGTCCATACTATAAACGGTTTCAAAGCCTTGCTGAGCAATCACTTGGGCAGCCTGCTGGCTGCTCACGCCGTGATAACACACCACAACCACTGGGATATCTTTGGGTGTTTGGTCAATAAACGTACCAAAGTTGTCGTTGTTTAGCGGTGCCGCATTGGGCATATGGCCATTAGCAAACGATTGAGGATCGCGAATATCCACAATGGTGACGTTGCCTTCAAAGTTAGCCACGTCGTTTACGCTAATGTGTGAGAATGTTGTCATTACTGCCAATCCAAAATAACTTTACCTGAATGTCCTGACCCCATGGTATCAAACCCTTTCTGAAAGTCATCAACGGAAAAGGTATGGGTGATGATAGGTGAAAGGTCAAGGCCGCTTTGTAGTAAGCTTGCCATTTTGTACCAGGTCTCGAACATTTCTCGCCCATAGATACCTTTTATCACCAAACCCTTGAAGATAACCTGGTTCCAGTCGATAGCCACGTCTTGCGGAGGAATACCCAGCATGGCAATTTTGCCGCCGTGATTCATTTTGTTCAGCATGTCCCTAAAGGCTACGGGCACACCAGACATTTCAAGGCCCACATCGAAGCCCTCTGTCATACCTAACTCGTTCATGACATCTTTCAAATCTTCTTTGCTTACGTCAACAGCGCGGGTAGCACCCATTTTTTTAGCCAGTTCAAGACGATAGGGGTTGATGTCGGTAACAACAACATGTCGCGCACCTACGTGCTTAGCAACTGCTGCAGCCATAATCCCGATAGGTCCAGCACCTGTAATAAGCACATCTTCACCGACTAGGTCAAAACTTAGCGCTGTGTGAACGGCATTACCAAACGGGTCGAAGATAGACGCGAGGTCGTCGCTGATATTGTCCGGAATTTTAAATGCGTTGAATGCGGGAATTACCAAATACTCTGCGAAAGCACCAGGACGGTTTACGCCCACACCCTCTGTGTTACGGCATAAATGAACACGCCCAGCACGACAGTTACGGCAGTGACCACAGGTAATGTGGCCTTCTCCAGATACGCGATCGCCAACGTTGAAGCCTTTCACTTCTTGGCCCATACCCACTACTTCGCCCACGTATTCGTGACCGACTACCATAGGCACTGGGATCGTGTTTTGCGACCACTCGTCCCAGTTGTATATGTGCATGTCTGTACCGCAAATAGCGGTTTTGCGAATTTTAATCAGTAGGTCGTTATGCCCTACTTCAGGCTTTGGCGTGTCTTGAAGCCAAATACCTTTTTCCGCTTTTGCTTTTACAAGCGACTTCATGAGATCACTCCCATTTCACGGCCCACTTCAATGAAAGCATCGATGGCTTTATCAACGTGTTCAAGGCTATGACCTGCCGACATTTGCGTACGAATTCGGGCTTGCCCTTTTGGTACTACAGGGTAAGAGAAGCCGATAACATATATGCCTTTTTCTAGCAGCTTGTCGGCCATTTCGCTGGCTAGGCGGGCATCGCCAAGCATTACAGGGATAATAGCGTGATCTTTTCCGGCAAGGGTAAAGCCAGCGTCTTCCATGCGCTTGCGGAAGTGATTGGCATTTCGCCACAAGTTAGCGCGTAACTCATCGCCTTCTTTCATCATTTCAAACACTTTAAGTGACGCTGAAACAATAGTTGGCGCAACAGAGTTAGAGAATAAGTAAGGTCGTGAGCGCTGACGTAGCCATTCTACAACCTCTTTTTTGCCCGATGTGTAGCCGCCTGAGGCGCCGCCAAGGGCTTTCCCTAGGGTGCCAGTGATAATATCGACACGGCCCATCACACCACAGTATTCGTGGCTGCCTTTACCGTTTTCACCCAAGAAGCCTGTTGCATGGCAGTCGTCAACCATAACCATGGCATCGTATTGGTCGGCAAGGTCACATATTGAGGCGAGGTCGGCAATGACACCGTCCATTGAGAATACACCGTCAGTAGCGATAATTTTAAAGCGCGCACCGTCGGCATCGGCTTGCTTTAGCTGCTCTTCTAGCGCGGCCATGTCGTTATTGGCGTAACGATAGCGCTTAGCTTTACAAAGGCGAACGCCGTCAATGATACTGGCGTGGTTTAGCGCGTCAGAGATAATGGCATCTTCTGGTCCGAGCAGCGTTTCAAATAAACCGCCATTAGCGTCGAAGCAAGACGGATAAAGAATGGTATCTTCTGTACCTAAGAAGTCGCTGATAGAAGCTTCTAGCTGCTTGTGAATGTCTTGTGTACCGCAAATGAATCGCACAGATGCTACACCAAAACCATGACTGTCCAAGCCTTCTTTCGCTGCTTCAATTAAGCTTTCGTTGTTTGCAAGACCAAGGTAGTTGTTGGCACAAAAGTTTATGACATGCTCACCACCAGCAACACCAATATCTGCTTGTTGTTGCGACGTGATAACACGCTCTTTTTTGTACAAACCATCTTCTTTTGTGGCTTCAATTTGCGATTGCAAATGAGAAATAAATGCCGCAGACATGCCATTCTCCGAGTGTAGGTGTATAAAAACCGCTAGTGTAATGAAAGCGCGTGAAAGGGTACACACCCTTGCGCTGTATTTAATGGGTTTGTCGACTAAGTTTGTAAATTATTCAACACACTCACTGGAAAAACCTTCCAAATGACGCGCAATATCTTTATGCGCTACGCAAAGTCTTTCCAGAAGCCGTTTTCAACTTTGTCTCTTAATGTGTCCCAGAGGTTTACCTCAGGTATAGGTCGGCTAATAAGATAGCCCTGGCCCTGATGGCAGTCGAAATGACAAAGCAATTCATACTGCTCATTGGTTTCAATGCCTTCAGCTACCACCTGCATACCCATATTACGCACCATAGATATGGTGGAATGCACAATATTTCTGTCGTCTGCGCTGCTGGCAATATTGGCAACAAAAGAACGATCGACCTTTATGTAATCGGCTGGCAAAGATTTTAAATAGCTCAATGATGAATAGCCGGTTCCAAAGTCATCAATGGCTAACATACAACCCATATCACGTATGGTTTGCATTATTTCCGTTGCCCGTTTGATGTCTGAGACCAAAACGGTTTCCGTTAGCTCTAGGCAAACTTGGTCAGGCGCAATATCATTTTTGATGATTTGGTGTTGTAAAAACTCAGGTAAGCTGGGGTCGAGGAACTGTCCCGCCGATAAGTTAATTGCCACTTTAATATCTGGATAGCCACTATTTTTAAGCTCACGTACCAAATGGGTGGAGCGCGTGATAACCCAGTAATCTAGCTCGAGCATAAACGACGTATTTTCAAGCAGTGGAATAAAATCACCTGGTGAAATATGCCCTTTTTTAGGGTGATACCAGCGCAATAGTGCTTCAAAGCCCATAAGCTTGCCGCTGTGCATGTCAATTTGCGGTTGCAAGGCGAGGCTGAACTGGTTACCTCTAAGGGCTTCACGAGCTTCAGATTCTAACTCAACCTTTTGCATTACCTTGAGGTTCATGGTGGCATCATACACCCTGAACGCAGCGCCTTTCTTTGCCTTAGCTTCGTACATTGCAATATCGGCGTGACGTAACAGTTCCACCGGCGTGGCACGAGAATGATTGGTTATGGCAATACCAATACTGATTGAGACATAAAAGGTAACGCCATCAACAATGATAGGCTCTTGGAATTCGCCTATAATTTTTTGCGCAACAGTATCAACATGCTTTTTGCTTTCTATGTTAGACAGCAAAACAACAAATTCATCGCCACCAAAACGAGACGCAATATCAGATTCCCGAATAGGTTTTGAAATTCGCATCGCTGCGGCTTTGAGGAGCTTGTCGCCCACGTCGTGACCATGACTATCGTTAACCTTCTTAAAGTCATCTAAGTCCATGAACATCAGGGCAACCAGTCTTTCGTCTCGCAGAGAATTGGCCAATTGTTTCTCTATTTGAAACGTCAGCATATTGCGATTAGGGAGTCCAGTGAGCACGTCGAACATTGCCATTTTTTCAAGCTTAGCGGTATTGATTGCCATTTGACCATCAAAGCTTTCTAGCTGGCGCGCTAAATCGTTCGCCGCTTCCTCAACCACATCCAGTTCGTCAGTTAGCTTAAACACAGGCAGTTTTCGGCGCTTGGCCGCAACGGTATAAAACTCACTGAACTTATGCTCCGCCAGCATAGGCAGGCGCTCGCTTATGTCTAAAAGCCTTGTGCGGTATTGATTTAAGAAAAGATAAAGTAGCGCTGAGAAAAGCAAAAACAAACCTATGGCGCTGGAGATAACAACGTATCGGTATTGCTCGTTTTGTCGCATCATAGCCGACACGTCCTGCACTATGAGCAAATAGGGATGGTCGCCAGCAGCATGATCAAAAGGCAGTAGACTTACTAAAAGCTGTTGGCTGTCTAACCTTACATTCACTCCTTTAATAACCAAGTCATCAACGCGCCAGTTAGCCGGCAAGGCATCAATAAGTGAATTTAAGTACTGGCGATTGGCTGCGGTTACTTGGCTCGCCACCTTTAATGTAAACTTACCTGCTGAAGACTCAACCAACCGAACAATCGCCACCTTATGCATATCGGTTGCCCGACTGAACAAGTACAATAGCTCCCGCATAGAAGTAGAGACAATAATAACCGGCACTTTATCACTCGGGGCCATTATGGGTATTGAGATATAGTGAGTGCATACACTTTCGCACACCAGTAATGAGCGACTTTCAAATGTTGCACGGGTAGTATCTACAAGCCGATCAATAGTGCTGTTAACAGGATACGTTGGCTGCCCAACAACGCCTTTATGATCGAATAAATAGAGTGTTTCCACTTGAAAATTTAGCGTTAGATACTCACTTAGCTCATCTAAAGTGCTGTGGAGTTCTTCGAGGTTGTTCGAGTACGCGCCATTCCTTCGGCTTATGATATCAATAAGGGTGATCATGCGGCTATGGAGAATATCTTCAAACAACTGCACGCGATGTTGATTGCTGATTTGGCTTTCACGCTGCTGCAGCACAACCTGCGCCTCAGACTCTTGAATTAGCACGGTAGAGATTACAATGGTCACGGTTAAAACCATTGCCAGTAATATAGCGATGGTTTTAGTGGTAAAAGATACCTGAACCTTCATTTATTACCCTTAAAACCAATACATGAACTGTATTGACCACATTTTCCAATGTTTATCAGCGTGAGATGCCACATCACGGTTCAATAAACTCACCACGCGAGTCGCCCCCTCAACCCAGTGATACTCTCCCTGGATTCTCCATTTTGGTGCAATGTCCCAACGTAAACCCAACGTGTACGTATCTTGATACCCAAAATAAGCTGGGATAAGGCCTCCTGTCCTTGCCTCTAGGTCCTTGCCATCACTGTCGGAGGTATCATTAATGTACGTATCGTAGCCCAACAGGCCGCTAACGTGGTTGTTAAAAAGGTACCTAAATTGAACAAAGCCGCCTTCTCCAGTGCGCTTCTCAGCGAAATCTGGCGCAAACAGTCCTTGGCTATCTTGCTTTTCACGAAGCAGTTCAGCAGATACTTCCCAATTCTCAGAAAAATACTGCGCTGAAAGCATAAATCGTTCTACATTAGCCCGGCCTGACAATCGATTATCATCTTGCGATGGCATATATCTGAAATCAGAATTAAGCCAACTCGCTCCTATTTTCCACGTCATGGATGAGGGCTGTAAAAACACGCTTGCTTGGTGCACAAAGTCTTGTTTTATTTTCCCTTTAGCTTCATTGCCTAAAAGAAAGTCGCGCTGAGAGTCATTGATATTTGAGCGTCCGTAACTCCAGTTCAGCTCCCACGTATATTCTTTACCGTAGTGAGAAAAGCTGGTCAAAATGCCGTTACTGCCCAGTGCAACATCTCGAAAGCCGTCAAAATAGACCGATTGAGGCAACACTGAGGTATATCGCGTTTGAGGGACGTCTCTGGTAGAGGAATATAGCCAATGGGTATTTTTAAAACGCCCCGCGTGAATTTTTCCACGCCACCCGCCAGGTAAGTTGGGCAGTTTCCAATCAACAAATAAATAATCGAGTCGAGCACCCTGCTCGAAACGGTTACCACCGTCTAGGTAGTTAATTTGCCCAGCGATAGAAATGTTTTCTGAAAGTTGATAATAACCATTTAAGCCAATCTCGGTGAGTTCACCGGTGACGTTATTGTCGTCGGTGATAAAACTACTGTCTTTCGACTGGGTAATGCCTTGTGAGACATAGCCATGCCATGTGAAGTCTGTTTGCGCATCAACAGCAAATGAACTAACTATAGCGAGCGCAAAAGCAATGTGATTTTTCATTTTAGTTCTACCTCAACGCGTCTTAGCTTAACGATATCAGTTCGCTCAACGTAACCAATAGCACCTTCTGTATTTTCCAGTGCATCTACTAAGGCTTGATAAGAGGTCACTCTGATAGGTGTAATACCTTGGCCGGAATAGGTAATTTGATCCCAAAGCCGAGATAACTGATAGGGAAACATTTGAAGAATATCGCGACAAAACTGACGATGTAATTCGTCGGTGTCTTGCAGTACAAAAACCGTTATTTTAGTGCCGTTGTCCCAGTACTGACGCTGTCCTGTAAAGATTTGACGAAGCTCAGAGCGATTAAGCTCAGCAACCATTACGCTTTCATTCACCATGACGTTAAGTTCCGACGCATTTACTTTAGACACGCACATCACCAGCACTGCTAACGCTAGCAGCACTATTTTCGATGTGGTAAAAGCGTAAATGTCGGACAGCCATCGCAAAGCGGGCTTTTTCATTAAGTAACGACTCCCTGTTTCACAGAAGTACACTTCACAACACTAAGTGTAGATAATAGTTGGTTGTTTTACCTTACGATAAAAAAATTAAGCAAGAAACGGCGCAACTTTTTGCTTTACCATGTCTACGGTAATTTTTTCCATTAATTGGCTTCCTTTTGCTCGCGCACCCCATGGCAACGCGTCCCAAGGTTTCCCCTTTTGCTTCTCTACACATTCATCATACACAGAGACTACCCTATCAAGGTCGTTATAAGGCCCGGTTCTGCGTGGATTAGAATGTGCGTATAGCCCAACAACTGGTGTGCCCACGGTGGTTGCCATGTGGGCAGGCCCGGTATCTGGTGCAATAACTAAATGGGCATGCTTTAGCAACATGAGCAGCTGATGCAATGTTGTTTGCCCAGTAAAATCTTGAAGCGGTTGTTTTACGCTCGCTTTAATTGCATCAGCGGTTTTGCGGTCTAAATCTCCTGGACCTCCACATAGTATCACGGCGACACCGGCCTCTTGGATATAGTCAGCAATACTCGCGTATCGCTGTGGCAACCAATTCCTTTCAGCTTTACTTGCTGCAGGTGAAATAACCACATATTTTCCCAATGCTTTTGCTTGTTCTTCTCCCCACTGCGCATCTTCGGGCGCAACGGGAATATTCCACGATACTGGCTTAGTCTCTGGTACGCCCAATGCGTCGGCAAAATCCATGAAACCTTTAAGTACGTGGGCGTGTTTTGTGGCAGCCACGCGCTTATTAGCAAATAGCCAATGCAACTCTTTACTGCGTGACCAGTCAAAGCCTATGCGCTGTTTGGCTTTAATCACTCGTGAAGCTAAATTAGCCCGTAACGCCACCTGCATCATCAATAGAGCATCAAAAGTTTCACCTGCGACTTCTGCTTTCAAGGATTCAACGGCAGCTTTCCCTTTTGATTTATCGAAAATAATGAAGCGTACATTTGGCATTAGCTTCACCAGCTGATACTCAACTTTCCCTATTACCCACGTAATTTCAGCATCGCGCCACTGCGATTGAATTCGGGTAACCATAGCGACGGCATGACACACGTCTCCAATAGCTGATAAGCGCATTAAACAAATCTTTTTTGCCACAGAAGCTCTCTCGTTGCTGAAAAACCAAAATAAATCATTAGAATGTGAAATTTACCATAAGTTGTGGGCAACATGGCGACAATGCGACGAGACATAGGTGCGGGGCACCACTTTATTTTCGACAATACCTTGGTCAGTCAGCCCAACACTGAAATGTTCAGCCCTGAGTTTTGGCAACTACAAAACAAAATAACTGGCCAAGCTAAAGGACGCGGCACAACCATCTTTATAGAGCATGAAGGTCAACACTGGGTTTTACGTCACTTCAAGCGTGGCGGGTTGGTGGGGAAAATACTGAGCGACCAGTACTTTTTCAATGGCGTAGAGCGCTCTAGACCTTTCGAAGAATTTAGTTTGCTGGAATACATGCGAGGTGAAGGCCTTCTGGTGCCAGTACCTGTTGCAGCTCGTATTCATCGCAGAGGCTTAATCTACCGCGGTGATCTGATTACACTTAGCATCCCTAACAGCCGCGACCTTCATCATGTTTTGTGCCAGCAGCCATTATCACAAAGGGAATGGCATGAAGTGGGAAGAGCGCTAGCGCGTATGCACAATTGTCAGGTTTATCATCACGACGCTAATATTCGCAATATCATGATAGATAGCGATAAACAGATTTGGCTTATTGATTTTGATCGCTGTTCAAAACGTCAGGGCGATAGCTGGAAGCAGGGTAATCTTGATCGCCTGTTGCGCTCTTTGCATAAAGAGCAAGCCAAGAACCCAATATTTCACTGGAAAGAAGACGATTGGACCGCATGCCTAAATGGCTATAACGAATTGGTGAAGCGCTAGGACTGTGCTTAATAAACGCATTGGTTACATCACTTAGCATCGCAAATTAATGTGGTACAGTAGCCCCATAGAACTATAAACCCTTTACAACGATAAGATTCAATTTTATGCATACTAGAGCACTCTATCCAGGTACTTTCGACCCAATTACGAACGGTCATGCAGACCTTATTGAACGCGCATCTCAGCTTTTCTCTCATGTTATTGTGGCTATCGCTTCTAACCCAAGTAAAAAGCCGCTCTTTACATTAGAGGAACGGGTAGAAATGATAAAGAAAGTTACTGCCGATCTGCCTAATGTTGAAGTAGTAGGATTTACTGGTTTACTAGCGGACTTTGCGGATGAACAAAACGCGACTATTTTGATCCGTGGCTTGCGTGCTGTATCTGATTTCGAATACGAATTCCAGCTGGCCAATATGAATCGACGCCTTAACCCAAAGCTTGAAAGTGTATTTCTAACTCCAGCAGAAGAAAACTCGTTTATTTCTTCTACTCTAGTGAAAGAAGTAGCCTTGCATCGCGGGGCCGTTGGTGGTTTTTGCCACCCCGTGGTAGAGCAAGCGTTAAGAGACAGGCTAGGTAAAAAGAGCTAAGTAAACCGGCGTTGTCCAGTAAAGCCGGTTTACAGTGTTATGTTGCTTTAAGCTATCTTTCTAACTGTATACCTTGCTAGCTATGTCTCTTTTTTCGCTATGACTCTTTTTTAGCTACTAGCGTTGGCAGCGAGTACAAAAAAACGTATTGCGCTGCCCTATCACCTTGCTTTCAATGGCCTTACCGCACACTTCACAAGGCTCACCTTTTCTTCCGTACACGTTTAAATGCTGCGCAAAATAACCGGGCTTACCATCGGTTTGTGCAAAGTCTTTAAGCGTTGTACCGCCCTGCTCAATGGCTTTAGCGAGCACTTGCTTTATTGTTGCAGTAAGTGACTTATAGCGATCTGCACTGATTTTCCCTGCCGCTCTTCGCGGATCGATACCGGCAAGAAACAAGGCTTCGTTCGCATAGATGTTGCCTACGCCAACCACAATTGCGTTATCCATGATGAAGTTTTTCACCGGCCCTTTGCGATTACGCGATAAACTGAACAAGCGCTTATCGTCAAAGTCGTCTGTAAGTGGCTCTGGGCCCAAGTTGTCGAACATTGCCTGTTGCGTATTGGGCGCTTGGAATAACACTGCACCAAAGCGTCTAGGGTCGTTTAAGCGCAAACACTTACCGGTATTTAAAACAATGTCCACGTGGTCGTGTTTCACAACGGGTATAGTTGCTTCGATGACACGCAGCTTGCCTGACATACCTAAGTGTAAAATCAGCGTGCCTGTTGCTGTTTCAATCAGCAGATATTTCGCTCGGCGTTTTACCGCAATTACCTTCTGACCCTCAACACTTGAGACCTCCTCAGGTATGGGCCAGCGCATTCTTCGTTCCCGTACCACTACATTAGTAATGGTATTGCCGATTAAATGCGGTGATATGCCTAGCCGGCTTACTTCAACTTCTGGTAATTCAGGCATTTACAATGTCCAAGGTAATAATTTATCTAGATCGGTATTAGTTAACGTGTACCAGTTATTTTCAAATTTGATCACTACGGGTGATGTATTGGGATAAATAGCATAAACGTTGCCGTTATTCTTGCCCGCAAGCCAAACTACAACAATATAAGGTTGGGTATTCATGACCGACTCAGGTACTTCCGCTGCCGGATACAACATGGCCCGTTGCCAATGAGAAAACTGTTCATCTGGTGTAACTGTTAAACCTGTATAAGGACCTTTCTGACGCCACTGTTGACCAATACGCTCTAAGCTATTGTTATCATGCTCTATCTTCAGCACGTAAGCCTCTTCAGGTAACAGGCTGCGCGTCTGTATTGTATTTTTCTTCGGTAGCAAACTGTCTAAATTAAACAATGCAATCATAATAAGCATTGCAATGATAACCACGTTGTTCATTGCTCGCTGAGAAATTCTTGCCACGCGTTATTCCCGTCAACTGGTAGGCTGTCTGTAGCACATTATAGTAATACCTCATTCTCTTATAAGCTAATTCAATGTTTTCGGTTTATGAGAGATGTTCTCCTTAACGCTTAGCGTTGTTGGGGCTTTATTTTATGTAGTTTCAGCTTGTTAAAACCTAGGATCGCACAGACTTCGGAGTTAGATCTGAAATAGGTACAGCATAGATTAGTATATTGAGTCAGCGGGATCCTGTTATGCCCGCCGCGATCTGTAGGGAGAATGACTAGAAGTTTTCACAGTTCCAAAAGCAAAAAACCCAGCAAAGGCTGGGTTTTCGTGGAGACAAAAGCAAGCTAATTACTTGATTTTGGCCTCTTTAAACATAACGTGCTTACGCACAACGGGATCATACTTTTTGATCTCCATTTTGCCAGGCATGTTACGCTTGTTTTTATCAGTAGTGTAGAAGAAACCTGTACCTGCTGAAGAAACTAGTTTAATTTTATCACGCATTGTCGGCTTCCTTAGATTTTCTCACCACGGGCACGGATGTCAGTTAGTACTGAATCAATACCTTTCTTATCGATGATACGCATGCCTTTAGCAGACAAACGTAGTTTTACAAAACGGCTTTCGCTCTCAACCCAAAAACGGTGTGTTTGAAGGTTTGGTAAAAAGCGACGACGAGTCGCATTTCGTGCGTGTGAACGGTTATTACCAACCGTTGGACGCTTACCTGTTACTTGGCATACTCTTGACATTGTATTTGTCTCCAGAACAACGATAACTGTCGCGTCAGTTAATCCCAAGCGCTCAAACAGTGGTTGGGTCAAATGACGTATTACTATAAATTAGAGGGCGCATTTTATACAGCAAAGGCAGGATCATTTCAATAAGAAAGTACAAAAAGGTTACTTTTACGTACGATTTTTGTGCAAAATACCACCAACACTCTTTTTTGTGGCTCGTATTGTACTTTTCTCTTCGCTGATTAGCTACGAATAAATAGGGTGTTCCCACTTAAATTTTAACCTGATCCTATCTGTTCAAATGCTAAAAAAACGCCACAATAACGTGGCGCTTTTCTTATTTAGTCATAAAAAGGAGACCTAACTTCCGTTAAATCGATTAACCGTGAAGGCCGGCGTAGTAGTTGACCACCATCACGCGAAATTGGCACCCAAGGGAAGAGTCCGCGTCCTTTCGACGGTTCTAGCAAGAACAAATCGGTAGGAATGGAAATATAGAAACCTTTGGTAAAACTTCCTTCTCCGTATTCTTCCGATGAAACATCGGTAAAGGCTGCATATGCTCCTACTATAATGCCGCTATCAAAGCGCTTGGCGTAATCAATATTAACACCTTTGTCTTTTGCCAAGAATTGACCTGCACTAACCGTGATTTGGGTATCATCAAGGAATTCAGGCTGCCAATAAACACTCGCATGACCGGTGATCGCATCGTAATCCTCTAAGCCGGTTTGACTGTAAGGGTCACGCTGCTTAACGTAGTTGATATCGATGCCATAGGCGACATTACTATCGACAGGACGATACAGAATTTCTCCGCCTACACCTGCGAACATAGTTTCAAGGTAACCTGCGTATGCTTGGGCATAAAGGTCTTCGGCAATATTGTCTTTGTAATGTAAAAACGCAGTATCTAACCATACATCATTTTCAGACACATATTCACGGACCCGAGTACGTACACGAGGTAGTGACACATCTTCACCGTCAACGAGAAAGTTAAACTTATCGAAGTTATCAAGCAGTGTTACCCGTGCGCTGCTCATAACCGAGAAGTTTTCGTTTAACGCATAGCCGCCATTTAGCATTAACCCTGTTTGATAAAGAAAGAAATCTTCTGGGTTACCAAACGACTGGGTGAAAAAGAAGTCAGCACTGTAGAAGAAACCCGAGGTATTTTCGGGGTCGTATGCTTCTTTTATCTCTTCAGAAGGCGATGTTCTCACGTACGTTTCCGTTATATCGGCATCGACCGATTCGTATCGCGCGGCTGAAATAAAGGCTTCAGCGTCTATTTGAGTATCGACCAGTGGTAGGCCGCCGCGATTATCTACCATATGATAGGTTTTAACGCTATCTGGAAGCTCAGAAGCAGCAACACGACCTACTCGCTCGATAGCTTCATCTTGGTCGCGGTATTTGACCTGCGTCCCGTAAAAGGTAGCGCTATCTTCTTTAATTTCAGCATCGGATAATAGGAATCCACCTGAGTTATAAAGGTCGTTATAAAGACGTGATTTGTTCACATCTTTAATGTTGGATGGCGCATTTCTTCCCATTAAATTTCGCGGCGCATCGTCGAATTTGATTTGAGACGCAGTATTCATATTGAAGCGATACGTCACACCAAAGCCTATGGTGTTTCCACGTTGGTAGTTTAATGAAAAATCAAAGTCTTTATAGCGATATACCGCTCCCACATTCCAGCGAGAATCTTGCTCAAGCTGGCCTGCTCTGTCTCGGGAGTAATCGTTGCCTTCAAACTCAAGTTTTAGCGTTAACGGCTCCCATGGTGTTTGATACTCTACGCCACCAAAGAACGCGGTAGTACCTTTGAAAAACTGATCGTAATCGACCTTGCCACCGCGGCCTGAGAATCCGCCAGGGCGTTCACAGAAGCTATCTTTAACCTCACAAAATGGATTAGTAATATCATCTGCAGTCCCCAAATATCCCCAACCTAAGCCTAAATGGAAATCAAACGGTCCTACCGATTTACTGGCGTTTACGTACTCACTTTCAAAAAAGCCTGTCCCCCCGAAATCTCTGAAACCAACGCTGATATCAGGTAGGTAGTAACTTTCTTTCCAAAGCCTGAATTTAACGTCTAACCCTTTATCTTTTAAGGTTTGATCACCGCTGAAGGAGTCAACTTGGCTATATAAACGCGTACGCACATCGGTATAGCGGGCAGTTGCTTCCATCCAATCATAAAGTTGGATATTAACTGACCAGAAACGGTATTCACCATTGTCGGTATAATTGATGGCCATACCGCCTTCGTCGCGCATACGCGCGGTTGGTGTTTGAATAAGCCCGTTACCGCCTTGCACCATTTGTGAGGGCGTAACACGAAGCTGGGTATCAGCAAGGGTGCTAGAAGATAGTGCACTGCCAATTACCAGTGCGAGTGTTTTTTTCTTAGATATTTTTTTCGTAGATATTCTTTTCTTAGATAATATTGGCACACTCATTGAGGTAAAACCCTATGTACTGCTAACGCGGCAACGCGCTTATTTAATTGCTTAAGTTTATTGCTGAAAAGCTCTGAAGAAATAGGTACATAAACCTGACTACCCGGCATAAGCTGAGCAAAATCTAAATTCCAGTAAGCAATCCCTTTTTCTTCTATGTTGCCCATTGGGTCAATGACATAAACGACGCTTCTGTCTGCGTCTACCGCTTTTTTAACCGAATGAGCAGCCGTATAAATCGAGGTGTCGCTTTGATGCTGATAGGCACCTGGCTTTACTACAGCGCCTGAGAAATGCACCACATTAGGACGTCCATTCAATCGGATCCAATATTTTCCTGGCTGGAACATAGGGTTGTCTTCGAAAAACAACCGAGCCCGATTATAAGAAATAGGCATATCTATGCGCGTAGACACCGTCCACGAAGCTACTTGATCTAAGAGATTTTGAAGTGCTTTGTGGGTGTCCGAATTTTTATCAAAGCTAACCAAAAGCTCTCTTATCTGCGACAACGCTATCTCTTTTTCGCGTTCAGCTGTTGGATTGGTTAAATCAAATGCAGAAGCTGCTGGCCAATACCAGTCGCCACTGTCTGCAACAATAGACAATACACTCGACAATCTAATTGGCCGGTCAAATTGATAGGTCTGCTTGTTCACCGTCACACTTACAATACTGTCATTGGCGTACAAACTTGTGGATGTAATAAGACCCAAGGCAATAAAAAGCGTAGAAATAAACTTCATTATTGCGTTACTCCTTGTTTTTTCATCTGACGCACGACGCGGCTTAAATAAACCATGTCGTATACGTCTCCCTCTGGGCTGAACTTTTGCTTAGAGGCCAGCAACTCTTTCGTGTGTTTATGCAAGAAGTAGGTATTTTCCCATGACAGTCCCACATCAATAAAGGGGGTATATTCTGAAAAATCTACGGTTTCAATTACTTTAATAAGGGGTACAGAAAAGCCAAGGTAGTTGTGGGTTTCTTCCCCCACTATACGCCATGAAGAGTCCACTGGAACCCCGTAGCCTATTGAAGCAACATCGACTTTACGCTTCCAGCTAAAAGGCAAAACATCATTGGTGGCTAACGGATTGTGCTGCAAATTGCTTGTGTAAAAGAGATCGTTATCTAAACCTTCCGTTTTCACAATAATACCGTGATGCATAGTGAAGATAACTTTGTCACCCGACACCCACTTGTATTTATCGCCGTCAATGTAGGCTAATGCAAGAGAGGCGGCGTCTCGTTCCCCCGCTTTAATTTGCATAAGATCCGCCTTACTCGCCGCGATTTCTTCAACGTTATAAGTTACCGTGCGGTCTTTAAGGGCAAGTTTAAGCGTATTGTAGTAGGCAATTGTTGTTGTGGAACATCCTGAAAGAGACAGGCAAAGAAAGCCAAAAACGGCTGATAGAATGTGTAGTTTCATTAAGGTACGCCGACAAAAACTAAAAACAATTAAATTTTGCGCTAAAAATAAAAAAAGCCGCTAAAAAAAGCGGCTTTTTCGGATACTCTTAAATTTACTGTACGGTCGGTGCGTAAGTAAATGTAACAGGCACAGTAATTGTTGTAGTGCCTGACACGGTAACAGTATTAGTAGTACCAACACATGCGCCGTCTACCAATGGATCGTCACCTTCACAAGTAGGTTGACCTGGATCAGTGCCACCATTTCCTGGCGCGTCTGCAGAGTTGTTGTTTGCAACACCAGCGATAATACCAGCAGCAACAACACCAGTAGCGATTAGACCACCGCTTACTGCGCCCGCACCACCTGCACCAGCACCACCTTCACTTTCTTGTGCGTTAACACCTGCTGCCATAGTTGCAGCTGCAAATAATGCAATGATTGACTTTTTCATAACAGTCCTTTAATAAAATAACCCACTAAATCCTATGCTAAATCATTTTCAACCATTTGACTACATAATAATCGATAAATGACTTAGATTTCTTATGTTAGCAAGCCTCGCTGCGCAAATGAAATGGTTTCTTTATCTCCAACCACAAAATGATCCAGCACGGGCACGTCGATCGATGCCATAGCATTTTTGATCTCTGTCGTTAAACGAATATCTGCATGACTCGGCTCTGCTACGCCTGAGGGGTGATTGTGGACCAAAATGATCGCCGCCGCATTATCGATCATAACTTGCTTGATCAATTCTCGCGGATACACTGCTGCGCTATTGATCGTTCCGTTGAACATGGTACGAAAAGCGATAAGTTGATGTTGGCTATCAAGCATCAAAAGCGCAAACTTTTCTCTTTCGCAGTCTCTTAGTTTAGCCTGAAGATAACGCTTAGTATCATCTACATTATTAAATACATCTTGGCGCTTAAGTTTTATTTCTAAGTTGCGTTTAAATATTTCGAACCCCGCTTGAAACTGTGCGTATTTGCACGGCCCGACGCCAGACACTTTTGCATAACTTTCCTTTGTAGCCGTTACCACGCCTCGCAAGCAACCAAGTTCTTTTAGCAATTCGTGCGCGACAGACACAGCGCTCTTACCCTTAACGCCCTTCCCCAGCAACACAGCAATAAGCTCTGCATCGCTTAAGCTCTCTGCACCGTGCTGCAAAAGCTTTTCTCTTGGCCTTTCACTTATCGGCCATATCTTTATCGACATGCTCTTAGTCCATTAACGTCATAAAATAGTGGTTATAGTTGAATCAAAAAAAATTAACGACTGTATGAAAGGCGGGTTTCGTTGGATATTGAGCAGATAAGAGCCAAACAGCATGCTTACGGCAAGATCGACTTTTGTTCAGCTATCCGATTTTTCGTCGCCATGGTAGGCTACTATTAATATTGAGATTTAGTGTTCTTTTATGTCTATTGCTAATAAAAACATTTTGCTAGGCGTTACAGGCGGTATTGCCGCTTATAAAACCCCAGACTTAGTGCGTAAACTCACCGCATTAGGTGCAAACGTTCGCGTTGTCGTTACCGATTCTGCCGCAGAGTTTGTGAGTACTTTGTCACTTCAAGCGGTGTCAGGGCATCCAGTGCATCAACACCTTTTAGACCCCGCCGCTGAAGCTGCTATGGGGCATATTGAATTAGCAAAATGGGCTGACATCTTACTTATTGCTCCTGCTACAGCAAACACACTCGCTAAACTTGCTCACGGCATGGCAGACGATTTATTAACTACGCTTTACTTGGCCACAACCGCTACGCTTTTTGTAGCCCCAGCCATGAACCAGCAAATGTGGAAAGCAACAGCAACTCAGCGCAATATTGCTCTATTAGAAGAGCACGGCGTTACCTTTATAGGTCCGGCAAGCGGTGAGCAAGCGTGTGGTGATGTGGGTTCAGGTAGAATGGTTGAACCTGTTGATATTGCTAATGCCTTAAATGAAAGCAAAGCAAAGTCTTCCTCGCTAAATGAAGCGTTAAAGAATTTGGCAGGCAAAAAATTTACTATTACCGCGGGGCCAACACGAGAACCTTTAGACCCAGTACGCTATATTTCGAATCACAGTTCAGGAAAGATGGGGTTTGCCATTGCGCAAGCAGCGGCTCAAGCGGGCGCGCACGTAACGCTAGTTGCAGGTCCAGTAGCGCTTTCTACGCCTACGCACTGTAACCGTATTGATGTTACCACCGCAGATGAGATGCTCAACGCTTGTGAAAAACTTATTCCTTCTACAGAAATTTTTATTAGCACCGCAGCGGTTGCCGACTACAAGGCCTGCACGGTAGCTGACAATAAGATAAAGAAAACAGGTGATGAGTTAACACTTACTTTTGTTAAAAACCCTGATATTCTAGCAACTGTATCTAATAGGCAAGACCGCCCATTTTGCGTTGGCTTTGCAGCTGAGAGCCAAAATGTAGAAGATTATGCCCGTGCCAAGCTTGCCAAAAAGAAGCTTGATATGATTGCAGCGAACGACATAACAGCACAGGGTCTTGGGTTTAACAGCGATAAAAACGCACTGCATGTGATATGGCAAGACGGTGATAAACGACTGCCTGCCACCAGCAAAAATGAGTTAGCTGAGCAGTTGCTAGCACTCATTGCAGAACGTTTTGTTTTAAACAATAAAAACTAACAGATACTTATTAAGTGTCGATAATAAAAACGATAAATACAAACGCTTTGGCGTAAGCCAATTGAACATGGAGCCCGGGTTGCTGTAACTCGGTAGCGGAGGAAACACTTTCGTCATGCCTGCTGTCAAAAAAACAAATCGCAGAGCTCAAATTCTGCAAGCACTTGCTGGAATGTTAGAAACCAGCCCAGGTCAACGTATCACTACTGCTAAGTTAGCGGAAAAAGTCGGGGTGTCTGAAGCGGCACTATATCGCCACTTTCCCAGTAAAGCGCGAATGTTTGAAGGGCTTATCGAATTTATTGAAGAGACGCTTTTTACGCGTATCAACAAAATTGTGAACGAAGAAAAAGACTCGCTCACGCGCTGTCAGCTTATTCTGCACCTTATTTTAGGCTTTGCGGAGAAGAACCCAGGCATTACACGAATATTAAATGGTGATGCACTTATGGGCGAGCAAGATCGATTGCGCGCGCGTATCGCTAAGCTTTTCGAGCGTTTAGAAACCCAGCTTAAGCAAGTGCTAAGAGAGCGCAAACTCCGTGAGGGCAAAACCCTTTCTGCCGATGAGGCGATAATCGCGAATATGATGATCAGCTACACGGATGGCCGTATTAACGGGTTTATTCGCAGTGGCTTTACTCGCAAGCCAACAGAGCAGTTCAATGAGCAATGGGCTGCATTTAAACAAATGTTTGTTTAAGACAAGCGATTTCGATTAACAATAGAGGCGCTTTTGAGCGCCTTTTTTTATCTGATGTTAAGCAAATTGGCGTTTTGTTGGCACCACGTTTTCCGTCATCATCTCACGGTTCTCATAATGTGAAATATAGTGCGCCATAGCATCTTGCTTAAGTAATCTCTTGGTAAGTGCCTCAACGTGCCGACTATCAATATTTTTCCACGTAGTGGGAATGACATAATGGTTGTACATAAAATTTAAATAGCCACATCTTGCTTCAGTGTCTACCGCAAGCAATTCAATGTTTCTCATAACTTCTAGCATTTCGGTCTCATTTCGCACAAGCTTTGTTACGCCTTCAATGCCATAGCACGCCCTACCTAACACCACTACGGGCTTGTCGAGTAGCAGAGACTCGACTCCCACTGTAGAGTTTACTGTCATCACAGCTAATGACCGTTCAATTAACTCTTGGGTCTCACAATAGTTAGCGAATAATATCCGTTCGTGTTTATTGTGTAGGTTGTCATGTCTGATTGAATCTGATGGATGCTCTTTGATAACGATATGAAGCGTAGGGTCATCCACTTTGTCTATGACATTCAGTAAATGCTGATAATATTGCCCCATACTTCGTATCCAAGGCGAGTTTGAAATAATTTGGCTGTCAGTTTCTACTTGAAATGGCACAAATATATAGCGCTCTGGTAATGCGTTTGCCTTTACCCCACAGGCCTTTTCACACACTGGTTTACGCGGCACCAGTTTGCAAGGTAATGCTTTATTCTCATAAAACTGTTTATAAAAGTCTTTAGTAGTAGGCAGTGAGTTTTCGCAATTAACGCCTGACCAATCACACGTTGTGGAGTTTGGGAATAGCCCATTTTCAAAGTACACGACTTCTTTTTTTAGCGCTTTCGCGGCTGCGGCAATAGATGAACTAGGCTGTTTTTGTCCATTCCAGACGCCCACAACATCTGAATTTTCCTTTTCAATCAACGCTGTACTTTTGGCGATATCTAATTTCGTAAGCCATCGACTTACTTTTTCATAAAGCGGCCACGCAAAAGAATGATGAAGCTTTTTGTGTTTTTTAGCTTTTTTTAATAGATGTGGGTTAACTAGAGCGTCAATATCAATATGTTTTGTAAATTCCCAATGTCGGACCTTAATTAGCAAAAACCAAGGAACGTTAAAACTAGCAACAGAGATATTCAACGAGGTTCGCGCCGCAAATTGCTTGAAGTACCGTATGTGAGAACTGCCTCTCGCAATTAACGTATACTTTTTCTGTTGCTCTATCACTATAAGTTACTCCTGCGTTCTATTGTGATGAACTCTTCGGTTCTGCGCTTTAATGGAAATCATGCAATCAGTAAAACATAAAATTCATAGCATATGTTAAAAATCTACCCCACTTTATTTCATTGTAGACATAATTTGTTTCTTATTAATTAAAGGTTGTGTAAAGACACCAAAGTTTATTAAAACATAGGCATAAAAAAAGCAGCATAGAAATGCTGCTTTTAGTGTCGAACGAGTATGGTCTACTTGCTAAACGTATTACCGAAAAAGTCGCCATCATTCCACTTAGGCTTATCTTTTTGGTTTGCTAGTGTCCAACCAATTTGCGCGTTAACTTTGGTGAACGTCTCCGCTGCATTCCAGTTAAATGGCTGGTTAATATCGTCGCTAGGCTTATGGTAGTGCGTAGACAAAAACTGGCCAAACACCTTGCTGCCATCTACGTTAGGATCTTTAGATTTAAGACCCGGCACCATAAACACTGAAGGTACACCTTGTTTTACAAACGCGTAGTGATCTGAGCGAGTAAACAGCGCCTGCTCTGGCCATGGGTCTGGACTTAGCTCGATATCAGCGTTAGCAGCAGCTTTTTCCACTGATTCTTGCAAATCACTGTGGTTCGCGCCGAACGCAATAACGTCTGCAAACTCGTAGGTTAGAATTGGCATGTCTAGGTTTACGTTCGCCACCATTGACGTAACCGGTACGGTTGGGTTACGGGCAAAATAGTCAGCACCTAAAAGGCCTTTTTCTTCACCGGTTACCGACACAAACAGAATTGAACGCTTTGGCTTTTCTTTCATTTCGCTAAACAGACGTGCAGTTTCTAACATTACTGACGTGCCAGACGCGTTGTCCATAGCACCGTTGTTAATGTTGTCTTTCTTCACCGTTTTAGCAAAACCAATGTGATCAGAGTGAGCAGAGAAAACTACGTATTCGTTTTTAAGCTCAGGGTCTGAACCTTCTAATATACCCACAACATTTGGGCTTGTGATAGTGTCATGTACGCTAGTCTTACTGATATCGACTTCGCCGTTTAACGCAAAGCCTTGCGGTACTTTGTCAGCTTCAAGCTGAGCATAAACATCATCAAGGCTCTTTTCTGCGCCTTCAAACAGTTTACGTGCAGCCCCTTCACTCATGTAAGCGCTGCCTTTAAGCTGAGAAAAGCTATTTGCAGGCTGACCATTGTCGTCTAACCATGCCATACGCGGTGTATGAATGTAGTTCAAACGGCTTTGATAAGGGCGTACCTTTTCATTTTTAGGCGTTGTGATAGTGATCATGCCAATAGCGCCATTGTCTACCGCATACTTTTGCTTTTGATAGCCAGACGCAAAGTGAGCGCCCTCTTCTGATGGAAAGTCGCTTGGCTTACCAGCAAGCGCTACAACAACCTTACCTTTTACATCTAAGTCTTTGTAATCGTTGTGAGATAGCTCGTCTGCCACAATGCCGTAGCCCACAAAGACCATTTCGCCTTTTACATTAGCCTCGGTGCTAAGCAAGCTCGGGCTAGCTAGATATTCTTTCGGGTAGTCAAAATCGACAGTCTCGCCGTTTTGCGTGAAAGTAAACTTGGATGACTCTTGAACCAGATTCGCTTTACGAAACGATACACTTTGCATATAGCCGTCTGTACCTGCTGGCTTCAAACCATATTTAGCAAATTCGGTTGCGATATAAAGCGCCGCAATTTCATGGCCGCGAGAGCCTGTATCACGACCTTCAAGTAAGTCGTCTGCTAAAAAAAACAGGTGCGATTTGATTCGCTGTGTATCAGGGTTAAAAGCATTGTCTGTCGATGCGTGGTTATGGGCAGTAGCAGCAAAGGTCATTGCCGTCATCGCACTACCTATAAGGAGTTTTTTTATCATTCTAATTTCACCATATAACTAAGTGTGCATCATGGTAACCCAGTTAATAGGGGGAATACCATTAAACTGCTTACGCTTACCATGCGTTTCCTACCGTTGCTCGCATTTTAGGAGCAAGGTAAAATTGTGGGCCAAACGCCGGAGCAATTTCCGGGAGTATCTATATTTTTTAGTGAAGAGCAGCACCCATGTCGAAAGACGATATTCTTTACCGCGTTCAGTTCATCAGCAATGGAGAACGTTACGAACTTTACGTTAGAGCCCTTACTCAGGGCGCTTTGTTTGGCTTTATCGAGATAGGTGACTTTGTGTGGGATACCCACACCAGCGTTGTTGTCGATCCTAGCCATGAAAGGTTAAAAGCCGAATTTTCAGAAGTAACAAAAACTTATGTTCCTATGCACAACATTTTGCGCATTGACGCCGTAAATAAAAAAGGTTCAGCCAAAATTACTAAATTAGAAAATAAATCTGATAAAGTAACTGCTTTCCCTAGTCCAATATATACACCAACGAAAGAGTAACCGCCGGCATCTATCCGGTAAAGGTTACCGGAGACCCTTATGTACCGCTATCTGTTAGCAACATTACTATTTATTTGCAGCATTAGTGCATCAGCAAAGAGCCTTGACGATGAAAGCTTGTATCAACTACTTGATGACATTTGGCAGTACGAGCTTTCGGTTTCCCCACTTTTAGCTTCTCGCGAAGGCGATAGCTCCCTCGCTCATGTGCTACCCGATATTTCGCCCGAAGCACTTAAAGCTCAAAATGAACAATGGCGTGCATTTCAAAAAGCCTTAAGTCAGTATAAAAAAGACAATATCTCTACTGATGCTTATATTGCCTTGCTGATGCAGCAATACCGTTTAGCCAACTATGTGGATGAATATACGTATCGCGCGCACTTGGTGCCGATCAATTCAGAATATGGCTTTCACGGGGCAATGGCTTCGCTTCCTAATTTATCCACCTTTAAGCGCGTAGAAGATTATCAGGCCTATATTAGCCGCCTAAATGCGCTTAAGCCTTATTTTGACCAACAAATTGCGTACATGAAACAAGCGCTAAAAGAAGGCTACACGCAACCTAAAGTTGTGCTGAACGGATTTGAGAACTCGGTAGCGTCGTATATTGTTGAAAATGCAGTGGACAGTGGTTTTTATTCTCCATTTACCCGCTTTCCTGAGTACTTTACTGCCGAGCAAAAGGCAGCGCTAACGGAACAAGGCAAAGCAGCAATAAACAGCAGCGTGTTGCCTGCATATCAAATGTTCTACGATTTCATGGTAGACGAATACATTCCCAATGCCCGTGAAGATATTGCCGCAAATAACTGGCCTGACGGCGTGGCGTATTACGCCAATAGAGCAAAGCATTACACCACCACAGATATGACACCTCAGGAAATCCATAATCTAGGTTTGTCTGAAGTAAAACGCATTCGCGCGCAAATGCAGCAAATTGTGGATGAGCTTGGCTTTGATGGCGACATTAACGAATTCATTGCGTTTTTACGCGAAGACCCGCAATTCTATGCCACCAGCGCTGAAGATTTACTAAAAGAAGCGTCGTTTATTGCAAAGAAAATGGACGCAAAACTACCTTCGCTCTTTGAGTATCTGCCAAGAACGCCCTACGGTGTAGCGCCTGTACCAGACGCTATCGCGCCCAAATATACAACAGGCCGTTACATCCATCCTAGCCGCGACGATCAGCCTGGATATTACTGGGTAAACACTTATGCCCTTGATAAGCGCCCTTTGTATGCATTGCCTGCACTGACCTTGCACGAAGCAGTGCCTGGCCACCACCTTCAAATATCGTTGGCAGCAGAGCTTGAAGACTTACCTATGGTGCGCCGTAACACCTATATTTCAGCCTTTGGTGAAGGCTGGGGTCTGTACTCTGAGTTTTTAGGTATTGAAGCAGGTATTTATGAAACGCCGTACGACAACTTCGGTCGTTTAAGCTACGAAATGTGGCGAGCATGTCGTTTGGTTGTTGATACCGGTATGCACACCATGGGCTGGAGCCGTCAACAAGCGGTTGATTATATGATGGAAAATACCGCGCTTTCAGAGCACAACGTAAATACTGAAATAGACCGCTATATCTCTTGGCCAGCGCAAGCCTTGTCTTACAAGATTGGGGAAATCAAAATTAAAGGCCTTCGCAAGAAAGCAGAGACAGCGTTAGGAGAGCGTTTTGACGTACGCAAATTCCACCGTGCCGTGTTAGAAAACGGCTCAGTTCCACTGTTTATCTTGGAGCAAAACATCAACACCTTTATAGATGAACAAAAGGCACAATAATCATGATCGTTGCATTTGGTGTTATTGGATTACTTATCCTGTTTTTAATTTACTTTGTGCTGCGAGCGCAGAACCTACAGAAAGAACTGGCGCTGTTGCGCCACTCAAATAAACAGACCAGCAATAAGGTTACATATGCTTACCGTAACCTTGTTCTTGTTACAGATGCGTTGGAAAAAAACCTTACTGCTCGTATTGAAAGTGCCTATAAAAGTCGCCTTATCGACCAAACTCAATACAATGCGCTACACCCACTTATGCGCAACTTTTCAGCTATTGTCATGACCTGTTGTGAAAAAGGAATGTCATTTGAGGAATCGCTGAATAAAGTGTTGCTTAATGAAGAAGTGACGCTTGAGGAAATTCGTGAAGTGGTGAAGGCTCTACCTGGCAACGTTCGCATGGTGTGGGCAAAAAATACCGCAGATGGATTTATTGCTTTTTGCCAAACCGTTACAGCAACAGTAAGCGGCACGACAGCAAAGGCTCAAAAAGAACCATCATCTGAAGAGTAACATTTTACTCTGTGTCTCTCGTTAGCGCTGATGCAGCGCTAACTGTACAACAGGGTCGCCCGCTTTGCTATGTAGTAAGGTCAGCGACCCTAGCCATGTTCCTACACTTTTAAAAGTTTAATCTTTTTACCTTTCCAAACTTATCAGTAAGTTAGCGCTTAAAACAACAAGCCAAAAACCTTTTGTCTTGAAAAGGGTTATTGCTGCACTATAATACTGTATAAAAATACAGTTTATTTTGAGTACCATGAATAAATCGTTATCCGTGCTTAATAACCACCCGCATATTTGGCGGGCCAGAGATCAGAGACAAAGTGAAACCAAGTTTTCGCTGGGTTTTCCGCGTCTGGATAAAGCACTTAACGGTGGCGTTGCATCTACAGGTCTTGTCCGTATCTCTTCGTTAACCGGCATGGGTGAACTTTCACTCTTTAAACAGGTTATATGCCAACACCGTACGCATAAGCTGGTGGTATTTATTAACCCTCCCGGGATACTACAGTCGCCGTGGTTAGAAAACTTGGGGCTTAAAGCGCAACAAGTTCTGGTAGTAAAACCAGGTTCTGAACAAGAGTCGCTGTGGGCAGCAGAGCAATGTTTAAAAAGTACGGCTTGCCACTGCGTAGTGCTGTGGAGTAATGCTGTAAATCAAAAAGAAGCACGACGCCTACAGGTAGCAGCAACGCATAATGATGCGCTGTGCTTACTGTATACTCCACCGCAACAGCAGGCATCTCAGTTAGGTTATCCGAAGGCCAACTTAAGTGATTCACAAGCCACTCCTTCGAATCAAAGCGACAGTGCATTACCCATTACGTTGGATATCGCGCTAAAGGGTAAACCCCACGCTTTGGCAGTGAACATACGCAAGCAGCGTCATGGGTGGCCAGAAGATAACATTGTTATTTCCCACCGGTGGACACCCGACAATCAGGCCATTAAATGGGCCATGGCACACAACACGCTTTCCGATCAGGCATTACACTCTGTGAGCTAATGATGCTGTGGGCTTATATTTACTGCTATCAACTAACTTTAGACAGCCATATTAACGCTGCTAAAACTAATCATGCCCACCGGCAAACGCTTAAAAGTGATCGTAGAACCCCCCCTAGAAGCGAAGCTAATGGAATTTCTTCGTCATTACCGTCGAATACACCTGTTGCTGTGTACTGTAGTAAAACAAACAAAATTACCCAGTGTAATGATATTGCGAAAAAAGAAGGCATTGAAATTGGGCATGGGCTAGCCCAAGCGGCGGCGCTATGTCCTTACGTACATATTCTGCCTTTCAGTGAAGAAGCCGAAAAGCATATGCTGACGCAGTTAGCCCATCGGCTTTATCCACTGGCTTCTGATATCGTATTAGACAACCACATTCACTCAAATAGTGTAAACGGTTTAGCAGTAAGGCTAGATAACCTAACCCATTACTATGGCGGCCATACGCCACTGTGGAAAACCTTAACTCAAGCTCTGGCTGAAGCAGATATTCGCTATCATTTTGCTAGCGCATGGACAATTGAGGCCGCAAAAGTATTAGCGCTTCATAAACTTAATACCTACTTACATACGCCCGATGATATAAAAAAAGCCCTAAGTGCATGCCCGCTTTCTATCACGGCTCTATCACCCAAAGTCATTGACTCGTTGGCAAGAGTAGGCGTTTCCTGCGTACATCAACTACTGGCCATGCCGGTACAAGAGCTGGGGCGACGCTTCGACAATAACACCATTATGTATCTTACTGCGTTAAGGGGAGAAACCTTCCCGCGGGTTACATTATTTAGGCCTTTGGAGCATTTCGATAACTTTATCCTATTGCCTTTTGATATTGAAAACACGCAGCATCTAACCCCTTTTGTCACCCAGCAGTTTGAGCATTTGTCTCACTATTTACGGGCCAGAAACCTATATACATCAAGCATCAGCGTTCATATTCATTTCAGAGAAGCACCTGTAATGGATATTAATATTCACTCTGCATTGCCTCAGTCTTCGGTGAAGAGTTGGCTACCGTTATTTAGCCTTAAAACTGAGAATCTGGAGTTACCTGAGCCTGCCACAGCGATTACGCTTACCTGTCAGCAGTTTGAAGAAATAGATTCGCAAAATGGCGACTTTTTTAGCGATAGGTTTAACGATATTGCACAGAAACAATTGATTGGGCGCTTAAACGCGAAGCTAGGCGATAACAGCACGTTTCAACCTCGCGCTGCCGACAGCCATCAGTTTGAATATATGACGGTGACAGAGTCGAGCGCCGGTAACTGTACCGGTAATTATGCTTATAGCAGTGACATTACGCCCACCTTCACCTTTGATGTACCTAAACCGCTTATTCAGGCTACCCAAATTTGCTTTGGACCCGTGCGATTACACAGCGAGTGGTGGCATGACAGCCCAACAAAGCGTGATTATTTCATCGCCCAAACTGAGCAATGCGTAAGGCTTTTAGTGTTTAAAGATGAAGAGAGCCGCTGGTGGGTGCAGGGCCTTTTTTGCTAGCGGTATGCGGTTAAAGAAAAGGGTAAAGGCAATATCATGAAATACAGTGAGCTCTTTTGCCAAAGTAACTATAGCTTTCTTTGCGGTGCCTCTTCCCCCGCAGAGCTTGTTACCACGGCTTCTTTCCTTGGTTACGACGCGCTTGCCATTACCGATGAATGCTCAGTAGCGGGAGTGGTACGAGCTTTCGATGAAATTAAGCATCAGGGCCTACCGATTACGCTTATTGTGGGTAGTTACTTTGTATTTGATGACACTTTATCTTTTGTGCTGTTGTGCCCGAACAAAGCGGCCTATAGCGAACTGTGCCGAATTATTACTAACGCGAGGCGTCGCTCTGAGAAGGGTGAATATCAACTAGCCGAGTGGGACTTGCGTACCATTCGCCATTGTAAATTCATTTGGTTACCAAGCGGCAAAGAAGCTAAAGACAAACATTGGGCTGAATGGCTGCAAAAACACCCGAGCATTGATGCTTACATTGGCGCTCAGCGCCTATTAGACGGACGGGATCACCAGAGGTTTGCGCATTACAATCATCTGCAGTCTGCCTACCCTTTCCCTGTTATTGCCTGTACGGGTGTACTCATGCATCACGCTGACAGACTGCCGCTTCAACATGTATTGCATGCTACTAACGTGCATACCAGTGTAGACAAAATAGGTCGGGATGCGTTGAGTAATGCAGAGCGTAGTCTGCGAACCGTACAGAAAATTAAGAAGCTTTACCCTGAGAAGTGGATTGCCAATACCAATGCCCTTGCTCATGTATTCACGTTTTCTTTAGAGGAGCTGCGCTACCACTACCCTGCGGAGCTTGTACCTGAAGGGTATACGCCCACTTCGTATTTACGGGAACGTGTAGAGGCCGGTATAAAAGTGCGCTTTCCAGAAGGTATAACCTCTGAAATCCGCCAAATTATAGAAAAAGAACTGACACTTATTGCCGAGCAAGAATACGAATATTTCTTTCTAACCATTTACGATATTGTTCAGTTTGCAAAGCGGCAGCGCATTTTGTACCAAGGGCGAGGTTCGGCAGCTAACTCTGTAGTGTGCTATTGCCTAGAGATAACGGCCGTAGATCCAAGGCAAATAAGCGTACTGTTCGAACGCTTTATTTCCAAAGAGCGTAACGAGCCGCCCGATATTGATGTTGATTTCGAGCATCAGCGCCGTGAAGAGATTATTCAATATATTTATCAAAAATACGGCAGAGAAAGAACCGCTATCGCGGCTACCGTTATTTGCTACCGCTTTAAATCAGCATTTAAAGATGTTGGAAAAGCGCTTGGCTTTAGCGAGTCACAACTTGATTTTGTAATTAAACAAATCAATCGCCGGGACAGCGTTATTCCATGGAAGTCTCAGTTGGCTGGACTAGGACTAAACCCTGAGGAGCCTAGGGTACAGCAGTTAATTGCCCTTACCGAAGCTTTACTGGGTACGCCCCGCCATTTGTCGCAGCATGTGGGTGGTTTTGTTATTAGCGCAGGTCCGCTTTACGATCTTGTCCCTGTTGAAAATGCCGCAATGGAAGACCGTACCATCATTCAATGGGATAAGGATGACATTGAAACCTTAGGTCTCTTAAAAGTCGACGTACTGGCCCTTGGGATGCTAAGCGCTATACGCCGCGCGTTTTCTCTTATCAATAAACAGTACCCTATTGAAACCAGTATTCCATTTATCACCAAACTAGGGGATGACAAACAGGTTTTCGATATGATTTGCCGCGCTGATACAGTCGGCGTTTTTCAAATAGAATCACGGGCTCAGATGTCTATGCTGCCAAGGCTCAAACCTCGTCGCTATTACGATTTGGTCGTACAAATAGCCATTGTACGGCCAGGTCCGATTCAGGGTGATATGGTCCACCCTTATTTGATACGCCGCCACGGCAACGAAACCATTAGCTACCCATCGAAAGATGTGGAAAAGGTGCTATCTCGCACTATGGGTGTACCTATCTTTCAAGAGCAAGTTATTCAGCTTGCCATGGTTGCCGCTGGCTTTAGTGGTGGAGAAGCCGACCAGCTGCGACGTGCTATGGCTAGCTGGAAGAAAGACGGCAGAATTTTTGAGTTCAGAGATAAGCTCATTAAGGGTATGACGGATAAGGGCTATGACAGTACGTTCGCCCATAACTTATTTGAACAAATTAAAGGCTTTGCAGGGTACGGCTTTCCCGAATCTCACTCAGCATCTTTTGCGGTATTAGCTTATGTATCGTGCTGGTTGAAGTTTTACTTTCCCGTTGAATTCTATGTTGCGCTGTTAAATAGCTGGCCCATGGGGTTTTATTCCCCGTCCCAGTTAGTTCAAGACGCTAAGCGTCACCACATACGGGTAGAGGCGCCCTGTGTGAACCAGTCTAGTACAGAGCACACGTTAGTTGTAAAGGGGCAAGAAAAGTATATACAGCTTGGTCTTAAGCTTATTAAAGGTTTAAGTGAAGCGTCGTCTGAGCTTATTGTGGAAAACCGTTCAGACGAAGGCTACACCAACGTTGAACAGTTACAGCAGTTATCGCTTAAAAGTAATGAACTAGAGGCACTTGCGAGCGCAGATGCATTTCGTACTATATCAGGTAATCGCTATGAAACCCGCTGGCGAATTATGGATACCCAAACCCGTCTACCACTTTTCGATACCGACGAATTTTATGCAGACAAAAATGCCACATCGCTTAGCGCTACGCCTTCTGAGGCAGAAAATTTACTAGAAGACTATGCATCAACCGGTTTATCGGTAAATAACCACCCTATTTCTTTACTCAAGAAGCAGCATAAGCTTAAAGACATAAGCTGGTCTGATTCGCTAAGAGACAAAAAGAATAAATCTGTTGTTAAAGTACTTGGAGCTGTTACGGGACGACAGGCACCAGGCACAGCCGCAGGCGTCACCTTTCTGACCTTAGAAGATGATATAGGCAATATGAATGTTGTGGTATGGCAAGCTACGGCACGCGCTCAGCAACAAACGTTCTTAAAAGCTAAACTGTTACAGGTAAATGGTATTATTGAACGCTCCAAAGAGGGAGTTATTCATATCATCGCAGGTAAGCTTATTGATCGGACGCCGTGGCTCGAAAAGCTGTCATTAAGTTCAAGAGATTTTCACTGAATATTTTACACCCGCAAAACGATAAATTATGGTGTATAGATACGCGATTTATTTTTGTATTAAAAACTTCCTCTCAAGGAAATACTTCAAAGATAATTTATTTGTATATTGTAAATTGCTGTAGTCATTTGGAGTTTAGAATGGTGCGATGTATTGGGCTTTTCATTGGCTGTTTGTTTAGCCTTAATATTTATGCAGATAAATATGTGATTGGCGCACAAAACTTAGCTTATTTCCCCCATTACGATTTTGCATCATCAACAGATAAAGGGGTTGCCTGGTCAATTTTAGAAGCTTTTTCTGAAGCTTCGGGACACGAGTTTGTGTATTTAAGCTTGCCTATAAGACGGCTTCAACTCGAGTTAGTTAAAGGTAATGTAGACTTTGTATACCCTGATAATAGAGGCTGGTATAACAGCATCACCACTTCGAGTGATAAGTATTTTTCACTTCCTTTAACCAATGCAGTAACAGGAACTATCGTTAAACGAGAGAATGTAGGTAAGGGCATTGAAAAAATAAAACATCTAGCCATGCCGCTAGGGTTTACACCAGTAAACTGGCAACAAAGAATAGACAATAAACATACAAAAATCACTTGGGTTACTAGCATACAGCAGGGCTTTGACCTTTTAAATCAAGAGCGTGTCGATGGGTTAGATTTGGAATACTTTGTCAGCCAAAGTTCCACACCACTATCCTATGAGAAAGGCGCGTTTACTTTAGATTTAACACTTCCTCATAACGAAATCCCTTTTTCTTTATCTACCCTTTACCACAAAGACATCATCAGTGAACTGAATAATTTCATAGCCTCAAACCCCGAGTTAATTAATAGTATAAAAGCAAAATACGGAATAACTTCTTTTGAAAAATTGTCTCAGCAACTTCTAAAAGAACAGGACTTGCAAGCTGAAGAAGTTTGGAAATAAAGGACTCGTCGCTTTGCGAGAATGACGCACATCTATTCACATGCGCATTTGATAGGTCTGTTGCCGCTACTGCTCTTCTTACAATATTTCTTAAAACTTAGTTTGGGTTAGATTAGTAAAGCAAAGCAATTTTCCCTTGTAAAAACTTCAAGGGCGTCAGTAATATAGACTCTCGCCAGCTATATACTTGACCTTAGATATAATTTATCTATCTGAAATAATTACCTTTTTTATTTGGAAAAATTTTTGCTTGTAGGTTGTTATATCAAGGAGCATTTATGAAACAGTTATCACTACTCTTATTTTCTTTTTTCATCACATTTACCGCCAGTAGCGCGCAGGCAAAGCAGACTGTCAGTGTCGACTATATGCATGGATTTGATGATATTGACGGTATGCGCTTCGCATATAGACCGCTTGAACAAACATTAGCTACCGATTGGTTTGGCGACATAAAGCTCTATTGGGAAGTTAGTGCCGTCGTTTGGGAATATGGTAAGAACGATAAACATAGTACAAGCTATGGCGCGTCACTGACCCCTGTTTTTATGAAAAAGGTAACTACGTTATATGAAAAATACCCTGTATATTTAGAAGCAGGAATAGGTGTAAGTTACATTGATGATCAACAGGTAGCTGGAAAGGATATTGGCTCTAACTACCAATTTGAAGATAGATTGGGCGTGTTTGTAGAGCTCGATAAGAAGCAACACGTTGCGCTGCGCTATATGCACTTTTCAAACGGTGGCTTTAATAACGACAATCCAGGGCTAGACTTCCTGAATCTATCCTACGCCTACCACTTTTAAAGAAATGGGGTCAGAGTACATTTTTCCATTTTAAGAAGGAAAATAATCTACTCTGACCCTGAGGGATCCCCACGAATT
>NZ_JWLW01000057.1 GCF_000808575.1 Alteromonas marina
TACCGCTTTCATTTGATTAGCAGTTAACACTGCATCTAAGCTTTCTGAATCGCTAAAGCCCAACGAGGCTAGCGTAACAACTTGAGAGGCCGTACCTTCTCTTGAGTTATAATCATATGCTGAAGCTAACATCACGCTATCAACATTGTTTCTATTCTCACTTGTGATATAAGCTAAGCCGTTTTTTGTCCACGATTCACCGCTCTGCGTAAAGTCGCCATTTGATAGCAAATTAGTAAAATAGCT
>NZ_JWLW01000058.1 GCF_000808575.1 Alteromonas marina
ATTATGAATTTAGGCAGCGATTGGGATAGCGCCCCAACGGTATATCAGGTTGGTGATACCGATGGTGATGGTGTGCCTAATGTGGTGGTGTTTGGGGGTAAAGAGGGTCAGACAGCTTTTACTAATTACTAGGTAATTGACTGTAGAGAGCCGTTGATTCTTTATGTAGCCACGGTCTTGGGGCGGATACGATGATATTTGCCCTGTTTTCAAATACTGCTAGAAGATTAGTGGTTTAACTTTTGAACTCCCCGCCAAAATTGAAAAGTTGACCACGAAGTTCCTCAATACATGAACCGCATTTTTATAACCAACGACTAGAGAGGCCTAATTGCTACTCCATCACCAGAACTACCCAAAAGTATAAATTAAACCCCTCGTTCAATAATTGAACAATTATTATATTTGAATATACTTATGTATGAAATTTAAGCTTGCTTTATAGCTTTTGTTAACAGGGAAGTTGCTATGCGCTTTTTAATTTATGTTTTTCAAACATCGCTGACGATACTTTTATCTGCCTTGATCACGAATAACGCGTTCGGTGCGGGTATTGAAGAGGTTAGCATTACTGCCTCTGACTCTAATACTTACACCATTCCTAGATACGTATACTCAGCCGATGAATTACCAACCGACCACAGCATACCCTACAAAGACTTTTATATTAAAGTTAATGGTGTCAAAACGTACAACGTTTCAAGAAGTATATCTGCAGAACTGTATGAAGCATCACTAGTATCTTCTAAGCTTCATTATTTTAATGAAAATATGGAACGCTTAGATGATACGGAATTTCGTAGCGAGGTCGAAAACTATCTGGATGAGATAAACAGGCGAGAGTTACAATCTACAGGAGGCAAATGGCTTTCTTTTGGATTTGTGATTGGTTCATTGGTAGTAGGAGGATTATTTTGTTCAACCTTTCTTGGATGTTTCATTGTAGGAGGCATTACTGCGACAGCAGGTGTAGGGGACTTCGTACTATCTACTTATTCCGAAAGCGAACTTCGTAACAAGTTTATCGTTCATTATAACCTTGCAGTAGATTCTTATAACAATTTTGATGATTTCAGAAACTCTGAGGATTATGGTCAGTTCGATGTTATAACAACGAAATTATCGCAAAAAGACACAGTAAGCATTGACGACTTAGCCACAGCACAGAAGAACGCAGATGTTGTTAATCTATACCTTTACCTTCTTCAACGCTCAGTTTCAGAACTGCCAACTATTGAAGAAGTAGATGTTAACAGAATTTTTGTTATGGGCGGTATCAACGTCCTATCCGCATCTATCTCCGGACCTTACGATGAAATATTTTCTGCTGCCGTTAACGGTATGCTTCTCGCCTACAACACTGCCGCCAATCATAAAGAGGTAAATGGAGTAGATATTCCCGCTGAAGAATTAGAACGAATACTAGAGGAAGCGCTTGAAATTAGAAATTCAAGCGAGTTTGCACTTACATATTACTTCGATGAAGAGCGTATCAATTTACATAGCCTCCAATTATTTCAGTTCGTAGCTGAAGGCAAAAGAAAAGTAACAAGCAGCAAGAGCTTCTCACAACCAACATCTGAAGGAAGTCAAATACGATTGAGATTTGATAACTTTCCTCCTGGAAAACTCCTTAAAATTCGAAATAACATCAAAACATGGGAATACACAATACCAGAAAGTGGGCAGCTATTTGCAATCATAGCTGCAGGCTCAGACCAGTCTGGATTGAAATATCAAGTAGTAGGCGAAGATGACGAGATCATCATCGCCGAAAAGACCATAAATGTCGCGATTCAAGATAGCAGCGTCAAAGGCCTTTCTCTATCGCCAGATTTCAACTCCTCAAATGACACACATCGTATATTTGCCAAATTTACTGGCTACCCCAGCGGCTTTAATGGCATTTTATTTTGTATTGGTAAATCTCAAAACATTTCATTCACTGAAAGAAAACTATACAGCCTTCCCACTACTAACGATAGCTGTGGTCAGGGTGAAGTACTGGGTAATTTGCACTCTAGTTCAAGAGTCAAAAGTATTATCGCTTCTGCACTGGACGCAGGCGAAGTTTATTATGTATCTGCAACACCCTATAAGTTGATACCTCAACAAGAAGATAGCGACGGTAATATTACCGCAGCTTATTATGAACTGGGTGATGAGGTGTTTGCATCAACTAGAACTTATCTGACAGGGTATTTACAAAAAACAAAATTAGAGCCCACTATTTTACATCCCTATGTAGTTATCAATGAGCTAATCGTACCGGGGCCTGATGAATACGTTTGGCATGATAATGCCCAGTTTAGTGAAGTCACGATTCCCAAAAATACAACGATTTTGTTTACACCTTCAGCAAGGCTAACCGTATATGGAAATATAAATGCTGTCACATCAAAAGACTATACAAAAGATCCTATCATTTTTGGTGCAGCGGTAAGTAAGCCTACAAAAGGAAATTGGGCCAACATTCATTTTCGTGACGGCTCATCGGGCTTGCTTGATGGTGTTCAGATAGAGCATGGCGGTAATTTATCCGGTGCACTAATCCTGGATGGAAGCCCAGAAATATCACGTTCGAAAATCACCCATTCATCAACTTCCGGAATATTAATCAGGCAGAACTCTCAAGCTTCAATGTTTCTAACGACATCCATCAACAACTCACGCTATGGTATTGAAGCTCCGAATAGTGGCAACTATGCTGCAACGAATAGCTACAAAGTTTATTTTGGGTTATTCGAAGGCGATGTTGGTGATGCATTTTTAGGATATGCCGGAAGCGGAAGCGAGAGCACATTCCCGACGCTTGAGAAAAACAATAGGCTAAACGGCAGCCGAACAGCTAATAGCATTGCTTTAACGAACTATGCGCTTAATGGAGAAATGTCACCTAACGATGATCTATATATATTAGGAAGTTTTACTATTGACGAGTCTGGTGCACTCACTTTGAAACAAGGGCGGAACATCTATTTCAAAGACAGGAGTTCAAGGCTCTTAGTTAAAGGTAAACTAAAGGTAGATGGCCGCCCCACTAACCAAGTTACCTTTACCTCTATTAAATCTGCACCTTCGCTAGGTGACTGGGGGTATGTGCG
>NZ_JWLW01000059.1 GCF_000808575.1 Alteromonas marina
ATACCTCAGACTCTGACCCCTTATATTCTTGTTCAAGTCTAGTGTGTTGGTCCGACCGTGAAATGAGTCCTCACACTTAAAACCTGGGAAAGAATACTACAGAGGTCGTTGAAATCTTAATAGTGGGGTCAGAGTACATTTTTTGATTCAAGGGCGTATGAGAATACATGTATAAGTGCAGTCTGATGGTTAGCGAAATAAAGTACTCTGACCCCACATCTGATCGGTAGGCAATAAAGTACTCTGACCCTGAGGGATCCCCACGAATTTAATTCCATGTGCCTGCGGTCCAGGCCCCGTCGACTATGGAGCTGTACCATTTGAGTGCAGTTTTCCACTGTCGCATAGTGAATCTTATTCGGCAAGCAACAGCTCTCAGACCGAGATAGTGGAATGACAGCACGCTTCTGGTGTCGGTATTGGCTTGGAAGCGCCGATGTTTATTCGAAGAGACTACTACCATACCCAATAAGATAGCAACCAGTGACGCTAACGTCGTCAGCAATACCAGGATTGTTAGACGCTGTTTTTTCACGCTTTTATTTTGCTCATAGCCAAGCCCGAACTTGGTACTTTTCATGTCTCTAAAGCCTTCTTCAATCTGCATCCGCTGGCGATAAAT
>NZ_JWLW01000060.1 GCF_000808575.1 Alteromonas marina
CAGAGTGGGAAAAGAAAATCATCGAGCTTGGTGAAGCGCTTGATTCATACATCCCAGAGCCAGAGCGTGCAATCGACAAGCCGTTCATTCTTCCAATTGAAGACGTATTCTCAATCTCAGGCCGTGGTACAGTTGTAACTGGTCGTGTTGAGCAAGGTATCATCAAGGTTGGTGAAGAAGTAGAAATCGTAGGTATCAAAGATACTACTAAGACTACTTGTACTGGTGTTGAGATGTTCCGTAAGCTTCTTGACGAAGGCCGTGCAGGTGAGAACGTTGGTGTTCTTCTACGTGGTACTAAGCGTGATGAAGTTGAACGTGGTCAAGTACTAGCTAAGCCTGGTTCAATCACTCCACACGTTAACTTCGAAGCAGAAGTATACGTACTATCTAAAGATGAAGGTGGCCGTCATACTCCATTCTTCAAAGGCTACCGTCCACAGTTCTACTTCCGTACAACTGACGTAACTGGTGCTGTAGAGCTTCCAGAAGGCGTAGAAATGGTAATGCCTGGTGACAACCTTAAATTCAAAGTTGAGCTAATTGCTCCGATCGCGATGGAAGAAGGTCTTCGTTTCGCAATCCGTGAAGGTGGTCGTACAGTAGGTGCTGGTGTTGTATCTAAGATCCTAGACTAATCTAGACTTAGCAACACAAG
>NZ_JWLW01000061.1 GCF_000808575.1 Alteromonas marina
GAAGGGGTTATTTGGAAGTCGCCTTACAACGCGCAAGTTATTTATGCCAACGGCCGTTCACTGTCGCCAGTGCCAATCGGTAGAAATTGGACACTTAATGAAGATGTAGTCATTGATGGTGACCTTACCTTCGGTAGTAACTACTCATTGAACCTCAATGGCTACACCTTTACGGTTAAAGGCAACCTAATTCAAAATACTGGCATTATTGATATTAACGGCGGCTCGTTGATTGTAGAAGGCGACTATCGACTACAA
>NZ_JWLW01000062.1 GCF_000808575.1 Alteromonas marina
GGAATGGGCCGGAACATGCACCCTTTAAAGATATGGCCGCGCGTAAAAGAAAGTGCGCTTTATGGTCATCTAAATCTGACCAGTCGATTGAGATAACAGGGCGAGATGTGCTGCCACAAAATAGTTGGCAAATAGATGCATAGATAAACGGTGTTTCACTGAATAAATGCGGGTTTGAAAGCAAGCGGTCGGCACGTTTAATCCGGTGTTTTTCAAAGGCTTTAGTATTGATTCCTCGACCTATGCTGGTTACGGTCGCAGCGCTTCCATTAAGTAAGCTTTTGACGCACGCCGTGACCGCATTTAGACGAGTTTTATGCATATTGTAGCTGACAAGCGATACGACATTGTTCACAATAGATAGAGCATTCATGGCTGTTTGGCCTCAGTGATTTTTGGCGATTGATCTGATCACCAAACGTCATGAATGTTCCTATCTTTTTTATCTCGCTGATATCGTTATATTATTTGTGGGGATACCTCAGGCTTAGAGGTTTTTCTGAGAACTAATTTAGCGGCAACCTAACCTGACAAGACACTAGAAAACAGAGCAAATGTCAGGTTAGGTGTGAGTTATTAAAAATTAACTAAAGCACATTGATTGCATTAATTGAATCGTTGCTTAGATATTGGTTAAGACGTTCTGTTTGAATAACCATACCATCGATCACTAGCGCAATTTGAGCACCCTCAGGTACATCCATTAGTAGTCTCAGCTCCGCCGAACGATTTGATTTTTCGTTTTTTGTACAATCTTTGCTTTCACAAGTACTCTTTGCAAGGTGCCAGTTGTAGCGAAAATCATTTTCCAGTGAAGCAATAAGACTCTTGTTAGTCGACAACTCATCAGATACAAATAAAATTGCGTTAGCCAGCCCTTGGTTTCCACTCTGCTTTAAACGTAATGTCTCATAACGGGTCCAATCCAGTTGTACTGGTGTAATACCATTGGTGAGCTGTTGCTTAAACTTTTTCAACGAGCTCAGATATACTTTTTGCCCGCCGAAATAATAAGAAGGCACCGACTGAGGGTTGTAATTTTGAACAATTTCTTTATTCAGTTTTTGCAACCTGCTATGTCTAAGGTTGAATGCATCCGAACTTTTGCATTCAATTGGCGTGCGAGTAATTACGTCATCAAAAACTTCCTGACTAATCGGATCATCACACTCCATAATAGCGGCAACACGTTTGTCACTGTAATCGCCCAAAATTGGAGACCAAAACATAAAGACATTGTAGCCTTTGTATTTATCTAGTGCCTTGAGTGCACGAATACAATAACCACAATTGGGATCTTTAAAAACAATTACACTGGGTGCGTTCGGTTTCCAAGGCTCTATTAAAAAATCACTATAAACCTCCGGGGTAGGGATTATTTTTGCGTTTAGTGCGCTTGTGTCATTTGCTCTAGCTAAACCACTATATCCAAAAAAAATACTTAAAAAGAGTACCAGGAACTTCATGCTACTATAAGTCTCCATTTTTTAGCTTCTGCAAAATCGCCTTTTTCTTTACTTCACCGGCTTCTTTATTTTGTTCTATTATTTCCTTTTGTGCCGTTGGATCATCTAGTACATCGTTGAAGGAAAGAATAGCCGCTGCAAGCTTTTCTTCAGATTCCTGTAGTGCTTCATCGACATTAGCATTGTTCGTCTCAGTTCTATCTCTCGCATTTTTTTTTGCAACTTTCGGACGATAATCAGGAGACTCAACAGTAACATCTACAATATTACTGTCTTTCTCTTGGTCTTTGATTTGTTCATCAAGTAGTTCATTAACAGTAAGTGATTTCGGATTTTCGCTACGGTCGCTCTTTTCGCTTAAAAACAGGTAACCCAATACCGCTATAGCTACAACACCTACACTTAATACTATGACACTAGACTTCTTTGTTTTCATTACCTTTCCTTAAACTCCTTACAAAGTTTGCGTTGTGAAAGAATAACTTCTGCAACAATATGAGTTACCCACGCGGTCTTTAATGTATCGCAAATAAACCGTAATTTGCGTATCTTGCGGCAAAGGATTGGTCGGCGTGAAGGTAACAACATTACCATTGAATGAAAAAATACCGTCGTAATAATTTGACCCCGAATAAATTCTAATCTCACCACCTGAGTGATTAGATGTGATATTTCTAATATCAAGTGGCTCACTGAAGGTCATATCGATAGGCGCATTGACTGCATTGTCTTGTGAGCCATGTGCTGGTGTCATGGATGTAAGGGTTGGGTAAGAATTATCTACTGCACCCGTGTTTTCAGTGGTAAACGCCAAGCGGTACTCTGTCACGGCATTACCCGCGACATCACATACGCCCGCAACAACTAACTCATAGTTTTCACCTGC
>NZ_JWLW01000063.1 GCF_000808575.1 Alteromonas marina
ACTCCTACTCGTCACTACGCGCACGTAGACTGCCCAGGACACGCTGATTACGTTAAAAACATGATCACTGGTGCTGCTCAGATGGACGGTGGTATCCTAGTAGTTGCTGCGACTGATGGCCCTATGCCACAGACTCGTGAGCACATCCTACTTGGTCGTCAGGTTGGTATTCCTTACATCATCGTATTCATGAACAAGTGTGACATGGTTGACGATGAAGAGCTTCTAGAGCTAGTAGAAATGGAAGTTCGTGAACTTCT
>NZ_JWLW01000064.1 GCF_000808575.1 Alteromonas marina
CTGAGGTATCCCCACAAATAATATTGCGATATCAATAAGATAAAAAAGATAGGAACATTCATGACGTTTGGTGATCAGATCAATCGCCAAAAATCACTGAGGCCAAACAGCCATGAATGCCCTATCTATTGTGAACAAAGTCGTATCGCTTGTCAGCTATAAAATGCATAAAACTCGTCGGAATGCAGTAACGGCGTGCGTTAAGAGCCTGCTCAACGG
>NZ_JWLW01000065.1 GCF_000808575.1 Alteromonas marina
TTGCCCTCTTGCCCTCTTGCAAAAGAGGCTACCGACTTCAAATCAACAAAAAAACTATTTCACTCGCATTAATTCACGGCGATCTATCATTCTTTCTTTAACGTAGTCAGGGTGTTTAATCATTGAAAGAGGTATTTATGGAAGATTTATTCGGGACTAATATCGATTTATCGGAATTAACCGAAAAAGCCATATCATTGGTGATGACTTACACCCCCAAATTGCTATTGGCTATTCTCACTTTGGTGGTGGGCCTTTGGTTAGTGAATCGTTTTGTAACTCTGTTGGATCACCGAATAGGTAAAAAGGACCCTACACTAAACAAATTTTTATGCGGGCTTATTAGTGCCGTTTTAAAAGTCATGTTGTTGATTTCTGTTGCCTCTATGATAGGTATTGAAACCACCTCATTTATTGCCGTGGTTGGGGCGGCAGGCTTGGCTATAGGTCTTGCATTACAAGGCAGCCTGGCTAATTTTGCTGGCGGTGTGCTAATTCTTATTTTCAAACCATTCAAAGTGGGTGATACCATTGAAGCGGAAGGTCATTTAGGTTCTGTTGCAGAGATACAAATTCTTTATACTGTAATCAACACCTTTGACAATAAGCGTGTTGTTATTCCCAACGGAAATCTATCTAATGCCACGTTAACTAACGTTAGCGTATACGATAAGCGTCGCTGCGACATGACATTTGGTATTGGCTACGATGACGATATCGACAAAGCAAAGAAAATTTTGCAACGTTTGTTTGAAGAGGACGAACGCTCATTGACCGAACCTGCACCGAGGATCTGTGTCGCTGGCTTAGGTGATAATTCAGTCGACCTGATGTTTAGGCCTTGGGTTGGCACAGATGATTTGTGGCCTTACTATTGGGATATGCAAGAAAAAGTTAAAAAAGCTTTTGATGAAGAAGGTATTAGCATTCCCTATCCACAGCGAGATGTGCATCTGTATAACGCAAGTAACGACTAAGTTCTGAATATGGAGATAGCGTGCCAAGCTATCTCCATCTCCCCTTCAGATTGGCTTATAGACGTTAAAGCTTGGGGTTTTGGTACAGCAACCAAGCAAATATCTAAGAGGGTTAACGCTTATTACGGCCTTTTAATTAAAAGCCTGGCCCGCTTTAAGTGCGAATGACATGAACATTAACACCACTAACGCAGCGTACGATTCACCGTGGAAGTCCTTACGCTTGCCCCTACCGCTGAAAAGCGCGGCTTTAAATTGCGTTTAGGTTTTATGGCCGTCATAGGGATTACCCGCTTTTTCGCGAGTATTACATATACAGCGCTGCACCAGGGCAAATAAGAAGATAAATAATCCTGAAGCTTAACCGCCCCTTTCCACTTTTGTTGAAAAAAGAGCGTTGAAAACATTATTTGGCGCTGTTCAACAATTTCAAATCCCAGCAACTGAAGCCAATCTTTAATGCGATATGACGTAAAAAAGCGAGCATCGTGCAAAATGTTTCCTCGTTTAACCGGTAGAAATTTGGCAATTCCAGCCAGACTTAACGGGTTAAAACCACTGATGATAACGTAACCGTTTTGCGTTATAACGCGGTCAACTTCGCGTAAAATCTCGTGAGGGTCTTGCGCAAAATCTAATTCATTAGCTAACAGAAAACCATCAATGCTGTTTTCGGCAAAGGGTAAGCAGTGCGACTGCCCCACTACCGTGTTTCCTCGGCTTTTTTTCGGTTCGCCCGTGCCTTCGTTTAACGAAGTACCTGATGCTGAATTACGGTTGGAAAAGCCACCACTCCCATCGTCGTCATTTAGCTTGTCGCTAACTAGGTCATTAAACGGAACATGGTTGATATGGTGTCGAATTGGGCTGCTATGCAAATTGATCTCGGCACTTAGCGAACCTAGTTTGGCAAAGTGATACCCAAATATGCGCTCTGCATAATCGTTACACACAGTATTCACAGCATGTCTAATATGCTCGCCGGCAGGGAAATCATCCCAGTTTGAAGGATAGCGAGGCGGTTTGGTTTTAAACGCCGATCTCATTAACACTGCGCGCTCTTAGGTTGCTCTGCTCTTCACAAGCCCCTATAGTAACGCATAATTCTACCTACACAAGCAGGTACTCTAATGACGGCAGAAACACTTCCTTCAGGCGTAGCCATTCATCCTATTCCCGCTTTTACCGACAATTACATTTGGTGCATTTACAACGAAAGTAGCGCTATTGTTGTGGATCCGGGTGATGCTGAACCTGTGTTGGCTTTTCTAAAAGCTAAGGGCTTAACGCTTAGCGCAGTGCTTATTACCCATCATCATAGAGATCACACCGGTGGCATTGCGAAGCTAGTGTCAGCAGTACCCAATTTACCAGTAATAGGCCCCAGAGGTAACCATATACGAGGCATTACCAAATCGGTGGCACAAGGTGATACCGTTACACTTCCTGTGTTTAAAATGTCACTGCAAGTTATGGAAGTGCCAGGGCATACGCTTGACCATATTGCTTTCTTTGGGCATGGCGCCCTATTTTGCGGCGATACGCTTTTTTCAGCAGGTTGCGGAAGATTGTTTGAAGGTTCGCCAGAGCAGATGCATCATTCACTGAATAAGTTAAAGCGACTACCCGACGCCACGAAAGTGTTCTGTACACATGAGTATACTCAGGCTAATGTCCAGTTTGCTTTAGCCGTAGAGCCAGACAATAAGGCGCTGTGTGACTACGCACAGTGGGTGGCAGATAAACGCGCTCAAGGTCAGCCTACACTACCTAGTAATCTCAAAGAGCAAAAGAATATAAACCCATTTTTACGTGCTCATGAACTTTCTGTGAAAACTGCTGCCGAAGCCTATTGCGAAAATAACCTGGCTGACGATGTAGCTGTATTTGCTGCAGTTCGCCGCTGGAAAGATGAGTTTTGATGCAAAAGTAAACCGATTATCGTAATATTGCCGGTTTGCAGTGCTCCAAGAGGTTTCTTCATATATGCAGTTGAAGTTTTTTCCTCTATCGCCGTTGTTGTTGGCGATAGGTTTAACGGGTTGTCAGTTAACCGACGATAGTAGCGACAATGCACAATTAGAAAGTAACGAAACCGCTTCGCTAGAAGCGTGCAGTGAAATTCATAGCAACGAAGAAGCCATTTCAGATTGTGAATTAGCAAGAGATGGCGTTGTTGAAGTCGTTCACCCGAATGACGATACGCTAGAAGAAGGTGCCGAGCTTACCGATATACCTGACATGCATACGCAGGCGGTAGTTACTGACGTATGGGAACGTGCAAGCGCGAATTTCGCCTTAGCGATCCCTGACGACAAACGCATTAGCGCACAGCGTAAATGGTACCTGAAGCACCCAGAGTATATGGCTCGCGTTGTAAAACGTGCCAAGCCTTTTCTTTATTACATTACCGAAGAAATTGAAAAGCGCGACATGCCGATGGAGCTTGTGCTTTTACCAATAGTAGAAAGTGCTTTTGATCCCTTTGCTTATTCCCATGGCCAAGCGGCTGGTATGTGGCAGTTTATTCCTGGCACAGGCAAGCGCTTTGGTATGCAACAGAATTGGTGGTATGACGGACGTCGAGACGTTGTTGCGTCTACTCAAGGTGCACTTGACTACCTTACATACCTAAATGAAATGTTCGACGGAAATTGGCTTCATGCACTTGCTGCCTATAACAGCGGCGAAGGTCGTGTACAGCGAGCGATTAAAGCAAACAAACGTGCAGGAAAACCTACTGATTTCTGGAACCTGAATTTACCCAAGGAAACCCGTGCTTACGTACCTAAGTTATTAGCGCTTGCTGATATTCTTAAAAACAAAGATGAATATGCGTACTCATGGCCAGAAGTGGAAAACGTTGCCGTTATTGAAGTGGTTGATATTGGCTCTCAGGTCGATTTAGCGTTTGCAGCCGAACTTGCCGGTATGTCTTTAAAGGAATTGCATGGGCTAAACCCTGGCTTTAACCGCTGGGCCACGTCGCCTGAAGGGCCACACAGGTTAATACTGCCCCTTGATAAAGCAGCTGCCTTTTCTCAAGCGCTTGCAAAAATTGACCAAAAAGAACGGTTAAATTGGGTACGCCACTCGGTGAAGCCCGGCGACAGTTTAGGCAAAATCGCAAAGCAGTATCACACCACCGTGAAAGTTCTTAAAAAAGTGAATGAGCTCGACTCGTCCATGATCCGCGTGGGTCAAGCGATAATGGTACCAGTAGCACTTCAAGAACTGGACAGCTATACGTTATCTCAAGAGCAACGTCTCGCTAGCTTACAAAACGGTAACACGTCTAAGCAAAAAGTACGTCATACCGTACAATCTGGTGATACGCTTTGGGATATTGCCCGTAAGTACAATATAAGCACTAAACAGTTAGCTAAATGGAACGGTATGGCCCCTGGCGATATGCTTCACCCGGGCAAGACCTTAGTCATCTGGCAAGAAGGTAACGCGCAAGACGGTGTTACCAAAAAAGTGACCTACACAGTAAGAAATGGCGATTCGTTATCTCGTATCGCCAGCAAGTTCAATGTTAGAGTAAGCGACATAGGCAAGTGGAATTCACTTAATACCAAGCGCTATCTACAACCTGGTCAGAAGCTAAAACTTTATGTAGACGTAACAAGGTTGAACGCATCAAGCTAACCTTTAATACTTAAAGTTCGATACTGTTCATGCACAACTGCATTTACGTTACGCTTTGAGTCAGAATACAGGATAAGGAAATGCTAAGAATTAACCGAGAAAATTTGCGAAACAGTCATGAAACGCCTTGGTTAATCTTAGATTTAGTCATGTTAGGTATACTTTTTGTGAACCTAACATGGCTCATTTTCGACGCCTTATACGCCACCGACTTTGTCTATGGTCTATTGGGCACGTATTTTCCCGCTTTTCTTAACGCCTACGATCCCGTTCACAACAACTTTCTGTTGGTCGACTTGGTGTTTATCGCCATTTTCTTCAGCGAATTTTGCTTCCGGTGGGTTGTAGCTATTGTGCGTAAAGAACACTTACGCTGGTACTTTTTTCCGTTTTTGCATTGGTACGACATAATAGGTCTAATCCCTACTGGACCTACCCGCCTATTTCGTTTCTTGCGCATATTTTCTATTTTGCACCGCCTGCACAAATTCGAAATCATCGACTTAAATCAAACCGCGGTCTTTCGCTTTTTTGCGTTTTACTACGATGTATTTGTTGAAGAGTTAAGCGACCGAATTGTTGTAAAAGTGCTCAGCGATGCGCAAAAAGACATCTCAGCAGGTTCGCCTTTATTAGACGATATCAACGCACAGGTACTGGCCCCCCGCCGTCCTGTCATTACCCAATGGATGGCTGGCGTTATAAACCATTTAGGTCAGTCAATTCAAAGCGAAGAGCACGGCGAGGTGATACGGGAGCACGTGCGCAAAAGCGTGGGTAAAGCGGTGAGAAGTAATGCGCAAGTCTCTTCCCTTCACTATCTACCTGTTATTGGCAAAACTATTGAAAATACATTGGAAGAATCGGTTACTGACATAGTTACCACATCGCTGGTTAATCTGTTAAGCGACTTAGACGCAGAGCGCATCGACCATTTCATTTCGGTCGGCATGCACGACTATACCCCTACCGCCGATGCACTTGATAAAGAAGTACTTAACGTTGTAAACGAATGCTTAGAACTGGTGAAAGCACACGTTGCACAGCAGCGTTGGAAGTCACATCTCACCGAAAAAGAATCAGCTATCCCCACTGGCAAACCCGAAATTTAAGAAATTTGCAAAGCGGTGGAGTCAAGGTGAACGCTCACCAGTATTCTATTCAGTCATTGTTCATACAAATAAGTTAATATAAAGTCCTTACGAATATAATTATAACGATTACAGGGATTTAAGATGAAAATCAAACGCTTCAGAACGTTCATCCGCTCATTTAACCACGCAATACTAGTAATTTGTATAACGGCATTTGCTTCGGGCTGCATGGTGATCTTGCCGACCTCTTCTATTTCTACCAACCAAGAACCTGAAAAAATAGTTGAGCGCATTGAATACAATGCAAACCGATGCTGGTCCACACTGCATAAGCCAATCCATAGCGATATAGTCGTAAACACGTACACAATACAAAACGGCTACAAACTCACGGCCAGTCGTAAAGAAGGGAGCACTCCGCAATATCCTTTTTTGCACGTCACTGTTACCCACTCAACCTACGGCAGCGAGGTATCTGTTCGAGAAGGTGAGTTTAACTTAGGTACAGACTTAAATTTAAGTGATGATGTAAATCGATGGATAAATGGCGACAATAGCTGTTAATACTGATAAGACATACTATTTTTCAGTAGTAGACAGAATAATTCTCGTCTCACTATCAAGCACGCCTTTAACGCGAATAGTAAAGCCATTGATAAGCTAAGCATAGAAGCTATTAGCCGTTTCACCCTTACCAAATAAGAAAGCCCGCAAATGCGGGCTTTCTTGCTATCTAATAGCACTGCTGCTATTTAGGCTTTTCGCCAGGTCGTACCGCTTGGGCCATCTTCCAGCACTACACCTTTTGCATTTAGTGCATCACGTGCAGCGTCTGCTGCTGCCCAGTCTTTCGCGGCACGGGCATCATTGCGCTGTTTAATCAAGGCTTCAATTTCAGCCGCTTCGTCGTCATTACCGTCACCACCTTTGAGGTAAGTATCTGGATCACTTTGAAGCATACCCAAAATTGCGCCCAGACCTTTAAGAACCGCTGCCAGTTTGCCCGCCACTTCAGCATTGTCCTTTTGACGGTTAAGCTCACGTGCCACGTCGAACAGCACCGAAAAAGCTTCTGGCACGTTAAGGTCATCATTCATAGCCGCTTCGAAACGTGCTAAGTAGCCACCGTAGCCAAGGTCAGTGCTTTCATCTACTTCTACACCACGAAGTGCAGTATACAAACGCTCTAGGGCCGCTTTTGCTTGAGTGATGTTGTCTTGCGAGTAGCTTAACTGACTACGATAATGCGCCGACATTAAGAAGAAACGCAAGGTTTCTGAATCGTGTTCTTTAAGCACATCGCGCAAGGTAAAGAAGTTGCCTAACGACTTAGACATCTTTTCATCATTAACCTGTACCATACCTGCGTGCATCCACACGTTTACGTAAGGTGTGTCATACGCGCAGCACGATTGAGCCACTTCATTTTCGTGATGAGGGAAGGTTAAATCTGAGCCACCGCCGTGAATATCAAAGTGCGCACCAAGGTGCTTGTGGTTCATCGCTGAACACTCAATATGCCAACCTGGGCGACCTTCGCCCCATGGTGACTGCCAAGCAGGCTCACCCGGCTTGGTAGTTTTCCACAGCACGAAGTCTAGCGGGTCGTCTTTACCTGCCGCCACTTCAACACGTGCACCGGCTTTGAGCTGATCTAAGTCTTGTTTGCTTAACTTACCGTAGTCTTCATACTTGCTTACATCGAATAGCACATCGCCGCTTTTAGCTTGATAGGCGTAGCCTTTGTCAATTAAACGCTGGATGATTTCAATAATCTCATCCATGTGGCCACTTACTGTCGGTTCAACGTCTGGCTCTAGTAAGTTAATCGCCGCAAAATCTTCGTGCATCATGGCAATAGTGCGTGCAGTAAGCGCCTCAAAGCTTTCGCCATTTTCATTGGCGCGAGCAATAATCTTATCGTCGATATCGGTGATATTGCGCACGTACTTCACATCTAAACCAAGGTGGCGCATGTAGCGTACTAAGACATCGAAACTCAGGTAAGTACGGGCATGACCCATATGACTTAGGTCATAAACGGTAATACCACACACATACAAACCCACTTTCCCTTCTTGAAGCGGTACAAACTTCGCTTTTTCACGGGTTCGGGTGTTGTAAAGATGTAGCATGTCTATATTTCCTATTTGTCATAATTTTTCGGCCGCAAAGTTTAGCACTGTCACGATTTAAATGGTACAAGCCTTTTGCAACGATATTGCTGGGTTTTGCGATAACCGTCTCTTTGCGCTAACGACTCGTTTTGCGCTAAAATGCCGCCACTTTATATGTATGCTAACACACAGGACAAACCACAATGGTTACGTTAAAAACAAATTTCGGTGACATCACCCTAGAGCTTTTTGAAGATAAAGCGCCTAAAACGGTAGCTAACTTCATTTCTTACGTTGAAGACGGTTTTTTTGATAACACTATTTTTCACCGTGTAATCAACAACTTTATGATCCAAGGTGGTGGTTTTACGCCAGATATGGACCAAAAAGATACAAAAGATCCGATTGAAAACGAAGCAAACAACGGTGTTGCCAACGAAGTAGGTACCATCGCGATGGCGCGCACGCAAGACCCACACTCTGCTACAGCACAGTTTTTTATTAACGTGAACAACAACGACTTCCTTAACCATACTAGCAAGTCTATAAACGGTTGGGGATACTGCGCCTTTGGTAAAGTAACTGAAGGTATGGACGTGGTAGAGAAGATTAAAGCCGTTAAAACCGGTAACCACGGTTATCACCAGGATGTACCTGTTGAGCCAGTTATCATTGAAAAAGCAGTGGTTGCTTAAGCGGCCCCTCTAACGCTTAACTAAATATTGGCTTGATTAGCATGTTCTTCAACATGCTTTCGGCCCCTATTTAAAAGCAAGCCGCGTTATTGCTAACGCGGCTTTTTAAACCACACTTAAGAAGATTTATGTCGTTCACCTACTTCATTGCCGATTTACACCTAAGTGCCGACCGCCCAGATATTACAGAATGCTTATTGCGATTTTTAGAAGAAGATGCAGTTAACGCCGACGCACTCTATGTTCTTGGTGATTTGTTTGAAGTTTGGATTGGAGACGATAACGTCACCCCGTTTAACACTGCCATAGCGGCAGCCTTTAAAAAAGTGAGTCAGCACTGCCCCATTTACTTTATTCACGGCAATCGCGATTTCGCTATACGGGAAAAGTGGCTATCAAAAGCTGGAATGACACTATTAAACGAACAAGAAGTTATAGACCTTTACGGCACGCCTACCCTGCTGACCCATGGTGACGAGCTTTGTACTCGTGACGTTGCCTATCAAAAGTTTCGCAAGAAATCCCGTGGATGGTGGTGGCCTCGATTAATGCTTGCCCTACCGTTATGGTATCGCCAGCGTGTTGCGGACAATGGCCGCGCAGAGAGTAAAGCTAAGCAACAAAATCTAAAGCCAGATATTATGGATGTAACCCCAGAAGAGGTAGTAAAAGTGATGGAGAAATGGGGTGTGCAACGCATGATCCACGGCCATACACACAGACCAAACGTCCACAGCCTTGAAGCTAATGGCAAACCTGCAACGCGTATTGTTCTTGGAGATTGGTATGACCAAGGCAGTGTGTTGAAGGTTACTGAAAATGACGTGATGCTGCAAAAGCATAACTTCAGCTAGCGTAAAAGCGCGACCCATAATTATTTGTTACAAACTAGCCCAAAGTACATGTGTTGCGAACTGGCTTAATTTTTGTTCTGTGGTATAAAGAATAAAAGCAAGTTAGTCATCATGGACGGTGTAAATGACAGATGTTCTTCTTTCCCCTGCAAACTTCTGGTTCAGCATTGCGCTTATAGCCGTATTTTTCGTTTTTATTTTAGAGCTTGTTAGTACAGTGTTTGGCGCAAGCCTTTTAGGGCTTGGCGACGACTTTGCAGAATTAGATGGCGATGGATTTCTCAATACCTCGTTTGCTAACTGGCTAAATATCAATAAAGTTCCCTTTTTAATATACTTGATAGTATTGCTTACAATATTCGGGCTTCTTGGCCTAATTATAAATGGCATTACAGCAAGTGTACTAAGCTTTACGCTACCCACGCTCCTATCTGTTACCCTCGCTTTTTTTATTGGGCTACTGGTTACAGCAAAAACTGTAAAGATTATTGCAGGTGTATTGCCTAGCGTAGAATCTAGTGCGGTGAACAGCGAGGATTTTATAGGCTCCGTAGCCGAAATCACCATTGGAAAAGCAAGCCGCGGTAACCCGGCAGAAGCCAAGTTCACCGACCATTATTCTCAGCCTCATTTTGTGTTAGTTGAACCATTCGAAGATGAAGAATTGTTCGCACAGGGAGAGCGCGTCATTTTAGTTCAGAAAAACCAACACAGCTGGTTAGCAACCCGCTACCTATAACCTAAAAGAGATAAAAGTATGGATACAATTCAACCATCTAGCTTGCCGTCAATACTCTTTATTGCCGGTGCTATTGTTGTAGGGCTTATCGTTATTGGCCTTATATTCGCTAAACTCTACACACGAGCTACAAAAGAAACGGCGTTCGTAAGAACCGGGTTAGGTGGCGAGAAAGTGATCAAGGACGGTGGCGCTTTGGTTCTTCCTGTGGTTCACGAAATTATTCCGGTGAACATGAATACCCTTCGTATAGAAGTAGAGAAAATTCAAAAAGACGCGCTTATTACAAAAGACCGCATGCGTGTGGACGTAAAAGCCGACTTCTATCTACGTGTAGCGCCGAATGCCAACGGCATCTCAATGGCTGCGCAAACGCTAGGTACTCGCACCACCCGCGCTGAAGAAGTAAAAAAATTAATGGAGTCAAAGTTTGTAGACGTACTGCGTGCCGTAGCTGCTGAAATGAGCATGACAGAGATGCACGAACAGCGTGCTGATTTCGTACAAAAAGTTCAGCAAAGTGTGGCTAACGACCTAGAGAAGAACGGTTTAGAACTTGAATCGGTAAGCTTAACCGGGTTCGACCAAACAGACCTGCAGTTCTTTAACGAAAACAATGCGTTCGATGCAGAAGGTCGCGCTCGTCTGACCAAAATCATTGAAGAAAAACGCAAAGAAACTAACGACATCCAGCAAGAAAACCGTATTTTCATTGAGCAGCGCAACTTAGCGGCCGAAAAACAATCTTTAGACGTAAAGCGCGATGAAGAAGAGGCCCGACTAGCGCAAGAGCAGGTACTTGCTTTTAAACGCCAAGAGCAAAAAGCTGAAATTGCCAAACAACGTGAAATGAAAGAACGAGAAGAGCGCGAAGCAGAAATTGCTAAAAACCGCGCTATTGAAGCAGCTGAAATTGAGAAATCTCGTGAAATAGAAACGCAAGAAATTGCTAAGCGCCAAGCGCTAGAACAAGCTCGTATACGCCAGCAGCAGGAAGTTGAGGTTTCAGAGCAAATAAAACAAATTGCTGTTGCGACTAAGTCGGAAGAAGAGTCTGCAGCTCGCGCTAAAGCCGCTGAAGCTGAAAAGCAAAAAGTGGAAAAAGAAGAAGCAGTGCTTACCGCTAAATCGGTAGCAGAAGCTGAGCGTAAGAAGCAAATTGAAGTTATTGATGCGCGTAAAGAAGCTGAACGTGAAGCAGTGGGCATAACCGTTGAAGCACAGGCTAAGAAAGAAGCGGCTGAAAACTCTGCTGCCGCAATTCTTACCGAGGCCAAAGCTGCAGCCGATGCGAAAATGCTACAAGCCGACGCTGATGAAAAAGTACTTGCCGTTGAAGCGCAGGGTAAACAAGCCCTTTACGAAGCTGAGAATACTCTTAAAACCGAGCAAATTGAGCTACAAAAGGCCCTTGCGATGCTCAAGATACTGCCGGAACTTGTTGCACAAGCGGTTAAGCCTCTTGAAAACATTGAAGGTATTAAAATTCTCCAAGGGTACGGTCAGGGTAGCGGCGCTAATGGTGAGCATACTGTTGCAACCTCAAGTAACGGCCTTGCAGAGCAGGTAACACAGGCAGCGCTAAATTATCGTGCTAACGCCCCTCTGGTAGATTCTATGCTGCGGGAAGTAGGTTTAGTCGATGCCGACAAAGGCTCTTTAGCAGACTTGGTTACCGGCAACAGCGATATATTGGCTAAAGCCGGTGCAGTTAAGCCTAAGCCCGTTGTGACTGCACCAGAAAACCTAAATGGTCGAAAAGTTCAGGAAGAGCACCCTGCTGATTAATTCATTACTAGGCCTGTTGACCTTTGTTTTACATTTTTGCAGCGGCCTGTGTCTGCCTAGTAAAATAAGATATATAGATACCCCAAGCCCTGTTATTTAACAGGGCTTTTTGTTTAGCCTCGTTTTTACGAGTAACATCTGATTTGGCAGTTTCAATTCTAATCGCTTCTAGGTATTGTTAACTATTGCCAATATGCTTAGCGCGCTGGATATTTTTAGAAAAAATAAGGATAAATTTCATGGACTCGCTACCGGAAGAGCCGGAAAAACCATTGAGAGACGACTGTTGCGGCGGGGGTTCGTGCTGCCCTTGTATTTGGGACGTGTACTATGAGAAACTCGCTAAATGGAAAGAGGCGAAACGAGAGTTAGAAAAATTAAACAACAGCAACTCATCAAACAGTAGCGCTTAACACTTGTACCAATACTCTTCTTCAAAACTCACCATCTACACAACGACTATAGACTAACCTTTACCTTTGAGAAGCTCACCATCGACAAGTTGCTCAAATGCAAAATCGACGTCAATACCCCTTGAGCATAGGCTTTTCCTGTCTCATTTTTGAAACTTCTCATTTACAAATTACCTGTCTGCTGCTATCTTTACTTAATCGATTAAGTTTTAAGTTTATCGTGATTTTTAATCAAACTTTATGAGTCTACGGTAAAAGATTAAGAATTAAGCTAAACCCGTTACATAGTTAACTGTGAACCTATCAGACTGGTAGTGCTTAATTTGTAGTAATGTGTGCTCGCGAAACACAGAAGAAGTACGAGCTAGCACATGCTGAATTTTGGAGAATTATCATGTCTATACGCAATGGCGTTCAACTCATTACCTACGCAGACCGACTGGGCGATGGCAACATCGAGAGCATGACAGCGATACTTGAAGGTCCATTGAACGGACTGTTCACTGGCGTTCACGTTTTACCCTTTTACTATCCATACGATGGCGAAGATGCGGGTTTCGACCCAATCGATCATACGACAGTAGATGAACGACTAGGCGATTGGAACAACATCAAAAAGCTTGGCGAATCGGTAGATATTATGGCCGACCTCATCGTTAACCACATGTCAGGGCAAAGTGAAGCATTTAAAGACGTGTTAAAAAACGGACGCGAATCGACTTACTGGCCATTGTTTTTAACCAAAGAAGACATTTTTAAAGGTAATGACCAAGCGCAAATCGACGAACAAATAGCACGAGTCTTCCGCCCTCGTCCGACGCCATTTTTCAGCGATTACGAAGTTGGTACTGCAACTGATAAACCAGAAACTGTTCCATTCTGGACTACCTTTACCTCAAATCAGATTGATATTGATGTAGAGTCTCAGCTAGGCAAAGACTATTTATCTTCTATTCTTCAGTCATTCACTGAAAGTAATGTTGATCTTATCCGTTTAGACGCGGCAGGCTATGCCATTAAACGCGCAGGCTCAAACTGCTTCATGCTTGAAGAAACCTTTGAGTTTATTGAAGAACTTTCTAATCGCGCGCGTGGTATGGGCATGCAGTGCTTGGTAGAAATACATAGTCACTATCAAACACAGATCGATATTGCTGCGCGTTGCGACAGTGTTTATGATTTTGCTTTACCGCCGCTTGTACTACATACGTTATTTACTAAAAATGCAGAAGCACTGGCATACTGGCTTTCTATCTCGCCTCGTAATTGCTTTACCGTATTAGATACCCATGATGGTATTGGTATTGTTGATGTGGGCGCAAGTGGTGACAAGCCTGGTCTTCTTAATGCAGACGCGATCAACGCACTTGTTGAACAAATACATGAGAACTCTAACGGTGAATCTAAAAAAGCTACAGGAGCCGCAGCGAACAATGTAGACCTGTATCAAGTTAACTGTACGTATTACGATGCATTAGGTAAGGATGATTTCGCCTACTTGGTTGCTCGTGCTATTCAGTTCTTTAGCCCGGGAATTCCTCAAGTCTACTATGGCGGTATGCTTGCTGCACACAATGATATGGAATTACTTGCTCGGACTAATGTTGGCCGTGATATAAACCGCCCTTACTTAACAACTTCTATGGTTGAACAGGCCGTTGAAAAGCCAGTGGTAAAAGGTTTAATGAAACTCATATCACTTAGAAATGAAAGCGATGCATTCAATGGCGAGTTTGACGTAAATTACAATAATGACGAACTGGTTCTTTCGTGGAAAAAAGATAGCGATACCGCTTCACTAAACGTTAACTTCAGCGCAATGGATGCGACCATCACCACAGTAACCAATGGTGAAGAAAGTGTATTGTCTATTGGCTCATTGCTAGCTTAACATCCGACTGTTTAAAGTTTTAGACTAAGTCCTTACAGCAAGAAGTAGCGCTTGGCTCGTGTTAAGCGCTACTTCAAATGAATATCATCTCGACTACCTATAGTCATCATGATATGCCCTGCCCCATTCACACAGTTGCCGTAAGGTGGGCTCTAACGTACGGCCTAAATCAGTCAAGGAATATTCAACACGAGGTGGCACTTCAGCAAACACTTTCCGGTTAACTAAACCGTCGCGTTCTAACTCTCTCAACTGCTGCGTAAGCATTTTTTGGGTAACGCCTTGCAGCCTCCTACGCAATTGACTGAAGCGTAGCGTTTTATGACAAAGGTGCCATAAAATCACGCCTTTCCACTTGCCACCTATAATTTCTAGCGACACGGCAACTCCGCAGATGTATTGATTTGGCTCGCCTGCATTTTCTCCAAGAGCCTGACTACAACCTTTATTTTCACGTTTAGAGGCCGCGTTGCTTTTATTGTCTGGGAATACTTCTCTTTCTATGTCCTCAACGCTTTTTAAATTTACCGTCATGCTCTCTCTCTTAGTTACTTTATCAATAACGATCTTTGGGTATCAGCCGGTTCCGGCAAACGCATACAAATACTTAACATATTGCCCACAGCCCCAATAGTATCTTTTAGGGTACTACCTTACTAAAAAGTGCATACTTGCGCAAAGTTTATATAAAGTCACAATGGGAAGCCTAACTTTCGACTTATGGAGACAGGAATGGCAACGTTCAATGCTTTGCTTGTAGAAAAACAGGAAGATAAATCGTTCACGCGTAGCGTAACGCAGCGCTCACTTGATGACCTACCTGACGGCACACTACTCATTCATGTTCATTATTCATCGCTTAACTATAAAGATGCGCTGTCTGCTACCGGCAATCCTGGAGTAAGCAGAAATTTCCCTCATACTCCGGGCATTGATGCAGCAGGCACCGTAGTGTCATGTGATGACAACCGCTTTAAAAAAGGCGACGAAGTTATAGTGACAGGCTATGACCTTGGCATGAATACCGCCGGCGGCTTTGGCGAGTACATTCGAATTCCCAGTGATTGGGCGTTAGCAAAACCAGATGGTCTGACGTTAAGAGAAGCGATGGTCATTGGCACCGCAGGGTTTACTGCGGGTCTATCGGTGCAAGGTCTAGTTGAAAATGGTGTAACGCCTGACAAGGGTGATATTTTAGTCACTGGCGCCACTGGCGGTGTCGGCTCTGTCGCTGTCGCCCTGCTCGCTAAAGCTGGCTTTTCTGTAGTGGCATGTACCGGTAAAAAGGAACATGAGTCATTCTTAAAAAACCTAGGTGCAAGCAAAGTAATAACTCGCGGTGAACTGTTAGAAAACAAAGAGCGCCCTATGCTTAAAGAGCAATACGCCGGCGCTGTCGATACCGTAGGCGGAGAATATTTAGCACAAGCTGTAAAAGCAACACAATACGGTGGCACAGTGACATGCTGCGGTCTTACGGCTTCCGACGACCTCAACGTGAGCGTATTTCCATTTATTTTACGAGGTGTGTCTTTGCTTGGCATCGATTCGGTTCAGTGCCCAATGCCGCCAAGAGAAAGGCTGTGGGGCAAACTTGCCGATGAATGGAAGCTAGAATGCCTTGATGACCTGACAGAAGAAGTTACCCTTAGCGAGGTTAATGGAAAAATTGACGCAATCTTGAAGGGGCAGATTTCTGGCCGTACTTTGGTGAAGGTACAAAACTAAGTTCTTGTCACTTGCTATGTCAGAGCAGTACGAGAAATTCACACCCGCAGGCAGCATTGTTATGCTGCCTGCGAGTTTATCTGGTTTAGTTAAAAGCCCTCTAGTACCAACTTACCAATGGCGCTACCTTCCTCTAGTGCCTTATGCGCCTCTATTAAGTTTGCGGCATTGATTTTACCCAAATGCTTACCTACAGTCGTTTTGATTTTACCCTCATCAATAAGCGACGCCACATCAGACAGCAGACGACTTTGCTCAGCCATATCGTCGGTTTCAAACATTGAACGGGTAAACATGAATTCCCAATGAAGTGATAGGCTCTTTTGTTTAAGCTTGGCGACATCAAGACTTTCTGGGTCGTCAATTAGCGCTAGTTTGCCCTTCGGCTTCATAACTTCCACATAGGTATCGATGTATTGATGGGTATTATTTAAACTTGCCACATGCGTTACTTCACCAACGTTTAATGCCTTTATTTGCTCAGCCATAGGTTGACTGTGATCGACGACATAATCCGCGCCTAATTCCTGTACCCAATTTTTTGAGCTTTCACGCGATGCAGTAGCTATGACGGTAGCCCCTGTTAGGGTTTTAAGCAGTTGCAACATAATTGATCCCACTCCACCGGCTGCGCCGACAACAAGTACAACTTCTTCGCTTTTTTCACTTTGCTGTTTTAATTTGAGATGATCGAACAACAGTTCATAAGCGGTAATAGTAGTAAGCGGAAGTGCCGCAGCATCGCTGTCTGACAGAGACTTAGGCGCTTTACCGACAATACGTTCATCTACTAGTTGAAACTCTGCGTTTGAGCCTGGTCTAGTAAGATCGCCTGCGTAATAAACTCTATCTCCAACTGCAAATTTGGTAACATCCGAGCCAATATCAACTACCTCGCCTACTGCATCCCAGCCAAGTATTTTAGGTTCACCACCCTCTGGGTTTACTCGCTGACGGATTTTGTAGTCGACAGGGTTAACCGCTATGGCGCTTATTTTAATCAGTAAATCACGACCCGATGCGCTTGGCTTATCGATTTCTAAGTCCATCAACGCATTAGGCTCATTAATATCAAGTGAGTGGGTATAGCCAATAGCTTTCATTACTGTTTCTCCTTTAAGTCGTGCATCCATCTTACCCTTGATACATTTTGTTTAAACAGCACAATACAAGAAACATTATCAACTGGTTTTTGAAAATTATGTTACTAGAAGACTTGAACGTCGTATTGAAAGTAGCTGAATTCAGAAATATTACCGCAGCAGCAACCCATTTGAATATGCGTACAGCAACCGCAAGTGCTGCGGTCAAACGCGTAGAACAGGCCCTTGGTGCCGAATTATTTGTTCGTACTACACGCTCACTACGTCTGTCGTCTGCGGGTGAAAGGTTTTTGCCAACGTGCCAAGAAGCCATGTCAATGCTGGCTAATGCCAAGCAAAACTTAAAGGGTGATACAGGCGTGATTGAGGGCGAGCTTAGGTTAGGTTTATCGTCTGATTTAGGCCGAAATGTGATTGCGCCTTGGCTAGATGGATTTATGGATTTGCATGACAAAATAACCGTAAAGCTCAACCTGAGTGACAGCAACATTGACTTTTATCGCGATCCCGTCGATTTAGCGCTAAGGTACGGTACTCCAACCGATGCGAATGTATACGGTTTCAAAATTTGTGATGTACCAAGTTTACTTGTTGCCTCCCCTTCTTATATCAGCTCTCATGGTGCCCCTGAAAAATTTGAAGACTTGCAAACACACAACGGGCTTTTTTACCAACTACACGACAAGGTATATAACGAATGGGAGTTTTTTCACAAAGGGACACCGCTGAAGATAAAAATGCGAGGCAACAGAACCGCAAACGACGGAGAAATAGTAAAGCGTTGGGCCGTCGCGGGTAAAGGTGTTGCTGTTAAATCTGGCTTAGATGCGTGTGACGACATTTTAAAGGGTCGACTTGTAACCTTGTTGCCCGAGTATCAACCCAAATCCAAACAGCTTTGGCTAATTTGCCCTAGCCGCCAATCTATTACTCCCGCAGTAAGACTATTCAGAGATATGCTGAAAGAGCGCTGCGCTGAATGTTTAGCGCAGCTAAAAGAAGCTGGTGTAGTTGTAGAGAGTAAAAACTAGTCGCTTAAGCTGACATTAAAGGTGCAAACCACAGTTCTCTCAAAAAAAACGGCTGTCGTTACGTTAACCAAGTAACGACAGCCCAATAATGTGTAAACACCTATTATCAAATAAGCGATTTGCCTTTCACTATCGCTTGTATTCAGCAGGTATGCCTCTGCCCGGTGTGCTCATTTTAATAAACTCGCGTAAGTCTTGGTTGGACTGTTTTAAGTCGTCGCGACGCAGATACATCATGTGCCCGCTGCGATATCCCTTAAAGCTCAAACGGTCTTTTAAATTGCCACTTTGATCGAGCTGCCACATGGTGTATTTGGCATCAAAGTAGTTCGTTGCTCCATCGTAATAGCCAGCTTGAATCATCACATTCAGATAGGGGTTTTGCGCCATGGCCAATCGCAAGTTCTCACCCGTTTGATTATTGCTTCTATCCCACGGGTGCACGTTTCCAAACATGTTGTACTTAATATCCGTTTTGTAGTTTAACTCTTCACGCAAGTAGTAATTAATGGCGGGCGTGAACGAATGAAGCCATGAAGTAAGCTCCGCCCAATAGTCAGGGCGGTCGCCACTTTGCTTAGCGTCTATACCCAAATAGCGACTGTCTAAGCGGCCTAGCGTTTTCCCCTCGTCGCGCAATAAGTCTTTCCAGAAAAATGCAGTGCTCACGTCTAAGTTGTTTTGCGCAATAGACGCTTCACTTAACCCAGAATATCGCGCCATTTGCTTTAACACATCGCGCTTTTCCGTTTCACCAATGAAGCCACCTTTGGCCAGAGCAGGAATAAGCGTATTGATGGTGAAGTCTTCAACTTCAGGCAATAGCTCAGTAAGATCTTTGTTTTGCAACGCGGGTTCAAGCTTATTGTGATACCACGCCGCGGCAGCAAAATAAGGCAGTCGATTAGCGGCTTTTACCGGCCCGTTGCGCTCTATACCAATATCGGTTGGCGATACAAGTACAACGCCGTTTAAGTACATCCATTGGCGGTTCTGCAGTTCTAGAGCAAGCCCAGAAACACGCGTCGTACCGTAACTTTCACCAATAAGGTATTTAGGCGAGCGCCAACGGTTATTGCGCGTTACGAAAGTGTTCACCCAGTCTGCCAAATAGCTAATATCAGCGTTTACGCCGAAAAACATTTTCTGCTGCTCGTCTTGCGACGGCATGCTGCCGTCAGCTTTAGGCAGTACTCGGCTATACCCTGTGTTTACTGGGTTAACAAACACTATGTCAGCCACATCTAAAATAGAGTAAGGATTAGTTTGAACACCATAGGGCTGAACCGGATAGCCTTCATCGTCAATATTAAGAATACGAGGGCCTGTATAGGCTACGTGCATCCACACTGACGCAGAGCCTGGACCGCCGTTAAAAGAAATAATAAGCGGGCGCTCAGTATTCTCTTTTACGTCAGTGCGCTGATAGTAAGTGTAAAACAAAGTGGCAACCGCTTCGTCTTTACTGTTCCAAACCGGTTGAGTACCCGTGGTGGCACTGTACTTTATGCGCTTGCCTAGGATTTTAGTTTCGTGCTCTGTCACTACACTGCTATCAATTTTTATTGAACGAGCATGTGCAGATGCGCTTTCTTCTGCCGCTGAAGCACTGGTAGTTAAGCTTACAAAGGCAATTAAGGCTGCCGTTAACCATGCTAGGGTCGCGTGCGATTGCGCTTTGTGTTTATTTTTACCCAGACTTAATAATACGGGCGATGTATTTCTAACTAAGGATTGAATATTCATCATTATTATCTTTGAGTGTCGTTAATTTTATCGTTTTTGTGTTGTCTTTGTATTGCACGCTTTACTATATCGCTGTTCACACGACAGCTTAGCAATGAACGACAAAACGACCAATTTCTTCGATACATTTCTGTAACACGGTTAAGCCTTTCAAATATTCTCAGGGCCATTAATTTTGATATGTGTAATGAGTTCAGGGAAAAACGTTAAGAATCTCGCTTCAATCTCGTCTCTGTTCGCATTAATATCATCCACAGCAAGATGAAACGTGTTGGGGAAACGAATACGTTTAGCAACCACAGCAATCGCCTTAGCAATGCCCTCTTCCTTAGCATAATCTTCAAACCAGTCATGGGTTATCATATGCCCGACACTGTGCTGCATCGTTCTTGGCATAGTGGGCAATCGCTGTTCTAACAATGCGAAACTCTGTTCCCTGAAGTCGTCAAAACCCTGTGCTGTAAACGACGCCCAATGTTTAATTAGCAAGTGATCGAAGTAGATATCCAGCGCCACAGGTGCAAAGCGCCGACGACTTTTATGAAATAACGCCTTTGCTGCTAAGACGCTGGTATGACTGTCGGTGAACCTATCCACTTCATAGTGATTTTTAAGACCTAGCTGTACCGCTTGTCCAAGCTCTTTAATATCAACACCTCGCCTGAAGTCTCCGAGTAAGTTACCGAATTGAGAATCGGCAGTTGGTCGGGCTAAGAAAAGATGGGCAAGATAATTCATTTTGTAATTTATTGGTCTCTATTTTAAGTTGTAAGGGCTTGTAGGTATCAAGTAAAATTGCGGTCCAATTCAGATACGCTGAATTTTGTGCTTTTATAAACCGAAACTGCCGAAACTAGCGTTAGCAGCAGCCAAATTCAAATGTAACTGAAAAACCGTAGCACTTAAAATTGAGTTTCAACATGTCTGTAATATCCACTTCTGAAGTCACGTCTCTACTTTCACCAATCAATGCCTTTTTACATTGCGAGACGCCACAGTCGTGGATAGACGAAGCGCAGAAAGAGGAAAACCTTCGCGTTATCCTTACTGACCACCTAATTTGCGAGCTTAAAGCAGCTCAGTCTGCTATGTACCTACTTCGCCGCTATGTGGCCGATGAAGAAACCAGTAAGGTGTTGCTGGGCTGGTTGAAACCTTACGAAGACTTCACTTACCGCCACGAAGGCGATTGGCAATCGCTTAATACTAAGCACCTTTCCAAAAATGTATTTAACACAGAAGGGCTAGACTCGTTTAAAAAAGACATGCTTGATAAAATGGTCATGCTAATTAAAGAAGAGCTTCATCATTTTTACCAAGTGCTAGAAATTATGCACGAGTTGGGGTTTGAATATAAGTCGGTAACATCCAGTCGTTACGCAAATGGCCTATTGCGTCACGTACGCACGTACGAACCCGAAAAGCTTGTCGACAAGCTCATTTGTGGTGCCTACATTGAAGCGCGCTCCTGTGAACGCTTTGCCAAACTTGCGCCGTATGTTTCTGAAGATTTAGGTAAGTTCTATGTGTCATTGCTGCGTTCAGAAGCCAGACATTTTGAAGACTACCTCACCCTTGCTGGGCAAATCGCTAAAACTGATATTTCAGAGCGCGTTGCCCACTTCGGAAGCGTTGAAAAATCGCTGATTGAAAGCGACGACAACGAATTGCGTTTCCACTCAGGTGCACCGCGGTTAAGTTAACGCTTTGCATCCGTTTATAAATTAATCAATTTATATTGACGGCTTAGTAATTCTGCTGCACACTCAATTTGTAAACATATTGTTAACGGCAGTGTTTAGCGCTTTGCGCTGTGTGTGTTTCCTTGGTTTTACGGTTAGTCCGTGTGTTCTCCCTGCCTCACAACAATATTTTCTAAAATAATAACGTTGTTTAACAAGGCAGGGCTCTATGATTTTGAATCATTTAATTGGTATTTACACTCATCCAAAAGAAGAGTGGCAAACCATTGATACCAAACACGAAACCTATTTTTACGCGCTTACCCATATCGCTTTTATATCTCTCATTCCTTCACTCGTGGCCTATTATTCCAGTGCCCATACTGGCTGGAGTATCGGCGCAGGTGACATAATTCGCCTTAGCGAAAATACCGCCATAATGATGGGTATAGGCATGTATTTTGGCTTAATTGCAGGCGTGGTCGCATTGGCGGTACTTATTCATGAGTTGGCTAAAGCGTTTGATGCGACGCCAACTTATACGCAGTCGCTGGAACTTGCGGCCTACACGGCTACACCGTTGTTTATGGTGGGCTTCGCAGGTCTTTACCCAGAACTCTGGGTGGTGATGACGGCGCTGTTAGTCGGTATTAGCTATTCGGTATACCTGCTCTACTCTGGCGTGCCAATTTTGATGCATATGCCAGAAGATAAAGGGTTCATTTACTCAAGCTCGGTAGTGACATGTGGGCTAGTATTGCTCGTTATTCTAATGACAGGTTCAGTTTTGGTATGGGGACTGTCCGGCGGACCAGTATTTGTTCACTAGCCTCTTTCATTGAAATAAAGCATTAAAAAAGCCGCTTTAAAAAGCGGCTTTTTGTTATATCAAAGAGCGTCTTAAATTAATCAGCGGCATCAATATTATGCACATCAAGATTGCTAAGCTCTGCTTGTACCACTGGCGCTTTTCTTGACGCTTCACCGCGCGACATATCAATTCGCTCAAGGTACTCTTGGTCGATATCCGCAGTAATATAGTTCCCATCAAACACTGACGTTTCAAAACGCTGAATGGTTTCGTTCTCTTCGCGAACGGCATCCACCAAGTCAGAAATGTCTTGGAAGATAAGGCCATCTGCTTGGATAAGCTCTGCAATTTGATCGATTTCACGACCATAAGCAATCAGTTCGTTTGCCGATGGCATATCAATACCATACACATTTGGGAAACGAATTTCTGGCGCAGCTGACGCAAAGTATACTTTCTTCGCACCTGACTCACGCGCCATCTCAATGATTTGACCCGATGTAGTGCCGCGCACGATAGAGTCATCGACAAGTAGTACACTCTTACCTTTGAACTCAGATGAGATTGCATTTAGCTTACGGCGTACTGATTTTTTACGCATGGTTTGGCCAGGCATAATGAAAGTACGACCAATATAGCGGTTTTTAACGAAGCCTTGGCGATATGGCAAATCCAGTGTGTTCGCGATTTGAAGCGCCACATCCATCGACGTTTCAGGAATAGGAATAACCACGTCGATATCCAGATCTGCCCATTCGCGCTTAATTTTTTCACCTAGCTTACGGCCCATGTTTACACGCGATGCATAAACTGAAATGCCATCTATGAAGCTATCTGGGCGAGCAAAATAAACAAACTCAAAGATACACGGAGAGGTTACTGGATTCTCGGCGCACTGTCTGGTGTGCAGTTGACCCTCTTCGGTAATAAATACCGCTTCACCTGGCATTACATCGCGCACAAACTGGAAGCCAACAGCATCAAGCGCCACGCTTTCAGATGCCACCATCCATTCCTCACCCAGCTCGCTTATACGCTTACCGAGTGCTAGAGGACGAATACCGTGCGGGTCGCGAAACGCTACAATACCTTGGCCGATGATCGCCGCAACGACTGCGTAGGCACCTCTGATCTTTTTGTGAACTTTCGTTACCACTTCAAAAATGTGTTCGGCACTTACGCTTAAACCTGCTACCTGCTGCAGTTCATGCGCAAGAATGTTAAGCAATAATTCTGAATCTGAGGTGGTGTTGATGTGGCGGCGTGCAATGCGGAACACTTCTTCCTGTAGCTCATGGGCGTTGGTAAGGTTGCCGTTATGTGCAAAGGCAATACCAAACGGCGAGTTCACATAAAACGGTTGTGCTTCTGCAGAGCTTGATGTACCCGCAGTTGGGTAGCGAACGTGACCAATCCCCATGTTGCCAGACAATCTTTTCATATGGCGGGTATGAAACACGTCTCGAACCAAACCATTTGCCTTGCGCAAATTAAACATATTTTGGTCGATAGTCATAATGCCTGCGGCATCCTGTCCTCGGTGTTGAATAACCGTTAGACCGTCGTACAGTGACTGAGCTACGGGCGTTTTACCAACTATTCCGACTATACCACACATGTGCGTTACCTATTTCAAGCGGGATTTAAGAAACTGGAGGAGTCTTTCACATAGCTGAAAAACCACTCTATGATGACACCAAACTCGGGAATGAGCACCGATGATTGCCACCAATCTGAGGAGGCTGCGCCAGTGAAGGTGTCCATAAAAAAGAGCAATGCGCTAACTATAAGCACGCCACGCAGTGCACCAAAAACTATACCTAGGGCCCTATCTGTGCCAGACAACCCTGTTGCCTGAACCAGCTGGCTAATAACGTAATTAATCATGCCGCCCAGAATGAGCGTGGTGACAAACAATGCCGCAATTGCAGCACCATTTTTTAAATAAGGGTCGTCAATGGCTGTAAAATAAACGGCAAGGTCAGCGTAGAAATTGCTTGAAATAAAGAGTGCAGCAAACCACACCACTAGCGAGATGGCTTCTTTAACAAACCCTCTGATCAGGCTTATTAAGGTAGATACCGCAATGATACCCAGTATGGAAAAGTCTACCCAGTTCATCGTCTCTTTATTGCGTTGATGTTGCTTTTTATTGTGAAGCAACGAGCCTTTGGCGAGATGGCGCGCATTCTAACAGAAGATAGAAATATTACTAGTCTGTAATACCAATCACTGCCTCTTCATTCATGGTAAATTCCGCAAGCATGATGAACACCACGCGTTACTCAACTTTGAACGTGGTCACTTTACCTTTAAGTTTCGTGAGCTCTTTTAAATGAGGTAGTGCCGATTCCAGTTTTTTCTTGTCTAAATCTGGGCCAACAAAGACTTTATTGAGCGGGCCAGAGCTGGTTTGAATTTTGCGACTAAATGCGCGATATCCAGCCTTTTCTAGCTTAGCTAGCAGTGCCTTCACGTTTTTCTCGTGACGGAAACTACCAAGTTGAATAACCCAACCTGCATCATCGTCGGCAGCATCACTTTTTGTGTCTACAACCGTTTGACTCGCTAACTTGTCCTCTTCTTCAAAGGCCTTAACCGCAGGCGCTTTTGCAACAGTGGCTTCGTCCGAAGTGCCATTGTCGACGGCGCCTGAAGAAACCGGCTCGTCATCTAATGCCGTTTCTTCTTCAATTTCAACCGCTGGCACCGCAGCTTTCGCCACGCGCTCTGATGGAAACGATTCTGGCTCTACGATGGGCTTTTTAGGCGGATTAGCAGGTACAGAGACAAAAGGTTCTCTGTTTGTTTGCTTTTTGCCATCAAGAAAGTCTGGTAAAAAGATTACCGCTAGGGCGACAACAATAATTGTCCCCACCAGTCTATTCTTTAATGCCGATGTCACTGTGCTCTCCTGCTTGAATACACGGTTTTACTCTACAATGCGCGTGTTAGTTTTGCCCAGCAAGCACGTCTGCTACGGTAACAAAAGAACCAAAAACGAGAATAAGTTCACCAGTTTGATAATCTGCAAGCGCGCGCTGATATGCCGAGGTCACGTCCTGAAACGTGTCTATATTCTCTATGGTTGTGCCGGCATTAACAAGTGCATTTTCAAGTACTTCTGCCTTGCAGCCCCGAGGACCACTCGTTGACGCTACGTACCACTTGGCATTAAGTGTCGCCAGTGGCGCTAAGGTCTCTGCAATAGACTTATCTTTTAGCATGCCCACCACAACGCGCATTTGGCTTACATCGTAACGGTTTAGCCAATCTTGCATAGCTGTCGTCGCTTGTGGATTATGGGCAACGTCTACAACGACTAACGGGGAATCACTGATAGTCTGCTGGCGCCCCGGCATGGTGGTGTTCTCAATAATATCTCTTACCACGCTTTCTTCGGGCAGTAAATCTAGTAGCTCCAGTGCGGCCAACGCAGTACTCGCATTTTGAAGCGGAATTTTAGGGTAAGGTAGCGACGTATAACTATTGCTCTTCCCTTTCCAGCTCCACTCACTGTAATCACTTGCTACCACTGTTTCGAAATCTTGTGTAGCCCAACGTACGTTAGCTTGTAGCTCGTTTGCAACATCGTAAAGCGATGATGGAGGAAACAGCTCACCAACCACAGCATTACCGTTTTTGCGCATGATCCCCGCTTTTTCTCGAGCGATTTTTTCGCGGGTATTGCCAAGCCAATCTTGATGGTCAAGATCGATAGTTGTAATAACAGCAAGGTCAGGATCAATAATGTTGGTGGCATCCAATCGTCCACCCAGGCCTACTTCAAGAATGATCACATCAACAGCCCATGACTGCATCATTTTCATTGCAGCCAGCGTACCAAACTCAAAGTAAGTTAAGGTAATAGGTTCGCTACCCGTGTCTTTCCGCGCGTTTTCAACAAACTCAAATGCATTTACAAATTCATTCGCAGGCGGTAATTCGCCGTTGTAGCGCACGCGTTCACGATAGTCGGTTAAATGGGGTGAACTGTATACCGCAACACTTTTTCCTTGCGATAGCATGGCCTGTTCGAGTAAGCGACACGTTGTGCCTTTACCGTTAGTGCCTGCAACAGTAATAACTAAAGACTGGCGAAGTGAAAGTCCCATGGCATTGGCCACCGCTTTCACTCTGTCTAGCCCCATATCGATGGCGCTAGGATGAATAGATTCTAGGTAGGATAACCATTGGCTCAGGCTTTTTTGCGAAGGTGAAGACGCTGAGGCGTCTTGTGCGTGTGGCGCTGAGCCAGTATTTAGATTGTTTTCGTTATTCACTAATTCTTATAATGCAACTTAACCAACAGGCTGTGTAATCTATCACGCATATCTCTGCGGTCAACAATCATATCAATTGCACCTTTTTCAACAAGGAATTCACTGCGTTGGAAACCTTCAGGCAGCTTTTCTCTTACTGTTTGTTCGATTACGCGAGGACCCGCGAAGCCGATTAGTGCTTTTGGCTCGGCTACGTTTACGTCACCAAGCATTGCCAAGCTTGCAGATACACCACCCATTGTAGGGTCTGTAAGTACACTGATATAAGGCAGGCCTTTCTTACTCATTTTGGCAAGCGCTGCAGATGTTTTAGCCATTTGCATTAGCGACATTAATGCTTCTTGCATTCGCGCACCACCACTTGCACTAAAGCAAATAAGCGGCATATCGTTTTCTAAGCATGCATTCACAGCAGCAACGAAGCGAGCACCTACTACCGATGCCATTGAGCCGCCCATAAACGCAAACTCAAAACACGCAACCACTACCGGCATACCTTTTAGCTTGCCCTGCATTACCACTAGTGCGTCTTTTTCGTTTGTTGCCTTCTGTGCAGCAACAATACGGTCTTTATAACGCTTAGAGTCTTTGAATTTAAGTACGTCTTGTGGTTCGTGCTCTGCACCTAACTCAACGCGATCGCCATCGTCTAAGAACGCATCGATACGGCGGCGCGCCGTAATACGCATGTGATGGTCGCATTTAGGGCAAACTTCCTGAAGTTTTTCCAGTTCGCTCTTATACAGCACTGCTTGGCATGAACCACACTTCGTCCAGATACCTTCTGGTACGTTACCTTTGGTTGATGTTTGCGTGCGAGGAAGAATTTTTTGAATCCAGCTCATGGAAATTGAATCCTTTGTTTTTTGTTTGTCGACCATGACGATTGATGTTTGTTCATACTTGTGGTCAACAACACATTAATTTTTTAAGTTTCATACTGTATTACAAAGAAAAAATACGTAACACAATAGAACAGCTACCTAATATAGCGCGCTATTAGACCACAATACAACGAAATGGAAAAAACAAAACTGGTCTTAGAAGTTGGCAAGGGATGATTTGAAGATACACGCTTCAATACAACCTGAATTAACTGCTAGCCCATGTGCAGTTAACTCAGATTGAAAAATTTAAAGGCGAAGGTAGATAGATTAGGCTTCTGGAAGGAATAGTGGTCCTAAAGGCGGCTTAGGTAAACCATACTCGTCAGGGTAAGTGACGTCGACCAAGTACAACCCATTTGGCTTCGCCGTGGCTGCAGATTTACTTCTGTCTTTCAGACTTAACAAGTGAGCTATCCAATTTACGTCTTGCTCCCCTGCCCCAATCTCAACAAGCGCGCCCGTGATATTGCGAACCATATGATGCAAGAAAGCATTAGCGCGAATATCGATAATAACGTATCGCCCTTGGCGATATACGCTTACATCAGTAACGTTGCGAAATGGTGTTTTACTTTGGCAAAGCGCTGCGCGAAACGAGGTAAAATCTTGTTCGCCTAGCAACGCTTGTGCGGCAACATGCATTTTTTTCTCATCTAGTTCGCGGTGAATATGGGTAACACCGGAATGGAGAATAGCTGGGCGCATTTTCGCATTATGAATAACGTAACGATAGCGGCGATGGGTAGCAGAAAAACGCGCATGGAAGTCATCACTGACGTTCTTTGCCCAAGTAACCGCAACAGAATTTGGTAGGTTCGCATTAACACCGAGTGTCCAAGCGCGCTCTGAGCGTGGTGCATCGCAGTTAAAGTGAACTACTTGCCCAGTAGCGTGTACACCAGCATCGGTACGTCCAGCGCATTGCACTTCAATGGGTTGGTTGGCTACTGTCGATAGTGCCTTTTCAAGATGTTCTTGAACACTTGGTACTTCACGCTGGCGTTGCCATCCGTATACAGCAGCACCGTCGTATTCAATCCCTAAGGCAATTCGCCCCATATCTGTTTTACCCTGTTTCTTAAAAGGCGCTAAGTGTAGTCATGTCGCTTGCAACATGCAATGCCACTAATACGCAAAACCCTTTTAGGTCATAGAAAATAAATGTACATCACCTAAACCAAAAACGGCCTGCGTATCTTGTAAATACACAGGCCGTTCATTATGTCTGGCGAACAATCTATTGTGTGGGTCCGTAAAGATTACTTAGGCAATATTCGCTAAAATCGCTGCAGCTTCCTGTTTTTGCTCTTCGCTACCCTCTTCCATCACTTCTTCAAGTAACTCTTTCGCAGCGTCTACATCGTCCATTTCAATATAGGCACGGGCCAAATCCAAGTTAGCGTTTTGTCCTGCGTCTTTATCTATATCAATCACCTTGTCTTCATCAGATACACCTGTGAAATCAGATAAACTCACATCAAGATCTAGTGCTTGGCTATCTGGGTCAATAGCGTCTGCATCATCGCCATCGTCCATCAAAGCCTCTACATCAAGGAAGTCGTCTGGAGGCGTTTGCGCGTCACTTTCCCCGTCGACATCACTAAGTAAAGCAGCGAGATCTAAATCAGGGTTATCGAGTTTAAGGTCATCCTCTTGAGCCTTTTCAGTCTCAGCGGATTGAGCCTCTTGTTCGTTCTCTTCAATTTCAGTTGGTGTGGCAATATCCAATTCCACATCATCTGGAATTTCAAGGTCGTCTAATGCAAGCTCCGAATCATCTTCTTCAAGGGCGAAAGTATCTTCGTCGTCTTCTTGCTCAGACTCAAAAGCACCATCTTCGTCTAGCTCAAAGGTTTCATCTTCTTCGTCTAGTTCAAACGTATCATCGCTTTCGTTGAATCCAAGGTTGTCGTCACTCTCTTCTAACTCGAAAGTGGCTTCATCATCTTCCTGCTCAAGTTCGAAAGTACCTTCTTCACTCTCTGCCAAAGATTCTTCTGGCTCCTGACCGTCGTCATCACTTTCAATTTCACTGGTGTCGACATCACTAGTATCGACTATGGTGTCTGACTCAAGACTTTGAAGAAGCTCATCGAATTCCGCACTGTCAAGATCGTCAAGAATCTCGTTGTCGTCTACATGATCGTCGTCATCGGAAGCAGACAGCCAGTCATCAAGGCCTGGAACATCGTCAAGTTCGTTAAAGTCTTCTTCGCTGTTCTTATCTGAATCGCTTTGGTTTAAATCAGTTTCTTCAGGTGAACTCGATTCTTCAGCAGCACTAGATTCTGATGATATTTCGTCATCTTCACCGTCTACTACACCGTCAATTTCTTGCTCTAATTCAAAGCTTTCTACTTCGTCATACGCGGCATTTAACAGGCTGTCGTCGTATTCATCACTGTCTTCTGCTGAAGCATCTTCCGCTGGCTCTGATAGCGCTGAGGGCTTTTCCTGCGCTAATGACTCTTCATCAGCTAAAGGCTCTTCCGTATCCATCTGACTGAACGAAGGAATATCATCCATCATCTGTCTTTCAAACGCTTCAATAGCATCATCTAGTGGATCGTCTGACGTTTGCCCTGCCTTTTCTTCAGCGTCTTCAACGACAGCGTCGAGCTCTGGCTCTACGTCTGTTTCTGGCTCTAGTTCTGCCTCGGCTTCAGGTTCTAGCTCTACTTCATCTTCCGAGTCGGCTTCAGGTTCAGATTCAAGTTCCGCCTCTAATTCAGGCTCAATCTCAGTGTCTTGTTCTGCATCTACTTCAGTGCCAAATTCTGATTCTGACTCGGCTTCCGCCTCAAGCTCTACTTCATCTTCCAAGTCGGCTTCAGTTTCAGGTTCAACTTTTTCTTCTGGTTCTAGGTCTTGTTCTGTTTCAGAGTCGATATCCTGTTCTAATTCAGATTCAAGCTCAGGCTCAGATTCAAATTCTAGCTCTGATTCTGGCTCAGGCTCAGACTCCAGTTCCGCTTCTAGTTCAGAATCAAGCTCAGCGTCTTGTTCTTCTTCTACTTCGGTGCCAAGATCTGGCTCTGGTTCTGACTTCGGTTCACCTTCGGCTTCCGTCTCAAGTTCTACTTCATCTTCAAAGTCAGCTTCTAGCTCAGCTTCTGGTTCTGACTCAAACTCGACTTCAGGTTCGAACTCTGCATCTGTTTCATCATCTGGTTCTATTTCAGACTCAAGCTCAGAAAGTAGCTCGTCTGTCAGCAAATCTACATCTTCACTGCTTTTAGATTCTTCAGCTTCTAGTTCAGCAAGCAACTCATCAGTTAACGGGTCGCTGAAATCATCTTCGCTCGCAACTTCTTCATCGCTTTCAGGCGTTTCAAGGTCTACGTCTTCATCGTGAGCTTCTGGACTAACTTCAGGCTCGCCATCTAACTCTGCTTCAAGTTCTGCAAGTAGTTCATCAGTAAACGGATCGTCAAAATCACCGTCCTCATTAGATTGAGTAGGTAACTCGCTAGAAGCGCTTTCATCAAGCTCTATATCAGAAGGCATTTGATCCGCTGAGGGCTCTTGATCCGCTGAAGGCTCTTCAGCAAGCTCATCTTCCGCCTGTAGCTCAGCAATAAGCTCATCGGAAAGAGGGTCACTGAAGTCCGCGTTAGTTTCGATTTCGTCGGTGACTATTTCGTCTAAATCGTCGGTAATGGCATCAAGACTCTGAATAGACTGCGGCGACGGCGAAGAAGTTGTTATTTCTTCCTCAAGATCATCCTCGTCTTCGTCATCTTCTTCACCTAGGTCACCCATCATTTCGATTTGCTCAATTTCATTTAACAAATCGTCGGTGATTTTATCAATTTCTTTATTTTGCTGATTAATTTCGTCGTCGAGCTTGCTCAGCATATCCTCATTGATAAGGTCATCGTTGCTATCTAGCTCATCAGTTAGACCTGCATCAACGCCGTGCTCTTCTAGCAAATCGTCAATACTGATTTCAGGCTTATCGTCCTCATCTTCTATGGTTGGCAAAGATGAAACACTTTCTGTCTCTTCGTCAGCGTCAGATAAATCATCAACCGAGCTGGCAAGCAACGCGTCTATATCGTCTTCATCAACATTGTCAGATTCAGCGGTTCCGTTAACCTCAGCCAGTATGTCGTCAGGGTCTACATCGCCCGACTCATCTAGCTCATCACTCTCAAGTTCTGCCGCGTCTTGGCTTTGTACATCATCAAGCAAGTCATCAATGTCAAAATCATCGTCATCTGTCGATGCAGCCTCGTCAGCAACTTCCGCCTTTGGCTCGTTTTCATCGGCAGCATCTTCATCAAAGATGTCGTCATCCCCTGACAGGTCGAAGCCTTCAAGGTCGTCAGCGTCGTTTTCGTTTAATACTTTATCTGACAGGTCATCGTCATCGAACAGGCTATCTAGTTCACTTTGATCAAGCTCACCATCGCCAGCTTCAAACAAGTCATCACCGCCTTCGTCTGGCACCAACATATCGTCTTCAAGGTCGGCGAAGGTTTCTAGCTCATCATCTAGGCTTTCTTCTAAATCTGAGGTAAGTACGTCATCGAGCAAGTCGTCGTCATTAAATAAATCGTCATCTGATAACTCTGCTTTATCATCAAAATCGGATGCCAATGCGCTTGATAGATCGCCAATGTCAGAATCAGGTACCGGCACTTCATCATCATCAGCTGTAATTGTCGGGGCAGCTGCAGGCGCTTCTTCAGGCTTACTATTACGTTTTAGCAGCCACAGGATAAGGCCACCTACTAACAATAGTGACAGAATTGCAGAGCCTATAATTAGACTCAGTGGGCTGGTAAGTGCGCTTAAAAACGAAGACTGCTTTTCTGCTTCGCGCTGCGCTTGCTCGGCCTTGATCATGTCGAGCAATTCTTGCTGAAGCGCCACTTGCATATCAAGTTGGCTCTTAACATCACCTTCCACTTGTCCACGCAAGGTTTCTAGCTCGCCATTAACGGCCTCAACACGCTCGTACAAGCGTCTGTTTTCGTTAAGAATAGCTTCAACATTTTCCAGTGAGGCTGCAAATTGCATACGCAGCTCGTCAAATTGTCGGGTTTGCTCCTGATCTAAGCGAGTGATTTTTTGTTCAATATCAGTTTGGGTTTGCGTTAAGTCTTGTTGATTGACTAAAGGCGATGCAGGCTTGATATTTCTTACGCTACTGCCGGGCTTATTAAGCATTTCAGCAAATGCTCTATCATCCTGCTCAGCGCGCATCTGGGCTTTTTGCTTATCAATTCTGGCGATATATCGCTCTGATGGTAACTTTAATACCGCACCATCAACTAATAAATTTAAATTGCCATTTTCGAATGCGTTTGGGTTGAGCTCGTAAATGGCGCTCATAACCTGATATACGCTCAAGTTATTGTTTTGGCGATAGCGCTCGGCAATACGCCATAAGGTGTCGTTGGCGTCGATAGGGCCATATTCTAGGCCCGAATGCTGATCAGTTGCGTCTTTGGGACCTTTTAAGAAGGTAGCGCGTTCTTGTGCATCTACAGTGATAATAGGGCCAGACAAACAAAGTGTTAGTAAAAGTAAGCCCGTCAAATGCAATTTCATAGCAGTCCTATATGCCCTCAAGCGTCTTTACCACCCGAGACGTATGGGCGGATTTTCTAGCCAATCAGTACGGAAGAAAATATTGGCTTTTATTTTTATTCTTAAGCCACCTTGAAACCATTAATAATCAAGCTAGCGTTTTACAGTCTTTATGAACTTAGCAGTAAGATTTATTTGCGCTTTTTAGAGTTCTTACCCTTCGCCTAAGTGTCTGACTGAGTATTGTTTTTAACGTTGTTCTATTCCTAACTTTACAAACTATAAACCAGTTATTAAGGGTGATCTAGTTAGACAGTAGTATTGAACCTCTCTATTGCCCAAATTTTAGCTAAAAGCCGCCATCTAGTAGCTTCAAGTGCTGTCTTTCTATCCCATTGAATAGTGCTGTCTTATTGCAACAGGAATCGCCCTTTCATTGCGTATCGGCAAGCACAGAAAAATGTTTACCTTTTCCTGTGCTTATCCGATTAATCAGAGGCGGAACCTCTGTAGAATGCTTACAAGTAGTCGCGAATAAGTGTCTCAGCAATTTGAATGCTGTTTGTCGCTGCTCCCTTACGAATGTTGTCCGACACCACCCACAAATTCAAACCACAAGGATGAGTAATATCATTCCTGATACGACCCACATGCACAATGTCGTTGCCGCTAGCGCTGCTTACTTGCGTTGGGAATTGCTCATTTCCGTCGTAAACTGTTACGCCCGGCGCATCGGCTAAAAGCTCTTTAACATGCTGCGCATCTATTGGCGAACGCGTTTCTAAGTGAATGGCTTCAGCATGACCGTAGAAAACCGGCACGCGCACAGCCGTCGCGTTTACCAAAATACTCTGATCGCCCATGATTTTTTGGGTTTCCCACAGCATTTTCATTTCTTCTTTGGTGTAGTCATTGTCTTGGAATACGTCGATTTGAGGGATAACGTTAAAGGCAATTTGGCGACTAAACGATTCTGGCTTTACTTCACGTGCGTTCAGCAAACCTGCGGTTTGTTTAGCCAGCTCTTCCATGGCTTCTTTACCTGCACCAGAAACTGACTGATATGTGCACACGTTAATACGGTCAATACCAACCGCGTCTTGAATAGGTTTAAGTGCAACCAACATTTGAATGGTTGAGCAATTTGGGTTCGCAATAATGTTTCTATTGCGAAACTCTGCCAGTGCATGGGCGTTAACTTCTGGCACCACAAGTGGGATATCTGGCTCGTAACGAAACTCTGAAGTATTGTCGATAACAATACAGCCTTCCTCTGCCGCTAACGGCGCAAATTTTGCAGAAATGCTGCCTCCGGCTGAGAAAAAGCCAAATTGCACTAATGACCAATCGAAATCATCAGCATCTAATACTTCAATGTCTTCGCCTTTAAACGACACGGTACTACCTGCTGAACGTTTACTGGCAAGCGGATACAAACGGTTTACCGGAAAGTCTCGCTCTTCTAATAGTTCAATCATGGTTTGGCCCACTAAACCTGTGGCGCCAAGTACCGCTACGTCAAACGCTTGCGACATAATGCTTTATGCTCCTAATGTAAAAAAACTAAACCAGGCTAACGTGAAAGCCCAGTTTGGTGAATGTGTCTTGGATTTGCTTACTGGTGTTTTTTGGCAAGTGTAACGCATAGGCGCTGCACTCGCGACGCACTCTGTATTGCTTGCGCAATGTAGAGAACGTATTTGCTATGTGTGTCTCTGGCGTTTCATTATGGCCTGACGCAAACGCGTTTCGCATTATCTCATCGTCAATAGCTACATCATACACATCGTGGAATACAGCAATGAGATCCTCAATCGACAACCGCGACGCCTCAGGCGAATTTAACGCAGCTTTGATTGGGTTGTTTTTTTCTAAAAAATCGCTAAGCACTTTGTCTGGGGCTTTGCCCACTACGTCACAAATTTGCTCGTAAATCATTTGCGTACCGCGCACTTTGCCTTCTACAGAATGCCCCGCGATATGTGGTGTAACGAACCAAACATAGTCAAATAATGCTGTATTTATGGCAGGCTCATTATCGAATACGTCGAGTACCACCATTGGCGGTTTTTCCCCTTGAAGTACACTAAGTAGTGCCACTTCATCAATAACCTCACCCCGGCATGCATTTATAAGCAGCTGGTTTGACGTTAATCCTTCAAGAAACGCCTTATCTATCATCTGATATGTAGGATATTCACCGCCTTTAATAAAAGGCACGTGAAGCGAGATAACATCGCACTTTGCTATTTGCGCTAAGTCTACAAATGACTGACCGTTATGCTCCTTCTTACCAGATTTTGCTAGCGTTTTCTGTAGCGGTGGGTCGTACAGATAGTGGTTAACGCCAATTGCCGTTAAAATTCTTGATAATGCAGTTCCCACATTACCAGCACCTACTATTCCCACTGTCGCATTATATAAATCGAGCTTTTGGGCCTTTTGCGCGTGCAGCAAAACACTTAACACGTACTCGGCAACCGCAACAGCATTACAGCCTGCTGCACTGCTATGCATAATACCCACGCTATCTAAATGCGTTTTATCTAGATGATTGGTTCCCGCCGTTGCCGTAGTAACAAACTTAAGCTTGTTAGCCTTAGTCAGCAGTTCAGGGGTAACCTTGGTGGTAGAACGCAGCGCAAGAATATCTACATCGCGCAGCATTTCAGGCACAAGAGATTGCCATGCATAGGTTTCAACCTCACCTACGCTATTAAGGTAATCGGTGCCAAACGGAATGGTGTCTTCAAGAAGTATTTTCATGGCGCTAAGTGTACCTTAACTTAGGCTTTTAGTAACCCAGCGCCCTTGATTTATCTTATCGGTGATTCGTTTAATTTACGTCATTTTGATGCACGTTTGGCCGCAACATTAAAGAGACGGCCGAAGTTCATACAATCCTTTAACACGGGAACGCTTGAAGCAAACCGCTTTAGCTCACGTTTTTTGTCCACTTCATCCGTTACGATCATCGTATTAGATAACGTTAAACTTCACGTCGTTACTTGTCATATCCAGGGAAACGGCGTTCAACGCGTCGTTTAATACCCGGCCATGCTAACGAACCACCAGCCTGCCGGGTGACTTGATCGGCTTGTGTACGAATGCCATCTAGAATTGCCGAATGAATTGGAATAAGCGGTTTGCCTGTGGCCTGCGCTTTTAACTGAATCTCACAGGCGCGCTGCATAATAAACATAAACAAGAATGCATCGGGAATATTGTCTGCACAGGTTAAAAGCCCGTGATTGCGCAAAATCATAAATTGGGTATCGCCTAGGTCGCGAACCAAACGTGCTTTTTCGTCTGGGTTTAGGGCCACGCCTTCGTAGGCATGATAGGAAAGCGACGCCAGCGGAAAAAGCGACTGTTGCGAGTATGGCTGCAGCCCTTCTTCTAAAATGGATACCGCCACGCCTTCTGCTGTATGCAAGTGCAACACGCACTTTGCATCGTCTCTAGCCTCATGAACGGCGCTATGAATGGTAAAACCTGCTGGGTTAATGTCGTATTCACTTTCCATTACTTTGTTACCGTGAAGATCAACTTTAACCAAGCTTGATGCCGTAACTTCATCAAACATTAAACCGTAGGGATTAATCAAGAAATGATGGTCAGGCCCAGGAACACGAGCAGAAATATGGGTAAAAATAAGATCGTCCCAACCATACATAGCAACTGCGCGGTAGCATGCGGCTAGATCAACACGGGTTTGCCATTCTTCACTGCTAACTTTCGACTTTACTGAATCTGTCATAGCTTTACTCTTTTAACGTACAAATTAATTTCATTTGGGGCGGGAGTCCTAGGTGGAAGGCTCGATACCTTGAACATTTCAATGAAACTTCCACTTACTCTCTCTTAACGCCTACATTACGCGCAGTAATTGCTATACACTGTCGGATATACGACAGTGTAAGAAATTTGTTAAATGGAAAAATTTAAACCTGTTCTCGCTAGCTCTACTTGGTTTAGCGCGCTTCCACCCTATTTGCAGAAAGCCATGTTCGACAAGATGCGTCTAAAACACTTAAAAGCTGGGCAGCAACTGCATGCCAAAGGTGAAGACGGTGTCGGTTTTTATGGCGTATGCGAAGGCCGTTTAAGAGTGGTTACTGTGGGGGTAGATGGTCGAGAGATGCTATTCGCGTTGCTTGGGCCCGGCACCTGGTTTGGTGAAATATCGATGTTTGACGATCTTCCTCGCACTCACGACAACTTCTGTGAGACAAATTGCACGGTGGCGATTATTCAAAAGAACGCGTTTAAAGCACTGCTTGAGCAGTTCCCTGAACTCTACCCGCATTTCACCCGCCTTTTATGCACACGAGTGCGCAGCGCGTTTCAATTTATTGACTCAAGCGCAGGTCTTAGCCTTAAGCACCAGCTGGTAAAACGGCTTTTAATGCTTACCACCAGCTATGGTCAGCATTTGCCCAAACATAACGCGATTACACTTACGCTTTCGCAAGAGTCTTTGGCGCAAATGATAAATAGCAGTAGGCAGACGGTGAACCAGTTATTAGGTGAACTTCAACAAGAAGGTTTGGTAAAACGGCATTACGGGAAAATCACTATTCCCGAGCCAGATACCTTGTTTAGTCGTTATCAGTTTATTTAACTTGACGCTTCCGCCACATTACTGGGTCTTTCCTTCGTATTTCAATCGCATAGATGTATAGAGTATTTCATCTGTTGATGAAGTACCCTAATGACGAAAGTACCGTCATCGACTTTTTTAAAGAAGACCATGTGCCTATGAACTGGCAGTTGAAAGTAATTCTTTCTGATATACTCTGCTGAAGTACCGAAACTAGGTTTTTCCGCCAGAATAACTAGAGCTTCGTGTAGGGCAACAAGATAGGCTTCAGCTTGAGTTACGCCATGAATATTGGCTGAATAATCGTAAATCCCGGAGATATCTTCCTCTGCTTTATTAGAGAGGGTATATTTATTCATTCTGAGGCTCGAGTTTTCTTAGCTTGAATAATATCTAAAACATTCTTATCACTTTTCCCACTCAATTCACCTTCTATGAGAGCTAAGCTAATTGCCTCTAGCTCACTCTGATTGCGACGTACTAAATCGCGAATATAATCACTAGCATTAGCAAATTTGCCAGTTTTTACTTGTTCATCAATCCACGTACGCATTTCGTCAGGAAGCGACACATTTAAAGTTGCCATTGTCTATTTCCGAATGTTCACCACCCTAAATTTATGGCAAACATTGATAAAGATTGCCAATTAAATAATGAAAGTTAGGTTTAACCGATAACTCAGAGCACTTAGTTGAACGACAAATTTAGCGCCACTCGAAATATTGCGCTTAATAAAAGTTTGACATTCTGATTCACGGACAAAACACACAATTACAATCGCTTGAGCGGCTGCTTCTGAAAACACAGGTTTAATCAAAAAACAGCAATAAAAAAAGGCGTAAACACAAGCCCACACAGTGCTCAGGTTTACGCCCTTTTGTCTTCTTTGAAACTTCTTAACTGAAGCTAAAAAAGTTCACTGGTTCAAGCGGTTTCAATTAGCCGTTATAACGCTGCATAACAAGCGTTGCGTTAGTGCCGCCGAAGCCAAAGCTGTTAGACATAATAGTGTTTAATGTTGCTTCACGTGCTTGGGTAACAATATCTAGACCTTGTGCCGCGTCGTCCAGAGTGTCGATGTTAATTGATGGCGCAATAAAGTTATTCTCCATCATCAACAAGCTGTAAATAGCTTCGTTTACACCCGCAGCTCCTAGTGCGTGGCCTGTCAGCGACTTGGTTGCACTAATCGGCACACCTGCTTGACCAAACACTTCTTGAATAGCGGCAAGTTCTTTCACGTCACCTACTGGCGTTGATGTGCCGTGAGTATTTAAGTAATCGATAGGCGCATCGATATTTTGCATTGCCATCTTCATACAGCGAATTGCGCCTTCACCCGACGGTGCAACCATGTCGAAACCATCTGATGTAGCGCCGTAACCTACAACTTCGCCGTAGATTTTTGCGCCGCGTGCAAGCGCGTGCTCAAGTTCTTCAACAACAACCATACCGCCGCCGCCAGAACTTACAAAGCCGTCGCGTGCTGCGTCATAAGTACGTGATGCAACGGCAGGATTGTCGTTATATTTAGAGCTTAGTGCCCCCATAGCGTCGAATTGGCTTGATAGTGACCAATGTAATTCTTCACCGCCACCGGCGAATACTACGTCTTGCTTACCAAGCTGAATAAGCTCTAGCGCATTACCAATACAGTGGGCACTAGTTGCACACGCAGAAGCAATTGAATAGTTCACGCCGCGAATTTTAAACGGTGTCGCTAGGCAAGCCGATACCGTAGACGCCATACAGCGGGGAACCATGTATGGACCAACACGCTTAACGCCTTTTTCGCGAAGAATATCAGCAGAAAGCACTTGGTTTTCAGAAGACGCGCCACCTGAGCCAGCAATAATACCTGTGCGCTCGTTTGAAATGTCGCTTTCTTCTAAACCAGAGTCTGCAATGGCTTGTTGCATCGCCACGTATGCGTAGCCTGCCGCATCGCCCATAAAGCGCATAGCTTTACGGTCAATATGGTCTTTCAAATCGATGTCGATGTTGCCCCAAACTTGGCTGCGAAGGCCCATTTCGGCGAACTGTTCTGAAAATGTAATTCCAGACTTACCCGCTTTAAGTGAAGCAAGTACGTCTTCTTTATTTACGCCGATGCTTGATACGATACCAAGACCGGTGATAACTGCTCTTCTCATAGTTTACCCTTTGCGTTGTTGCGGCTTATGGTAACGATTTTGAATGGTAAAGTGGTCTGCTCTGCCAATTGCCATACTCAATTTATCCAAAATTAAGCGCTGCAGTACCTGTTTCAATTCTGGGCTTATGTGTATAAACAGGTAGTTTCCCACTTCCCTTCTTTTTCGTTTTTGCCGTCTTCGTCTAAGCTTTCTTATTCGGAATAATTCCAATGTAGCACGAATGCACAGGGTCATGACCAGCGTTAATTTATACCTTCACAAAACCTTCAAAATAGCTTTAGCGGTTTCTTTTATTGACCAAAGTGAGCTCTAAGTTTGTTCTTAAATATTTTACCCGTATCTTCTCTGGGCAGAGTATCGAGTATTTGCAACATTTTAGGCCACTTGAACCGCGCCAGTTTGCCATCTAAATACCCGTGTAGCGCATCAATCGACAGCGCGTTGTCGGGTGAGCATTGAACAGCCACCACGACTTTCTCGCCATACTCAGCATCAGGCACACCGAATACCGCGCAGTCTGCAACCTCAGGCATTTCGATGATGACGCTTTCTATTTCAGCAGGAAATATATTGGCGCCACCTGAGATGATCATGTCTTTTTTTCTATCGCAAATATATAAGTAGCCATCTTCGTCCACATAACCCATATCACCTAATGTCGTGAATTCACCAACATGTAAGTCGCTTTGCGAGCCCGTAGTATTGGTATATTTGAATGGCGCGAACATGGAAAGGTGCGCAAATATAACGCCAACACCACCTACTTTGCACTCCTCTTTATCGTCGCTCAGTATTTTAATCGCGGCACCGGGAATGGGCTTACCCACAGAATTTGGCTTATCTAATGCTTCTTGAGATGAAATTAGGGTCATAAAGCCTAATTCACTAGCACCATAAGATTCATAGAAAATTGGACCAAACCAGTTAATCATTGCTTCTTTCACATCGCTTGGCAGTGCGGACCCGGTTGATAAGGCAAATCGCAAGCTTGAAGTGTCGTATTTGCTTCTTATCGACTCGGGCAGTTTAAGTAGCCTCACCATCATGGTAGGAACAATATAGGCGTGAGTCAGCTTAAACCGCTCTATGTCTTGTAAAAAGCGTTCGGGGTCGAATTGAGGCTCAATGTATACATCAATATTACCCGCTGCTAAACAGCAGAGCGTAAGCGCATGTGGTGCACTGTGATAAAGCGGTGCCGAGACAAAAAAGCGATCACCTATTGATAGCTGCATTAACGCTTCAGACAGCCCTTTAAATATTAAATAAGGGTCTGGCCGCGTTAGGTCTACATCTCGCTTAATACCTTTAGGTTTTCCGGTACTGCCAGATGTGTAGGGAAACATGCCCTTAAAGCGTTTTGGCGGTTCATTGTGGCGCTTTGCGTTTGGGGCAGCTAATAGCGTATCAAGGCAAAGATACCGCTCCCCGATTTTCGGTTCCGTAGCCAATTCAGAATCACCTGTAAGATGATAGCGCTCTAAAATGCTTTCTGGCGTTTTAATCGTGTATATCGCAGACAAGGTGGGAACTCGTAATAACGTTTCGTGGACATTCTCACCCTTTAATAAATCGCGATGAGCGAATAGCACTTTAGCGCCACAGTCGTCTAAAATAGGCAAAAGTTCGGCAACGGGGCTGTGCCAATTAAGCAGAACATAGCGCGAACCCACATATCGGCATGCCTCTACTATTTCAAATATATCGACGTGGTTTCGCATAAAAATAGCGACCACATCGTTATCGCACACACCATGTTCAGCAAGTGCATGTGCTATAATACGTGCACGGTCATCCATATCGCCTCTACTGCGTCTGTAAATACTTTTGCCGCATTGATGAAACACGCCTGCCATATCTTCCCCCTGTACTATTCGCAATATGCAACAATAAAATTAACAAAATTTTTACAACGAGGTTTAAATAAACGCATTGTTATTATTGATACATTGCTATTTACGTATGCAATGGGAAAATGCAGGCCCTGCTCAAATGTAAACTTATGCAGAAAAACAAAGTGGTGGCAGGTAGAATACGCCACCAACTGTTACAGATTTAAATAACAAGAAAACGGGCTGATGCGTTGTTATCGCTCAGCCAAAACCACAGGAGAAAAATAAACAGTGAAATCTAAGCATGCACAGGTTCATTTTAATGAGAGCGGTACGCCTGTCGCCGACCATTTTAACGACGTTTATTTTTCTAACGACAGCGGAATTGATGAAACCCAACACGTTTTTGTTGCAGGCAACGACCTTGCTGAACGCTGGCAACAGTGGCCCAACCCTACTTTTGTCATCGCCGAAACAGGTTTTGGAACTGGGCTGAACTTTTTGGTCGCCATGCGTGCCTTTAACGAATTTAGAGCAGCGAACCCTGATCATCCGTTAAAGCGCCTGTATTTTATTACCACGGAAAAGTTTCCACTGCCTCAACAGGATATGCAGCGTGCGCTAGAAGCTTTTCCTGCTCTTAAAGACGAAGCGGAAGCACTCGCTTCACTTTACCCCATGGGACTTGAAGGTTGTCATCGCCTTCATTTTGATAACCATTCAACCACACTCGACTTGTGGATTGGTGATGTACACGAGCTTTTGCCTCAATGGCATTCTCCTGTAAATGGCCTCATCGATGCCTGGTTTTTAGATGGTTTTGCACCAAGCAAAAACCCTGATATGTGGACCGATGCACTGTTTAGCCAAATGGCTCGCTTGTCAAAAACAGGTACAACATTTGGAACCTTTACCGCCGCAGGTATCGTAAAGCGAGGGCTAGCTGGTGTGGGTTTTACCATTAAAAAACGCAACGGTTTTGGCCGTAAGCGCGACATGTTGACCGGCGTTTTTGACCAAGACAATGAGAATGTGCAGCATAAACTTCGCCTACCTGCTGGCCCCTATTATAGGTACGCGAACGACAGTTTAGATAAAACAAGCAAAGTCGCAGTAGTAGGCTCCGGCCTTGCAGCAGCTACGGCATGCCTGGCTTTAGTAAAACGCGGCATTAGCACTACTTTGTATTTCGATGGTGACACCCTTGCAAGCGGCGCTTCTGGCAACCCGCAAGGCGGTTTTTACCCGCAGCTTCATAGCGAAGCAAGTATTGCCAGCCGCATTCAAGCGCATAGTTTTTTGTATGCTAGACAAGCCTACGACCACACTATTGAACATGCAAAAGCCTGTGGCCTAGCCGACGTTGCCCATGATTTCTGTGGTGTTATTCAATTAAGCTTTAACGACAAGGTAGCAGAACGTCAAAATAAACTGGCAGCAGCCGACGTATGGCCTGAAGCTTTGATTAAACCCGTGGACAGCAAAGAAGTGAGCGATATCGCTAACCTAGCTCTTCCCTACTCTGGCTTATACATTGGCTTGGGCGGATGGCTTTCTCCTCGGCAGCTAGTTACTGCCATGATTGAAGAAGCACTTCAAAGTGGCAAACTCGAGTTGAAACCCAATCATACCTATGTGTCTCATGAGGCAGTTGAGACAACAAAGCAGCGGGTGCAGATTCGTTTTAATTTCGATAGCGCTGAGAGTGAAGAAGTTATTACTGCCGATCACCTTATCCTTGCCCTTGGTGCAGGTGCGGTAAACGCTAGCGATTTTAACAGCCTGTCCCTTCGCCCTGTTCGCGGCCAGGTTGAAGCTATTCCCACCCAAATGCCAATTGAACAGCTTAACACTGTGTTGTGTCACAAAGGCTATATGACACCTGTATTCGAAGGTCGGCACGCGTTAGGTTCAACCTACGTTAAAAACGACTTAAGTACCGATGTACGAGGCGATGAAACTGAAATGAACCTCGCCACACACGAACAGGCGCTGGCAAGTACCGACATCGTGCAAGCATTACAACATGACGGTAAAGCCAGAGCCGCTACGCGTTTAGGTTCACCCGACCACCAGCCTGTTGTCGGTGCACTACATAATTTTGACTCATTAAAAGAGCACTACACTATGCTAGGCGTGGGCAAACCGTTGACTAGCGCGCCAGTGTTGCCAAGCAGCGTAGTTTCCACCCTTACTTGCTTAGGGTCACGAGGGTTAACCACAGCGCCTTTAATGGCAGAGGTCTTGGTGAGCAGTCTATGTAAGGAGCCGCTACCTTTAAGCAATGAACTGCTTAATGCTGTAAACACAAGCCGCTTTATGACTCGCGAAGCGATTAGAAATCAGGGTTAATAAACGGAGAGGTTTTTGTGAAAATTCTCCTTTGCCTTAAACACAATAGATCGGATATTTAGAGGTTTTAAAGCGAACATGAAATGAGTTCGCTTTGAAAAAACAGAGCACAATGGAAGTAAATGGCTAGTTTACGCTAGCCATTTTATTTAAATCCATCACGATAAAAGCGGGAATGTATACGTTAGCGCTTGCTACCACTTGTTTATTTTCCAGCGACACGATACGGGCGTTTACGCGGACGCCTCTGTCATCTTCAATGATGGTGCCAGTTACAACATGGTCCATCTCAACCTGTTTAGCGAGTGCAGTACCATCTCGAGTAAGTACGAAATCGCCAATTGGCGTTACGGTAATGCCACCTGCAAGCTTAAAGTCGACAACCGCTAACCCAAAGTCTTGTAGCTCGGCTATTAGATACTCTGAAAGCTGATTGCCTAACACGGTGCTGTCGCTCAACGACTGATTAAGCCTCACAAAACTCGCCACACCCACCATATCTTGCTGCGTAAGACGGGTTGCATTGTCCATTAACTCCATCGCAAGTTGCGAGGCGTAATCATTTAAGCGCTTGTGCGTCTGTGAAGGTGAATAGCCATGGTGTAATGGGTCTTTATAGCCGGGGGCGACTTCCACGTGCTGTTGATATTGTCTATCGCGAGAATCTGGTGTGTACTCCAGCCCTGAGCGGCTTGGTACAGGCACTGGCTCGGCGTGATGCGTAATTTCACCGTCTTCACCTAACCAAAATGAGCCAATAGATTGTGTGCTAGTACACCCTGTCATACATACACTTAGCATTACGCCAACGGCTGCCCAACTGCTTGACACAAGCTTCTTTGTAAACACCATGCTGAAACTCCTAGCCGCGACTTAGCTTAACGCCATCGCGCATACCGTTTTGCTGGCTACCGTCACTTGGAATAAGTGCATCTACTACGTAGAACGGCACTAACATTTGCGCAGTTGCCACCACCGCGCGCGACTCCATGCCTAAAATACGGGCATTAACTAACACGCCACCTTGGTGCTTGGTCATGGTTCCGGTAAGTACGTATTCTATAGGAAGGCTGCTGCTCAATTCCAAATAGTCTCGGCTTAATACAAAATCGCCATCGTCAGTAATGCGAATATACTCGGTGGCTTTGAAGTCGATAACGGGTACGCGGAATTTATGCAGTTCGTGAACAAAAGATTCCGCCATCTGACGACCTAGCAAATCCGTTTTTTGTAAGTCAGTATCTAGCAATGCGAAATGGGTTACACCGATTGGCGTTTTATTATTGACGTATTCCATATTGGAAATTAAGTCTTGCGCCATGTTCTTAACATAGTCGCCAATATGTTTGGTCAGTGGGCGACCTTTATAGGCACCCTGAACGCTTGAGTATAACGGAGGTTGCCCAATTGCCCCATACGCGTCCATTCCTTGAGACTGATTATCACCGTTATTTTCAATGGGCTTAGCAGGAGCACGGTCGGCGGCAGTAATATCAATCACATTCATGGCCGGGCGCTGAGGCGCTTGTTCGGCTACCTCTTCTTCCCCCATCATCATAGAGCACCCGCTAATGCTTAGCAGTGAAGCACAAAGCGAAAGCGCCGCGTATTGATTTCGTCTTTTCATGGGGTTACCTCGTACCTTCAGTTCTGTATAACTTGCCGTTTCTGGTGGTTACTTGTTCTTCGCGCCAAAACAGTTCGGCAGGGAAAAAGCGTGTTGCTGCAGCGACAATGTTTTTATTTCTAGCGTTGATAATTCGAGCGTTAACCACCGCACCAGACTCTTGATACACCATGGTGCCGGTAATATAAAAATCGACGCGCTCAATGTTGGAAAGCTGGTCGATATCGCGGGTTAATACTCTGTCGCTTTCGTCACTAACAATTATATCGTTCGAAAGCTTAAATTCTTGAGTAGTAAAGCCTCTTTTCGTGGCCTCAGTAATCATTCCCTGTTCAAGCTGATGGCCCAACAACATTAGCGGATGTTGATGATTAGCACTGTATTTCATAGTATCGGCAGGTACAAAGCCAACTACCGCATAGCGAGACTGACGTGCTGGACCCACATCAGCAAAAAGTTCGTTCGCTAACATATAGGTATGGTATTCCACATTCCCCAATGCCGATACGTCGCTGGCATCGGTTTGCGCAAATTGACTCTTAGGTTCCTCAGATGAAGAGCAACCAGAGAGTAAGCCCAATATAAGCGCGGTATATGCCAAGGCTTTCGCGTTCAAGCGACCATTTTCTGTCAGCAAAGCGTGAGAGACAGGTTTTGTCATACTTTTCATTACACGTGTCCAGTGAAAAACGTCAAATTTCTATCGGAAAGAAGCAAAAACTCATCGAAAAACAGTGATCAGCTACTACGCAAACCGACATTTTCAGTGTCTTTAAGCAGGCTTTTGCAAAATTCACACCAAAGAGAGGCTACAAGTCGCGTTGAGAACGCTACTTTTAAACGTGTTAGATAAGGCGGCTAATTTCAGGGGGGATATAGTCTTTCAGTGCTGAAGGAATATAATATCCATCGCCATCCAATTCATAAAAAGCGGAGGGGAATTGCCGCCTTAGGACAGAAAGCTGCCGATAATTAATAGGCAATTATCATAATACCAGGTGACTAAAAAACTTGAGGACTCCTTGGACTCTCATGCCGCGTTAATGACCAATTAGCTAAATAAACCTGCACATTCCTAAACCTAAACTTTCACCATCACGAGGTTCAAACCCGAATTTAAGATAAAAACTCTCTTTACCGTGCGCAGCCAACAAACCAATCGTTGCGCCAGGTGCGCAGCAAGACTCCAAATGTGCAATCAACGTGTTCATTATTTTCGATCCCAAGCCTTTATTCTGATGTTCTGGATGAATAATGACGTCTTGAACATAAAAATACATTGCGCCATCGCCAATCACCCGACCACAGCCTACAAGGTTGTTGTCGAGGTAAATTGTTGCCCATAACAACGAGGCATCAATACTTTTTTGAACAACCGATAAACACGGGTTAGTCCATCCAATCAATTTTCTTAAACTGGCAAAGTCTTCAGCTGACGGAGGACTTTCATTAACGGTGTAATTGGTATGCATCATTCGTCATTCCTCCCCTCATTTTCGCAAAAGCTACCTAATGCAGTAATGTGAAGAAGCTCGCCCGACGGGCCCCATAGATAGAAAACACTTCCCCAATGTTGTTGCTCAATTGGTGAAATTTTCGTTTTATGTAACGAGCGCGAGCACAAATCAAAAGCGTTCTGAATGTCTGCTACACATATTTGTAGCATAAAGTTATTCGCCAATTCAGGATTATAGAAGCGCTGAAGAAAGAATAGACAATCACCATTTTCAAACAGTGTTAGGTCTTCATTTACGTATTCTGCATTAAATCCAATCTCAGAATAAAATGCTTTAGAAATGTCGTAGTTTTTGCTTGGAATAAAAGTCTTAATATCTATGACGTCCATATCTTGAGATCCCTCGCATTTCGCTGCTTTAAATTTAAATCGTGGCTAGATGGCGATAAAAGCAAACATACCTGTTAATCGAAACCAAGCGCTTTTTGAACGTCAATCACGGTAAGCCCTAATTGCTTAGCTTTTATTGTATCGATAGAGTCGAATTGTATTTTACAGCCGGCCTTAATCATATTAAGCCACGCACTGCGTAGTGTGTTAGGCCGCTTGCCAATCCAAAACAATTCGGTTTTTTTAATATACGCGACAACTGGTTCAACATAACCATCATTATAAAGTTGACGCACCAAATCAAAGTCTGGGCCAAAAGCGCTAAGAAATGCAGAATCTATATCATTTATTGAATTATGAAGGGCGTTAAATGCCTTCTTTAGGTCGCCTTTTCGGTAGGCAATCCATGCTCTTGCGATATCTACGGAGTGGTTTTCACTGCTAAAGCCATCGTAAACGTCGCCCGCAATTTGTTGTTCAATGCTCATTTTGTTCGCAACGTCGAATGCGCGCTCTATCTTGAATTCTGCAATCTCAATAGGCTCAAACTGCGCGCTATATTTTATGTGCCGGCTTAAAACATTAAGCACCTTATATGGATTGCTGTGGTTAGATAAACTCAGTTGATAATCTTGCAACGTATCATTAAGCAATCGACGATTCCTTGAATCAAGATACGTAAAACGCTGATCGATATACTCTAGATACTCGGGATCATCACAACCTTGCAGGTAATCTGCATGACTTTGTTTACTTAAAGTAGTAATAAGGGGAACGAAAAGAAGAAAACGTATAAACTTCAAGAGATGCTCTATTTTTGTCATTTATCTTCGTACTGAGAAAGTATCGAAATTGATCGTAAGTAGTCGTTAATTGTAATTAACGATATCAGTATTCCCCTTGTTACCTATTTCAACAGCTTTTTCAGAGGAACAGTTTTGTCGCAAGTAGTTTTTAGCCGCGTCTTTAGTTTTTTAGTCATGTCTTGCTTTTCTTTATCGGTCATTGCCGCGACTGATTCGTCATATACCTATGACGATTCACTGGAAAACGCTGTAATAAAAACCGCCGATGGCCTTTCATTGAGCGGTACAACAATTAAAAAACGCTTTTTCTTTAACGTCTACAGACTTAGCCACTTTATGGTAAAGCCTAAAGGTGACTTTCCCACTAAAGATTCGCTTATCACGTTCATCTTAAATGCAAATACACAACAGCGCATCGAACTAGAATTCCTGAGAGATGTATCACGAGAGCAAATAGAAGAAGCCCTTATGCAAGGCATTGAGCAAAATAACGTCGATGCTGACCTAAATACAATTAAAAAGGATATTGAGAGACTATCCTCTGGATTTCAAGATGAAGTAAAAAAACATTCGACCTTAACAATATCTAGACTTCCTTCAGATAAGCTTAGTGTGTTTTTCAATAATAACTTAGTTGTCGAAACTGAAAACAAAGCGTTGGCTAACGCCTTGTGGTCCATATGGTTTGGCAAAGACCCAATTGTAGATACAGAAGACTTGATACAAAACATCTTGGCAAATTGACGTGTTAGGCAAACGCGGCCAGTGTTGCTTTGGCCGCTCGTTCCTGCGATATCATCAATATGAAGTATGTATTTTCCTAAAAAAGCTCTCATCCTTGCATTTGCGCCTACAGCAACTTTTCGTGAGGATTAAGAAAAAACATTTTTTTCCAACCTTGAGGTTCAGACGTTACTTTCCATGGCAAAGGAATAAGAGAAAGTATCGAATAATGAACATGAGGCTGCTTACCTTTGGCATTGCCAGTATCGCCAAGGGTTCCCACTTTTTCTTTTTGAGATAACCAAGCCCCCTCCTCTACAGTAACTTCTTGCAAATGAGCGTAATAATGTACGCGCCATTTGGGGCCAAGAACCGCGACAACGTTCCCTCCTTTTCCCAATTCGCCTGTGTAGATAACATAACCTGCGGTAGCGGATTGAACAGGCGTACCTTTTGCCCCAAAGATGTCTATCCCCTTGTGTACACCAGAGCTGCCCCATGGCTCATACCAAAACGTATTGTGATTCCAGTCGTTAGAGGATGCCCCCTCTACTGGAATTACGAGTTTTTCTGGCACTAATAGCCCCGCGCAAACGATTACCAGGAAAACGAGTAGAATTGATATAACCGTTTTTTTCACAAAAATTCCTTTTTATAGAATGCATCTTATGAAGGTTGTTTTGTCAGACACAGAAAAACACTTTTATTGGGGAATTACCTTTTAGCTATCTCAAGATGGCAAAAATATGGCTATCGTAAAACCGTCCATTTTTAAAAATGGCGCGTTGCAATATCGCTTCTTGCCTAAACCCTGCATCTAACAGCAGCTTTTGCGAAGCAAGATTGGATGAAAATACGCAGGCAAAAATGCGCTCTATAATTGTGTTTGAGAAAGTAAGGGCGATAATTTGGCGCAGCGCGTCACGCATAATCCCTTTTCGCCAATGTGATGAACAAAGCCAGTACCCGACCTCTCCGGCTCTTTCATATTCAAAGTTTCCTGGGTTAACACCAATACACCCTACTAACTCGCCGTCGTACTCTACAGCTCTTATAAAACCCTCTTTGCTCCCCTCTTGAATCCACCATGTGGCATCTTCTTTTGTATAAGGGCTGGGAATTTTTGTCGATAGAAATTGCGTGACCGACGGTTGATTCAAAATATCTACCAGTCTACCTACATCGCTCATTTTAAAATCTCTGAGTGTTATCACGCGCTTTACTTCCCACCCGCTAAATCAATAAACGACCCTGTAACAATGACTACTTCTTCCACTCGATATCCCTTTCTAAACAATCTGTTTACTCTTTACTCAGCAATCGCTTTATAAAATACGTTTGAGTACAACACACAATCACAACTAACGTTACTGAAATTTCTGAAGGCATTCCCAATTGTGCAAGAGCGATAACAGGCTCAGGCAGCTTCCCACCGATAAATATTAAGTGGCGAAGGTCAAAAAAGACTGGGAAAATTGAGTAGCATAGCAGGTCATAAAACATAAAAGCGCCGAAGACACACACTTTTCTCAGGATACCCACAGGGCTGCAAAGCCAAAGGAAAATGATACATAGCAAAGAGATTAAGTAAGTTGTACCACTTCCCATCAAAAGCACGACCGCCACACGATTTTGGTCGTATAAAACGCTGCTATGCTGTATGTTTAGGATAGGCTTTATAATATAAGAGTTAAATTCGCGGTGAATATCAACACTTAAAGATTTTACCTCTGGAATGAAACTAACAACTGCTACCGCACTGCCGGGCCAATGCTTTATATTATTCAGCGCCCCAATTTCCGGAAAAATTTCGAAGCCAGGCCAAACAGCAATGACTAACTGCCCCATCGCTAATATTTTCCCTGCTATTCCGTGCCCTAGCTCGTGTATTAAAACCGAAATAATAAAATAAATGAGTGCTACACAGATTAGTGTAAATCCTTTTTTAAACGTAATCATTCCTTGTTCTCTTAGCTAATCTATTGGGGCAATAAGTATTAAATTTGAAGCTGTTGGTTTTTAATACAAATACTAAGAGGTGTAGATTACATCAAGGTTCCCACGATAATCGTGATGAGACATAGAGCACCATTTTCGAAAGGCACAGTTGGCTAATTAGCTCTACTGAGGAATAACACCATTGACAGGTAATCAGAAAACTTCACAATGGTTCTACTTTATATTCACTCGCGATCATTAATGCTGTACCTTTCTGAATTTCAAATAAAGCTTTCTAATCAATACATTACTCCTGCATTTTCACTAGCGCTCTGTACTGAAAGTGCGCCGTCGCACTTCCTTATTGCAGGCAGAAACGGTAGCGGGAAATCACTCTTAATTTCCGCGCTTGCCGGTAGTGGGAAGGTAGCAAGCGGTAGTCGTGAATGTAGTTCGGTTGTTGCAGAGGTTTCGGTTTTTAAACAGCAAGCGATAATTGAAGAGGAAAAACAAAAAGACAGTGCGGATATTTTAGACGTAATAGCTGAGCCAACACAGGTTCGCGAACTATTCGCACAGACTAATGAGGATTATCAATACCACCCTTATTACGACGAACTCGTCTCTGCGCTTAGAATTGAGCATCTGCTAGATAATGCGTTTCTTTCACTTTCAACAGGTGAAACCCGCAAAATTATTATCATGTTGGCATGGCTAAGTAATGCCTCTATTATTTTGCTTGATGAACCCTTCGAAGGTTTAGATGTTGAAGCTATAAATGCATTTAGTCGCTTTCTTGTTTCTCAGCAGCAGGCTTCTTTAGTGCTTACCGCCAACAAGCTCGCAGATATTCCCAAGAATATGCAAGCCCAGTTGATTGTCATGGATGACTTGGCTATTACGTGGGAATCTGAAGATAAACTTAACTATGACGATTTGCGCTCAGAATTAAGCACCTGGTTTGCACTAGAGTCTGATGATATCGATGTTCCCTCAGCCCTTAACGCTAAAAACAAACACGGCGATGACCCCAACCGCAATGTTCAAAACAGTGAGTTAGATTCACTACCTCATACCTTAATTCAGCTTAAAGATGGGTTCGTGCGCTTCGATGAGCGAACCGTATTTGAAAAGCTTAACTTTACACTTAACAAAAATGAGCATTGGCAGATCACTGGCCCTAATGGGTCAGGCAAAACCTGTTTACTTCAAATGTTTACCGGTGATAATTCCCATTGTTATACCAACGATTTAACAATGTTTGGCATAAAACGTGGCACAGGCGAGAGCATATGGGACATTAAAAAGCACATTGGAATTATGTCAAATGCGCTCCATATGCAGTACAAAGTGAATGCAAGTGTTGAGCACGTTATCATTTCAGGCTTTCACGACAGTATTGGTCTGTACACCCGCCCCACGCAAGCGGAGCGCATGGTGGCAGAGCAGTGGCTTGAAGTACTAGGTCTGAAACAGAAAAAGAACACGCCGTTTCAGTCACTATCTTTTGGTGACCAGCGATTAGTACTTATTGCACGTTCTATGGTTAAGCACCCCGCCGTGCTTATTTTGGATGAACCTTGCAATGGTTTAGACGACTTCAACCGCCAAAAAGCGCTTAAGCTTATTGATATATTGGCTAAAGCAGGCACAAGTACACTGCTGTATGTAAATCACCATGCAGAAGAACGCATTCCTAGCATTCACAATACGTTAAATATGAAAGACTATAATGTTTAAGGGTATATGTTGAAAAACTTGGCTTTTCAGGTCTTCGCTAAAAAGGTGCGGCACTTGCCTGTTAGACAACTCGCCTTAACGCTGGAAGTTATTTGCCTCACACAAACCGCAATACCAAGGAAATAATGACACCGGTTACGATAAGCTGAACCAAGCAAAAGCCCATAATGTCTTTGGCTTTCAGGCCAGCTATGGCAAGTACGGGTAGCGCCCAAAATGGCTGAATCAAATTAGTCCACGCATCACCCCACGCTACCGCCATTGCAACTCTATTTATTTCGGCACCAAGTTCTGCGGCAGCAGGCAAGATTACTGGGGCTTGCACTGCCCACTGACCTCCCCCCGATGGCACAAAAATATTAACAATGCCTGCGCTAATAAAACTCCATACTGGCAATGACTCTGCAGATGCAAAGCTAATCAGCCACTCTGACATGGTTTGTGCCAATCCTGATTGAACCATTACCGCCATGATCCCCGCGTAAAATGGGAACTGTATAACAATACCACTACCGCCCTGAACGGCTTGCTGCAGGCTGTGCAGTACATTGCGTGGTGTACCGTGAAGGACAATAGCGAGAAAGAGAAATAGCGTATTAACGATATTGAGATTAAGCCCGCCCCCTGAAACAAAGTAGTTGATGAGATAAGCAAGCCCTGCAAAGCCTACGAGTAACCCAAGCACCTTGCTGTTTTCAAGTTTGTCGGCGGGCCGTTCGCTTGTTGCCGAAGGGAAAGCGTCATCTTTTAGCTTGGCGCTATCGACAATAATGCTTTCAGATTCAGTCGGTAACATTAAACGATTAACAAGAGGTATAATCACGAACATGATTGCCAATAACAGCAAGTTAAACCCACTGAAAATAGTCTCGCCAGTGCCAACTACGCCAATCTGTGCTTCTGAAAAATGACCCGGCGTCGCAATAGTTAAGGGCACAGAGCCCGCTAAACCACCATGCCATACAATAAAGCCTGAGTACGCGCTTGCCACCAATAACCGATAATCAACCGACACTTTTCTTGCTAAGGCTTTAGCGAACAACGCGCCTACAACAAGACCGAAGCCCCAGTTTATCCAGCTTGCGATAAGCGACACCAAGGTGACCAGCACAATGGCACTCCCAGGGCTTTTCGCTAAGCTCGCCAGCCTTTCAAGTAAGGCTTTTACTAACGGCGTGCATGCCAGCATAAACCCTGTGACTAGCACCAAAAACATTTGCATTGAAAATGTGAGCAGCCCCCAAAATCCGTCTCCCCACTGTTGAATTGTGGTAAGTGGAGTTTGGTCTTGAATGACCACCGCAAAAGCGAGCGTAATTAGGGTAAGTAATAAAACGAAAATATAAGGATCGGGAAGATATCTTTCGACGAGTTTTACGAAGGGTTTTGATGCTCGATTTAGCATTAACGCTCTCACAACATGTTAAAAACTTGTTGCATATTAACGCGTTTATTTCCTTTTTGGCGAGTGCCTAGTTATTTTTGTTTAGCCATTTCTGTAAGGTCGACGTTACTTTCTGATTATCGATGGGCTTGGTAAGAAAGTCGTCCATACCTGCTGCCATGCACATATCTTTGTCGCTTTGCATGGCATTGGCCGTCATCGCGATTATGGGCGTATTTTTGTAAATATCTCCCGCCGCGCCTTCACGAATGCATTGAGTTGCTTCAAACCCATCCATTTCGGGCATTTGGCAATCCATAATAATTGCGCTGTATTGTGCTTTAGGATCACTGCACTTCAACATATTTAACGCTTCTAGACCGTTGTTTGCCACATCTACCCGATAGCCTTCGCTTTCGAGCGCATTAGTAGCGACAAGTTGATTTATCGCGTTATCTTCAACTAACAAAATTCGTGTTGCTTCGATAGCGAGGGGGCTGTTTTCAGTTTCTAGCTCTACTAGCGCTTCAGCTGAATGTTGCTCCGCAGAATCTATAGTACCCATAACTAAAGGCTGTGTATGCACATCGTTTCGCGTACCGGCTTTACCTACCGTAGTTTCAAGTATTCTTAGTAAATCTGAAGTTGTTATGGGCTTAGGCAGACACTCGTCTATTGGCAGTCCTCTATACTCGCTGTAGCTATCGACATCGCTCAGTTTAGTCATCAGGATAATACGACCGAGCTTTAAGTTTTCGACACCCTTAACGTTCAGTAACTGGGTGTCTTGCTCGTGTTCAACAACCACTTTTTCCAAGAACAAAATATCAATATTAAACGGGTCTTGTTTACTGCCCTCATCAGCTGAGCAAAGCGCTGCCGCCTCTTCTAATGATGATGTAGTTAACGCATTCACCCCCCAATATTCAAGCTGAGTTTGCATGGATTGTCTTGTTGACGCATTGTTATCTACCACTAAGCAACGTATGTTTTCTTTAACAAGTTCGGGTTGCAGTTTCATGCTTTCCTCCGAACCCGAAACTTTACATATAACGTTGAAGCAACTTCCTTTGCCAAGCTCTGACGTAACGCTTATGTCCCCTCCCAATAGCTGACACAGTTTCCTAGTTATACTTAAACCAAGTCCAGTTCCTCCAAAGCGCCTGGTTGTAGAGGCATCTACTTGAGTAAAGGCGTCAAATAAATGAGGAAGTTTTGATTCTGGTATACCTATACCCGTATCTTTTACGGTTAAGTGAAGTATAGCTTCACTTTCAACATCACTTGGAAGTAACTTTGCAGCAATGTATATCTCACCCTGTTCAGTGAATTTAACGGCATTACTTAAAAGGTTAGTCAGAATTTGTTGAATTCGGTTTGGATCTGAATGTATCTTTGTATCGTTAACTTTAAGGACATCAACGATCACTTCTAAACCTTTTTCTTGTGCCGAGTGAGCTACTGATAGCGCAACACTTTCCACCAACGCCCTTAGGTCGAAATCTACCGACTCTAGCTCAAGCTTGCCCGCTTCTATCTTCGAAAAGTCTAGAATATCATTAATGAGTACGAGCAATGAGTTAGCGCTAGACCTAGCAATGTTTAACCGCTGATTCTGTTCTGCAGTAAGCTCACTCTTCTTCAACAGACCGAGCATACCTATAACGCCATTCATCGGCGTCCTAATTTCATGGCTCATATTGGCAAGAAATTCAGACTTCAGTTTCGTTGCTTCTTCTGCTTGTTCTAGTGCCTGCTTCAAATGGTTGGCTTGCGCTTTGAGCGATGCGGTTTTTTCAGATACCTGCTGCTCTAGTGTTTGAACAAAGCGCTTTTGTTTTGTAATTTCCGTTTGTTGTAAGCGGGTGCGCAGGTAAATCACCGAAACAACCATACCTAACAAAATTAAGCCATAGATAGTGTATGCCCACCAGCTTTTCCATGGTGCTACGGCCACATGTAAATTTAAGGATAGAGTACCATCACCCCACTCTCCATTTGGTTTCATGGCTTTTACGAGTAACCTGTAGTCACCACCATTTAAGTTGGTAAACGACACCGAATCATGATTTCCAATATCAATCCACTGCTCATCGTACCCTTCTAATTTGTAAGCAAAGCGGGCACGCTTAGGATCTGAAAAATCCAATAGCGCAAAATCTAATGAAAAAAAGTAATCTTCATAAGAAAGGTCGATATCAGTGACATAGGACAGCGGCTTATCGAGCTCTACCGATTCCCCCATCTTTTTAAAACCAGTGAGAACTATGTTTGCGCTAACGGCGTCGGTTTGCTCTTGGTTGTATTTGAAGTACTCTATTCCCCGCTGACTACTCGTAAAGAAAGTTTTTCCACTCGCTTTAACTAAGCTATCTGAGTAAAAGTTTTTGCCTGCCAAATCTGTAGTACGGTTGTAGCTAATAACATTTTGTGTGTCGGGATTATAGAGAAGAACACCTTTATTGGTGGTAAGCCACAGTCTGCCGTCGTCGCCATCAGCAATCGCTCTTATTAAAGTGGTGGGCAGCCCATTTTTCTCACTAAAATGCTGAAAGGATTTTGACTCTGCGAAATATTTGAACAAGCCCCTTTGTGTTGCTACCCATATTTCTCCATTACTCGTTTGGTGGATATCTTCAACAATGCTATCAACTAAACTTCCCGCATGGTCCTCTGCGCCACTAAAAAACGTGAAACTTTGACTATTAACTGACCACAAATTCACACCTCCCCCCGTGCCCACCCACATATTACCGCTAGCGTCTTTGTATAAGCTGTGAATTTCTGGATGCGTTAAACCGTCTTTGGTTGTGAGGTGCTTGTACTCCCCGGAAAGTTTGTTGTAAATGTAGATACCGTGCTTGTAGGTACCAATCCAAACATTACCGTCATTATCTAGTTCAAGCGCTCTAAACTCTCGAAACTGGCGATAATCACTGTCAGTATTAGGGTATTCAATTCGACTTACTGTTTTAGTGCGTCGGTCGACTTTGGCCACAAAGTTGTCTTGTGCGACCCACAGAAAACCCGCTTGATCAGGCACTATAATTGGTCTTTCTATAACCCCACGCTCTTTATAACCTTCAAGCTCTTTGAATACCGAATCGTGTTCTTTTTGCAGGAGCTCTTCTTTAACTTTCCATTTGAACACGTCGGCGTTTGCCGTGACGATAAGTACATCGCCATTTTCATCGCTGTTATCAAGTGCGATACCGCTTGGTGCGGTTAGTAATTCACTATTGATTTGTTTTAATTTACCGCGAGGAGAGAACTTAAAAATCCCATGAACCTCACTGGTAATCCACTTGGTTTTAGTATGGTCTTCAAAGATAATACGAAGGCCGTTTTCATAACCAAAATCGACCTTCTCAACATAGTTCCCCTCTCTGGCATGACGATACAGTCCCTCGGTGGTGACGAACCATATTTGGCCATCATGATCCTCGATCATTGAGTTTACTTGACTTAATGATTCACCATCTCGTGTTGTTTGAGGCAGAAAAACACCGGAACTGGGAAGAAATAAGAAGGGCCCATTTTGCGTCGCGACAAATATTTGATGAGAAGATGTACGGAGTAAGCTGCGTATTTCGTTTGCGCCTGTAGCCGTTTTATTTTTCGGATCCGGCAGGAAATGCTTGGCGTTTAACGTTTTTTTATCGAGTAAATTAATCCCATAGCTGGTTGCTACCCAAAGACTATCGGCATCGTTATCAATGATGTCCCAAATGCGATTATGGGAAAGGCTATTTTTAACTCCAGGTATTTTTTGAACTCGCTGGAATCGCCCATTGCCCAAAAAACGATTAAGCCCTTTATCGTAAGATCCCAGCCAGATATCACCTGTGCTATCTTGAAAAAGTGACTGTATTCGGTTTGATGATAAAGAGTCTGCTTCGTTAGGCACGTTTGAGTAGCGTACAAACCGACCAGTTGTAGGCTCGTATTTGTTGACACCACCGCCCCACGTTCCCACCCAAATATTGCCCTCAGCATCCAACATTAAGTTGCCGGCATCGTTATGAGAAAGACTTTGCTCGTTTTCGCTATTTGACTCAAAGAGCTTTACGTTGCGGCCGTCGTATCGCATCAGGCCATTTTCCGCGGTACCAAACCAAAGGAAACCTTGGCGGTCTTGGACTATGGAATAGATTTCTGATGAAACAAAGCCATCTTCAGCGGTTAAAAGTTCGACCGCATACTCATTCATTAACTTATTTGACTCCGACGCAAACACTAACGAAACACAAAACAGATTGATTAGAAAAATTGCAATCGTGCGCTCGAGAGAACGGATAATTTTTGCTTTGTTAGCAGATAAGAGGAGCTTCAAAATAAGAATCAAGGCGATAAATTAAACTGCCTTCACTTTAGTGCATTCTGGTCTTTCGAACCATTCAACAAAAGGCGCATTTGTACGATATCCTTGACAGTTATTGACTTACGTCATAACGCACTATTAACATTTTGACTAAAATAGGTGTGTGTTGAACGATAAGATTTGCTTTGAATTTTATTTAGATTAAGCCTGAGTATCTATAGATGTTCAAGCCTAATAATCCATTACATTTTCATCAGGGGAACGCTATGACGAAGTCATATAAAGAAATTACCGATAGTTTAAATCCATATCTAGCCGAGGTTAAAAAAGGCGTGCCAGAAGTCATGAAGGGATTTTCTGATATGGCCAAAGCGGCGACCGCCGACGGCGCGTTAGATAAAAAAACGAAAGAGCTTATTGCCCTTGCCATTGGCATCGCAACACGATGTGATGGCTGCATAGGCTTTCATGCTAAAGCGCTAGTGCATTTAGGTGCTACCCGTGAAGAAATCGAAGAAGTGTGCGGTATGTCCGTCTATATGGGAGGCGGCCCATCATTTATGTATGCTGCCGATGCTTTACGTGCTTTTGACGAATTTAGTGAATAATTCTGAATAAAAAAGGCCGAGTAATTCCTCGGCCCTTTCGTTCAAATTGTTTCGTGCCTTTGTTACCTTTCACTTTCCATTTACCAAACTCTTTTTCAAGCATGGGTTTTATGGCATCTAACGTAGTGTCGCCAACGACAAAAATTGTCGCGTTGTCGGGGCGTAACCACGTGTTTTTAAAGTTGACAAGGTCACCTCGCGTAATCGTTTGTACGTCTTGTTCGGTTCTGGTACCAGTAAACAGTATATCATAAGCATGATCTTCTTCGTAAATAAGCGGCGGAAATAAGGTTAGCGCAAATAAAACTGTTATGGATTGTAAAAAGGGTAAAAAGGACGCACTCTGAGATAGTTTTTTTGGAAGAAACGTTAGCTGAGCAAGCCGCAATTACATTGCGACTAATCGTGCCCAAAGCGCTTTCACTTGCTTTGCATCTTCGTTTTCTAATTCATTGTTAGCGAAAGCACTATTAAGGCTTTCGAGCATTTTGTCATTAAGCATCGCAACAGTAGCGCCCTCTTGCATCTCTAATTGGCGAGCCTCAACGGCAAAATGGCCTTGCAAGTAGCTGGCAATAAATAGTTCGTCATCACTACCGTGATTTACCACGTCATCAAGTGATGCCTCAATATTTGCGATAGCTTTAACGACACTTTCTGGTGCTGCAGCAGGTGGTAACACGCCTTACTCCTTCCTGTTGTTAATTTCAGTTCTTTATTTCTAAATTTCTATTATTAGTTCGAGATCATTAAATTTGGTTTTAAAAGTAATCTATCAGCCTGGTTATTTTGGACTGAGTCTTTAAACTCCTTGGCAAAGCACTTTGTCTTTGTAGCCCGTAATAACCGAGAACGCGCCTGCTAGTTCAACGTCTAGCGCAGCGTCGCTTGAGTCTAAGCGAAGCGGTTTTCCGTTTAATGCCTGCAGTTTTTGCTTAGTGGCGACAACAAGCATATTTTGTTTGCCAATTTGCCGAATAAACGCTGGGCTTAACTGTTGATTCCCACGCCCTAAAATGTGCCCTTGACCACCAATAACCGTCAAAATCACTTTGGTGGGTTTGTCTTTTGTCAGCGCAATTAGTTCGCTGGCAGTCACGTCACTTGCGATTAACTCACCTTGTTTAACCACGTCAACACCTAGCAAAGTATTGTCTAAGCCAAGGAAATCCATAACCGCACCTACGGTCGAACCAGAGCCCATAACAAAATAGGTGTCAGGTTCATCTTCCATAATTTCGCTGACATAAGCAGCAATGTCGTCCAATACCAGCGCTTCGTCTTCTTTGCCGCCCATTTTTACGGCTTGAACATAAGTGAGTTCTGCCGGTACGCGCATTTCACCATAGTGTTTGGCAATAACTTTGCCCTCGCGAAATGCGTTTTCGTCAATATCACGTACTTCGGCATCCATTTCACTCACGAGCTCGCCTGCGATCATCTGACTTACTACCTGCCCTGCCGCTGACGGCGACACGCAGTAAACGCCAGAATGAATTTTGCAACCGGCGGGCACACCCAACACGGGGACTTGTGTGCCGACTACGCTACAGATATTACGGGCTGTGCCGTCGCCGCCTGCAAAAAGCAGCAAGTCGACGTTTGCCTCGACCATCGCCTTCGCTGCGCGCTCTGAATCTTCGCCCTCGGTTTGTGCAGCACTAGGCGTGTAAATTACCTCATAAGGAATACCTAGCGATTCACAGACTGTTTCGCCCATATCGCCCGCCGCTGTCACTACGGTAAATTTCCCCGACAATGCTTCAAGGATACTGAGTGCTTTTGCCATTTTTTCATTGGCTTTCTTCTCTGCTCCCATCGCCAATGCTTTTTCTCTAATTTCTGCACCGTCGCTACCTTTAAGAGCAAGGGCTCCGCCTATACCCGCAAAAGGGTTTACCAGAATACCAAGTTTAAAAATGGCTGAGCGGTCAGAATCATTATTTATCATGCGGCATCTGCTCCAGTGGCATCATCGTGTGTCTTTTTGCAAAAAGTGGTTGCTAAGGCGTTGATAAAACGTTCAGCTCTAGGCGGAAAGCCATGGGCTTTATAAAGTGCTAGCTGTGCAGCAACATTTTTAGTAAAGCCTTCTCTGTCGGGTTCTGCGTCATTTAAATTATCCGTACTCACCTGAAATTTTCTGCCTGCGGCTTCGGTGAACGCCCATTCGATGGCTTGTGGCTTAATTTCTACTTTTTCAAAGTCTGCTTGCTGCGCTGCATCGCGGCCATCAGGGCAATACCAGTAACCGTAATCTTCTAAAAGCCTACGCTTTTCTCCTGCAATACACCAATGCGCAATTTCATGTAAGGCACTCGAAAAAAAACCATGAGCAAAGACGATTTGATGGTAAGGCTTTTCGCTACCCGCTGGGATGTAAATAGGTTCATCATCACCCAAAACCAAGCGCGTATTGAAATCTTCAAACGTGCTATTAAATAGTGATATTAACGTGGGTACATCGCTGTCTTTTTCTATACCCGGGTGCTGCGCACTAGCGGTCTCGTTGTTAAGAACATTGTTCAATGATGACTGACTACTTTGACTGTTCATTACGTTTATTAAAAATCTAAATAAGCGGGCTAAACTAATGGCAGCAGAGTATACCAGTAAAACTTTGCCATCTCACTTGAAAGGGACGCTTGCTTAGGTCAATCTAGGTTTACAACAGCGGATAAGCCACACTAGCTCAACAGGGAGTTTGTCATTTGGCGCAAGAGATAATTAAACATATTCATCGGGTAAATGCCCTTCGTGATTTGGCCAATCAGCTGGGCGTTATGCCTATCATTCATCAACTGCAGCATTGGCAGTGCGAACGCCTACTGGTAACGCACGACGATTTGGCGCAGCAAAAACGTTATCAAAAAGCCATGGCGTTTTTTGTAGATGAATTATACGGGCCGAAAGATTTTAGCCAGCGTGACGCAGACCTAGTTCGCGTAATTCCGAAGCTCGCGAAAGTGTTGCCCGACAAAGCCATGAACGCTATGGACGATGCTTTATCATTAAATGCATTATCATTCGATTTAGATATGGCAATGGCCCAGTACTTACAACGTCATTTTCCTGGGGCCCCCATCAACCGAGATAACTACGCTTTGGCTTATCGAAATGTGGGCAGAATGGAAGAAAGAGAGCATCAAATCGACATAATTTCCCATTTGGGCGATCAACTCTCTGACGTGATAAAGATTCGTGGTATAGGTATGTTGATTTCGTTATCCCGCCGCCCAGCTAAATTAGCGGGCTTACTGGCTCTACACGAATTTTTGGAGCGAGGGTTCAATGCATTTAAAGCACTTGGTGATGTGCAAAGCTTTATTCAGCCGGTGTTGGTGCGTGAAAAGGCGATAATGCAAACGTTATTGAGTGATGAATTGACGTTACCTGAAGAAAACCCTCTGCCTGTGGTATGAGGCGCGTTACCAGGATGTGAAGAAACAAGGTAGGATCAAAGCAAAACATATGAGTAAGGAAAAGGTTTGAGCAACCCAACGCTTAATTGGATGTTAGACAACCCCTACGTGCAGCAATGGCATATTGATGAAACACACATCGACCACTATCAGCATGTGAATAATGTAGCGTACCTGTCGCAGCTCGAAAGCTTAGCTTGGGCCCATTCAAACGCACTTGGCTTGCAGTTTGCTGATTATCAGGCGCTAAACAGAGGTATGGTGATAAAGCGTCACGAACTTAACTATCATCTACCAACACATCTTGGAGATACATTAGAATGCGCAACTTGGATAGTGCATTGCGATAGCAAACTTACCTTGAAACGCCAGTTTCAATTTATCTGCCCAAAGCGAAACAAAACCGTATTTGATGCTATAACCACATTTGTATGCGTCAGCCTTGATACTGGCGCGCCTAAACGAATGCCTAAGCAATTTGTGGACGTATATGGAAAGGCGTGTGAACAACAATGAAAACATGGCTCGCAGTTCTGCTTACACTTTTTCTATGTGTGTCGTTAGGCATCAATGTTTACCTATGGATTAACTTAAAGCAGCACAATGACGGCGCTTATAAGCTAGAAGCAGACTATGAGCATCGTTTACAACATGAGGCAGCGCAAGAAAGTGAAACTCAGGCGAGAGGGAATATAGAGCCATTCAACAAACAACGTGAATCTACCTCTTATCCAAACGCTGACAGAACTAGCATACCGTCAAATGAGCGTGAAGATTTGCGCTTATCTAAACGACAAATTGACCAAAATGATATAGTAGCCTTAACGACTCTACTTAATGACGGACAGTATGCGTTGCTCGCCACTGAGCTTACAAAGTATTTGAAAAATGACCCGCTTAATGAGTCACTACTGTTGCTAGAAGGTGAGCTAATTGAACTTACGAAACCGCTTCCGACAGCACTTGTCCATTACTACGACTTAGCTGAACTGCCTCTTTCAAACGAAACACTGACATTTATAGACACAAAAATTGCTACCTTGTATCAACAGGCACAAACGCAGTTAAGTCAAGACGAACAATGGGAACTGGTAGCAAGATTGAACGAACCTTTATATCAGCGCATACCCGACGCGAAACACTACACTCTTAACCTGGCTGAAGCCTACGCCTATCAGCAAAAGCTTACGTTAATGGAAGACGTGCTTGCCGCCCTGCCATTAAACGATAGAGACGCAAATATCATTCGCAATAAAGCCTATGAAATGCGCGATATCGCCAACACAGATAACACGCCAAACGAAAGCGAACTAGCGCCACCAGACGCTGAGGCCGCACGTTATCAAACTCGCGTAGCTTTGCAGCGTATTGGTGACCAATATCGCCTTGAAGCAAAGGCGCTTAACCAAAAAGCCACCATGATTTTAGATACGGGTGCCAGTACCACTGCCATATCATCGCGATTGTTTGCTCGCTTGGGTCGTATGCGCAACCTCACGTTTATCGGTAACTTCAACGTTAGAACCGCGTCAGGAACAATTGAAGCTCCACTAGTACAAATACCGCGATTTTACTTTGCTGGCTATGAGTTCAACGATGTTTCTGCCATCGTGCTGCCCGAAGACGCATTACCCGATTCTGATGGATTATTGGGAATGAACGTCTTAGGCCAATTTGACTTTGCAATAATGCCCCAGTCTAGTGAATTGATCTTAACAGAGCGTGATAATTAGCGCGCAAACTTTGTTTAACGCTGCTCGTGCCCTGTGATAAAGTTCAAAAGTTCACAAATATTCAGACAGCAGTTGTAATGCCACGGTTGGTTTTTCTTTTCAGCATAATTTATCTAACAGGTTTAGTTAGAAGTATACATGCACAAGAGTATGCTAATTGTGTGAGCTGCCATCAGGAACAAGTTACGTTGTGGCAACAATCAGACCACGCTAAAGCAATGGCCCATGCTGATGATAAGACCGTGCTTGCCAATTTCGATAATGTTTCTATAACTCACTTTACGCAGAACGCACGCTTTTTCAAAAACGACGGTAAATTTTTTGCAGAGTTGACGGAAGCAGGAGGTACGAATATCTATCCGATTACTTATGTTTTTGGTCATTTTCCGTTGCAGCAATACCTCATCGAAACACAAGCAGGTAATCTTCAAGTTTTTCCTTTTGCTTGGGATGCTCGCGACAAATCAAAAGGCGGCCAACGTTGGTACCCCAATTATCCATCTGAGGATATTACTCCTATAGACAGGTTGCATTGGAAACAACCGATGCAAAACTGGAATGGTATGTGTGCAGACTGCCACTCAAGCGGTCTAAAGCGTAATTTTGACACTAAGACGCTTACATTCGACAGCCAGTTTGATGAAATCAATGTGTCGTGCGCATCTTGCCACGGTGATATGGCATCGCATTATGCTGCAAATACACAAAGCGCTAAAAGAACTTAGATTGTCGAATACCGTAAATCAATGGCGGGGCGAAGGTAACCTCAATCAAAGTCTGGTTGAATATCAGCTCGGCAATATTCATCAAACAGAAAAGCTGCTAAAACAAGGTCTAACTGTAGATCCTTACTTTGAGGCGAACTACATCAACTTGGCCGAATTGTATCGCGCTCAAAATAAACTTCAGTTAGAAGAACAAACCCTCATTGATGGGATGAGCAATTTGCCTGATAGCGCGCTCATCCATTATTCGTTAGGCATGCTGCATGTTCGTAAACAAGATAAACCAACTGCAGTTACACTCTTTAAAAAAGCAACAGAACTTGGCCCTGACAACCCACAAAATTGGTATATTTACGCCCTTGCTTTAGATAGTGTAGGTCAGACGAAAAGCGTGCTCAGCATGCTAAAAAAAGCCATAAAGAGGCAGCCTGATAATTCGCTTATCAGCTTGGGTTGTCACTTTCACAAAAAATAGGCGATGAAGCGTCGTACCGCTTATTCCAGTCTAAAGTTAGGCGGTAGACAACTTGCCGCATTACTGAGGTAATGCTTTGCATGTCTTAATGGGCAAGCGTACTACCTGTAAAAAGCCACTAATCGGCATTTACTACAACTAATGGAAATGTCTCAAACGCCACGCCCTCATGCCCCGTTTTCATAAAGTTACGGATATTAGCGTGGTCGTTACCATCTGGGTTAGTAAGTACGTCTTCACGATAAAAGCGCCCAAATAAGGCTAGGGTTTGCGCTTGGTTTAGGTTTAAATGCTCACCCAGTGCGAGCAGTTTGCAAGAGCCGTTATTCTGATTGGCTTCGTTTTTCACGTCACCATTAGTGAAAGCGGTGGGCGTGAAAACAAACGCGCTATCGATAAGCGCAATAACGTCGTTAAACTCGATAGTCTCTGGTGAATTGCTAACGGCTTGAACTAAGTCTTGAGTGTTGCTGAACGTCATATTTATCTCAAAAAAAAGAAACGATAATAGCAGGTCTTGGTAACTTCAACAGGCGGAAACTGGTTTGGTTTCAGTTTTTATATAAAAATAACGGCTTTCGGCGATTAGAAAAAATAAACCCCTCCGAAAAAGAGGGGTTACCATCAATCTTAAGCACCTCTAAATGTGGCACTTATATTTCTGACTGTGTTTTTGCACTAGGTCATTAAACCGCAGCACATACCCGTGTACCTTGGTCAATGGCGCGTTTAGCATCTAGCTCCAACGCTTCATCAGCACCACCTATTAAGTGATAAGGCATGTTTAAGCCTTCAACGATATCACGCATCGGCTCTTGGCCTGCACAGATGATGATGTTATCTACCGGCAATACCTGGCTATTGCCTTCTACCGTAATGTGTAGCCCTTCATCATCAATTTTGTCGTAGCTCACACCTGGGATCATGGTCACGCCTTTGGCTAGCAAGCCTACTCGGTGTGCCCACCCCGTTGTCTTACCTAAACCCGCGCCAACTTTAGTTGTCTTGCGCTGTAATAGGAAAATCTCTCTCGGCGACGGCTCCGGCTGCGGCTTAACACCTTCAATGCCCGCGCGAGCCGAGAAGGTCATATCAATGCCCCACTCTTTCATAAATGCAGGGATATCTTGGCTCGGCGTTTCTTTGCCATGAGACAAGTACTCCGCGGTATCAAAACCAATACCACCAGCACCGATAATGGCCACTTTATTGCCAACGGGTTTCTTTTCCTTCAATACTTCGATATAGGTCAGCACTTTTTCGTGCTCAATACCTTCAATCGCTGGCGTGCGCGGCTTAATGCCCGTCGCAATCATCACTTCATCGAACCCTTCATCGTTTAGCGCAGCCGCATCAACGTAAGTATTCAATTTGAGAGTAATATTTTTATGAAGCTCAATCTGGCGCTTAAAATAACGTAGCGTTTCGTAGAACTCTTCTTTACCTGGAATTTGTTTGGCAATATTAAATTGCCCACCAATTTCACTAGATGTATCATAAATCACAACATCGTGACCGCGCTCGGCAGAGGTCACTGCCGCTGCTAATCCAGCCGGGCCTGCGCCTACTACAGCAATACGCTTTTTGGTTTCTGCAGGCTTGATGTTAATTTCAAGCTCATGACACGCACGAGGGTTTACCAAACAGCTGGTCATTTTGCCGTTGAATACATGGTCAAGGCAGGCCTGGTTACAACCAATACAGGTATTAATTTCGTCGGCTTTATTTTGCTGGGCTTTGCGGACGAAGTCAGGGTCTGCCAAGAACGGACGTGCCATAGACACCATGTCAGCATCGCCGCGGGACAGCACGTCTTCAGCCACTTCAGGCGTGTTGATACGGTTCGATGTGATTACCGGAATTGAGAGCGCCTCTCGGAATTTTGCGGTAACCCACGTAAATGCCGCTCGCGGTACTTTAGTGGCAATGGTTGGGATACGCGCTTCGTGCCAGCCAATACCGGTGTTAATAATAGTGGCACCGGCTTTTTCGATTTCTTTGCCAAGCTGCACGACTTCATCATAAGTAGAGCCACCTTCCACGAGGTCAAGCATCGACAAACGATAAATAATGATAAAGTTCTTGCCTACCGCCTCGCGCACGCGGCGTACCACTTCAATTGGCAAACGTATACGGTTTTCGTATTCACCGCCCCATTCATCATCGCGGTGGTTAGTTCGTCTAGCAATAAACTGATTAAGGAAATACCCCTCAGACCCCATTATCTCAACGCCATCGTAACCCGCACGCTGGGCTTGGGTTGCGGCAGTGATGAAATCTTTAATTTGCTTTTCTATCTCGTCTGCTTCAAGCGCTTTTGGCTTAAACGGATTAATAGGCGCTTGAACCGCAGAAGGTGCAACAAGCTTAGGGCTATACGCATAGCGGCCCGTATGCAGAATTTGCATACAGATTTTACCGCCTGCTATGTGAACCGCGTCAGTCACTTCTTTATGGTTTTTAACCGCTTCGTCTGTATCTAATCGAAATGTTGATGGGTGAGTAGCACCCTCTTCATTTGGCCCAATACCACCTGTAACGATAAGACCTACACCACCTCTAGCACGTTCGCCATAGAATGCCGCCATGCGTTTGTGGCCATCAGGTAATTCTTCTAAGCCCGTGTGCATAGAGCCCATAAGCACGCGGTTTTTAAGAGTGGTAAAGCCTAAATCTAACGGACGAAATAAATGAGGGTAAACGGGATGATCGGTAACGGTCTGATTCATGATACATTCCTGAAAGTCGTTTTGGCTTTATAAAAGCCGTTAAAAAGCCTGTTTAAATATTCTTATCTAATGCGCTCTTTCTCTGAAGGCGCTATGTAATTCAACGAATTACATTCTTTTACGAATTCATTTTCTTAATAGCTGGGTGTAATGGCGGATATTCCGGCAGCGTTTTGGTTTTCTGCGCTTCCATGGCTTTAAACACATCTTCCATTTGGAACATGCCCGCTTGCCATGTGGCCATATAGTTCAAGCTCTCTGCCACCGTGTGTTCTACCGCGTAGTTAATCATAGTCTTGGTGCCTGAAACTGCTAACGGCGAATTCATTGCAATCTGCTGCGCTATTTTCATCACTGCGTCTAGCATTGATTCTTGGTCGTCAAATACCTGATTTACAAAGCCAAGCTGCTGCGCTTCCGCTGCACCAAAATTGCGACCTGTATAAGCCAACTCTTTAACAATTCCAATAGGGATAAGCTTTGGTAGGCGTTGTAGTGTGCCTACGTCCGCCGTCATACCTAACTGTGTTTCTTTTATGGTGAAAAAGGCGTCTTGGGTGCAATAGCGCATGTCACATGCACTAAGCAAATCTACTGCACCACCAATCGCCCCCCCCTGCACGGCCCCAATAACCGGCATACGTGCCTGCTCTATGGCAGTAAAGCTATCTTGAAGCAACATCACCATACGGCGCATACGCTCTGCTCTGCGCGACGGGTCGCCCTTAAAGTCTTCTTTCATATTCAGGAACACCGATAAATCCATACCGGCAGAGAAATGCTTACCCGTAGATGAAATAACAATGACACGGGCATTGCCTTCATCGTCTATTTCACGAATAGCCGCTGGCAATTCCGTCCAGAACTCTGGGATCATGCTGTTCATTGCATCGGGGCGATTAAGTACTACGTGGGCAATATGGCCCTCTTGTTTTACTTCTAATGTAGAGTACTTCATGGTTTGCGCTGTCTCCTTGGGCTGTTCCTGTTAACAAATTTGCAAACTAGACAGCGTCAAGATAAAAGGCTATGTTGACAGTGTCAAGATAAAACGTTATCTATTCGTCTCAATTTTGAAAATGGAAACATCGGGTTTATGGCTAATGCAGTACAAAGCTACCATCACGGCGACCTGCGCAGCGCGCTGATAGAGGCGGCAACGGCGCGTCTGTCTGAATACGGCGTTGATAGTTTATCGCTTAGAAAGCTGGCAGAAGATGCTGGAGTGTCACGTACTGCGCCCTATCACCATTTTAAAGACAAAAGTGCGCTTTTAAGCGCCATTGCAGCCAAAGGCTTTAGCGATTGGCATACCGCAGCTAAACGAATCTTCGAACAAGAAGACAAAACACCGCAGGCACGTTTTCGCGAATTTGTGCACGAATACATTGGCTACGCTGCCGACAACCCAGAGATGTACGAATTGATGTTTGGTCGCACTATTTGGCAAAACCAAGCGGCGACCAACGATCTGAAAGATGTTGCATTTCCCTGCTTTCAGTTTCAAGTGACGATGACGCGCTATTGGCAGGACAAAGGGCTACTTCCGAACAACCAGGATGCACTTAGATTGGCACAGGTTACCTGGGGCACGTTACACGGGATTGCACGATTGCTTATTGATGGTATTTACGCAGACAGCAGTCATATCGAAGAGATGTGTGATTGTGCAGCGGATTTGTTTATGCAAAAGCAGCCATAAGCAGCACCATTTTTTACGCCTTTTTGGGCACACCGAACTGCCTATACAATCTCTAGGGTATTTACACTGCCTAGAGCAAATAAACTGCCTAGAGCGAGACAGTTCCTCGCTCTTGTTCCTTTTATCGAATTACGCCGACTCTGCTCTAGCTAGAGAAACCGGCTGCCCTTCATGTGCGGCTTTAATAAACTCTGCAGCACGTTCAGCAATCATAACGGTAGGCGCATTGGTATTACCGCCAATTAGACTGGGCATCACCGAGGCATCTACCACTCTAAGACCTGCTATACCTCTTACCCGCAATTGGGTATCAACCACGGCCATCTCATCGTCATCACTGCCCATTTTACAAGTACCAATCGGGTGATAGATGGTTTCTGCGCGCTCACGTAAAAATTCTAATATTTCTTCATCTGTTTGTGCCTCTTCCCCAGGGTATAGCTCACTGCCTTGGAACTTGTCGAAGTCTGGCGCAGATAGCAGCTTACGGGCAATGCGCACACCTTCAATCATGACTTGCTGATCTTCCTCTGCAGTCAAATAATTGGGGTCAATAAGGGCTTGATCAGCAGGATGGTTGCTTTGAAGCGAAATAGTGCCGCGGCTTTTGGGGTATAGACAGCATACGTGAAGGCCATAACCGTAACCAAAAGCTAACTGTCTTCCATGGTCGTTTAAAATTGCCGGTAGAAAGTGAAACTGTATGTCTGGACCTTGTGTCGCTAAGCTTGAGCTAACAAAGCCACCTGCTTCGGCAATGTTGGACGAGAAAATACCTTTGCGCCTAAACGCATAGTCTGCGGTGGCTTTTACGTAGGAAGGCAAGGCCCCTAACGCCACGGCATAGCCCTCTCTGGCTTTGCAGGTATACTGTACAATTGCATCAAGATGGTCTTGTAAGTTTTGACCCACACCCGGCAGGTCTTGTTGTACAAAGATCCCCTTTTCTTCTAGCTCTGCTCTGGGTCCTATACCCGAAAGCATGAGAAGTTGTGGTGAATTAATCGCGCCACCGCAAAGAATAACTTCACTTTTAGCAAAGTAGCGATTTACTACACCTTTTTCGCGTACCTGAACGCCAATAGCACGCCCTTCTTTTAATAGCACCTTTTCGGCAGCGACTCTTGTAAGTACAGTTAGGTTGTTGCGGTGCTTGGCCTGCGTTAAATATCCTTTTGCTGTAGAACAGCGCTGTCCGTTGGCCTGAGTAACATGGTAGTAGCCTAGCCCCTCTCTATCGTCTCGGTTAAAGTCGTCAAGCTGTTGATAGCCTGCAAACGAGGCTGCGTTAACAAATGCGTCCGACAATACGCTGGTATGCCTAAGCTTGCTAACATTGAGTGGGCCGCCTGTGCCGTGGTATTCATCAGCACCTTCTTCAAAATTCTCAGAGCGTTTGAAATAAGGCAGTACATCATCAAATGACCAACCTTCAGCCCCTTCTTCAGTAGCCCAGCGATCGTAGTCTTCTTTTTGCCCGCGAATATAACACATTGCGTTAACCGAACTGCTGCCGCCCAAGGTTTTACCGCGTGGCCAGAACAGTTCTCTGTCATACATCTCTTTTTGGGGTGCCGTGTGATAACCCCAGCCAATCCCCTCAAATCTACTGAGTAAAGATAACCCAAACGGGATATGAATGAGCGGATTAGTATCCTTTGAGCCAGCCTCTAATAGCAAAATATCTAACGCGGGGTTTTCTGATAAACGGGTGGCAAGCACCGCGCCCGCAGAACCGCCGCCTACAATAATGTAATCGTATTTGCTCAGTACTTCGCTCATTTCGCCAACTCCTTGAGGGCAAGACTATTAAATGTTAAAAAAACGTTGTGGTACGACCAGATTACCAAACAACACTTCGCCAAGAAAAGACTTAAATTGTAAGATTTAAAAAATCTAATAATCCTGATAACTTAAGTGCTATATCGAAGTAGCCCCTACTCTGAAAAAACTAACAACAAGCCACCGCCTAGTAGATTTAGGCTAAGAATGAACGTTGACCCAAAACCTATCGTTTAAAGACAAATGTAAAGTCTACCTTGCACAATGGCTTGTGAAATGGGGCAAGCTGACGCACGACGACTTCACGAAATCAGAGCTTCATGACCTCGTAAAAGGCAGCTTTCCTTACTCATTCACTTTCGATATCCCCATGGGAACTGGCACGGTTACCGTGCTTGAAGGAAATATCACGCTAGATAGTGAAAGCAACCGTATTGGTCTGCAGTGCCTCTCTGCGCTTAATATTGTGGTTGCCACCACGACTATTTATCGCGCTCATGTTGTATTTACCGTGTCGGCTTCCCCCTATTACGACAAAAATATGAGTACACTTTATTTGACCGACGTCACCACTGACAGCGTGACTCTAGTTAACGATGATTACGCGTTGATTAAAGACACGCAATTTCTGATGTCGCGCTTCTTCCCTAAAAGTGTAAACACACTGCTTGGCGGGTCGTTAAAGTCGGCCCTTTCGCTTTTTAGTGCCGGAACGTCTGATATTGCTGCAGACTATTTGCAGGTCTATTTATCTGGCTCGAAACAAGCAGTGTTGGACTACCACATCCCTCTCATTAACAGCGCCATTAAAAAGCAAATTAAGCAGGAAGACTTAAGCCATACTATGCGTAACGACCATTGGCGCGAGGTTCTGTTCTCAAAAGCTGGACAAAACGTGCGTGTAGAAGACGACGTACTGCGCTTCTATCTCATTGAGTGACAACGATTACTGTTTGGAACAATGCATGCTAGTGATCTGATACAATAGAGACAGGGACGGTATCCACCTGTTCACCAATATCGTCGATGTTTAGCCTGGGGTCGTCCACACTTGCTTCTAGCATATCGAACGCCTCTTTGACGTAGCGCGCTAACGGCTGAAGCGACTCAATATTCTTATTGCAGCACACTAAGCCCACATTTGCAGTGCCTGCATATGTCATAAGCGTAATATTTACCCCGCCACCTGGCGTCATGGTGGAAATGGGGTAACAAGCTAAAAGCTCTGCATCTTTTAGATACCGCGTATCTTTTGGTCCTGGAACATTTGAAATCAGGATGTTTGCAATGGGTTTGACTACGCTAGATAACCTTAACCACTCAAAGACCAGTGCAAGCGATTGAATAACAATGGTATAGCCGCTAAACGCTGCGGGCCGCGCGTGCTGCGCTGCATGTTTAACAATGCGGTGATTCACTACAATTTGACGCAAACGTAAATAAGGATCAGTTTCACCGTGAGCAAGCTGCACCGGCACAATAGCTATCTTATTGCCCGTGGTTTTCTCTCCGGGTTTACGCAAATTGATTGGCATATTGGTGAACAAGGCTTTTTTAAATACTTGCCCGTGGTCTTGCAGCAGTTTATGTACACCGATATCGAAGGCACATAGCAATACCTCGTTTGCCGTAGAGCGCGTTCGCCTTGCCAGGGCTTTCACACGCTTAAAGTCTAAGTCCATGGTAGCCACAGCCCTTCCCGCTTTCACTTGTCCAGTCAGCACTGTTTTCGTACCAGTGAAAGGAATAGGCATATAGTGTGGGTTCACTCGCAGCACTTTCATGAATATACGAATAAAGATAATTAGCAAATCGAGCGCGGTTTTAAGCGCGTAACCCACTCCCACTAAGCGCTTATAAAAGCTCACAGGCTCTCTGCGCTTATGGCGCAGTCGTTTTACTGCCCATACTGGTGTGAACTTAGTCTCATGTGAATTTGATACATATCCCGCTTGGAACCAACGCACTAAGGTTGCCCCATCGCCATACATATGATGAACCCGCGCATAAATAGCAAACGTCTCGCTGTTGTCATCAAAGATGAAATGGTATTGCCAAAGGGGCTTGTCGGGATCTAACCGCGAAGCATGTAATCTTGCTACAAACGCATCGAGTGCTTCGCGGTTTGTAACATCAGCCACACGATGAATTTGAACGTGATAATCCATGTTGAGCTTTTTTACCGGCGCAAACCCCACCGGGTACCCCAATACCGTTTTTACCGCACAGTTGAAGGGAGAAGTAGCACGGGCAAAGCTTTTTATTTCTTGAAATAGTTGAGGGACATATTCAGTACTTTTTGCCCCTTTAGGTATGGCAAGTAGCTGCAAGCAAGCTACGTGTTTTGGATTCTCGTCTGACTCTGTTATCCAAAATGACTTATCTAAGAAACTGAGCGTTTTTGCCATTACTATTCCTTTACGCGAAGTCGAGGGGTGACGGGGTTGAGGCATCTCTCATAAAGTCATGAGAGTCGAGCATCTGTTCTAACTGCTGTTTTTGTTCATCGGATAATGCCAACCTTGGCAATACACTTACCATCATTAGCGACAAGGCGTGGTAGCGCTGCGTTGTACTATCCATATGACTGTTTAGTTCATCAAATTGACAAGACTGTGTGATAATTAAGGACATTAAATCCACCATAAGTGCCCGGTCTGCCTTTGAGGCAATAAGAATGTCTCGTTTCGATAGCGACTCAAAAAGATAAGCTAATTGTTTATTTAAGCTAGACAATATGTGCTGTCTAGGACGCACAATACTGGGATATTTTTCTGCTAAGTCAGCGGGGCTACGGTAGAAAAAGCGAAATACATGAATACTATCTATAAGCAAATACAGGTAATACATAATTTCTTCAGGATGAAGTGTATCGAGCTTTTCTCGGCTTAGTATCTTCTGCATCTGCTGTTCATGCATTTTCATCAACGCGTTAACCAGGCTGTCCTTGCCTTTAAAGTGGTAGTAGAGATTCCCCGGACTAATATCAAGCTCAATGGCGATATCAACACTGGTAACGGTGTTTTCGCCGTGCTCATTAAATAAGGTTAGCGCGGTGAGTAGTATTTTCTGCGCGGTTTTCATAATTTAGTTCAATCCTTTGCCAACCCAGTGCGTTAATTTTTTGTTCGTGAAACACGCTACATAAACACCAGATAGAGTTGAGCAATACCAGCTACCATACCTAGAATAGCGCCGGTTACGATGAGCTTCCACTCATCCTGTTGATAAGCTGGGCGCAAAACGCCTTCAAATTCTTCAACACTTAACGCCTGCATGCGCTCACTTAAATCGTGCCCAATCTGCATAGCATTATTAGCGTAATCAAACGCATAAAGCAGATATTTATCAGAATTATCGAATATCTGACGCACCGCTAGTCCCTTCATTTTATGGTAATTTTCTGACCCCACACCCAACGCAAAATACGGTTGCGCTATAGCAACATAGCGTTCAATAGCGTCGTTGACATGAAGCTCAATGAGTTCTAAAAGCTGGGCTGAGCCTGAACCATGCAAAATTACATGGGTGATGTTTTTAGGCGTTATAAGCTTTTCTTCAATAATATTTGAATAGACTTCAGACACTTCTTTTTGGCGTTTTAAAAACATACCTTGAATAGTAATAGGCCCCAGTTTTCTCGGACGTTTGGGTTCAAATATTATCTTGATGGCAATCCAATTGGTGGCATAGCCCACAAGCAGCCCACCTAAAGGTAGAATCCACCATGCTTGATAGAAATACCAAAGCAGCATGGTTGGTAAGCCGAATAGGAAACCGAAGTAAAAGCCAGAGCGCACTATAAACGGAAACTCTTTGCTGCCCGCCGTTAAGAAAATTTCATTAACGAGCTCGGGCGCATTCACCAGCTGCTCTACCACCAGCTCTTTAATATCTAAAATTTCTGAGACATTGTGCTGAAAGTCGTCCACCATCTTGTGGACCACATTAGGGATGTCGTTTTCTATGCGTTGGTAAACTAAATTTTTACCTTGCACAGGCAACGCTGCCCAAAGTTGAGGCGCTGATTCGGCCATTACGTCATTGACAACTTTGCGTATAACCTGCCCTAAGCGGCGCTCAATAGCCTTCGTCAGCTCATCTGCATCTAAGCGCTGCGCTAATTCTTCAACACTTAGCAATTTGCCTAAAACCAGCTCAACCTCAATCTCGGCCATTTGGCGGCGCTTAGCAGGAATGAGTCCCTGCCACCCTAAGAATGGCTTAATACCGACGAATTCAATGGGGTAAAACATCATTTTTACCGCCAGATAGTTGGTTAGCCACCCAACAATAGCGCTAATTAAAGGAATTGATAGCAGACTCAGCGTTTCAAAGTTCCATTCCATACTACAAAAAAGAGATCCACATTGTTATTTTCTCTCTCAGGCTACTGAGTGCTTATGAAATGGTCAATGTAAAAAACAAAATTACTGCTAATTGTTGATTGAAAACAGCTAAATGAAAGTCTAAAAGTTAGAATGTTTGACCTTGTGTGATTCACCTAAAGTGCATCAGTTTTCTCAACAACAAACGATTAGGTAGTGAATTCTAAATTTACGCCATACACTCAAAATAGTGTATGAACCGCTGTTCTCATGCCCTTGCTTTAAGTCTTCGTTATAGAGACATTTAAAGACCTGTAATTTTTGAGAACTGCGTTCTAAATGAAAACTATCGTTTTGCTGGTGTTTTTCGGGTCAGTGTACTTTTTCCAATGAGTAGAAGGCACAGCCCTCATCAATCAAAAATAGGTACTCGTCATGGCAGTATTCGACTTGCGGTTAAAAAAGCTTGAACATGAGATTGAGCATGCAGGCAATTATGATGAATATGAGGCCGCGTGCTTAGCGCACGATGCATTGTCTGGTGCTGAGGAATGGAAAGCCGAAGACGCTAGCGATGATTACGACTACAAACTAATTCGAAAACGGGTTCAGCGCCTACAGCTTGCCAGAGGCAAAGGCGATTTACATGCGCTTATGTCGATTCTGCACGAGGGGCTACACGGCAATTTAGGCAATATTGCCAACCCCGTATTACTTACCCAGTGTAAAATAGGCACTAAATATCTTATTGAACAGTTTATTGACGAAGTGATATTGGCGCTAGAGCAAATTTATCACGCCGATGAACAAGACGTAGACTTTTACGAGAAACTGTCATTTTTTGAAGAGACTGCACACGCCTTCGGGCGCAGCTGCCTTATGCTTTCAGGTGGCGCAGGCTTAGGCTTTTTCCATGCTGGCGTGGTTAAGTCATTAAACGAAAAAAACTTGCTGCCTACGGTAGTGTCTGGCTCGAGTGCCGGGTCAATCATCGCAGCCATGCTGGGCACGCGAACGCACGACCAATTATTAGAAGCACTCAGCGCAGACTTTATTTACGAGACTTTTAAACATTGGCGAAGCTTTGCCGGTCTTGGAAAGAAAGGGCTATTTGATAGTTCAGTGCTCGAAAACGCGCTGATTGAACTTTTCGACCTCACTACCTTCGAAGAGGCTTTTAAGAAAACAGGTCGACACATTACTGTGACGGTATCCCCTGCCGACCTCCATCAACATTCGCGCTTGTTAAATGCTAAAACCTCACCGAATGCCATTATTACTCAAGCGGTACGTGCATCCTGCGCGGTCCCAGTGATTTTCAGCCCCGTACAGCTAAGAGCAAAAACCCTATCAGGCGATATAGTGCCTTATATCCCTAATCGTCGTTTTGCTGATGGTTCAATAATGGCCGATCTCCCCTTTGAGCGCTTAGCGAGGCTATATGGTGTAAATCACAGCATTGTAAGCCAAACAAACCCCTTAGCAGTGCCGTTTATATCTGCAAACCGCATTGTTCCCAACTCGCTTTGGGATATGTCGGCACGTCATATTGGGCAACTGGCAAAGACTAATAGTATTTTCGCTATTGATGTCATTGAACGTTTGACTGGGAATAAGAGCGCTAAGCTAGCAATTCACAAAGTACGTTCTATTATTGATCAACAGTATGTCGGCAATATTAATATTTTACCCAAGCGGCAAATACGAAATTTATCGCAGGTATTGTCTAACCCCACCCGTGACAGCATTAGCCAGTTAATTGTCAGTGGAGAGCGTGCTTCATGGCCGCAACTACATGTTATAAAAAGAAATACCAAAATTAGTGAAAATTTACGGTATCATTTAGGCCAATTGAAAAAACGTGAGGCAGTGGAGCTCGGACATGAGGTTAAGTAACCTAATGCAGCGCTGACCTGACCTGGGTTACCCAACACAAAACAAGGGTAATTCGCAGCATCATTTGAAAGGACGACGGTGAGCGCACAAAGCCAAAACCCCGACAATATTTACACGCAGCAAGTAAAGCAGCTTATCAACATGATTTATCCTAAAGATACGGGCTATGGCTCGGTTTTTGAGGATGCTAGTCATTATTTTTCAGTTACTCCCTCTTTAGAGCAGCATATTGAAGACTTAAAAGCTCAGCTTAAGTTAATAGAACGTAATAAAGACAGAGAGGTGCTTGCCGAGCAGCTTACCAAGCAGATAAGAAATAGTTCAGAAAAACTGGAAGAAGAGCGCCTAGCAAGGCTAGAACGACTTGACGCTGTAAGTACAAAAATTATTGAGCTTTGTGAGGGTGACAATTGGCAAGAAACACAGCAGCTTAGTGCAAAGCTACTGGGTACACTCATGTTGCTCACACGAGGCCCTGAGGGTAGTTTTGCTAAAGTGCACATGCGCTTTAAGCCGCTCTACAAGGCTGTTTTAACGTTGCGCTTAGTCGATAGACTGTTAGAGCACGATACAATTGCCCACAAATATTTATCCAAGTACCGTGAAGCCGCCTCTCGCTTTCGCGGAAACCGCTATTGGCGAGATAAATGGAAAATTGAGCTTGGACGCCCTCTAATCACCGCAGCGCTTCTGCAAGATATTGGCTTACAAAGCCCTGCTGCACAAACCATATTAAAAGGTGAAAACGGCGACCTAGATGAGTTTCGTTTATTAGATGAATCACAGCGCAAAGACCTGCTGAAGCTGAACTATCACTTTACGTTACGTTACTTATCAGATGGTTTAGGACAGCCTAACTACGTAGGTAACAACAAAGAAGAGAGAGACCGTTTCAATAAAACGCACAAAGACGCTAGCGAGTTTTTGCTGAGTTTGGTTAAAGACGCCTTTGTGTCAAAATCCGGTTTAGGCGAGATTGTAAAGATCCCTCAAATTTACGTTTCCATTGTGCTTTCAACCAAGTCAGACTACTCGCGAATGAGCCTACCCAAGGGGTATATGCTAATTGAACAACTGGCGAAGAAAGGGGGCCTAAATAAACAGTTAGCACAGGACTTTGTTGAACTTGTGGGCTACTTCCCTCAAGGCTTCGGTATTACTTATATTCCGGTAAATGAAAAAGGACAAGAAAAGGACCAATACGAATGCGCCATAGTGATTGGTCTCAACCCAAAAAATCCAGCCGAGCCTTTATGTAAAGTGGTGACAAGAAATCAGAAGTATATAACTAGCGGTGCTCAGGAGATTATCCCCAAAGGGAGAAACTTGTACTTCCCGGCTAACAGAAAAAAGTTAATGCGGGTGGGTCAAGACAGATTGGGCGAAATCATGAGCCAGTTGTCGAGCAATTTCACGCCAGATGCTATTGATGATTTAGTACCAAGCTTTTGGGAACCGTACGACTTTTTTGGTTTTAAAAAACATCAGAATCTGTGGGCGAAGAACAATTAGCGAGTAAATATTCTTCTATAAAAATATGATAAAACATGGACTGGACGTTACGTTTTTATGACTATTGAGGTAAGCCGAGCACAGCTTAGAAAAGCAAGATTGGGGGTCTGTTTTGTCGCTTTGATTGCCCTAATTTTTGTCATCGTCTTTTCAATACAAGTCTTTAAAGGGTTAGCTGGCCCAATCTCTTCAATGAATTGGCTTCCTATCAAAGCAACTTTAATAAATGTATATATTGACGAAATGATTACAACAACGACTAAAGATAATCGAAGTCAATATACTTTATACACGCCTCGTATCCTTTATAAATACAATACTAGTGGCCAACAACATATCGGAAGAAAAGTTACTTGGGATGATATATACGACGATGGCTTTATGCTTGAATTAGGGCTTGAATTAAAAAGAAAGTTTGCAGCTTCTGAACCAATCGAGATTTACATAAACCCAAATAACGAGGCACAGTCGGTTTTGATCAAAGGTATTATTTGGGAACATATGTCGATGTTGCTTGTCGTTTTTCTTATTTCTTGGTCGGTCTTTCTTTGGTTAGTGTACATTCTTAATTTCAAGTTGAAATATAAGCGCTGATTACCTTGAACTAATCTCGTTACACTTGAAGAGCTACTGTTGGCACATACAGTTCGCTTACTTAAATTATTGACATCTCCGTTTCATATTTTCTTTAACGCCTCTGCTGAAAGACGTAAAGCCAAACTCAAATACAACTATCTCTATGCGTAGTCTACGGCATTAATATTTCTTATACTCGTTTTTATTATTCAAAAGGGAATTTAAGTATGAAAGCGGATGACGAAATTACTATTACAGGAGAACTAGCTGCCTCTAGTTTTTGCAACGCAAATTTAAATATTAATAAAGATGCCGTCACTATTACTCCTAGTTTAAGAGCCTATTTGTTTGAATGGGTAATGCAAATTTTTTGTTGGGCATGCTGCATATTTATGTCGGTTAAAGTTTGGCAGTTGGAGCCAAACCTTGATTCGAAAACCGAATTCGTTGTTGTCGTGCTTACATTGGGGGGGCTCTTTAGTTTAGGAACGGCCTTTATATGCAGAAAAAGCAGAAGAAAATTCTATTTTGACCTAAACGAAAAAGCGCTGAATGTCGGCAGTTCGCATAGTCCGAAAACTAAAGTTGGTTTTGATTCGTTTGAAAAGCTTCTGTTAGTTACGCATCGAATATATACATCTAGTGGGTCACTTACTTGTCACGAGCTAAGCGTTTTAACTAATAACCAAAAACGAATCGCGTTAATTTATCACGGTGATTATTACGCAATACAAAACGATTCAGATATACTCGCGAAAATACTGGGATTAGAAGTGGATAATTTAGAGACTTGATGCTGCTATTCATTATTTTTGAACTTACTGAAAGACAATCTACAGCACCTCTGACACGAAGCAGCGCCAATTAATGCATATGCGTGTAATTGGCGCTTTTATCAAAAGCGACTTCTAGCTATATTCAGTGCTTTTACTCGTCGTTTTTAGCGGTTTCAGATGAACTCGATGTACTTTTAGTCGTACTTTGGGCCGGTGTAGTTTTGTTACTCGCCGTTGTTTTACGTGCTGTGCTCTTAGCTGCAGTTGACTTCGCTGCAGTACGCTTACCAGCTGTTCCAGTAGACGCTTTTTTAGTTGTGCTCGTCGATGTCGTCGCAGGCTTTGCCGAACTCGTTTTGCGAGTGCGTGTAGTTGAAGAAGAGGCACTGGACGACTTAGCCGGAGTACTTTTAGTTGCTTTTTTCTCAGGTGCAGCTGCCTTGCTCGCAGTGCTTGCCGCATCTACTTTTTTAGCCGCTTCTTTCGCAGCTAATAGCGCTACCTGTTCAACGAGCAAGTCCACTTTTGCACTCAGCATTTCGAGCTGTTGCTCTTTCTGTTGACGTTTTTGGCCGCCAGACAAGGCCGAAAATAATGGCGTTGATGCCACCAGCTTTTGTGCAGTATCGACTAAAGCGAAAGGATTAAGCGAACGTCTGAGTTCACTCTCCACCTCCAGGCCTTTAACCTGCATAGCATTAATAGTCTCTTGGGTGTCATCAATTTTCTGGCTGACCACACCTGCGGCTTGTTCAAGCTTTGCAGACAATAGGTCTGAGCCGGCAAAGAGCCATCCAAACAAGGGGGATGATTTTAATGGTGAAGCGCTGGTACCGTTTAACGTTGTCAATTCTCTTTCGACAACAGGCACAGCTTCTGGATTAGGGATATTTTTGTTGCTCATAACGCCTCCAATATGGAGATTTGTAAGCATGGCAATGTAGGAAATGTTCGAAGCTTAGCTAAAACACTTTGTTTAAAAGCGTCCTTGAGCGCTCGGCTTTCATTGCCACTCAATTGCAATTTATTCTAATACCCTTCTATAGCGAAGTAGTATATAGAAATTGCACATAGGGCACCGCAAGCGGTGCCCAAAAGAACCTATGCTTTACTTGCTTGCAGCTAGTTTTGCAACGGCTTCAGTCAAAGCGTCGATTTTTGCTGAAAGCTCTTCGATGCGCTGATCTGCAGGTTCAGAATCTAAACCAAGCTTTTTACGAACGTCAGCTACACGGTTTTCCACATCGTTAGTGGTAGATTTAAACTTGCTTTTCGCGTCGTCTTCTAAAGTTTCGCCTTTAGTCACAAGCTCGTCGAACATTTTGCTCGCTTCTTCGCTTAACTTCTCGTAACGCCCCTGCGCTTCCTCAACGCTTTTACCATAAGCGCCTAGGCCTGCTAACCAAATTTTACGCGCCATTTCTTCGGCTTCGTTAATTTTGCCTTTGATTGTATCAGTAGTAGTCATGTTCAGCTCCTATGAATGCTAAATTTGAGTGTGTTTCAACACCATGATTAAACTTTACGCTTAACAATTAGAATCCGCATACTAAAAACGTAAAAAAATAAAAAAGCCCAAAAAGCGAGTGCTTATTTGGGCTTAAATATTAAAACGCTTCTTTTTGAAAAGTGAATCAACGCAACAAGTAACTGATGTCACCTTCCTCTAGAGAACGCGGCTTCTTACAGCGGTACACCTGCTAGATGCAAAACAAAGGCATATTCTAGAGCCGTTGATTCAAAACGCTTGAAGCGTCCTGACGCGCCGCCGTGCCCTGCTTCCATGTCGGTCTTAAACAGGAGTAAGTTATTGTCTGTTTTATACTCTCTAAGCTTCGCTACCCACTTCATAGGCTCAAAGTATTGCACTTGCGAATCATGCAACCCTGTGGTCACTAGCATGTGCGGATAATCTTTAGCTTCTACTTGATCGTATGGCGAGTAAGACAGCATGTAGTCAAACTCATCTTTATTGGCTGGGTTGCCCCATTCAGTATACTCACCTGTGGTCAATGGAATAGTCTCATCGCTCATAGTGGTAACCACGTCAACAAACGGCACGTGGGCGCTCACTCCTTTGTAAAGCTCAGGGGCCATATTTACAACCGCCCCCATTAACAAACCACCAGCGCTTCCGCCCATTGCAAATACTCGATTTTCATCAGCATACTGCTGAGCAACTAAGCCTTTTGATACATCTATAAAGTCGGTAAATGTATTCATCTTATGATGCATTTTGCCGCTCTCATACCATTCACGTCCCAACATTTGCCCACCGCGAATGTGTGCAATGGCGACCACAAAACCTCTGTCTATGAGTGAAAGCCAGCTGCTCCTAAATGTAGGATCGATAGTTGCACCGTATGAGCCGTAAGCATATTGATATAGTGGATTCGTGCTGTCTTTTTTGAACTTATCTTTTCGATAAACCAAGGACACTGGAATCATAGCGCCATCGCGCGCTTTAATCATCACGCGCTCAGACGCGTAAGCTGAGGAATCAAAGGTCTCAGATACGCGTGTTTGCTTCATGACTTCACTTTCAAGCGTGTCTAAATTGATATCAATAATAGAGCCTGGCGTAGTCAACGAGCTGTAATAGATCCTAAGCTTATTAGTATCCATTTCAGGGTTGGCATTGAAGTACGCACCGTAAATTGGGTCTTGAGTTGGAATAATCTTTTCTTTATTTGAAATAAGATTATGCACAACCATGCGCAGCATGCCGTTTTCTTTTTCTTTCACAACCAGATGGTTTTCCATCACTTCAATACTTTGAAGAAAGACCTCTGGACGATGTGGCACTACTTCCTGCCACTTTGACACGTCAGCAGTAGCGTTCAGTGGCGCCTTCATCACTTTGAAGTTTTTTGCATCAATGTTGGTTAGAACGTAATAACCGTCACTTGCTTTCGCTACGCTATATTCCTGCCCTTCCTTAATAGGTAAGAAAACTTCTGAATCAGACGTGGGGTTATCTGCATCAATCAAAGTCACGCCTGTTTTGTCAGTGTTAGAATGATGAATATAAATAACGCTGTCGTCTTTGCTTTTACTAATGTAGGTATAAAACGTCGGGTCGCTTTCTTCGTAAACTAATACATCGCTTTCTTGTGAAGTACCCAGCTTGTGTCGATACACTTGATAACCTAAAAGGGTTTGAGGGTCTTTTTTCACATAGAATAAATGTTCATTGTCATTCGCCCATACAGCCCTACCTGACGTGCCCTCTAGCACATCGTTTAGCTTTTCGTCGCTTTCCAGGTTTTTCACATATACGGTATAAATGCGACGACTAAGTGTGTCTTCTGAGTACGCCATGAGCATATTATTACTGCTAACCGCGTAGCTACCAATGCTGAAATAATCATGCCCTTCAGACATAACATTCGCATCGAGCAACACTTGCGGCTCTGCATCTAGCGAGGGCTTTCTCAAATAAACAGGATACTCATTTTCCCCAGAGTAACGGGTGTAGTACCAGTAGCCGTTATCAAACACAGGTACTGTAGAGTCGTCCTTCTCAATACGAGAAACCAGCTCTTCATAAAGCGCCTCTCGGGTCTCTTTAAGCGGAGCTAGTACTGTATCTACGTATCTATTCTCCTGTTCTAAGTGCGCCAATATCTCTGTATCGGTGCGCGAATCATCGCGCATCCAATAATAATTGTCGTTTCTGGTAACGCCATGGGCCGACATTTCGTAAGGCACTTTTTTCGCTACTGGTGCATTTACATTCGTATTTAACATGACTGCTCGTACTGTTTTATCTACTTTTTGTTCTAGGCTGTCCGATTTGTTCTCAACACCACAGCCCGACATCAGCCCACCTGCGGTAAGTACTATCCATAGATATTTCATTATTTTTCCTTTTTAACACTTTTGGAATCACTGCACATTTCGCATTTTTAAAAGACGTAATTCTGTTAAAAATATTTTCAAAATTGTGTGACGAAACGCGCAGCATAATTATATTGAGTATATATAAATGCAACTTAGGTTCTAGCATTATCGGCTTGTCGTTAATCGCTAGTGACCATATTAAATGTTACAAAATACACAAGCTCTCGTCAGAGATGAACAAAAAGCTGCGCACACAAAAACGCCGCCCATCTCAAGAGAAACAGGCGGCGTATATACTATTTTTATCATTTGTCTTGTGGCAGCGCGTCTACCAAGCTTGTAGCATCAGTCAACTAGGTCTTTAGGCATTTCATCGCGAATAGCCTGCCACACCTTGCCACTTTCAATACCGTAGTTTCTAACTACCACTGGAACTCTGTCGTACTCACCCTTCTCTGCCACTTCAAGCAAATCGGCGTAATACTTCATCGCAATATCTCGGGCCGGCTGATGTGAGAAAAAATAACCGCCGATTCGCGAATAAAGTCCGCGGAAACCGTTCATCATTAAGACAAATACGTTATTGTTTGAGGCAAGCGCTAGATCGTGAGTCATTTGATAATCAAATTGAGCAAACGCCAAGCCTTCTTGATCTACATTTTTGTACCTAGCAATGATATCTGCAGACGCTTGAGGATTGTTACGAATGGCGCCTCGGATGAAAACTGCACTTAAATTCGTGCGAGCAGCAAGCAGATTATCGACCAATTCCGGAATGCCTTCTTGGTCCAAGCGAGCAAGCGTCTCGAGAATGTTAAGACCGCAGGTTTCCCAGAAATTATTTACCTTAGTTGGCTTTCCGTGCTGAATGGTCAACCAGCCATCACGAGCTAAACGTTGTAGCACTTCTCTTAACGTAGTTCGCGTTACACCAATTAACTCAGAAAGCTCTCTTTCTGCAGGCAAAATGGTGCCAGGTGGAAATCGTCCACTCCAAATAGATTCAACAATGTATTCTTCGGCGAATCCAGCTGGACTCTGTGCCTTATAAATCATAACTAATCGCCTGCACGTTATTGTTATTTTGCAACTGATTGTACCAGATGCTGTTTTATTATCACAATGAATTATGCCTCGTCCACTAAAGCTTTTAACAACTTGTTAAAATTAAAGTGTTATTTCAAACACCATTAAATGTCTGCTGCTCATTTTGTGTGCGAAATATTACGCATTGCCAATTTCAATGATAACTATGGTTAAAAAAGTGATAAATATTCAGTGACTTTCACATGGTGGGGTCTGTGAATTGCTTTCTCAAGACGTTAATATCATGTACGCTTAATTTCCGACTATAATGACAGCAGCAAAACCGCGGTAAGGCGAATTATATCGCGCAAAGCCAGCAGTTTATGTATGCAATAACCGGAACTACACAGTATAAAGATGCGCAAAAATGCGTGCTTTGTTGTAAAAGGAACAGGAACTCATGCAAACCTCAATGATCGCGGCGATCTATAAGAATTTCCTGGGACATGCGCCCGACTGGTATAAAAAAACCATCATTGCCTTTCTCATTGTTAACCCCTTCATCTTTATGGTGGACCCATATGTTGCTGGCTGGACGCTTGTAATCCAATTTATATTTACCTTGGCAATGGCGCTGAAGTGTTATCCACTTCAACCAGGCGGCCTACTGCTTATTGAAGCCATGTTCATTGGAATGACGTCTCCTGGTCACATGATGCACGAGATTGAAGTGAATTTAGAAGTACTCTTACTTCTAGTATTCATGGTAGCGGGCATCTACTTTATGAAAGACCTGCTGATGTACTTATTTACCAAGTTGGTGATAAAGGTTCGAAACAAGTTGGTGCTTTCTCTTTCTTTTATTTTTGCATCTGCGTTTCTATCGGCGTTTCTCGACGCATTAACGGTTGTTGCAGTAATAATCAGTGTAGGTCTGGGCTTTTACTCTATCTATCACAAAGTAGCGTCGGGCAAGGAGTTTCATTCTGATCACGACCACACTAGCGACGACGAGTTGGGAAGCCACGACTTAGAAGACTTCAGAGCTTTCCTACGCAACCTTATGATGCACTCAGCCGTAGGTACTGCCCTTGGTGGTGTTATGACCATGGTAGGCGAACCACAGAACCTGATTATTGCAGACAAGGCAGGCTGGGACTTCGTTGAATTTTTCATCCGTATGGCACCTGTTACTATCCCAGTATTCGTATTTGGACTACTTACCACCGTAATTCTGGAAAAAACCGGTATGTTTTCATACGGCGCAAAATTACCTGCAGCGGTAAGACAGATTTTGGTCGACTATAACGACCATATGGACAAGGGCCGCAGTAAGCGTGAAACCGCTAAGCTGGTAGTACAAGCACTAATAGGTGTTTGGTTAATCATTGGCCTTGCTACGCATATGGCGTCAGTGGGTCTTATCGGTCTGTCTGTTATTGTACTTGCTACTTCAATGAGCGGTGTTATCGAAGAGCACGCACTTGGTAAAGCGTTCGAAGAAGCACTGCCATTTACCGCACTACTTTGCGTATTCTTTGGCGTAGTAGCCGTTATCATTGACCAGGGCCTTTTCCAGCCGGTAATCCATTGGGTACTATCGTTTGAAGGCGAAACGCAAATGGTTATGTTCTATCTTGCTAACGGTGTGCTTTCGATGGTGAGTGACAACGTGTTTGTGGGCTCTGTTTATATCACTGAAGTCACAGCGGCTCTACAGGCCGGTCAAATCACACGTGACCAGTACGATATGCTTGCTGTAGCAATCAATACGGGAACCAACTTACCAAGTGTGGCAACACCAAACGGTCAAGCTGCTTTCCTATTCTTGCTGACCTCAGCCATCGCGCCACTGCTTCGTTTGTCGTACGGCCGTATGGTTATGATGGCATTGCCATATACCATCGTGCTGACCATCGTTGGTTTGTTAGCAACATACATTGGACTTGCTGATGCTACTCAGGTGCTTTACGACATGCACCTCATTGAACACCACACCGCTGCTGAAGCGGGTGCTCAAGCGGTAGGCCACTAATCTATGCGCGGAATCATTCACAGCATTAGCCAATGGGCAGAGCACAAGTCTTCATGGCTTGTGCTCTTCGCCACGTCATTGGCATTAGAAATTGCTGCGCTTTACTTTCAGTACGGCATGGGGTTAAAACCCTGCATTATGTGCATCTATCAGCGAACCGCCATGTACGGAATTGTGTTGTCAGCACTTATTGTCGTTATTAAAAACAACGGCTTTACACGCATGCTTGGCTTCGCTGGTTGGGCTGTATCTGCAGGATGGGGCTTCTTAATTGCCAAAGAGCACGTAGGCATTCTCAATGCCGCGAACCCATTTTTTGCCAGCTGTGAAATAGTGCCAAACTTTCCTTCGTGGTTACAACTTCACGAGTGGCTACCCGCTGTATTTGCCGCTGAAGGTGACTGTTTAGAAGATTCGTGGCAATTTTTGTCTATGGGAATGGCTGAGTGGATGCAAATTATTTTTGCTGCCTACTTTGCTGTATTCGCTATTGTGTTTGCATGTCGATTATTGGATAAGAAACCCTTTTGATCGACTTATCCATTCTACCGTCACGCCTACCTCCTATACATACGGAACAAGGCCCCATTTCCATTCAGCGCATTGCGGAGAAACACTGCTATGCGCTTTGTGAGGCTGGGCAACAGTCTATCCATCACGTAAAACCTTGGTTTGGTTCAGCGGTTTGCCCTGTTACACCAGCACTGTCCAAGCAGTGCATCGCCAACATGGAAAAGGCCCGAGATACAGGCTATGGACTTACCTACTTGCTAATGCACGACGAAAAGTGCTTAGGTATGGGCATTATCAATCATATTCATCACACGCACCTTACCGCTAATCTTGGCTACTGGCTCAGACCAGACGCATGCGGAAAAGGTTTAGCTACCGCGATTTGTGAAGCCTTGAAGAAGCTTGCGTTCTCTCAAATGAATTTGCATAGATTGGAATGCTTTATAGAGCCTAACAACAAGGCAAGTATACGTGTAGCAGAGCGAATTGGTGGTACAAAAGAAGGGCTTTGTCGCAAACGCGTATTTGGCAGAGACGCGCTTCTTTACGCCCTCATTAATGAAAGCTAGGCGGCCTAAAATATTGTCATTTTAAGCGGCTATTTTTATGTTTAGAATGTGTACATCAACGCCGTATATGCATACATAGCATCGTCTGGATATGCGCCACTGTCTAATGCATCACCTTTCGCTAGATAAGCTCCACCCAACTCTAATCGTAGCGGTTTAAACGCTTGATATCGCCAACGGAATTCGAGTTGATGTCCTAAGAAGTCTTCATCACCACTTGCTACTTTTTGAAGCCACAGCGCTTTGTAACCAATCATAATGTTATGCAAACCATCGAGCTTAGTCACACTTCTTAATCCGGGGGCTAATATATTGCTGCGAGGAAACGTTTGATATACATCAGTAGGGCCGTAGTCGAAGCGTCGAAGTCCATACAATGAATCAAAGGCATGTATGGTATCATCGGTGGTATCATTATCACCGCTTGCTGCGTCAATTTCGCCTCTCAAAAATGTATTTTCGCTTATTTGTTTTCCTAAATGGCTATGTATCATCCACGCTTTAACGTCTCTATCGGTTATATCTGCTGAAGAAGTAGATTGACGCGCATGACCCGTTTGCCCTATTGCCTCAATATTGTATTTCCATCCCTCTGAAAATTCTCTAGTATGATCTACAGAGAAAGTAAACAAATCTCTGTTTTTAGTATTAAGATCGGCAGAATCTGATTCTTTGAGCCAATAGCTTTGAACTTTCCACGCTTTATCTGACGACTCTGCGTAGATACCAAAGAACTTTCTATTACTGAAACTTTTGTCGAACGCGCGTTTATTATCATCTATTGATGCCGTATCTACAGGAAAACGCGATACTGGCAACAAATAAAAACTTCTGACACTCCAGTCGTTCCAGTGAGAATCGATTACCGCTCCTTCAAAGCTACTTGTTGCATTACGGAATCGCGTACGTGCCATTAAACGGCGGCTTCCATGATCGAGGGTAACTCGACCTACGGTTACGCTATCAATGTGTTCACTTACGCCTTTATATGAAAGGTAAAATTGCACAGGTTCAAGCGTGTTAACCTGTGAAGACTTTAGCGTTGGATCGTTATCATCTAGATAAGCGCGTGAATCTTCTATCTCAACAGCGGCTTCCCAATTGCCGTACTTTGCTTCACCTTTAAATCTCATTCGCGTTGAAATACGCTCGTTGGTTTTTGAACGTACATCTTCTGTTGTAGGAAAGATTGGGTTATTCAAGGTTTCGTAACGCACCCTTACCGACCCGCTGTAATCAAATTCGAATTCCTTTGCGTCGATGCTGAGTGGAGCGACTGCCATTGCAGACGACAAAAATAAGACATTGGTTGCAAGTTTCTTCATCTGAAACCTTACTTAATCGAAATAGTAAAAAGTGAGCGGAGTATAAAGTAGTCTCTTGGATTACACTCTTGTCCTTTTGTATAAAAAGCGGGATGTAGCCCGATGAACACTGTGGGAGATTACACCTAACATAAAGTCTAATCGATTTAGCTATGATAACCATCTAGCATATTAAGCATGAATAAACTTTGGGATTGCTCGCGTTGTTTAGCAGTTCTTTTTCCTCATCTACAGTGGTCTACATGCTAAACTTTGACAATTTAACAATACGCAAAAAGCTCGCAATACCTACCAGTTTTGTTGCACTTCTCCTTTTAATTGTTAGCTTTTTGAGCATTACAAATGCTAGATTCCTATCCAGTAATACAGACACATTATCCTCAGTGTTTAGCCAATCGATAAGCGCCGCGTTGAATGCTGATAGGGATCTTTATCAGGCTCATTCGGCGATATTGGACATCATGCTCGCAGCACAGCTTAACCAAAAGGACCTAATTCCAGCCTTAACTAAAGATTATGAAGAGAATGTCCAGCAAGCCAAAAACCGCATGGAAAAAGTGCTCACCCTTACAAAAGAATATCCAGAAGTAAGCGCGGAAGCGTCATCTTATAAACAAGACTTTGAGCGGTGGACAAATCTAAATACAAAAATTTTTGAATTAGTTCGCTCTGGAGATGTGCGTAACGGAGCCAGTGAATACCACAATAATGGCATGCCTGTTTTCGAAGCGTTAAGAAAAAATTTCGATCGCGTTGGAGAATCAGTCAAACAGCTCTCAGACAAAACCGCACAGACCAGTCTAAGCACCAGTGATAGCCAAACGCTTTACCTTCTCGTTGCATTAGCACTTGCAGTCATTGCGTGTGTATTGACCATCGTCATGGGGCCAAGACTCATTACAAAGCGCATCGATACGTTAAAATATATGCTGGACTCGATAAGCCAAGGCGAAGGTGACCTTACACAGAGAATTAAAACAAATGGGCGTGATGAAATAACAGACGTTGCCCACTCGTTTAATGGCTTGATGGACAATTTACAGCGTCTAATATCGTTTATTAAAAGTGATGTTACATCGCTTGCACAAGCAGAAAGAGAGATGAACGCTTCTTCTAGCGCTGTAGCGCAAATCTCAACACAGCAGAAATGCAACCTTGATCAAATTGCAACGGCAGTAAATCAGCTAAGCCATGCCCTACGAGAAGTTGCAGACAACACACAAATCGCGTCTACTGACACTCAAACAGCTAACAATGATGCTGAAAATAGTAAAAGTGCCGTAACGCTGTCCACAGACAGCATCGCGAAAACAAACGATGCGATACGTCAAGCAAGTAATGTAATTCAGAAACTGGAAAAAGAAACAAAAGAAATTTCTTCTCTGCTCAGCGTCATTAGCGGCATCTCAGAACAGACTAACTTGCTTGCATTAAATGCCGCAATTGAAGCGGCTAGAGCGGGTGAGCAAGGGCGTGGGTTTGCTGTCGTGGCGGATGAAGTGAGATCACTGGCCAACCGCTCTCAACAAGCAACAACAGATATTAACGAAATGCTTTCTAATCTTAACAAGGGGGTAGAAGAAGCAGTAACTGCAATCGAAGCAGGTTCATCGCAAATGGAAGAGGTTGTCGAGATTTCTGCAACGCTTAAAAAACAACTAGATACTGTGTCTAATTCAGTGATAAGTGCGAACGATCGCATCTACCAAATCGCTGCTGCTACCGAAGAGCAAAGTCAAGTCGTCGACAATCTCAACGACAATATTTCTTCTCTCAATACGCTAAGCCAACAAGTTATGGGCACTATTGAGGAATCTGGAAACGCTAGCGATAAAGTAAGCGATGCAACAAGGCACATAGCTAAAAATATCGGTCGCTTCAACGTTTAAAAAGAGAGCAACAAATTAAAGCATGCTGTCGTGGCATGCTTTAATCAATATCCTCCAGCGGCCAAATGGCTATATAGTCTTCAAAATTATTTAAATCCACGTCGGTTTCAAAGACAGTTTTATTCCGTACCGACATACCTTTCGCATGCATCACATGTTTCTTACCCTTGTTCAACAAGGGATGCCATGATGGTATGCCCCTCCCTTCGTGAAGGCGGCGATAGGTACAACTATTTGGCATAAAAAAGATGTCTTTTAGATTCTCTTTTGTCAGCTTCACGCAATCAGGCACTAGCTCCGTGCGTCTTTCATATTGGGTACATTCACATTTCTTTGTGTTCAAATACGTACACACAATATTGGTATAGTGAATCTTCTCATTATCGTTAATGTGGTCGGTCACTTCGTATTCTTCTACCGCGTCATCATCGATAAATTTTTGCAGACAACATTTACCACACCCATCACAAAGTGATTCCCACTCCTGTTGGGTCATCTCTTCTAAAGATTTGGTTTCCCAAAACGCTGCGGTCATTCTGCTATTACCTCAGTTTCCACGGTTAAATGATTGTCTAGCGTTGCAACAACCGTATCTTGCGAGCAAAGCTTACCTACCCCTTTGGGCGTGCCCGTAAGGATCACGTCACCACTGTCTAACGTAAATTTAGATGACATATGGGCGATGAGGGGGATGATTTTATGCAGCATCAGCTCGGTATGTCCCAGCTGTCTAACCACCCCGTTTATGGTTAGGGTAAAACGTAGGTCTTCTAAGTTGTCTATCTCACTTAACGGCACAAAACCTGATAGAGGTGCACTGTTGTCAAAAGACTTTGCTCTTTCCCAAGGCTGGCCTTGCTTCTTAAGCTCAGCTTGAACCTCGCGAAGAGTTAAATCGAGACCAAGTCCTATACCCCATATCGCGGCTTCTACGTCATCTACACTCGCATTCTTCAATGATGATTTTAGCAGCACGGCGACTTCAAGCTCATTGTGACACTCGCCTTTGTCGGTAGGAATGGCAATAGGCTTCTGCATATGACATAAGGCAGCCTTTGGCTTCATAAACAGCAAGGGTGCTTCAGATACGGTAGAGTTCATTTCTTGAATGTGGTCAAGGTAGTTGCGACCTATACAAACCACTTTACTAACAGGTAGTGATATTTCACTGCCTTGAGAATCAATGTGACGATAAGCCATTAGTAACCTCGTTTTATCCGCTCTGATAAATACCCAACCGAAACGCCAAAGTAAGACGAACGGTTCCACTTCATCAGTGTGTGAAAATTGTTATACACCAAGTAAATTCGGCCTTGCTCACCATCTGGCATAATAAGCGATGCACTGATTTCTGCATTGGGGAGTTCATTTCCGTTGTAGCGCTTGACGCCATTCTTCTGCCAAAAGGCCAACGGCTTCATGTTAGATTTCGCTAACCCTGAAAAAGGTACTGCTTTGGTTAGTATTACTTGGCGTCCCCACGTCCCTTCACTATCCCAACCTTCAGATGATAGATAGTTGGCGATTGACGCAAATACGTCTGCCTTGGTTCCCCAAATATCCTTTTTGCCGTCGCCGTCGTAGTCCACTGCGTAATTTAGAAAAGATATGGGCATAAACTGTGTTTGTCCCATCGCTCCGGCCCAAGAGCCTTTAAGCGCCTCTACAGAGATATGCCCTTCGTCTAGAATCTGAAGTGCCGCAAAAAAATTGTCTTTAAACAGCTTTTCTCTTCGCCCTTCATACGCCAAAGATGCCAGTGCAGACAGCACACTAAAGTTGCCCTGAATTTTACCAAAGTTAGACTCATTACCCCACAGCGCAACAATAAAGCGGGCCTGAACCCCATATTTTTGAGCAATTTCATCAAGCAGTACTTTGTGTTCATTGTACTGCTCAACCGCCTGCTTTACTTTCCAGTCGGGTACTCGCGTTGCTAGATAGTCATCTAACGTTATTTTTTTCTCTGGCTGGCTTTTGTCAGACTTAACGACCGTGGGCCTGAAAGTAATGTCAGCAAACGCCAAGTCTAACTTAGTCTTATCTATGCCCTTTTCGGCCGCTTCTTTTTTCAGTTGAGAAACGTAGCTTTTGAAGCCCGTCTCGCTAAGCCCACTGTCATTACTTGGCTGATTTTCGGCATGAGCTGCCAGTGAAAAGCTTAAGGTTATACTCGATAAAACTAGGGCAATATTGTGCGGTTGAGGAAATAAACTACGATTTTTGCGCTTAGCTATAAAGGCAATTCGGTTAACTAAGCGGTTTAGAGTCTTTAATAACATGGAAATTTAAAACTTCTTATCGGGCGTTTTTGACAGCCCAAGAGATTCACGGTGTTGCTCTAGCAAGTTATCTTCTTTTGGCGGCATTTGGAGGTAAAAGCCTTTTTCATTAAGCTCGTCGATAAGCTTTTGCTTGTCAACTAGGCCAAGTTTCTCGCGCTTTTCTAGGGCGATGATAGTCACTAGCTCTGGGCGACCAAACTTCGCCATAAGTGGCTCTGGCACGTCTTCAAAATGGTCTTTCTTTGGCACGTACAAATACATGCCGTCTTTCTTTCGCGTTTTATAAACTGCGCATAACATAGAATTTTTACTCTTTCTTAATTCGTTTGTTTAGTTTTTTTGGGGTCACTATGCAGATTTAATTAGCCAAAGAGCATACACCTCTCGCCAATACTGCTCACCCATATTGCTTTTAAAGCACTATTGGGCCGGAGCGTCGCCAAGTAAACGGGTTACGTGAGAGCGAAACAATGGCTCTCTCCACGTCGACAGTACATCGGGCATTAGTCCCTGCACGCGGGTCTCATCAACCGAAAACCAGTACCATTTTAACAATTGATTCAGCTGTTTTTTAGAGGCAATAACGTCACTATTTACAGCATTGTCTTTCGCTATCTGGTCGCTGATAGCTTTAAGCTCGGCCAGCGTTTTTTTGTACTTGGCGATATCAATTAACCGCAGCACAACCGGAAGCCTGAGCTTTTCTGGCGTTTGCGCGTACTTTGCTCTTGCCTCTTCGATTAGCGTGATGATGGTGTCGCCGTAGCGGCGTACAGACTGATGATTCACGCCATTAATGCGAGAAAGGCCAGATTTACTATCGATAAGCCGCTGCGCCGCTTCAAACAAATGCCCTTCTTTGAACACAAAGTTTAGGGCCAGATCTTTTTTTCGTGCGGTATTTAAACGCCATGCCGCTAGCGCCTGCAATACAGTGAGCTGCTCGCTGTTCAATCGCCAGTTATTCTTAATGCTTAAGTACGCAAAATCTTCAGGCATTTGAGCGCGTTTTTTCTCTACTAGCAAAGCTATTTCTTGGTAAATCCAATGCACTTTGCCCGCGTCTTGCACTTTACTGGCTAGCTGTTGGTAGCATGGCAATAAGTACAATACATCGTTTGCGGCATAACTCAGTTGCGATTCGCGAAGGGGTCTCGCTATCCAGTCGGTTCGCGACTCTCCTTTATCTAGCGTTATATCACATAGCAACTCTACAAGCTTTGCATAGCCAAGTGACGGCCCCATATCCAAAATACTACCAGCAAGCTGCGTGTCGAATACAGGCGTTGGTACGGTATCGAAGGCGGTAAGGAAAGCCTCAATGTCTTCAGAGCACGAGTGTAGTACTTTCACTACTTCGTTATTTTCCATAAGCTCGATAAACGGCTGCATGTTGTCGATGGCAAGCGGGTCGATAAGAACCAGTTGATGGCCGTCGTAGAGCTGTATAAGGCCCAGGTGGGGAGTAAGAGTTCTAGTCCTTACAAATTCGGTGTCTAAGGCTACCGCCTCTTGACGCTGTGCGGCAGTGCACACTTTTTCGAGTTGTTCAGATGTTGTAATTAATTGATATTGCATATTTTTGCACAGTAATAAAAAAGCCGGCTTACGCCGGCTTTCAAAAAACTATTTCAATGAAATTAGTCTCGAAGCTCCCGACGCAGTATTTTACCTACATTGGTTTTTGGTAAGTCGTCTTTGAAAACAACTTGCTTAGGCACTTTGTAACCCGTTAAGTGGTTACGACAGTGCGCGATAACGTCTTTTTCAGTAAGTGAGTCGTTGTTTCGTACTACGAATAATTTCACCACTTCACCGCTGACTTCGTGAGGAACCCCAACCGCCGCAGCCTCAACAATGTTGTCATGCATTGCAGCTACTTCTTCAATTTCGTTAGGGAACACATTGAAGCCTGAGACTAGGATCATATCCTTTTTACGGTCAACAATATAGAAGTAACCTTCATCATCTACCGTAGCAATGTCGCCTGTAGCTAACCAACCGTCTTTCAGAATTTCTTCTGTTGCTTCAGGTCGGTTTAAATAGCCTTTCATTACCTGAGGGCCTTTCACCCACATTTCACCAGGCTCGCCTTTCTCAACTGGATTACCATCGTCATCAAGAAGCTTGATGTCTGTTGAAGGAACCGGCATTCCGATTGCGCCCTTGTAAGCTTCAATCTGTGGCGGGTTTACCGCAACAACGGGTGAACACTCTGTCAGGCCGTAACCTTCAAGAAGTACGGTACCAGTAACCTTTTCCCACTTTTCTGCTACAGGACGTTGAACAGCCATGCCGCCGCCCAGACCAAACTTAAACTTGCTAAAATCAAGCTCGCTGAACCCCGGCGTATTTAACAGGCCGTTAAACAAAGTGTTCACGCCAGGCAAAATGGTAAACGGGTATTTGCTAAGTTCGTTTACAAAAGCCGGCATGTCGCGTGGGTTGGTAATAAGTAAGTTACGGCAGCCGTATTTAACGAACATCAAGCAGTTCGCTAGTAGGGCAAAGATATGATAAAGCGGAAGCGCGGTTACTACAAAGTCCTCGCCTTCTTCAATCACTGTTTCAAGAATACCTGACACTTGCTCAAGGTTTGCCACCATATTGCGGTGAGTTAGCATAGCCCCTTTAGACACACCGGTTGTTCCACCTGTGTATTGAAGGAATGCCAAATCGCCACTATCAATGTCTGGACGCGTATATTCAAGAGACTGACCTTTTTTAACCGCCGACATAAACGAAGTGGTTTCAGGCAGGTTGAAAGACGGCACCATCTTTTTAACGTACTTCACTACCGCGTTAACGACCCAGCGCTTAGGTGCCGGAAGCATATCGCCTAGAGCCGTCAGAAAGACTTCTTGTAGATTAGTCTCTGCAATCACTTCCTCTAGGGTACATGCGAAGTTTTCGACAATGACAATGGCCTTCGCGTTGGCGTCATTTAGCTGATGCTTTAATTCGCGGGCGGTGTAAAGAGGGTTAACGTTCACCACAACCATACCTGCACGCAATATCCCAAACATAGCAACAGGGTACTGAAGGAGATTTGGCATCATGATTGCGACAGCATCACCGCGTTTCAGGCCGCTAGATTGTAAGTACGCTGCAAACTGCGCAGATAAGGTATCTAGCTCTTCGAACGAAATTGAATGCCCCATATTAATGAAGGCTTCTTTGTTTTTAAACTTCTTTACCGACTGCTCGAAAATGTCTACTACAGATGCGTAACGATCGGCATCAATTTCTGCGGAAACGCGAGGGTCGTAATGCTTAAGCCAGGTTTTTTCCACCAAAACCTCCTCTACTTTATTCTTATACTATTTTATAAGCGCATGGGGAGCTGCACTTATATAACTGGTCTGATAACTTGCGAATAGTATAGGATGTGTAAAAAAAAATAAACGGCACAATTTACAATTGCTCAACAAAATGACGAATTAATACCCCTACATCGTCAGTATTTTCCATGTGAATATGGTGACCGCCTAATAATTGTTCGTATTGCGCATTTAAAAACCACCCCTTGCGATTGGGGAAAACAGTCTCAAGGTTTTTAAAACTGTTAGATGCACCAATAAAAAGAATTGGGCATACAATAGCACGCATTAGCGATTCTGCCTGCTTTTCTGTGAGTCTTAGTGTAGATTTTGTACGAAGCTTCGGGTCGCTCGACCAGAAGCAATGTCCCCCCGCATCTTGGGTTAAATTTCTCGATAAAATAGAACGCGCGTGTTCTTCCGGAATATCTGAGATTTTGCATCTCGCTGTCACCGCATCTTCCAACTCAACAAGTCGAAGCTTATTACGTGATTTCGTGTGACGACTCACTATAGACTCTCGCATCTGAGTGGCGGTTGTTTCCTCGCTTTCGGTGAGAGGTCCACAGGCGTCAATACTTATCACCCCAGCGACTTTTTCTGGAAAGAGTGCAGCAAAAAGGCTTGCCAGAATACCACCTAGAGAATGTCCTAATAAAATAACTTCATCCCACCCCTGAGATTCTATAAGGGCATAAAGGTCTTGCAAGTAGTCGACTTGATTATAATGTGCGCCTTGTGCACGGTGAGACGAGCGACCATGACCCGCGAGGTCAATTGCAACAAAGCGATGCGATTGAAGGTAAGGCGCTAACAACCGTAAACTTTCGGCATTATCTAAGTACCCGTGCAAACCAACTACAAGTTTACCAGCACCTTGATTATCTAACGCTGCTAGATTAAGCCCTTCAATATCGAATTCAGTTTCAATCATAAGTTTCCATGCTGGCAATCAATTGCCGCCTCCTCTACACTTAACTTCCACCAAAAACAAAAAAGCGGCAATCACCTGCCGCTCCATCTCTTGTTACTATTTTTGTTTATTTGCACGCAGAGGCTGGCCTGTCGACTTTGTGCCTGAGTTACTCGCCCCTGAATTGCGCGATGGTAACTTAGCTTTGCTCGGGGCATTTTGATAACGAATCACTCGGGTTCTATTAAAGTGCGGATACATCCAAGGGCCATTGAAGTGATAAAATGGTGAGTACCAACCTGTATGGTAATTGAAGAAGTAAGTGTTTACATCGTAAACCTCTTGTTTTCTCCACATATGATAATCATCAGCAATAATAGTAGGATAAATATATGGTTGTTCGCCCACCATTCCCGCTGTCGGCGCAGTTATGGTACCCAAAAACGTAGCTGAGCGCCCTTCTTCAAAAACAATAGGGTCGACGAATCCGTCAATTTGTACTTTGAAACGCCCTGATGTTTCGCCATTTGTCGAAGGTTTACCGTAGTGGTTCAAAGGGAAATGAGCGAGTTCAATGAACGTTTTGTTGGGCTTATTTTCAACACCTACAATCATACCACCCCAACGCGCTTTTTGACCTTGCGCATTAGCACTCGAGGTGACCGCTTTAGAGTAGCTGACTAACTGTGTACCCTCTGGTACATCAATACTGTCTGGAACTATGGTACATCCAGTAAACAACATGACCGTAAGTAAAACTAAATAACGAGACATTAAAGCGCTCCTGTGAACCCTAGAAAAAATATTGCGCTTGTATGGATTGCAAATAAAACAGCAAGTGTTCCATATGAAGTCCACGTGCGATACACATCTAAAAACTCTTATATACTTTTACGTATCTCTTTAAGTTACAAAGAAAAACCGCACTACAGCAACTAAACATTAGCATTATTACGAAACGGCAGCCACCGTCGTTCAACTAATCTAACGCATAAATAAGAAAGCGTGTCTGTAATACACACCATTTAGAGCAGATATACTGGGTTTTGTTCAAAGCTGTTTGCTAAATTTAACAATTTGTTAGAATTAATTTGCAAGTAAAAAAGCATCAGCTTGAGAAGGATTATGCGTAGATATCTACACCGAACATTGATTGGATAGATTCACGTTGCTGTTGTTTTTCAAAGCTGGTGTAAGAGGCTATCGCATTTTGAGAATAGGTATTGCCATCCTCGCGGATAAATTGCTGGTAGGCCCTAGCGTTATCCGTACCCTGTTCATCGGGCGCAACAACGATCGCCTTTACCGACGATTCACTCTGCCCCTTGTTTTGCTGTTCGGGATCTTTGCTAACCTTTGCGACTCGTCCTTGAGAAGGTTCAGAGGACGGTAGTGCAAAATTATTATTGATAATCATACGAGGTTGTTTAAGCAAAAAACGCACCATACTAGAGCAAACCGCGGTATTTCGGTTTCTTTAATAAGGTACGTTCTTTTTAGTACTTCTACTCTCTTCCCGGTAATTTTTTCCACGTTACTTTATCGCGCAGGTATACAGGCTCTACATTCACAGCGTTAGATACTTCGCCTTTGCTATACGCATCGATTGCAAGTTTAAGCATGTATTGAGCGTTTGGAAGCGTGACGTCAAACACTACCTCACTACATACCTCAGACTTCCAGTTATCAAGCTCCTCGTAGGCAGACCAGCCGGTGCCTGCTGCAATCACAGCGGCGCTATTATCTTCCTTAAGCGCGTTTAGCTGTTCAATAGCCGTCTCGGGCGGACAAACTTGCTCTTCAACGCAAAGAACAAGCCTACTTTGCGATTGTGAGTAAACAGCGAAGTACACTTCACCCATACGCGCATCCGACGCAACAGCAATCAATGCATCTTTGTGCTCAGTTTTAGACGCTACTTCAAGCGCCATAGCTTCAAGCGTACTCACGCCCGCCACTTTTAAGCCTGTCCCTAACGCTAAACCTTGAATCATTCCCGTCGCTATGCGAACACCGGTAAAGCTGCCCGGGCCTCGGCCAAAAGCCAATAAGTCTAGGTCGCCCAGCGAAACCTTTGCTTCATTTAACACTTCATCAACCATGGGAAGAAGACGCTGACTATGCTGCTGAGGGCATATCTCGAAACGCGTTATGACGGTGTCTTTGAATTGAAGCGCAACCGAACAAGCTTCGGTTGCCGTGTCTATAGCTAAAATGTTCATGTTTATCTCTTATTTCATATACGCTGAAAACGGGGCTAATGGCGTAATACACGCTTACCGCTTTTTCAGTGCTTTAACTTAGGCTTCATCAATGCCGGCTAAAAATTTTTCCACTTCGTCCAAGCTTCTTGTTCTTTTCATATCTGGCAAGCTTCCGACGAAGGTTTTGGCGTAAGGCTTCGTCACTAATCGATTGTCACATATAACCAGCACGCCTTTATCTGAAGGATCTCGAATGAGTCTTCCCGCGCCCTGCTTTAACGTAATAACAGCTTGGGGAATTTGAATAACACCAAACGGGTTTGCTCCACGTTTTTTTACATCTTCCATACGAGCTTGAAGCAGCGGGTCATCAGGTGATGCAAAGGGCAGCTTGTCAATCATCACGCAAACCAAGTCGTTGCCGCGTACGTCTACGCCTTCCCAAAAAGCGCCTGTGCCCATTAATACCGCTTTTTCATCTGCAAGGTACGCATCCAGTAATGCTTGCTTGGTGGTAGTCCCTTGCACCAGTAGCGGATTATCTATCTCATCTTCTAGCTTCTGAGCAATTTCTCGAAGCATAGCGTGACTAGTAAACAACAAGAAACATCTCCCGCGACTTGCTTTGATTAGCCGTTTGGCTGTTTCTAGCAAAGTTTCGCGCATAGCGTAGCTGTTTGGTTCTGGTAAATAGCGGGGCACGCACAGCATGGCCTGTTCAGGATAATTAAACGGGCTATCTAATCCTAACGTTTCTGCGTCTTCTAAGCCCATGCGGCGCTGAAAGTGATCAAAACCGCCGTTTACCATTAAGGTTGCCGAGGTAAAAATCCACCCGCGCGGCGGCGATGATACGAAACGTCTGAATTTAGCGGCAATTGATAAAGGCGTTAAATGCATGATGAGGTGGCGCTGAGTCGTTTCATACCACAAACTTACATTTTCTTGCTTGTTGTCGCTTAACGCATCTAACTGCTCTCTTGCAGCCACAACACGTTCGTACATGTTGTCTAAATCTTTATCGCGGCCAATATGTAGCTTACACACTTCATGCAGTACACCTAGCGCTTCGGCCAGCTTGCCCACCTGCATGCGCACGTCATCACGGTCTAACGCCTCAGCCCAGTTGCCGCGTTCAGCCGTATCCGGGAACAATAACCGTAAGTCAGAGGCAATCATCCTGCATTTGTCAGCCGCTTTATCTAGCTGCCCAGCATCTTTTAGCACTGTTCTGAACAACAGCGTGATATCTTTCGCAATATCGTGAATTTGTCTTGTCGAAAGTGACTCGCCAAAGTAATCGCTGGCAATATCGGGAATTTGATGAGCCTCATCAAAAATAATCGCATCAGCTTCTGGGATAAGTTCGCCAAACCCTGTGTCTTTCAGTGCCATATCAGCAAAGAAAAGGTGGTGGTTTACCACAATAATATCAGCATCCAGCGCCTTTCTGCGCGCTTTTACCAAGTAGCAATCTTCATAATCTGGGCAATCGCGGCCCAAGCAGTTATCCACTGTAGAGGTAACCAGCGGTAAAACACGGGCATCTTCGGGAAGGGTTTTAAGCTCCCCCATATCACCTGTTTTCGTAGTACTAGACCAACGTTTCACTTCTGAAAGCTGACCCAATACCTCTTTTTCAACCAGCGTAGAGTTGCCGCTGTGCTGCGCTACACGGTGTAGACAAAGATAGTTTGAACGGCCTTTTAACAGTGCAGTTTTTCGCTTGCTGCCTAAGGCCTTTTTTACCAGCGGTAAGTCGCGGTGAAATAGCTGCTCTTGTAAGTTTTTAGTCCCTGTAGAAACAATGGCTTTTCCGTCGCTCAACAATGCCGGAGCGAGATAAGCGAAAGTCTTTCCCGTTCCCGTACCTGCCTCTACTATTAAACTACCTGTGGTATCAATAGCGCGCTTAACCGCCTTTGCCATTTCAGTTTGAGCTTCGCGAGGTACAAACCCCTTGATAGCACCTGCAAGGAGGCCATCTGAAGAGAATACGTTATTTATTGTGGGCATGGTTTAAGCGCTGTCATTACTTTTCTACTTTAGGCCGCGCATTATGCCAAAAAGCCTATGGAATGCCCATTAAAGGTTTGCATTTTAGCGTCAGCATTTGCCACCTGACGCCTTTTAGAGTCAAAACAATTGTTAAATTTTTGATGAAAAGAATTTGTCTTCTAGAACAAAAAAATTAGCTTTTTAATCTTAACACTTAGGCGCAATATCCAGCTCGTAAATGTTTATACTCAACTATTAAACGAGGTAATTATGAAAGGTTTACGCTTTATAGGTTTAGGCTTAGTAGGCTTAAGCGCAATGGCGTTCTCTGTAATTGCAGCTGCATCAGACGAAGCACCTGCAGAGCTGGTAGCGGAATTAACCCAGTTCTGTAAAGAAATCGCTGAAGAAGAAGGTACAAAAGGCAAGTCGGAAGACGTATTTGTATTAGAGTGCGTAAATGATGAGCTAGAAGCTGAAGGTTACCAGAAACTGAAATCTTTAAACTGATATATTAAGGTGAGTTACTGATTCACTTTAACTGAATGAATGATAAAGCCTCGCCAGAAATGGCGGGGCTTTTTTGTGCTCTGCATTTGAAGTGCCTTTTCGAGTTCCCTAGCATTGTATATAGCAATGCATGCAACGGTGGCTTTAGTTGAAAGCATCAGCGTTCAAAAAATGCATCAACCAAATCGGCGAGCGACTCCTCTAGCTCTTCTTCGAAAGCATCGATATCAATACCAAAGCTATCCATATATTTAGCCGCATTGTCACGGGAAAGTACGGCATTTTTTATCTGGAACTCAAGCTCGGGCAGTGTCTTGTCGTAGCGGGGCTTAATGGTCCATCGCAAACAATGACCATGGTTGTCTTTTAGCCTTTTTTTGGCAAATACACAAAACTCCTCGACGTAGTCAGCACCTTGCGGCCCAAGACATCCCGGTTCTATGCGGTACATTACCAGCAGCTTTTTATATAGCGGAAGTCGCGTTTCCATCACATCTTCAATTAGCTTAAAGAGTTGATTATCGGAAAGTTTGGAGGATTTTGCCAGCCAAGTAAGGGGAGAATGCGAGAAATTTCACACTCCCCCGTGTCATTACTCTGCAAGCTCAGGATCTTTTATGAACAAGATATCCATGATGATTGCAGGATCCCACTCGCGCATTTCTGCTTCGCATTTCAGTCGAATTTCGTCTAACTCACTGATCGTTGCAATCGAGAATGCGTCATCCACGATAATGTGGACTAACAGATAGACATCCCTACCCCGCTTACTAATTCGCACTTCCACATGTTCGTATGGGACGTCAGCCAACGTTTTTTTGAATTTTTTCTCGATTACCGCCGAGATAGCTTCAGGCGGCGCTTTGTTAATTACTTCATTAAGGCTTTCACGCAAAATCTTAAAAGGCACCGGCAACATTGCCGAACCAAGAATAATCAATAAAACAGGATCAACGTACGGCGACAGCGTTCTATATTCCGTCAACTCTAACGCGTAGGCCAAAATAAAAGCGAACAAGATGGATGCACTTAGCACGCCGTCTATCATCCAAGTGTGAGAATCCACTTTTACTAAGTCGGACAGTAAATGCTTACCTTTTACTCGCATGTACAGAGAGATACTAAAACAGCCAACCGTTGCCACAACACCGTAGACCATACCAATACCATACTCAGCTGCGTGTCCACCTGCTAATAAACTCTTAACAGAGCTCGCGACCGCATACACACACGTGGCAATGATAATAAGCGACTTAAACATGTTTAGCGTAGGTTCAATTGCCGTGTAACCAAAGTGAAACCGGTCATCGTCAGGACGTTGAACCAAATTGGCCACTTTGAGCGTTAGCATTGACATAACAAAAGCAATTAACGAGTAAGCAGCATCAAATAAAATAGCGCCTGAGCTCGTTAAAATGGCAAAACCAAACGCAATAACGACAAATGCGCCGGCAATATAAAAAGAAAGCGTTAATAGACGCTTTTCTTCAAGGTGATGGAAGCCAATGTCCATGAAAATCACTTCGAAATTAAGGTGCGCGGATTCTACTCCGATATTTTAAAAAAAATAGTGCTTTGAATAAAAATATTGCTATTTTTTTAAGCAATTCAGTGATACATAGCGCCTATATTATTTCGACTCAACGCACTGCGTTTTTAGCACCCTTTTTAAACTATGAAAATCGTTACCCATCCTTCTATAAAAAGTTACTTTGATGCTGATGAAAGCCGGCAGGAAGTCGAACAGGCATTCTCTCGAGGGCTTGCTTATGCGGGCCATTCCCTAATGGTGCCAGAGAAGTTTAGCTATCAAGTACTGCCTCACTTTAGCGACCGTTATGCGTTGTTTAATCAAGGTGAGAATTATGAACTTATATCCAATATTTGCTTACATCGACAAGCTCAACTTCTTGAAGGGCAAGGCCGGGCACGCAGTATAGTTTGTAAACTTCACTGCTGGAGCTATGACAATACAGGCCAGCTTAAAGGTGCGCCCCACTTTAAGGATGCCCCTAGCGGTCAGTTGAAAAAGGAATCACTGTCAGTGTGGAACGGTCTTCTATTTCGAGGGCGCTCTCCTAATATGGACTTATCTGCCCTTGGACTTGAGGACTATCTCGACTTTACCGATTACTTTTACGCCGGTTCTGAAACCACGGAATATCAATTTAACTGGAAGACATTCATCGAAATCTATCTAGAGAACTATCACGTGTACTCCATGCACCCTGGGCTTCGCCAGTTTGTTAAACCCGATGATTTAGAATGGTCGTTTGGCGATGATTTTTCAGTTCAAAAAGTTGGGCTAGGCGACCAGCTTACCAAGCGCACAACACCGCGTTACAGAGAGTTCCAAGACGCATTATTGGCACGATTTGGGCAAACACTTCCTCGCTTTGGCGCAATATGGTGCTTTTTGTACCCTAATATTATGATTGAGTGGTACCCAGATATTATTGTCGTCAGCACGATTTACCCCAAGGGTGCCGGCGCATGTGTAAACCACGTTGAATTTTATTATCCCGAAGCACTTTATAAAGATATGCCAGACTACTTTGCAGCGGAAAAAGCGGCCTATATGGAAACAGCTGTAGAAGATGAAGAAGCCTGCCTATTGCTAGAAAAAGGTCGACGAGCACTTTATTTATCAGGCGAAGAAGAACACGGTCCCATAGAACCGTTTTTAGAAGCGGGCGTGGCGCATTTTTACGATTGGCTTGCTAAACAGTAGCAGTCTTAGTGCTTTAAATAGTGGTATTTCACAAAAAAGGAGTTTTGATGAACAATTACAAAGGGTCTTGTTTGTGCGGGTCGGTAACTTTTAAAATTGAGGGTGATTTTGACAGTTTTTATCTGTGCCACTGCAAACATTGTCAAAAGGATACAGGTTCGGCCTTCGCAGCCAACCTGTTTTCAAGTTCGGCTATATTAACTTGGGCATCGGGTGTTGACGCTGTAGTCAACTTCACGCTCGAGAACACGCGTCATAGCAAAAGTTTCTGTAAAATCTGTGGTTCAGCCCTTCCGTGTACTCAACTCGGTGACATTCTAGCCGTACCCGCTGGGTGTATGGATACAAAACTACTCATAAAACCTACTGCACATATCTTCGGCGTAAGCAAAGCTGCGTGGGAAGAAAACTTAGAAACCATCACAAAATTTGAACGGTTACCGTAACAAACATTGAGTACTCATTCGAAACCTAATGGCTTTAAACTAAACAAAATTCGCTGCTTGAATAACGGCAGATCGATTGTTGCTCGCATTCACAACATTCTCCGCTTAACGTGTTCCATTTTTGTCAAAAATAGCGAGTAACTTTTTCAGAAAATTCTATAGATCTCACAATTCCGCCTGTTGTCACCCAACCTTTCAAAAAACATAAACCAATGATCTAAAAACATTTTATTGAAATGGCATATGCTGTGAATAACTCCATGTGAATACTCTCCTCCGTTTTTAAGCAGTATGGAGGCCGAAAAACCAAGGAGTTAGATATGAAAAAATTAACAATTGCTACACTAATCAGCGCCGCACTTTCTATTGCCGCGTTTGCTGGCAATGGTATCGAAAAAATAGACTCCACATTTGCCGATTTGGATAACGATGACAACGGCTATATTTCACGAGAAGAAGCTGACGACGACGAGATTTATGCGCACTTTTCCAAAATTGATACCAATTCAGACATGCAGCTTTCAATTAAAGAGTTCAATGCTCATGTAACGAAGCACCCTCACCATTTCCATGACGACGTGCTTGCAACGGTAAAATCGATGAAAGAGAGTATGGTTACAGAAGGTACAATGGAAACGGAAGTTAAAGTTGATACTGATGTCGATGAAGTGGTTGCCGCGACGAAAGACAAAAGGCTGACTCACGAGCTAGGAGCTAAGACTGAGTTGAAGGCTAACGGAAACTCAGAAAAGACAAACGGTAGCGGACACCGAGCTTTGTTTATTGGCTTGTTTTAGAGCCAGTCAACGACGTCTTGCCCCCCTAGAATTGCCATTATCTCAACTTCAATACCATTGTATCGATAGTAAATACTGTCTGAACCATAAGCGCAGCGTCTATACCCCTCTCGAATATGGTCAACTGATTGGTATGCGGATGGATTATTCGCAATTTTTTCAAATGTCTGAAAAAAACCTTCGAAATACTTATCTGCTTGAAGTTCGCCGAATTCTACATATCCATATGTATAAATACGCCTGAGATCCTCTTTGGCACTCAACGATAACTTGTAGCTTTCCATTTATCTTTTTAACTCAGCCTTGAATTCTTTCAGCATATCTTCAGGCGATTGTTCAATGAATCCGCTTCTCTCTGCATTGACGAGCTTTTGATTTATTTCCTCAGCGCGTCTAGCCCGACGAATCAAATCATTCACGAGTTCACTTTTGTTTGCATATTCTCGCGTTTCGTCAACATGACTCTTGAGCCACGCATCATTTTTTTCAGTCAGAGTAATACTTTGACGAGGCATGACATTTACTCCAATAAACACTAGCTGGTGCAATATTACACCAGGTTTAGTTAAACATCAGTATTTTTTAATTGAGAGACGACAAAGGCCGAAATTATCACAGACAACTTCAGTAATGAGTCCTATTATTCGAATCTGACAGATCAAGTTAAGACTGATTCACATTAGATGGATTAAGTAAGCATCTAACTTTCGGGTGTTGACTTAATCACTTCCTCGATTTCACTGTTACCACTCAAGCGTGCGAGATCAATAAGATAACCTTTTTCTAGCTTATCCAAAGTGTGTCCTTCAAGTCGCGCTTTTACCTCTTCAACATCACCATTGGCAATAGAAGTTTTAAGCGCTGCATGATTATTTAACGATCGGTCTTCTGTTTTTTCAGCTGAATCATTCGCAGTCATCGTTCATCCTTAATTTTCACTTAGTAAAAAAAACATTAGTGCTTTTTACCTTTTGTAGTTAAAGATGACACTAAACGATCACACCGTTATGCAATCCATATCTCGAACTGCCAAGGCGTGAGTTTACACACTGAATCAGCGCTGAAGGTTTTCTTTTCGTCGCGCTCCCAGTGCGCATACTCACCTTCAAACAACGGTTCTTCAAACGTTACATCAAGCTGCTCATTTGAAAAATTAATCACAACGAACACTTTTTCATTTTCATTACAACGTACAAAACTAAAAACCTTATCCATCTTAGAATTTGGCACCTGAATCATTCTTGCCCCGTACTCTCCGTTCCCTAGCACGGCTTTCGACTTTTTAAGAGCAATTAGCTTGCGGTACAAGTTGCCTATTTCATGTTCTTGCCATTCAATAGGATCGCGCTCAAAGAACGCTAAACGCTTGGTTTCCCCAGCTTCTTGCCCATTATGAATGAGCGGCATGCCCTCACCTATTACCGATAAAGCAATGCAGGCTTCAAGCGCATCACCAAATTGTTCGCGCTGAGTGCCATCCCAGGCATTTTTGTCATGATTACTAACGAAGGTCATTCTGTAAGCGGAGTGAGGCCAGCTGCGTTCGTTCCACGAATAATACTTGCGCAACCTATCTAGTGAGCACTTTCCATGAGCGAGTTCATGCAATGTTTCATTCCAGCTCCACGCGTAAGTCATATTGAACGCATTTTCGTGAAGATCGCGATTCTCCCACTCAGCCAACATGAAAACTGGTCTGATTGCGCTTAGCGTTTGCACTGCTTGCTGCCAAAAATCGTTGGGGACATACCCCGCTACATCACAGCGGAATCCATCAATATCGAATTTTTCAACCCAATAGCAGAGCGCGTTAATCATGTATTTGCGAAGACCTATTTGTTCGTAATCGAACTCAATAATATCGCTCCAGTCCCACCAGGGAGATGGACGAAAATCTCCTTTGTAGTCTTTGGCGTACCACTCTGGGTGCTGTTCAACCAAAGGATTATCCCACGCACTGTGATTTGGCACCCAGTCTATGATGACTTTTAGCGAAAGCTTGTGCGCTTCATCCACCAGCGCTTTGAAATCCTCTTCGCTCCCAAATTCAGGGTTAATGGCCAGATAGTCTTTTACTGCATAGGGGCTACCAAGCTCCCCTTTCCTGTTTTTTTCCCCAATAGGATGTACAGGCATTAGCCAAACAATATCCGCGCCGAGTGACTTAATATGAGCTAACCCTTTTCTCACTCCTTCAAAATTACCTTGCTCTGAAAACTGTCGAGTGTTGACCTGATAAATAACTGCGTGAGATGACCATTCTGGCTGAAGCACGTTATATCGTTTCTTAGGAACAGGATTGATATCCATATTATCTTTCCTTATCGAGATTAGCGTTTAGAAGAAGAATCTGGTTCTGCGTCGAGTTACTTTAGGCTTCAAATTGCAGCGAGCTGGGCTTTTAACTGCCGTAAGCTCGTGGCTTAAAGAATAGGTAAACTTGTAACACCTAAAATTAGTACCCAAATACCGAAAAAAAGTTTTAGACGCTGAACCGAAAATGCTAAAACAACAAACTTTGCAATCGTTCCACCGACTATTGCACCTGCCCCAGCAAACAAAACAACCTGCCATACCACAGACTCGCTTATAAAAGCGTGATATGGCAATGCAGACCACACAGTAAAAGCCGACAAGATAACCGCGCTGGCAATAGACAAAGTTACATTAAACCCTCGAATTATGAGGTAAACAGCGACTAACTCTCCTACTCCTACCGAAAGCCACGCGGTGATAATGCCGCCTAAAAAACCAATGAAAGGTAAAAGCAAAAGATCTTTCGTATGTAAGTCTTTTTTGAAATGGGTACGCTTCATTAGCGGAATAGAAGCAAATATTGCGATTGCTAATAGAATAGAAAAACTACCAAAAGCGATGTGAAGGTTATTGGCCCCACCCCACAAATGCTCTAGAAGCCTTGTACTTTGAGAAGAATACTGAGCGAATCCTATGCCGCATATTGACGAGGGAACCGTTAACATCAATACACTGGGTAATGCCTTCCAATACTGATCATACTTGTGTTGGTGTTTATAATACGCGGCCCAAGTTAGTGCCCCCGCGGTCATACCACAGCATTGTATGGCGAAACTCGTTGCCACAACGCTTTGCGCAGAAAATGACAGGTAGTTAAAAAACGGAACGAAAACCACGCCACCGCCAGCTCCAGTGGCATTCGCAAATATAGCACCAATAACGCCAAGAACGCTGAAAAGCCCGAACTCTTTAACAAGCTCAATAGGGGCTGGTTGCGCTAGCAAACTGCCGATCCATAAAAATAAAAGTACTATCAACGCTGTTTTACCAGCGTTTTGCTTGATGAGAGAAATCACATACGTCCTTAAGGCAGAAAATACGGCAAGTTACACGGCATGACTTTTCTAAGTACGCAGCCAACTAGCACCTGTACAATTTTCAAACTATTGTTATCCCACTACGTATAAGGTTTTACTTACACAGATATCATATACAGCATTTTAAAAAACATGGTTGAAGTATCTACATTTGAGCACCAGGTGCAACTGCATCTTTCGCCAAACCGCTCAGCAACATGGCAACAGACAAAGCACCTTATTGCAGCTTTTGCCCTTTTTATCAGCTCGATAGCTATTGCTTGGTCACTGGCCGGTGCGTGGGTCATATTACCTTTTGCAGGATTGGAGGTCGGGTTACTGGCACTGATTATGTATTTGGTTTCTAAAGCAACATACCGCTGGGAGACGCTCTTAATTTCATCAAACAGCATTCAAGTCACTAGCTCAAACGGTATCAGCATAGAATTCTTCCGCCCTGATACGTACTTGTACTATAAAAAAGACTTGAGCTTAAAATGTGCGCCACAGCTTGTGCTACAAGCCCCTCTGCAGCAATTTGAAGTGGGATCATTTTTAAATTTAGAAGACAAAGAGCGTGTTCATGAATGTATGCAAAAGGCGGGGATCGCAGTATGTTCGAATAAGTGGTGGTAATTCGTGTTGCTTTGAAATGCAACCAATGCGTAAGGCTCCTTATCGTACATGACACAAAATTAATGATCATTGTGGCTATTTTCGACTAATTAGATATAAGACGCAGCTATAACGAGTTGCGACCTAATGAGGGTTACACTATGAACTTATACATCGAGTCACTAGAAGGCGGCAATTACCTCGCATCAACCGGTATGGGCGCCTCACGCACCTTGGTTCGCGACAACAAGTCACAACCTAAAACGTTTCACTGTTTGAACGAGATTAGGGAGCATTTTGACTCTCAAGCCTTTGAGAAAGTTTGGCTCCGTCAAAGCACACCGTATGAAGAAATGGTTGGTCAAACCGATCATCCCGGTGCGTTAGAGCTTGAAATTGAGTGGTAGCGACTTGCAGGTGTCCTAGCAAGTAAGACCAATAGTTTTCAATATTCCATGCACCACTTAGCACGTTTTTTGCGTACAACTAATGTGACGTAAATTAAAACGGTATTTTATTGAATTAGAAACAGTAAGAATGGTCTTCTTCTGTAGTTAATAAAATACCTACATGCTAAGGAGAATTGCATGAAAATAAGTAAGTTAGCTATTAAATCTGTGTTTGTGGCTGCCGTGTTAGCCTTGACGGCGTGCGCTTCGATGGGCGACGGAACTGTTGCTGAAAAGCGACAAGCTATTTTAGATATGCAAAATAACGCGCTTGCCCGCCTTTATTCTGAAAAGCCCGATACGCGCTCTCAGGTAAAAGACGCTGCCGGCTACGCCGTATTTACCAATGCTAACATCAACGTATTCTTTGTGGCGGCGGGCACAGGCTACGGTGTTGTAAACAATAATGTAACCGGCGCAAAAACATATATGAATATGGCCGAAGGTGGCGTAGGCCTTGGCTTAGGCGCAAAAGATTACCGAATTGTTATGGTTTTCCACACACAAAAAGCGATGAATCACTTTATTGAAAATGGATGGACCGTAGGTGGTAACGCGGATGTAGCAGCGAAAGCCGGTAACAAAGGCGCATCTGCAGAAGGCGAAGGCTACTTGGGTAACGTCACAGTGTATACTATGACTGAAAGCGGCCTTACATTACAGGCAACTGTTAAAGGCACGAAATTTTGGGTAGATAAAGAACTAAACTAATTCTGCCCTAACTATTCCTAACCATATTAGCGATTAGCGCTCCAACACACCGAAGGCCTCTTGAATGCATGAGGCCTTTTTATTTTTTCTGCACAACTGCCCGCTACCGCTCTAAAACTTTAGGCTGTCTGCATCACAGTAATAAGCAGTGTCGTGTTCCCCATAGCTTCTCTTACCACCGCCGTGTATACGAAAGTCTAAATTTAGGGGGAAACCCTCATAACTGAATTGAACACTCGTGACTACGCTTTACTTGTAAAAGGCTCGCTTAGCAGCACGCTAAGCCATAAACGAGGGTTTCATCATGCAACCACAAAACAACAAAGTGATAAGAGCAGTAGTAAGAACGATATTAACGAGCGCATTGTTCGCTTCGGCGACGGTAGGCTTTTCAACTAACGCGGCAATAATAGGCAGCAGTTATGGGAATGCAGTCCATGTCGATCTTTCCATTACAAGTAATGTAGGAGGTATGGTCTCTGCAATCGCTAACTCAACTATCAACTTAGCTCATACCAGCGGTAGTGCTCCTGAAAATTATTCACAGATTGACACTATCATTGGCGCAAGCGCAGATGCTTCGGGTACGTTGGGCAGCCCCATCGACGTTACAGAGTTTGATGGCGCGCTATCCACCGCCATTATTGAAGGCGAATCTCAATCGTCTTTAACGAGTTTTGTTCCGGCAAGCTTTTTTACGTCAGGCCGCGGAACCATAAACGACCTTAATCTTGACTTATTTTCAGACTTACTTGGAATAAGTGGCTTTTTAACGCTAAGTGCTGATGTACTTTCCACAGTCTCGCAAATTGACGGAAACGCCACGACCGGCTCAAACGTGAATCTATCTACAGCAGGTTCATCAGACATCGTGGATGTGGAAGTGAATCTTTGGGGAAATACCGTAACGGCTACTGCACTTGAAAATCAGTCTCTCTTTGCAGGTTTGAATATCGCTGACTTTGGCTTGGGAATATTTGTTAATGAAGTCGAAACGTCGTGTTCCAACACCTCTTGCACTGAATCGCGCAACGCGGTTAGAGTATCTTTTGATGATTTCTCACTCAATGCATTTTACGATGCGCTATTCCCTGCTGGCGGGCCGTTAACCGGGCCTGTGTTTAACTTGACCAACAACCCGATTGTCAACGGCGAGATCATTTTAGCTAGCTCGTTTGCTACAACCTCTTCTTCAACTGAGGTAAGTGCACCCTCTACGTTTGCAATTTTTATTTTCGCAGTAGGCTTATTGAGTGCAAGAAGATTTAATAAACACAAAATGCTACAGAAATAACGTTTGAAAATCTCAAGGCAGAAGGAGCAAGTCTACGGTTTCTCTCTTTCTTGCCTTGAGAATCATATCGCTCACATTTTACTGAGCACGGTTTTCCTCAATCTGCATCCACTGTGCTCTTGTACAATTCTCGAGAAGCTCAAATGCTTCAACAACCATATCTTCTCCTTGTATAAATGGATGTGCCTGATTATCTTTCCTATCCGTTAACGCCTTAAGCTTATCTCTTGTTCCGTCTCTTCCAGGGTGATTTGACAAAAATACATCAATATTTTGCATAAGGACTTTTAATTGGGCATATTTTAAACACAACTGACGAAGGGATTTCTTATGATAATCGTGGTGTTTAATCAAAAAGGCGGCGTAGGCAAATCGACCATTAGCACCAATTTAGCTGCGCAAAGCGCTAAGCTGGGTCATAAGACCTTATTGGTAGACTTAGACGCTCAGGGAAATAGTACTCACTACGTGGGATTTAACGTCAGTGAAAAAAGCCTTACCGTGGCCGATATGTTCAAACAAGTGGTTGGCATTTTCAGAACAGCCAAGAAGCCTAACGCGTTCGTGCATGCAACGCCTTATGAAAACCTCTTCGTTATGCCTTCTTCTCCTGCGTTGGCAGAAGTCGAGCGAGAGCTCGAGTCACGATACAAAATTTTTAAACTTAAAGACGCGTTAAAGGAGTTAAAAGACGAATTCGACAACATTTTTATCGACACGCCTCCTAATTTTAATTTTTATTCTAAAGCGGCACTTATTGCTGCTGATGGCTTTTGCGTCCCCTTTGATTGCGACGACTTCTCGGCACAGGCAATTGAGCGTTTACTTGAAAATGCAATGGAACTAAAAGAAGACCACAACCCTCAACTGCGTTTGTTGGGTATTGTTGTTAATCAATTCAATAGCCAAGCAAAGCTTCCAAGAGAGTTAATTGAGACACTTAAGCAGCAAGATTTGCCAGTGTTAGAAAGTTATATAAGTGCCACGGTAAAAGTGAAAGAGTCTCACTCTAAGCGAATGCCGCTGCCTTTCTACTTACCTAAGCACAAAGTGACGAATCAAATTGCGGCTTTATTTGAAGAACTCAATGCGAGCAAAACCTAACGCTAACAAGTTTCGCTAAACATCAATATCAATATGCTTAAGCCCACCCTCGCTGTTACCTCGCTCTTTATCTTTCGAGTTTTCAGCTGATTTTTCGATAATCTCAGTTCGCTTCACGTCTTGAAACTGATCGCGCTCTTCTTCACTGAAATGCTCGGACTTTTTGGTCTTTTGCACTTTCTTCACGCGGTCGTCCGTCTCAATCGGCACTTTTGTGTTGCGAGGCAAAATGGGAAACAGTAGATCGTTGCTCATACGCCCTCCAGAAGTTTGCATTTGTCTCTATAACTTATCGGCAACGAGTTGCCTAAAATTACGGTTCAAAACTAATTCATAACGAATTGTTTTATTATATACACATTAAATTAGAGTTAATGTGCCAAAAGAGTTCACTTTAGCCTTGCAAATCCTAATTCAAAACGCTAATGTTTCAGCCGTTCGAAATTAGGAATTAAAATTTTCAAAATGATCAACTGCGCGACGAAACATCACCATCACCACAAAGCATAACCTTTCAGGTTCGTGCTGGAAGGTCTATGTATCCTTCCAGTGGCGCAGATAAAACAATTTCTCGACCCTCGGAAGGAAACTTCCGGGGGTTTTTCGTTTTAGGCGCAATCAAAAGTTAAAACACAACGTGTAAGGAACGTTTCAATGAGTAACAGCAAAAGACTTCGAATTGCCGTACAGAAATCAGGTCGATTGAGCGATGACAGCATTGCCCTACTGAAAGCTATAGGCATTAAACTCAATATTCGTGATCGCCTGCTGATTGCGCATTCTACGAACCAGCCTATTGATTTGCTTCGCGTGCGTGACGACGATATTCCAGGTCTTGTTATGGATGGTGTAGTAGACCTAGGCTTTATTGGCGAAAATGAGCTAGAAGAGAAAATGCTAGAGCGTAAAGCTGCGGGCAAGCCATTCGAATATGAAGTATTGCGTCGTCTAGACTACGGCGGCTGCCGCCTGTCTATTGCGGTACCTAATGAGATGGATTATCAAGGAATCCAGTCGCTAGAAGGCAAAAAAGTAGCAACAACTTACCCCTACCTACTTGAGCGCTACTTCAAAGAACAGGGCATAAATGCAAAGGCTGTAATGCTACAAGGTTCTGTGGAAGTGGCCCCACGAGCAGGTGTAGCTGACGCTATCTGTGACCTTGTATCTACCGGTGCAACCCTTGAAGCTAACGGTCTTGTTGAAAAAGACGTTATTTTCCGTAGTAAAGCGGTACTTATTAAGCGCGCTGATGGCGAGCTTAGCGACGAGAAAGAAACACTGGTTAACCGACTAATGCCACGTGTTGATGGCGTGTTACTAGCAAAAGAAAGCAAGTACATCATGCTACACGCACCAAAAGCGTATTTAGAGCAGGTGAAAAGCCTACTTCCAGGTGCTGAAAATCCAACGGTGCTGCCACTTGCTGGAAATGAAGAGCAAGTTGCTATCCACGTTGTTTCTACAGAAACCTTATTCTGGGAAACCATGGAGAAACTTAAAGCCCTTGGTTGTAGCTCTATTCTTGTAATGCCAATCGAAAAAATGATGGGCTAAAAGGCAGGCAATTATGATTACTTGGTCATCTCTTTCGGTAAATGAGAAAAAACAGGCGCTAGCCCGCCCGGCTATGGCCAATAGCCAACAGTTAAAGCAGACCGTGGGCGACATTATCGCCCGCGTTGAAAAAGAAGGCGATGAGGCAGTACTGGATTACACACGTAAATTTGACTGCCCAGACTTAACTAGCCTTGTCCTTTCACAAGAAAACATTGATGCTCTTGCTGCGAAGGTAACGCCAGAGGTAGCAAGTGCTATCGATACTGCGTTCAACAACATAAAAATGTTTCACGAAGCGCAAATGCCTAGTGATATCGCGCTAACCACAACGCCTGGTGTTAAATGCGAGCTGCGCTTCACCGCCCTTGATGCAGTGGGTCTTTATATTCCAGGCGGCAGCGCGCCGCTTCCTTCTACCGTATTGATGCTAGGCGTACCTGCATTGGTGGCGGGCTGCGAAAATAAGCTACTTTGTACTCCACCAAACAAAGAACAGCTTATCGCGCCTGAAATTGCGTATGCGGCCAGAAAATGCGGCATCGACAAGATCTTCTTGTGTGGTGGTGCCCAAGCAATCGCCGCTATGGCCTTGGGAACAGACAGCGTTCCTCAAGTAGATAAGATTTTTGGCCCGGGTAACAGCTTTGTAACTGAAGCTAAACAGCAAGTAAGCCAACGTGCTGATGGTGCAGCTATTGATATGCCGGCCGGCCCATCAGAAGTGTTGGTACTTGCTGATGAGTTCGCAAACCCTGAGTTTGTAGCGGCCGATCTGCTTTCCCAAGCCGAGCACGGTCCAGACTCGCAGGCTATTTTGGTGTCTAACTGCGCTGCGCTTATTGAAGAAGCAAAAGCCGCGGTTGAACGTCAATTAGCAACCCTATCTCGCGCTGAGATTGCACGCCCTGCTATGGAAAATGCGCGTTATATTTTGGCTGATTCCATTGAGCAAGCCATTGAAGCAAGTAACGCCTACGCCGCTGAGCACTTAATTGTACAAATAGAGAATGCCCGTGATTATTTGCCAAAAATTAAATACGCAGGCTCTATATTCCTAGGCCCGTGGTCACCAGAATCTGCAGGTGATTACGCGTCGGGCACAAACCACGTACTGCCAACCTATGGCTATGCTAAGAATTACTCTAGCCTTGGATTATTAGACTTTATGCGTCGCTACACTATTCAAGAGCTAAGCGCAGACGGCATGCGTAATTTAGGCCCTGCGATTATGGCACTGGCCGCTGCCGAGGGCTTAGATGCACACGAACAGGCCGTTGCACTTCGCATGCAGGCACTTAAGCAAGGAGACGCCTAATGTCGGCACTTATCGATAACCTAATTAACGAAAATTTAGTGCCGCTAAAGCCGTATGAATCGGCTCGTCGCTTGTTTTCAGGTGGTCAAGACTGGCTTAATGCCAACGAGTCACCTTATGCCAACGAATACAGCGTAGATAGCAGCAACTTTAACCGCTATCCGTCATGTCAGCCCGAAGCGGTAGTCAGTGGTTACGCAAACTATGCCGGGCTAGACAAATCGCAGCTTATTGTTACCCGCGGCGCAGATGAAGGCATTGAACTGCTTATTCGCACCTTCTGCACGCCGGGTAAAGACAGCATTCTGATATGCCCGCCTACCTACGGTATGTATGCAATCAGTGCTGAAACCTGTGATGTGGGCATTAAGAAAGTGCCGCTTAACGACGACTTTAGCCTTAACGTGAATGCTGTATGCGCTGAAGATGACGTTAACGTGATTTTCATCTGTGCGCCAAATAACCCAACCGGTACGCCAGTTGCTCATGAAGACATTAAAACCGTGCTCAATCACTTTGCCGATAAAGCACTGGTTGTTGTAGATGAAGCGTATATTGAGTTCGATGCCGACAATACGTGGGCAAATGAAATAAACAACTATCCAAACTTGGTGGTACTTCGTACGTTGTCTAAAGCGTTTGCTCTTGCCGGTCTTCGCTGTGGTTTTACACTTGCTCAGGCACCCGTCATCCAAGCACTACTTAAAGTGATAGCGCCCTATCCCATTCCAGAGCCAGTTGCGCAGATTGCTGCACAAGCATTGTCGGCTGAATCGCTAACGTTACTTGAGCTTCAGGTGGCTACTATTAACCGGGAAAAAGAGGCCCTAGCCGAAGCGCTGGAATCTATCGAAGGCTTTGAATTAGTGGGTGATAGACGAGCAAACTTTATCTTATTCCGCTACGCAAAAGCGCAAGCCCTAATGCAGTACTTGGTAAGCCAAGGCATGCTTATTCGCGATCAATCAAAACAGCTTAACTTACAAAACTGTTTACGCGTAAGCATAGGCACTGAAGAGCAAAACCAGCGTTTAATGCAGCTAATTAACGAATTTAAAAATAATGAGGACGCGGCATGAGTCAGCAAGCCATTTTATTTATTGACCGCGACGGTACACTCGTAGAAGAGCCGCCAGTAGATAAGCAATTAGATAGTTTAGAGAAGCTTGTTTTCGAGCCAAACGTTATTCCTGTGCTACTTAAACTAAAGGCAGCTGGGTTTAAACTCGTGATGGTAAGTAACCAAGACGGCTTGGGTACAGACAGTTTCCCGCAAGAAGACTTCGACAAGCCACACAATGCCATGATGGCCATTTTCGAAAGCCAGGGTGTAGTGTTTGACGACGTGCTTATTTGCCCGCACTTCGATGCTGATAACTGCACATGCCGCAAACCCAAGCTTGGCTTAGTACAAGAATACCTGCAGCAAGGCAAAGTGGACTTCACTCGTTCGTTTGTTATTGGTGACAGAGTTACCGATGTACAGCTTGCTGAAAACATGGGTATTCGCAGCTTTCAGTACAACCGTGAAAGCTTAAACTGGAACGATATTCAGAAAAGCTTACTTGCGTCTTCACGTATTGCAGAAGTGGTACGTACCACCTCTGAAACTGATATTCGTGTTCGCGTAGATTTGGATTCGCAGGCTAAATCAACCATTCAAACCGGCATGGGCTTTTTTGACCACATGCTTGACCAAATTGCTACTCACGGTGGTTTTGAATTAAACCTGACTACCAATGGCGATTTGCACATTGACGATCACCACAGTGTAGAAGACACCGCGCTTGCCCTTGGTGAAGCGCTTAAAAAGGCACTAGGCGACAAACGCGGTATTGGTCGCTTTGGTTTCGCGTTGCCAATGGATGAATGTCGTGCGGAATGTATTATGGACATTTCAAACCGTCCACACCTTAAATTTGATGCTGAATTTAGCCGCGACCAGGTAGGGGAAATGGCCACCGAAATGGTGCCGCACTTCTTTTACTCGCTTGCACAAAGCATGGGGCTATCACTGCACCTTTCCACCAGCGAAGGTAATGCACACCACCAAGTAGAAAGCCTGTTTAAAGTATTTGGCCGTGCGCTACGCCAGGCCATTACGCGCCAGGGTGATGCACTACCTAGCAGTAAAGGAGCCCTGTGATGTCAGTGGTAAACACCAGCCAGCGACAAAAAATAGTCATAGTGAATACCGGCTGCGCGAACATTTCGTCAGTACGCTTTGCCCTTGAACGCTTGGGCGTTGAAGTAGACGTATCTGACGATGTAAACGTGATTAAAAGCGCTGACAAAGTGTTTTTACCCGGCGTAGGTACCGCAGCAGCGGCTATGGCAAGCATTAAGCAAAAAGCTTTAGTGGAAACCCTGCAGTCGCTTACCCAACCTGTGCTAGGCGTATGTTTAGGCATGCAACTTATGGTTGAAACCAGTGCGGAAGGTGGTTTTCAAGGTACAGGCAACATCGACTGTTTGAACCTAATGCCAGGTCATGTGGCTCGCATGGAATCAAAAGGCGTGCGCTTGCCTCACATGGGTTGGAATACTGTGACGCATAACAACGAAAGTTTGTTCAAAGGCATTCCACAAGATACCTACTTTTACTTTGTGCACAGTTTTGCCGTTCCTGAATACGAGCACACGCTTGCAAGCTGCACTTATGGTAATACTTTTTCAGCAGCGATAAATAAAGACAACTTTTACGGGGTGCAATTTCACCCAGAACGTTCTGGCGAGGCCGGAGCACAATTACTGACTAACTTTGTGAACCTATAATGATTATTCCAGCGATTGATCTTATTGACGGACGCGTAGTACGCCTTTATCAAGGCGACTACGAGCAGAAAACCCAATACGAACTGGACCCAGTAGACGTGGTTCACGACTATGCCGACCAAGGTGCAACCTGGCTGCACATTGTTGACCTAACAGGCGCTAAAGACACCAGTAAACGTCAGCTTTCACTAATTAAGTCTATGGTGGACACCAAGCGCATGCAGTTTCAAGCAGGCGGCGGTATCCGTAGTGAAGAAGAAGTAGCGCAATTACTAGAAACGGGCGTAAGCCGCGTAGTGATTGGTTCTTTGGCGGTAAAACAACCCGAGCTTGTGAAGTCTTGGGTAGAAAAATACGGCCCAGAGCACATTGTATTGGCCCTTGATATCAATATTAGCGACAGCGGTGAAAAGCTTATTGCTACCCACGGCTGGCAAGAGAATTCTGGCGTAGCCCTTGAAGGCTTGCTTGAAGACTTCGCTACAGTAGGCGCAAAGCATGTGCTGTGTACCGACATTAGCCGCGACGGCACGCTACAAGGTGCGAACACTGAGCTGTATCAAGAAATGGCAGCCCGTTTCCCACACGTTAGCTGGCAAGCGTCTGGCGGTATTGGCAGCATCGCTGATATCGAAGCGCTAAAACCCACAAACGTTGGTGGCGTAATTTTAGGCCGCGCACTACTTGAAGGTAAATTCACGGTGAAGGAGGCTATTGCATGCTGGCAAAGCGCATAATTCCCTGTTTGGATGTACGCGACGGCAAAGTCGTTAAAGGCGTTCAGTTTAGAAATCATGAAATTATTGGTGATATTGTGCCTCTTGCCGAGCAATACGCAAAAGCGGGGGCCGACGAGTTGGTATTTTACGATATCACCGCAAGTTCTGATGCCCGCGTGGTAGACAAAAGCTGGGTAAGCCGTATAGCACAGGTTATTGATATCCCGTTTTGCGTAGCGGGCGGCATTAAGAGCATTGAAGACGCCGGGCGCATTTTGGAAATGGGTGCAGATAAGATTTCGATTAACTCCCCTGCCCTTAATAACCCAGATCTAATTAACCAGCTACACGACGTATACGGTCAACAGTGCGTCGTGATTGGTATCGACAGCTTTTATAACGAAGCAACCGACCAATACGAAGTGTACAAATTCACTGGTGATGAAGCGCGAACGCAAAAAAGCCAGTGGCAAACCATCGATTGGATTAAAGAAGTTCAGTCGCGCGGTGCGGGTGAAATTGTTCTGAACTGCATGAACCAAGACGGCGTGCGCAAAGGCTACGATGTGAAGCAGCTAAAAGCCGTGCGCGATATCTGTGAAGTGCCGCTAATTGCGTCGGGTGGCGCAGGTGAAATTGCCCACTTTACGGATGTGTTTCAACAGGCTGACGTAGATGGCGCGCTTGCAGCATCAGTATTTCACAAGGGCATCATCAATATTGATGAGCTTAAAGCAGAGTTGACCAGCAATGGCGTTGCCATGCGTAAGCGTCACGGATTAACGGCGCAAGCAGAAGGAGTAAACCCGTGATCATTACTAACGAAAACAGCAATAAATTAGCTTGGGACAAAATGGACAACCTACTACCCGCCATTGTGCAAGACGCACTGTCTGGCAAGGTATTAATGCAGGGCTACATGGACCAAGACGCATTGGCGAAAACCCTTGAAACGGGCAAAGTGACATTCTTCAGCCGTTCAAAACAGCGTCTTTGGACCAAGGGTGAAACATCTGGTAACACGCTAGATTTAGTGAGCGTTGCTTGTGACTGCGATCAAGATTCACTGTTGGTACTTGCCAACCCTAACGGCCCGACATGCCACACTGGTGTTGAAAGCTGTTGGTTCGACGGCAACACACCAGCCTTTACGTTTCTTGCAGATTTAGAGCGTGTATTGGCTGCCCGTAAAGACGCTGACCCTAAAAGTAGCTATACCGCTAGCCTCTACAACAAAGGCATTAAGCGCATAGCGCAGAAGGTGGGCGAAGAAGGTGTAGAAACCGCATTGGCGGCTACTGTGCACGACAAAGAAGAGCTTAAAAACGAAGCCGCTGACTTGTTGTACCACTTAACGGTACTGCTTCAGGCGAGCGATATGTCGTTGAACGATGCACTTGATGTGTTGCGTGAGCGCCATAAATAGTAATAGCGACAGCGATCTACGCAGAAGTTAAACTCAAGGCCTCTAAACGTTCACGTATTAGAGGCCTTTGAACTCCTAAATACATCTCCCAACGCTCCTCAAAAAGCTAAACATCGCTCTAAAATTGTCCACTTTTTTTACAATGAGTTCGTATTCGCAGAAAAAATCTCATACTTTCAATATGATTACCTGAAGGCATGGATAATGCTTACACTGTGATTGTTTAATTAACAATGTTCACTAACCACATAAGGATATGTAATGAAAAAAGTACTTTCATGCTTTTTGCTTTTAGGAAGCTTCTCGTCTTTTGCAACAGTCATTCAGTACAATGATTTCTCCGACACTACGGGGCTTACGCTAAACGGCAACACGCAGGTAGTAAATAACAACCTGCAGCTAACGAATAATATTGCGTGGCAAGGCGGTTCAGTTTTTACCACAAATGCAATCTCTCTCATCAACGACTCTTCATTTGCGACAAGCTTTTCTTTCAAAATAGACAATAACAGTTTAGGCGGTGATACTGACGGCTTAGGAGCAGACGGTCTTGCTTTTGTAATACAGACACAAAATGCAAACGTGGGCGGTGCTGGTGGTGGTTTAGGATATCAGGGTATAAATAATTCAGTTGCGGTTGAGTTTGATACCTTTAATAACACCAGTTGGGATAATAATAACGGCAACCACGTTGGCATAGGTATTAACGGCAACGTTAATACCTCTAATAACGTCAATGAACCATTCCGATTCAATGAAGGCGATGTTTGGAATGTTCTGATAACTTTCGACGGAATTAGCAAGCTTTTCGATGTTTCTTGGTCCATGGAAACCGATTCAACGAAAGGAGGTAGCATTTCACGAATTTTAGATGTGGCCTCTATTTTAGGTTCAACCGATGCATTCTTGGGATTCACATCCGGAACAGGCTCCTATGCAAGTACTCATGAAATACTTTCGGCCACGTTCACAAATACATCCTCAATACCAACAAACACTCCTGTAAACGCTCCAGCAACCTTTAGCTTAATGATGAGTGCTTTAGCTTTTTTAGTTTTTCGAAGAAAAAAGCAAATTTTGAGGTCTTAACTCTCAAAGTGCAGTAATGTTTCTACTTTCAACAACTCGGTAACTAGCGTACTGATTAAGGCGTTGATTTAAATTACATTCATATATAAAAATGCCCTTCTCGTTTTCTACACGAAGGGCATTTTTGTATCGCAGAGCTTTGCACTTTATTGAAATTAACACTGCTTAGCCTGTCTAACAATCGAACAAAAAGTGAGCCCTCGGTTAAAGAAACGCGACTAGCGCGGCGTTCCCAATATCCAATCTATTCCATGGATAGCAACGGTGGGAAATACGGTCGCATGCGACGCGCCGCCGATAACATGCAATTGTAGTGTTATGTTTTGATCTGCCTTAGCGTTGATTTTACTTGCCAATGCTTTGCTCCCCGCAACCATATCTTGACCCTCGCCAAACTCAGGCGTTTCAAAGCTTCCCACACCAATGTAAACACGCTTGGGCGATTGAGTTTCAGCCATTTCTAAGGTTAGTAAGTAATCGTCATTAAACCACACTGAAGGGCTAACAAGCACATAGTTAGAAAAGGTTTCAGGAGATTGCATGAGCACGTAGCCGCCAAATAGCCCGCCTAATGAATGCCCAATAAAAGTCCGTCGATTGGCGTCTACTCGATATGTAGACTCAATAAATGTTAATACATCTCGTCTAATAAATGACAGATACTCAGCAGCAAGACCGGTTTCCAGTTTCCAACTATTGGCTATGGCAGGAGTGTAGTCCCTTACTCTACTCTTTACGCCTTTTGATTCTAGGGAATAAGACAACCCCACTATGACCGCTTCTTCCATTTGGCCTACGTTTACTGGCATTCGCATAGAGCCTACGATAATAGGAAAACTGTAAGGCGCATCTGTTGTGTATATTACGGGGTAATCCTTGGAAGGAGATGCGTTATAGCTTTTTGGCAACTGTACAAATAACGTATATTTACGTGCAGTTTCCGTATCTTCTATTGTCACCATTTTGCTTCTAGGTAACGAAACAGACGCTTCAGAAATGATAGGTTTAATGATTGATTCAGCAAAAGCACATGAAAATGCACTTCCGACAAGAATTATTGCTGTTAGAAAGCGAAGCACCGTAACCCCTTAGTGGTTTAAACGGCATGTTATAACGCAGCTAATTTCAATTAACCACTGTTTGCACACCTAGGGTCACCTTTTGACTTCTCTATTTCTCGATTTCCCTTACCACTTGGCCATAAGCCAGCAGCGCGAACAGCCCCGTTCCGCCCACAATATTTCCTAATAATGTTGCACCAATGAGTGAAAGTGTTTCAAGAACGCTTATTTTATTTTGCAGTGCTAACAAGAAAAGTTCTGTTGAACCGGCTATCACGTGCGTAAAATTTCCTATAGCAATTAAATAAGTAAAAATAACTATCATCAATATTTGAGAATGCTTAACCGATGGCTTCATCCATACAATAGCGGCAATGATAAACCCTGACGTAATGCCGTATGAGAAGGCGTCTGACGGTGATAGCTTGGCATAATGTTCAGAAATAGCGGTCATCCCTTCAACCAGCTCTGGTGGAACAGATTGCAGCGAAAAGCTGAAAAACGCAGCCAAAAAGGTGCCGAACATATTGGCGGTGAAAACGATGAACCACAGGCGCGCAATGCAAAAGCCCATATTGAACGAAGGTTTACTCAACAAGGGAAGAATGACCGAAAGCGTATTTTCGGTGAACAATTGAAGTCGACCAACAATCACCAGCACAAAACCAACCGTATAGCCCAAGTTTTCGATAACAAACTGATTGGGAGAGTTTGCAAAGAGGTGATGCAGAATTCCTTCAGCAAGAATTGAAATCGAGATGCCAATGCCTGCCGCAACCCCAGACCACCACAATGACATCATAGGGCGCTGAAGTTCTTCTAACCCTTCCTTATGGACAATGGCGTACAAAGAAACAGAATTTAAGCTCTGATTATCTCGTACATCTTTTTCTTCAGTATGACTAAGGGCAACGTCTTGCTCCCTATGCCCAGACTCCTTCACTTTTTCTGTCACTCATGCCTCCTGCAACTCTTTGCTTAACTAGGACGTTTTCCTCAATTACATAGTATTTGGTCCACGACACAGCTTTTTGACAGGGATCACCAGACCACCCTATTCGGTTACGTTGATTAAGCACGTTTTTGGTCACAATAATTTTGCCTATTTCAGATATAGCACTCATTTTAATAAAAAAGCCCGCATGAACACTGTTCACACGGGCTTTGGTTTTATTGACGAGCCTTATAATGCTCGCAAAACGTCAAATATGAATTAAGGGTTCAGCAAGGTTGGTTTCCCTAATCCAAGCGCATCTAAACGTTCGAACTGGGTATCTTTGTCCCCTACTATCAAATAAATCATTCTATCAGGATGTACATATTTACCGTAAAGGCGCTTTATCTCATCAACGGTTAACGCTTTTACCTCAGCTTCTTGCTGTAAAACGTAATCATTGGGCAAGCCAAAATCGCTGATTTCGCTAACCATACTCAGTTTAGCGCCTAACGTTTCAAACGCCCTAGCGCCAGATTTGAGAGTAAATCCTTTCGTAACGTCTAAATCTTCATCTGAATAGTTTGTGCCAAACGCTGCTAATATATCCATGATAGCTTGCGTTGCTTCTAAGGTAACGTTCGACCTTACGGCGCTTCGTATGGTGAATTCACCCGTATATTGATCGCTAGAGAACGACGAACGAATGCCATAGGTGTAGCCTTTGTTTTCACGTAGTTCCTGCATAAGCTGTGAGGCGAAACCGCCCCCGCCTAAACGATAATTCATCACACTGACTTTATAAGCATCATCATGAGTAACATTCGGGGCGGAATGGCCGAAATAAAGCACTGACTGTTTAGCCCCAGGAACGTCATAGAAAAAGAGTTGGGCGCTTTCTGGCAGCTTGGGCTCTGGTACCTTCGCAAAAGTAACATCTTTTGGTAACCATCGCGCATTAAGTGGCGCTAGGCTTTTTGCAACGTCCTGTTGTTTGATGTCTCCCACAACATGGAACTTTGCCAATGACGGTGTGAAGTATTTCTCGTAATACTTCTTAACATCTTCGAGCGTTGTGTCATCTACAGTTTGCTTATCACCAAGAACCGTTTGAGCAAACGGATGCGCCTTTCCGTAAAGCAGTGTTTTAAACTCAACCGATGCAATGGCATTAGGGTTCGCTTTTATTTGTTCAATCTGGTTGATTGTATCGTCTTTAGCTAATTCAAACTCTTGTTCATCAAAGCGAGGAGAAAGTATCACTTCAGTGACAAGCTGCATTAAGTCACTGTAGTGCTTAGACAAGACCGTTCCGCTAATAGTAATGTCAGTTTCAGAAGCACTGGCCTCCAGAGAAGCGCCTAAAAGCTCAATTTCCTGTTCCAGCTGCTCGGGTGTTTTTTCCGCCGTACCTTTAAGCAAAGTTGCGGCAAGTAAATTGGCGGTTCCTGTTTTACCTTCTGAGTCTAGAAGCATGCCACCATCCAGCTTTAACTCAAACGCGACCAATGGCACTTCGTCATTAGCAATACCCGTTATTTTGATGCCAGACGACAGTGTATTTTGCCAAACCTTAGGTGGTGTAATTTCTATTGATTCACCATAAGCAGGCTCTTTCGTGCGATCAAACGATGACGGAGTACGTTCGTATTCAGCTGCAACTGACGCATCAAAGCTCTCTTCCGCCCCCGCGACAATTTGCTCCTCCACTACATTAGCTTCAGTAGAGCCGCTTAACACCAACTCTTGCTGCCCCTTAGGTACAAAGCTAGTGGCGACAAACGGTTTATCCTTGATATAGGTGCTATAAACACGCATTACATCTTGTTGTGAAACGCCCAGAATTTTCTGAACATCTTGGCTGATAAATTCAGCCCCGCCCGCAAAGATTTCGTATTGTGCCAATTGAAAACCTTTACCTAAGACGCTTGAAAGTCCTTGATAAAATTCTGTTTCTTGACCTGCTTTTATGCGCGCCAAATCCTTGGAAGAAATCCCGTCTTTCTCAAAGCGGGCGAACGCTTCGTTAACTCCATCTGCAACAGTGTTTAAGTTCACGCCATTAAATGCCATAACCTGCAGCTGTAGCTGTCCAGCGATCTCAGCATCATAGCCATAAAGATAAACATCACTGGTGAGCTTCTTCTCGTCAACAAGCACCTTGTTCAGCGGAGCATTTTTGCCTTGGCTTAAGTACTGAGAAAGTACTTGAAGTGGATAATAGTCATCGTGATATTCAGGTACGGTTGGCCACACCATAGTTAAAAGTGGCGCTTGTGCAAAATTATCTATATGGAATCGTTTTTTAGTCTCATTGAGCTTCGCAGGTTGAGGCGGTAATTTATTGATTTGCTCTCCCGCAGGAATTTCATCGAAATACTTTTTAACCCACGCTTTAGTTTGATTTACGTCAATATCACCCGCGATGGTAAGCACCACATTATTAGGTACATACCATTTTTTGAAAAACTCTTTCACGTCAGCAAGCGTTGCGTTTTGCAGATCATCTAACGACCCAATCACTTGCCAACTATAAGGATGCCCTTCAGGGTAAAGGTTTTTATCAATCACATATTGATTGTGACCATAAGGACGATTATCCACACTCTGGCGCTTTTCGTTTTTCACCACCTGCTTTTCTTTGGCGAGCACAGGGTCTGTTACGGTATTAATGAAAAATCCCAACTTATCGGCTTCAGCCCAGATCATTTTTTCTAAAGCATCAATGGGTACAGTTTGGAAGTAATTGGTACTATCACGACTCGTCGAGCCATTTGCACCTGAGCCGCCAATTTTCGCACTGAGTTTATCAAGACCGCCTTTTCCCAAGTTCTCTGATTCGAGAAAAAGTAAGTGTTCAAACAAGTGCGCAAAGCCTGTTCGCCCTTCTTTTTCTCTGGCTGAACCCACATGCGCAGTGAGGGCGACTGCAGCAACGGGATCAGACCTGTCAACGTGCAGTACAACGGTAAGCCCGTTATCCAGAGTAAAACGCTCGTAGTCCACGTTGAACAGTGACGTATTTAGGGAAGCAGTACTATTATCTGCATTAGTGGTTGTTTCGCTGGTTATATCGGAAGCAGTTCGTACATTTTGTGGATCATTGGTGTTATGCGTACACCCTGTCGAAACTGCACTTAATGTTATTACAGCAATTGCAGTGTACATTCTTGTTCGTTTGAATGTTTCAAGCATTATGTATGTTCTTTGCCAGTCAAAAATGTAACAAGTACCACAAGTGCACCACCAGTGCCATGACATTCCTTTTTCAGACATTTTAAGCATGCCTAAACGGGCGGCGTTCATCTTTTACAGAGTGCAATATAAACATATGATTGATATGAGTTTTATTGCTTTTTTTCAACGCTCAATACCCTGTAGCTAGAGCAACCTTAATTAGCTACCGACATAGTTCGTTACATTTTCCACACCTCAATTTTGAACAAATTAGGTAATTTACAATCTACATCTATTACACAAGCCATGTCGTGATAAAACTTTGATCTAACGAGCAATCTACGAAAAGTGAGAACCGAAGCCGTGTTAAATCTAAAACAGAGCGTTAAGAACAACCTGCCTTTCATTTTATTTATGGTTTTGCTTTTCTCGTTTCGAAGCAGTGTTGCTGATTGGTATTATGTCCCTACAGGCTCTATGGAGCCCACCATTCAAGTAGGCGACCGCGTAGTGGTTGATAAATCAGCCTACACGCTAGAACTGCCGTTCACAGACGTTGTTGTCGCGAAAACTGGTAACATCAATCGCGGTGACATTGTAATCATTGACAGTAATGCAGCTGATACAAGACTCATTAAACGTGTGGTTGCCATTGAAGGTGATAAGGTCAAATTAGAAAACAACGTTCTTTTTATCAATGGTGAAAAAGCAACGTTAAGCGTCAAAGGTCACAATCTTTATTCCGAGCATATTTTAGGTCAAACACGAACCATAGCGCTTAACCCATTACCTAGCCCTGCGAAAAACTTTAATTTGATCACTGTGCCCAGAGATCACGTGCTAGCAATGGGGGATAATAGGAACAATAGCGTTGATTCTCGTTATTATGGCTTCATTCCAATTGAAGAAATTCAGGGCAAAGCCAACTCAGTTGCATTTTCACTAGATCCGGACGATATGTATTTACCGCGAAAAGACAGGCTTTTCACATCACTTCAGTAGGGCTGAACAATACCCTTACTTGCAAAAAGGCCAAGCTAGACCTTTACTTGCGTTCAATTTTTCGGCAAAAAAAATCTGGTCAGATCTGATAAAGCGGTGATATTTACGTATATAAAGAAAAATGTAGGGGCAATTGCATATACGTAAATTCTTACTAATGAATTACAAATAGCGGTCTTGTTCCTTATCAAATTCCCATTTCCTCAACACCAATTAACTAAGCCGCAACCCTTTATTTTTACGCTGTTTTTAGTTTAACTTCACGGCCGCTTCATCCCGCTTCACATTTAAAAAAGTAATACATGGTTTACACACTTTGTAACCAAGTGTCACATCTTTCGTGTTTTCCCCTATTGCAACTTAAGTATTAGGAGTGCTATTCATAATTTTGCAACATCATCGTGTTGCAAAAACACACAACAAGTAAAATGGAAATAAGGAAATAACAATGAAACAAGGTCGTAAAGTAAGTGCAATTGCAGTGGGATTAGCACTTTCAGGATTAACCTCTCTATCTCCTGCGTATGCACAGCAAGCTGACGAAGAAGCAGCCAACCTTGAACGAATTGCAGTCACCGGTTCTCGTATCAAACGTACAGATATGGAAGGCCCTTCACCTATTCAATCAATAGATGCAACAATGATTGAAGGCATGGGCTATGAAAACCTTCAACAATTACTCGAGCGTATGCCGGCCACAGGTGCGGGTACCTTCTCGACACGTAATAACAGCCAAGATTCAACAGCCAATGGCGCGGCAGCGGTATCCCTCAGAGGTATGGGACCAGATGCAACGCTTGTTCTAATAAACGGACGTCGCGTGGCAATAAGTGCCTTTGCTGAAAGTATCACTAACTCATTTGTTGATATTAACTCTATTCCTGTATCTGCCATCGAACGAATCGATATATTAAAAGATGGCGCTTCTGCGATTTACGGCTCAGACGCTGTTGCTGGTGTAGTAAACGTAGTACTGAAGAAAGACTACGAAGGTCTAGAGATTAATGCAGGTTATGGTGGTACAACAGGCCCAAGCTATGATGAGACCACCGCCAGTATTCTATGGGGCTCTCAAAGCGAAAAAAGCAGTGCTACAGTTATCATCGACTATTTCAACAACAGCACGCTTGGCGCTGACGAAATGGGTCGATTCGGAACAGCTAACCAATCACCTTATGGTGGTATGGACTTCCGTTCTTCACGAGGTTACCCAGGTTACTTCTATGTGGATGGTGTTAAAACTATCGACCCTGATTGTCCAGAAGATAGCGCAACGGCGTCTGGCAGCTGTCTGTTCGATTATGGCCCATTTGGTTTAACCATCCCGGCTTCTGAGCGCGTAGGCTTTATTGGTCAGTTCGACTATAAAATTGGCGACGAAACCACAGCATTTATGGAAGTTGCAATGCAGCACAACACGTCTGAAGCAGGCGGTGCAGCAACACCTCTTGATGAAGATGCTGGTTTAACCGTTCCGGGTACTCATCCTGATAACCCGTTTGGACAAGACATTGAAATTGGTCGCTACCGCCCTGTTGACGCAGGTGCCCGTCGCTGGGATATCGAATCTGACACCCTTCGTTTAGTCGCTGGCCTTCGTGGCACGTTCAATGATTACGATTGGGAAGCATCTGTACAAAAAGGCCGCAGCCGTTCAGAACAAAGTGGTGATCAGTCACAAGGTTGGGTTCGCGTTGACTGGCTTCAGGAACAAATTAACCTTGGTAACTACAACCCGTTTGGTGGCGTTACTAACCCACAAAGTGTAATTGATGATATTACTACTAGCCTTGTGCGCCGTGGTGAATCTCGAATGACCAGCATTGACGCTCACATTACCGGTGAAGCATTCAGCTTCGGCGACGATGTTGTCATGATGGCAGCAGGTGTTGAATATCGCGAAGAGCAAGTATCTGACGTTCCTGATGTTCAGTTCCAGCGCGGATTAATCTTCGGTACAGAATCGGTTTCTGCCTCTGCTGAACGCGACCAGTATGCTGCATACTTAGAGCTATCTATACCCTTAGCTGAACAGCTTGAGCTTCAACTAGCTGGCCGCTACGACCATTACAGTGACTTTGGTAGTACAACTAACCCTAAAATAGCATTACGTTGGGCGCCAAGTGATGAAGTAACCGTGCGCGGTTCATGGGCTCAGGGCTTTAGAGCACCGTCTCTTGCACAAGTTGGCCTCGGCCCATCACAGAAAAGTGTTTTCTTCGTAGACAAATATCGCTGTGATGCAACAGGTCAAGATTGTGAATCGTTGGATTACAATATCGAGTTTGCGGGTAACCCTAACTTGGATGCAGAAGAGTCAGAATCTTGGAACGTAGGAGTTATCTACGCACCTACTCAAGAATTAGGCCTGAGCATTGATGTATGGAGTATTACGCAGGATAACAAAATTGATGAGCAGCAATTCGGTTTAGTTTACGACGCGGAATGTAATAACCAAGACAGCACAATCTGTGTTCGCTTAGATCCGCAGCCAGGCGAGTCATTAGGTGTAATTCAAAAGATTTTCAACACCTACCAAAACGTATCATCTCAAGAAGCGTCTGGTGTTGATTTCAGCGCTAACTACCGCATGGAGTTGCAAGAGTTCGGTAACGTACGCTTTAACCTTGATTGGTCTTACATGAACGAGTTCGAAAAAGACGGTCTTGAGTACACTGGCGAATATGGCTATCCAGAACACCGTTGGTTATTCGGCACGACCTGGTCTAAAGGTGCGTTCGATGCCAACTTGAACATTAGCTTTGTTGGTGAGTTTGAAGACACGCCTGACATTGATTTCGACGGTGTGTTGGACTTTGAAGAAAATACCTCGAGAACAGTTGATTCTCAAATGTTGGTGGACTTGCAGTTTGGTTACAACTACAGCGATAACCTTCGCCTTGTAATTGGTTCAAACAACCTGCTTGACGAAGAGCCTCCGTTTGCTATTGGTGATGGTGATGGCGACTTATACGGCTATGTAGGCGGCGTGCATAACCCGCGTGGCCGCTTCGTATACTCTAAACTAACTTACCGCTTCTAAAAGCCTTTAAAACGAAAAAGCGCTCAACGGCATTGCTTCACAATGGCATGCCTTGAGCGCTTTTTATCTATACGTAGAATTTTTTGCAACGCTTACAATCCGAAATGAATGAGCACCAAATTACCTATTGCTGCACACAGCATAGCAAGGAAAGTCAGGATCATACCCGCGAAGCGCTGCCAGCTAACGCCTGAGTGACGACCTAAGCCATAGGCATGTAATACACGGCCAAATAACAGTGCGCTCCCCAATGCGTGAACAGCCCACACTTGGCCAGTATTAGCTTCAAAACACGCTATCATAATAAGGGTGATGGGTACGTACTCGCTAAAGTTGCCGTGCGCTCTAGTCAAACGACTTAGATCTTCATGGCCACCATCGCCAATTCCCACTTGATGGCGACGTCTGGCGCCAATGACTAAAAACGACAAATACAGGTAGCAAATACCCAGTAAGCTGGCGTAAAACGCCGTGATTGGCAAAACCATGGTCTACTCCACATGTTCTAGTTATATCGCGTTGTATTAATCAGCGCTTAATTCAACATTCATGGTTGTCATTAAACGTTATCCGCTAATAAGTTACAAGCAACAAAAAAGGCCGCCTAAGCGACCTTTTGTAAACGTTATCGGCATTTAACCTAAACGTTCAGCAAGTTCAGCACTCACTTCTTCAACTGGGCGTGTACCGTCAAGCTTGTGGTACTCACAGTTTCCAGCTTCCGCTTCAGCGCTGTAGTAGTTCACAAGCGGCTTTGTTTGCTCATGGTAAATCGCAAGACGCTTGCGCACTGTTTCTTCTTTATCGTCATCACGAACGATAAGGTCATCGCCTGTTTCATTGTCTTTACCTTCCACCTTTGGTGGGTTGTAAACAACGTGGTAAACGCGACCTGATGCAGGGTGTACACGACGACCACCCATACGTTCTACGATTACATCATCAGGAACGTCAAACTCGATGCAATGATCAACAGAGACACCTGCTTCTTTCATTGCGTCAGCCTGAGGAATAGTGCGAGGGAAACCGTCTAACAAGAAACCGTCTTTACAGTCATCTTGTGCAATACGCTCTTTTACTAGGCCAATGATAATCTCATCAGATACTAGTTTGCCTTCATCCATTACACGCTTTGCTTCAAGGCCTAGCTCTGTACCTGCTTTAATTGCAGCACGAAGCATGTCGCCCGTTGAAATTTGTGGAATGCCATATTTGCCCATTAAAAACTGAGCTTGTGTGCCCTTACCCGCGCCAGGAGCGCCGAGAAGAATGATTCGCATGAGTGCGTTCTCCGCTTATGATTTTTGAACTTTTTACTTCGGGCACTTTACACATTCAACACTGGGGTGACAAGTGTAAGCAGTACCGTAAAGTTAATCTTAAGACTAATGGCGAATATATGTTCAGCTTATAGGCACTTTTGTAAATTTGCGCCTACACCCATTCAGTAACTCATCTTATTTAAGATGAATAAGCTAACTCTTAATATGATTAACTTGAAATTTTAGACCGCCAAAATATAGCACAATAAAATGGCTAAACTTACTTTTGTTAGTCGTAGAAATAAAAAAACGGGCATTACGCCCGTTTTTAAATGTAAACCTAATGGTTTATTGCTTTATTTAGCTAACTTCATTAGAAGCGTGTTCAAGTTCTGAACAAAACTAGATGGGTCTTTCAAACTACCCTGTTCTGACAATGCAGCTTGATCAAACAATACGCCTACCCACTGATTAAACAGCTCTTCATCTTGGGTATCTGCCAGCAGCTTCACCAAGCTATGCTCAGGGTTAAGTTCAAAGTGATACTTCACGTCTGGCACGGTCTGCCCTGCTGCCTGCATAAGCTTCATCATTTGCGTAGTCATGCCATTGTCATCTGCTACGATGACCGCAGGTGAATCTGTTAAGCGATGGGTAAATTTAACGTCTACAACCTTATCGCCAAGTGCAGTTTTAGCTCGCTCAAGAACACCTTCAACTTGCTTTTCTGCTTCTTCTTGCGCCTTCTTAGACTCTTCGTCTTCTAAGTCGCCTAAATCTAAGTTTCCTTTCGCAATTGAGACAAACTGCTTCTCGTTAAACTCAGTAAGGTGAGACATTAACCATTCGTCAATGCGCTCGCCCATCAGTAGCACTTCAATTCCTTTCTTGCGGAAAATCTCAAGGTGAGGACTAGACTTGGCAGCTTGCAAGCTATCTGCTGTCACATAGTAAATCTTATCCTGGCCTTCTTTCATTCGCTCAATATAGTCAGCTAATGATACGGTTTGTGCATCAGACTCACCGTGTGTAGAAGAGAAGCGTAGCAAGCCAGCAATTTTCTCGCGGTTACTGAAATCTTCAGCCGGCCCTTCTTTTAACACGTTGCCGAATTCATTCCAAAACGACTGATATTTTTCATTGTCGTTCTTCGCCATTTTTTCAAGCATCTGTAATACGCGCTTAGTACAACCTTGGCGTAGCGCTTGCGTTATCTTATTGTCCTGTAGAATTTCACGAGACACGTTAAGCGGAAGATCATTGCTGTCTAGCAAACCTTTAACAAAACGTAGATAAGTAGGCATGAACTGTTCGGCGTCGTCCATAATGAAAACGCGTTGAACGTAAAGCTTAAGACCATGACTTTGGTCGCGATTCCACATATCAAACGGCGCTTTAGAAGGGATATACAATAAACTTGTATATTCTGTTTTACCCTCTACTTTGTTATGCGCCCATGCAAGAGGATCAGCAAAGTCATGAGAGATATGCTTGTAGAATTCGTTATACTCGTCATCAGTAATCTCAGACTTTTCACGAGTCCAAAGAGCGGTGGCTTTGTTTACAACTTCCCATTCACCAGGCTGGCCTTCAATTTTTTCGCCATCAGGGCCTTCACTTTCAGGCACTTCATCTTTCCACATCTGCACAGGAATACTGATGTGATCAGAATACTTACTTACGATAGAGCGTAAACGCCATGCATCAGCAAATTCTTTTTCGTCTTCGCGTAGGTGAAGCGTAATCTCGGTACCACGTGAAGGCTTGTTAATTTCAGCAATAGTGAATTCACCTTCACCATCTGAAATCCACTCAACACCTTGCGTTGCATCTGCACCAGCAGCACGAGTTCGCACCGTTACTTTGTCAGCTACGATGAACGCAGAGTAAAAGCCAACACCAAACTGGCCAATGAGTTGTGAGTCTTTAGCGCTATCGCCAGAAAGTTTGCTAAAGAAGTCTTTAGTGCCTGACTTAGCAATTGTACCCAAGTTCGCAATGACTTCATCGCGAGTCATACCAATACCGTTATCGGTAATGGTGACGGTATTTGCTTCTTTATCGACGCTAAGCTTTACGTTTAACTCGCCATCGTTTTCGTAAAGACTGTCATTTTCTAGCGCACGAAAGCGTAACTTATCCGCAGCATCTGCCGCGTTTGACACTAACTCACGTAGAAAAATTTCTTTGTTTGAATACAAAGAGTGAATCATCAGATGAAGAAGCTGTTTTACTTCTGTTTGAAAACCGTGGGTTTCTTTGTGGGCTGCTTCAGCCATAATCCAATATCTCCTCGTTGAATGGATCACGTTTGATGTTAAACAGGTAAGGTCGCTCAACGCACTTTTCAACGTTTAGAACGAAAATTTATTTTTTATAAGGAGATTTATCTTCAATAAAATCTGATGTTGAATATTTTATGGGCGAACGATAAGAGAGAACGTGACGTAGGCCCACCAGATGCGGACCCACGTTGAGTGTTTTAATTACTAAGAATGGGTATACCCCAATTTACAGTACTATAGTTTGCGGCGACCCGAAAATGCGTGGGTGAGAGTATTACCATCAATATACTCGAGCTCTCCCCCAACCGGTACCCCGTGGGCAATGCGAGAGGCGTCGACATTGTGACTTGTACATAGCTGAGCAATGTAGTGCGCCGTGGCCTCACCTTCTACGGTTGGGTTGGTGGCTAGAATTACTTCGTTTATTCCACCTGCTGCTAAGCGCGCCTCCAACTCTGTTAAACCAATTTCTTCTGGCCCAACGCCGTCAATAGGAGACAAATGACCCATAAGCACAAAATACTGCCCCTTGTAACTTAAGGTTTGTTCGATTGCTAGTACGTCTTGTGGGCTTTCAACAATACATAACAAGCCACTTGCTTCTCTTTCAGGGTGACGACAAATGTCACATAGCTCGTCTTCAGTAAATGTTCTGCAGCGCTTACAATGATGAATATGCTCCATGGCGTTGTGTAATACGTTGCTTAAATCAATTGCTCCAGTGCGATTACGCTCTAATAGGTGGAATGCCATACGCTGAGCGCTCTTGTTGCCAACGCCGGGAAGACACGTTAGTGCCTGAATTAATTCTGAGAGTAGCGGACTGAACTTCATAGTATTTACTGCTTTGGTGCTTTTTCTTTTTGATTCGAGCTTTCGCGGTATTTAATCACGTTCCGCTTTGCTTGGTCGAGCTTAACTTCATAAATGTTGCCCCCAAATAACCCCTTGTACTCTTCATCGGTGAAAACCAGCGTGTTGTCGTCATAAAACGTCACTGCCTCTTTTTGTGTGACTACGCCTAAATCAATACGCGACACATCGCCACTGAAGAAGTTATCGCCTTCAAAGTTTTCAAATAACCACAGGCTTGTTGAATCTAACAGCACCAGTTTAGTCCTATCAGGGCTAATTGCAGCCGATGTGATCCAGCATAACTTTTCAAGGGTGGTACAGGTTTTAAATTCGCCGATGAGCTGTGCGTCAAAGTTAGCGGCATGGTCCCCCACCTTATACAACTTGGTGATGCCATCGAAGGGTTTTGTTCTATTTTTTGTAAACAGGTATAGGTTACGCTTGTACTCTACGAACGCTTCCAAATCGTAGTTCTTGTCTTTCGGTTTTACTTTTCCTTTTCCCATTTCCGGGTAAGTAAACTTAATGATTTCTGCTTCTGTGGTATCGGTTTTTATGTCAATGGGGTTTTCAATTTTATAAATCGTTAACCAGCGTCGCTTGTTGTCATTGTTACCGAAGTCTCCTAAAAAGAAATGACCGAAACTGTTTTGTGTCATATCTTCCCAGTCGACGTTTTTGGCATTTGTAACTGTCACTTCCCTCTCAATAGTTCCATCTTTATTGAGCATATAAAGGATGGGTCCATCGCCACTGTCGTTAATGGCCCAAAGCCTTTTGTATTTATCGTATTCTATACCTGAAATTTCCTTAAGCTTCGGGTCGACCGTTACTGTTTTCATTTTAAACAGGTCGTGAATACTCATAAAAAACAACACAGTTGCGATGGGTAGTAAAATAACCGTGGTGATAACTAAGCCTTTCCTTAGCACTACTAAAACCTCTATTTTAACGAGTTAACTTTCGCGATTAGCGGTTAACTGAACACGTTGAGTTTTCTGAAAGATAAAAAACGCAATGATACAACGATCATTCAACTATTTGGGACACTTTTTCTACGGAACAACGGTTAAATGAGATTTTACTGTTAATGTCGATGAGTTGGGCATGCGCTCAATATTTGTAAGCTGTGTATCAGCCCATAATTATCAACGTATCATGCTGAAAACAAGCCTAACCTTTATCAGTAAGTAGACGTTGACGTTCATCTTTATTGAATACGGTTTCATCGTGCTTTATGAATTGTTCAATGATTGACTGCTCATGGTCAGTAAATGCAGTTTCAAAATTTTGATGGCCAACGCTCACTGTAGCTTTTTGCCCATTTGCTAACTTTTCGTTAGCCAGCGCTAACTGACTAATGAAATCATTTAACGATATCCGATTGTATGTAAATATCCCGGGCTTACTCAATGATGCAGGTGTGAGTAAGTCATCATGTTCAAGCATAAAGGCGTGTTTGAAAATTGCTTGAGACTTTGTGAAGCAGGCAGTAGGGCTGCGCAGAGTAGCAGCTTCTGGAAGCGCTTTAATACGGATGCTCTGACCATTGTCTGCGGTTTGCCAAGTTACACCACACACACTAACACTAAATGCATCTACCTGATTAGCAGTTTCCTTTCGCGCTAGCGTTGAGACGGTATCCAATGCTTGAAGCTCAGCAAGAACTTGAGGTAAAGACGTCATTGAGAGCTTTTCAATTGTTATCTTTCCCGCGTTGGACTGATAAGTAAGCTTCAGCGTGTTCTCTAGATAGTAGACTTGGCCTGTGTCCTTCCAAAGGGATACAGCGGTATTATTGATAGACGGATTTTCGACGGCACAATCACGTTGGGCCTGAAAGCGTTTTAACATTTTTGCTAACACAGCGTCCTTCCTCATTTCGAACTGCCACATTCTATTATTTGTGTTCCTTTGCTATGCGCAAGCTAAATGACTGAATGTGACAGTGTTTTAATGTTACGGAAGAAAGGCCTGGTTGAACTATTGCTAAAAATACTTATTTAAAACTGATAGCACGTTAGATTTTACGTGCGTATACCGACACCACAAACGCTAATGATAACTATTATCATATTGTAAAGTGTGCGAGAATGGCAGCATGGCTTGATGACTAAGTAAGTAGGAAAACGAATGCGAAATCTTATAAACGCAACCGTAACCCAAGTTCACCATTGGAATGACACTCTGTTTAGTTTCAAAACAACGAGAGAATCATCTTTTCGTTTTGAAAGTGGTCAATTCGTTATGATTGGTCTTGAAGTAGATGGTAGGCCACTGATGAGGGCCTACAGCATCGCAAGCCCAAATTATGATGAGGAATTGGAATTTTTTAGTATTAAGGTGCCAGATGGTGCGCTTACTTCTCGCCTTCAAAATATAGAACCTGGTGACCAGGTAATGATTAATGTTAGGCCTACAGGTACGCTCGTGCCTGGTTTCTTGTTACCCGGAAAACATCTTTATTTGCTCAGCACTGGTACAGGTCTAGCACCATTTATGAGTATTATCAGAGATCCTTTCATTTATGAAAGCTTTGAAAAAATCATATTAGTTCACGGAACGCGTTGGCGCTCTGAACTTGCCTATCAAAACGAAATTGAGCACCAACTTCCTAACAACCCTTATTACGGTGACGAAGTGCGTGAAAAACTCATTTACTATCCTACTGTTACGAGAGAAAGTTATGAGAAAAACGGTATCGCTCACGAAGGACGGATAACGAAGCTAATTGAAAGCGGAAAGTTGCTGGATGATATAGGTATGCCTGAATTAGACATTGAAAATGACAGATTCATGCTATGTGGCAACGACAACATGCTACAAGACCTTATGTCTATGCTAGACGACAAGGGCTTCTCGAAAGCTAACTCGCGCCGTCAGGGGCATTATGTAATCGAACAAGCATTTATAGAAAAGTAATGCGCAACGCATTGGCCTGACCATCGGCAAAATTTTAGATTTTCAATAAAAATCGCCGGCGTGTTGCCGGCAATTTTCTATGATTTCACTCGCAAAATACTTGCAAGCTGTTTCGCTTCTAGCTTTACATAATTATTTAAAACGGCATTTTGAAGCCAGGAGGTAATGGCATTCCGCCAGTTACATCACCCATCTTCTCTTTGCTAGTTTCTTGAACTCGACGTACCGCGTCGTTAAATGCTGCAGCAACCAAATCTTCAACCATATCTTTGTCGTCGTCCATCAATGACTCATCAATGTCTACACGACGCACGTTGTGGTTGCACGTCATGGTTACTTTAACCATGCCTGCACCCGCTTCACCTGTTACTTCAATTTTGGCTAGGTCGTCTTGTGCTTTTTGCATGCGCTCTTGCATTTGCTGCGCCTGCTTCATGATATTGCCCATTCCACCTTTAAACATAATTTTTGTCTCGCTTCGTTTTGGTGTTAATAATTCTGCTATCGCGCTTTAACCGAATCGGTTAGCACTGACGCATCGAAAGTCGATAGCAATGCTTGAATTGTATCGTCGGTTTTAATCACCGAGTGTGCATGCGCATGGCGCATGGCATGAATCTCTTGTTGTAACGCAAAAGGTGTAGATGCTGGTTCACCTAACGTGATATTTACTTCAACGTTTTCACCCAACCCATGATGGATTGCATCAACCAATTGCTTTTTCGCACTATCATTTAATAAATGCGTCTGACTATGGTCAATTTCAAGGGATACTTGATTGCCCGCTCGAGAAAATGATGCGTGCAGCACCAATTGTTTGAGTAGACCAGCAACTGGCATTTGCTCAACTAGATTGCTCCATTCGTCAATTTGGCTAGCGTGAGTTAATTTGCTTCCGTCATTTAAGTACGCTTTTAACTGCCCGTCATAGGTACTGCTAAGCGGCGTATCAAAATTTAGAGCATCCCGTGCAAAAGACCGATCTCCCGCACTTTCCATTTGCTCTGGGGAATTGCCGTAATTGGAGCTGCTATCTGAGGGAGCTTTAACATAGTCAGCACCTTCAACGTGTTGAGATGGTTGATTATCGTAATCAGTAGCCCAAGGTGGCATATCCTCAACCGGTGTTTCCGAGTTTGATTGCGCCTCAGATTCGTCATTTGAAAAAGGCATATCCTCTTCAAATTCATCAAGCGAGAAATCGCTCGTGTGGTTTGAGCTAGAATGATTCTTTTCTGACTCGCTAGTATGCATAGCGTCAGAAGAATGCGCGAAAGTATTACCTAAGGACGAGCCTGAATTTGTACTTTCCAGTTGAGGAGTGTCACCGCGCGCAACACTATTATCTTTATGTTCTGAGCCGTTATCTATACGCTCCGGGCTGTTCTCTCTACGCTCTGGGCTATTATTTAGCGGCTCAGGGCTATGGTCTTGCAGCTCACGGCTGTTTTCATGCCCAACGGGGTTTAAATCGCCCCTCTTGATTTCGTTATCAGCGCTAGCCTGCCCTGCACTATTATCGCTACCCTTGTTAACTCCATGTGCAGTTTGTGAAGTACTCAAAGCCTCGGCTTTACTTCTGGTAAAGCGCGCTTGAATATCACTTGCACTTTCGGTCTTAGCATTTGCTGCGCTGGTACTTTTTGCCTCTGCGTCTTGTGCTTTTCTTTGCTTTAACTTTTGACGAAGTGCCAACATATCAGCCGTAGAAGTCAGCTGCTCTTCGGCGGTTAACGAGGACGGTTCGTTCTCGTGTGCCAACGACTCGCTGTTTTTGTCAGAGCCTTTGGCGTTATGAGAGCCCTCAGCGTTATGAAAACCCTCAGCGTTATGAAAACCTTCAAAACCTAAGGAGCCATCATCTTCTGACGGAGGTGGCATATCGTCCATGTACGCATCTAACGGAGGTCCATCGAAATGTTGCGCGGCTTCGTTATGGGGCGCACTGACTTCACTTGGCGTTGGTTCAAGCTCTGCAGCAACGCTTTCTGTTTGTACCGCTTGTACCGCGGTGTTTTCTACGGGTAGTTCTTCAATAGACGAAGTTGGAGCTGACTTTACGGATTCATGATCATGTGAAGCATCACGCTCAAGTGCTGTTGTTTGAGTTGTCGTTGCACCTGACTCTGCATGAGGTAGCGCCGACAGAGTATCACTTCCACTCAACTCGCTTTCATCAGCGGCTGCGTGTTCCTGCTCTTGCTGTGATTCAAATGGAGACGTCGATTGTTCTTGCTGCTCTTTTTCAATTATTGATGTAGCAAGTGAATCAGGGGTAGATGGCGCACTTTCTAACGACTGAGCAGAGGTAGATTCAACCGATAGATGTGAAGGCCTCTCCTCCTGCACATTGGTTGCAGAAGTTTCGCTTAACGGCGCTTCCTCCTGCTTACCGACGTTTCCCGGGCCACCACTGGAAGAAGCATGATCTACAGGTAAACTATGCTCACTCCTCCCGTTTTCAATTTCACTTGCCGTGTCGTCGATGGGGGTATTTGGAGCAAACGACATCATTCGCATCAATGTCATTTCAAACGCACTTTTTCCATCCGCAGCAAACGGTAAGTCTTTTCTTCCTTGCAGTGCAATCTGATAAAGCAGCTGCACTTGCTCAGCTGGAATAGTTTTCGCTAATTGAAATATCGCTTTAGCCGATGTGGTTTCTAGCTTACATGCTTCAGGCACCCATTGCGTTAATGCTATTTGGTGCAGCAGGCTAGCCAATTCGCTGTGTACGTTGTCATAATCGGGGGCTTGCTCTGCGATGTCATTGACCAACTGCAATACATCAGCAGGACTTTTACTTACCACAGCATGAACCACTTTAAGCAACTGGTTCTTGTCCATCAGCCCCAGCATATCGGTTACCACCGATGCCAGCACTTGATTTCCACCCTGTGCAATCGCTTGGTCAGTTAAACTCAGCGCATCACGCATACTGCCTTGGGCGGCTCTTGCCAAAAGCGCTAGCGCTTGTGGCTCAAAAGGCAGCTGTTCATGCTCTAAAATATGCTGCAGCTGTCCAACAATCTGCTCCCGAGACATTGCTTTCAAGTTAAACTGCAAGCAACGGGATAAGATGGTTATCGGAAGCTTTTGAGGATCGGTGGTCGCCAGTAAGAACTTAACGTGTGGAGGTGGCTCTTCCAGCGTTTTTAACAGCGCATTAAAGCTGTGTTTTGAAAGCATGTGTACCTCATCGATAAGGTACACTTTGTAACGCCCGCGAGTGGGTTTGTATTGCACGTTATCAAGAAGCTCGCGAGTATCCTCAACTTTGGTTCTTGATGCAGCGTCAATCTCTAACAAATCAACGTAGTTCCCCTGCTCTATCTCTTTACAGGTGTTACATTGACCGCAAGGGTTAGCCCCTTGTCCTTCTTCGCAGTTAAGGCTTTTCGAAAAAATACGTGCAATAGTAGTTTTACCTACGCCTCGCGTACCTGTAAACAGATAAGCGTGGTGTAGACGATCGTTATCCAAAGCATTTGAAATGGCAGAGACAACATGTTCCTGACCCACAAGTTCACTGAACTTGCCCGGTCGCCACTTCCTTGCTAGTACCTGATAACTCATTATTACGTATTTCGCCTTTTGCTAGTTATGCTTTATAGCGATTATTCGCCTTCGAACTCACAAATAGAGTAGCTTTCTATATCAAGCGTACTCAATTTCGTTTCGCCACCTAGGTCCGGTAAGTTAATAACAAAACCTGCATGGTTTACTTCACCGCCTAATGAACGGATTAGTTTCGCAGAAGCGGCTATCGTTCCACCTGTTGCAAGTAAATCGTCAATAAGAAGGACTTTATCACCTGGCTCAATGGCATCTTTATGGATTTCCAATGTATCCATGCCATATTCAAGCTCGTAGCTCTCGCTAACTACTTCACGAGGAAGTTTGTTGGGTTTTCTCACTGGAACAAAACCAATGCCCATTTCGATGGCCAATGGCGCACCAAAAAGGAACCCGCGTGCTTCAGTACCTGCTATCTTGGTAAATCCCATACCTTGATACTTTTCTACAAGTAACGAGATACAGCTACTAAATGCTTTGTGATCTTCTAAAACGCTGGTCACATCTCTAAATAAAATACCTGGCTTTGGATAGTCAGGTACGGTTTTCACTACTGATTTAATATATTCTGCAGTCACAATTATGCCTTGAATGTCTGCGTTATAACCAGAAGGTGAACCAGCCGGCGATGATATGCATCAACGGGAACGCGATTAGAGTTACTAGCGATGCTAGAAAGTACCACTTGTTATAGACTTCTTTGAAATCTGAATTGTCAGCCATTTGCACTACCTAAACAATTTTGTGAACAAAAAAATGGTGCTAAATGTTAATCGAAAGCAAGCCCGATTGACAGCGCTAATATGATCGATCGCTCACTTTCAGACCAGATCCTGGCGAAAGTTTAATATAAAGCAGGTAAATAGTAATGGTTACTTAGGATACAGGAAGCAGTATTCCTTTTTGTAACATTTCAGTGAGGGTCTGGTTCATACCATTTATAAGCACGTTTGAAGGAATTTGGGGAAGTTGTTGGCACAACGACTCAGCTAATTGTTCTATTGCCATTCCCAGTTCATTTTGTTCCAGCGTGTTGACTAAAATAGCCGTCACCGGATTAACATGAGTAAATTGAACGTCAAACTCACGGTCTCTGTAAACAACGTAGAACTGCTGTTCTTGTGCAGGTTGCTCTGGGATATAGTCCTCACCAATTAGATGGACTTCGAAATGATATGCCGCCAACGAGGCATACGGTGACACCCTAATGGCGGTAACATTGTTTTCTTGCTGATAGAATTCAACATTGTCTTCATTTTTTCTGATACTGACGTCAAGCTCAAGCCACTCATAGTGAGCAAGCTCCGCAGCAAAGTCGGGCAGAGTAATATCGAAGGTTGGCTCTGTTGAAAGGTACTCAACGAACTCTTTACTTATTTCAGCAAAATAAGGAGAGCGGCATTCGTGTTCAATAAAAAACTGACGCACAATACTCTCCCATCCTTTTTCACCATACTGTTTTACCACAATAGATTTTAAAACGGGAAAACCGGTACTGACGAAATTATCGATGTTGTTAAAAAACAGCGATTGATAGATTTTCATCCGACGAATGTGATCAGCGTCGGTATCACAAAATGTCTGTGGGTCTTTGATCGCATCAACAAACGTTTTTTGAATGGTTTGAAATGACTGAGTCACGCGACACTTCCTTTAACGTTTGATGCTTGAACAGCTTCGCATTTTGCTTGAGTTTGCTTAATTTTATTCACTTCCGCTAATAATTCGCTTAACGGGGGAATATTAAAATCACGCTCTAACAAAGTCGGAAATACGCCGTGAGTAAGGTAAGCATGCTCCAACAGCGCCCAAACTGGCTCAATGACATCAGCCCCGTGAGTATCAACTTTCAAATCCTCAGCTTCATCATAATGACCAGCAATATGGCCATACACAATTTTGTCTGAGGGTAAGCCGTTAATAAACGCTTTCGCATCGTATTTATGGTTGATACTGTTCACGTAAACATTGTTTACGTCGAGAAGCATCTTGCAACCCGATTCATTTAGAATGCTCTTAGTAAATTCAAGCTCATCCATCTCTTGGCCTGGCGCAATGTAATAAGAGACATTTTCTAAGACCAGCGGTTGTTCGATGATATCTTGAACTTGAACAATTCGAGATACAACGTGCTTAATTGCGTCTTCAGTAAAAGGAATTGGCATCAAATCGTACATATGGCCGTTGCCAGAACAAAAGCTTAAGTGCTCGCTATACAATGCAATGTTGTTTGCATCTAAAAATCGCTTAACGGTTTTTACAAACTCGACATCTAGTTTGTCGCTACTTCCGATAGACAAAGATAAACCATGCGTTGTAAAGGGAGCTTGCGAAGACGCTTGCTGAAATTGTTCTTGGTACTTCCCACCAAGTGGGATCCAATTTTCAGGGGCTACTTCCCAAAAATCGACTTCAGATGGCAATGTAGGTGAAAGCTCTTTAAGCATTTCCCGACGAAATCCCAGACCTGCGCCACAGATGTTTTTCATATATTCCCCTTTACCGCTTGGGATTGAACAATAGCAACGTTCGTTTTTAGACAAAAATGGCCATCATTCGACAGCCATTTGTTGCTAACCTTAACACGTGTAGCCTTACATCATTCTATCTCACACTACACAATGTTAATTGAAAAACGATTACATGCTACCGCATTTGCCTTCGCCGCACTTACCTTCTTTAGCAGCTTTCTTGTCGCCGCCACATTTACCTTCACCGCACTTGCCTTCTTTAGCAGCTTTCTTGTCGCCGCCACACTTACCTTCACCGCACTTGCCTTCTTTAGCAGCTTTCTTGTCGCCGCCACACTTACCTTCGCCGCACTTGCCTTCTTTGTCAGCTTTCTTGTCGCCGCCGCACTTACCTTCGCCACACTTGCCTTCTTTCTCTGCTTTGTCGCCGCCACATTTTCCTTCGCCACACTTGCCTTCAGCAGCGAATTGGCTGTAACCAGATTCTAATGCTTGCATACCAAATGGATTTACATCTGCTACTGCAACCGTTGACGCAAAAGAGCCAATTACAACTGCACCCAACGCTGTCGCTACTGATGTTTTTTTGATTTGTTTCATTGATTTACCCTCAATAATATTAGTCATGTTTGACGTACAGTAAGCACGTGTATTTAAGAAGACCATCCTACCCGCAACGAAATTTCATAAAAAATTAACTTTTTTTCAAGTAACCTCTATGTAAATGATTTTGTTTGAATTTACTAAGGTTCACAAAAGCGCTCACTAGGACTTCGTCGTTTCTAAAGTAACTTCCCACTTACTTATTCATAGTTTGAATTTGTTCGATCACCGTACTACTTTCTGAAAGTTTAAATAGGCTTGCTAATTTTTCCAGTAGTTCATCTTTGCTTTTACTCTTGTCAGATACAGCAAAGAAAGTTGGAATATCACGACGTATTGATACAGTTAAACCACTGATATTATCGGTTACACGTTCTATGTGATAGAGGTAAGGTGCTTCGTAAGTTACCAGGTGCGTTGTGCGACCGAATTGAAACAGTTGAATAGCGTCAGTGCTATTAGGCATATCAAAGAATATAAAGTTGGCTTCTGCTAGTTCCTGTCTTAAGCCTACATAATCGTAACCTCTTATTGCAGCGACAGTCTTGTTGCTCTCTAGACTCGTATTTGTCAATAAGACTAGCGATAGGTAGCTAAACGGCTTTTCAACAAAAGTTACATGGTTTTCTAACGCTTTGGTACTCTTAACATTGAGAGTTATGTCTACTTTGCCTTGTCGAATTCGCTTAAAAAGGCGAGCAGGAGGCGGGCACTCCACAACAACTTTATACCCTACTAACTCGAGTATTGTCTTAGAAATAGTTACAGCATCACCGTGACAGCCAAACCCTTCATTATCTTTGATAACCAAAGGAGGAAACTCAACGACCCCAAGTATGATGGTATTATCTTTAACTACCGGCTTGCTTACTTCCTGTCCATTTACAACACTTGCCAGAAACAATAAGACAATAGCAAAACTAATTTTTAAGTACATTAAAAACACTATCTAAAAGTTGAAGCCTTTTCTATCGTGAAACTCTTTATATAAGAATTGGCAAATAAAAGATAGATAAGCAAGAGACCAATGCACGCAAGCAGGTATCAAATACTTTACGGTGCAGTTTCGAACTCTTGAAAGAAGCGCTATAGAAGCAAGCCCTACAAATAATGGGGTCAGAGTCGTGACTCTGACCCCATTATTTTTTTTCTTCCAAACGCA
>NZ_JWLW01000066.1 GCF_000808575.1 Alteromonas marina
TTAACTGATCGGCATTAGCCAAAAGGCGCTGTTTTTTTTAATCTTCGAACAGGTTAGCTTATAGCTTGTCTGCTTCTTCAGATAGGTACTTAGCAACACCTTCAGGCGACGCATCCATACCCGCTTTACCTTCAGTCCAACCCGCTGGGCAAACTTCACCATGCTCTTGGTGGAATGCTAGCGCGTCTACCATGCGAAGCATTTCGTCAACGTTACGGCCAAGTGGAAGGTCGTTAATTACTTGGTGACGAACCATGCCTTCTTCATCGATTAGGAATGAACCACGGAACGCTACACCATCTTCTGGGTGCTCAACATCATAAGCCTGGCAGATATCGTGCTTAACGTCAGCAACAAGGGTGTATTTAACTGGACCAATACCACCTTGATTTACTGGGGTGTTTCTCCACGCATTGTGTGAGAACTGAGAGTCGATTGAAACACCGATAACCTCAACACCGCGCTTTTTGAACTCGTCATAACGCTTGTCAAAAGCAATAAGCTCTGACGGGCAAACGAAAGTAAAGTCTAGTGGGTAGAAGAAAACAACGGCTTTTTTACCTTTGATTGCTTCACTTAGTGTGAAAGTATCAACAATTTCACCGCTACCTAGAACCGCTGCTGCAGTAAAATCAGGTGCTGGACGGCCAACTAATACACTCATGAGTCTCTCCATTTATATTTGGATTGTAATAATAGAAGCGATTACGTTGCGTAACCACTTTGATAAGAAATTTCCTACTCACAAAATAGGTACGAATATGGAAATAACAATATTAAACAATGAGTTTTTTACTGATCCTACCAATACATACTTAATTTCACGACTCACTGTTCAGTCTTTCTTCAATTACCTTGTATTAAATTTGTCATTATCCACTTGCTAAAGTAAAGAATAACAATTATTATCATTTACAGATTCATTTGGAGTACGTTTAATGTTTGTTTGCATGTGCTATGGGGTAACTGATAAAAGCATTCGCGCAGCGGTTGAAGAAAACGGTGTGGGAAATATGCGAGAGTTACGTCAACATTTAGAGCTTGGCTCACAATGCGGTAAGTGCATCAACATGGCTCAACAAATCATTGACCAAACTATCGTCGATGAGTCGTTATTTAAAGACGTTGGCTAGATAACTAGCCAACCCGCGTATTCTTAACACGCAACATCACCGCTCTAAGTATCCTTTCCTAGACTTAAAACACCGTATTTATTATCACGATCACTTATTTAAGTGGCCTAAGTCTTATCTTATTTCTCTTAATAAAATCCGAGTTTAGTTACTTTAGTAACATTCACATCGCTACCTAGTCCAATTAAAACGATAGGCTGCCGGCGTTTCAAACTCAAAGCTAGGCGTGTTTTTTACTATCACTGAGTACAACGTCCATTTAACTACGTAGCTTTTCTGACAAAAAGCCCTAGTTAAAGGTGTACTCGATGCCTGCATAGTAGAAAGCACCATTTATTCCACTAGGCGATGTGGGTGGGTAAAGTGCGCCTACCTCACCTTTGTAAGGATTATCATCGGGGAGCGAATCAAAAAGATTTTGGGCGCCAAAGGTTACCTGGGTTTGAGGAAATACTTTCCACGCAACTTGGGCATCGAATGTAGTTAATGCATTGCCGTATATGTCCATACCCGCGGACGCATCAAGATGGTCTTCATAAAATTTACCGTAATAATTAAGCCGCCAAGTAAACGCCCATTTATCTTTTGATTGCTCCAGCGTGATACTGCCTCGATGAGCAGGCAAATTATCTTCCAGCATCCGAATTCTTGCCTGTGTAAGGTTAGGTAGTAGCTGTATTTCGCCTTCCACCTGCGAAGGATAAAGTGTAACTCGCTCTACCTGCGTGTCTGTCCAGTTGTAGGCTAATAATAAAGAATTTGACCAATCATTTAACGCAAAATTGTAGTTAACAACTAAATCAACACCCTGAGTTTTTGTGTCAAAGTCGTTAGTAAAATACTTTGCTGCGTTATATTTCGCTGCGTCCGGACGTCCTTGAGCAATAAGCGCACTAATGTCTTCATCGGTTAACGGGATTGCTGATGTTGTGCTAATGCGATCTGAAAGACGAATATTGAAATAGTCGAGTGTCGCAAAAAAGCTCTCGCTTGCCTGCATAACTAGCCCAAGGCTAAAGTTCACCGATTCTTCAGGCGTAAGTGGCGTTGCGCCCAGCTGCAGCGAGATAAGATCCGTTGGAGGCAGCGTTGCTTGGTCTTCCAGTCCATTAATACCATAAGCAGTAGTTACGTTAATAACATTACTCTGCCCTATTGTTGGCGCCTTAAACCCCGTATTCACAGAGCCCCGTAATGCGAAAACGTCATTCAATTTATAGCGAGTACTTAATTTTCCATCGAATGTCGAACCGAAATCACTGAAATGCTCTACACGCGTGGCAACACCAAACTGCCATGCTTCGATTACATAGAACTCCAAATCGGCGTATACGGCCCAATTACTTCTGCTCCAGTGTCCAGCACTTTGAGGCTGATATCCCGGAAAACCATTGGAACCGATAGAAAAGCCTTGGTTTAACCCAAGTGGCGGCTCTAGGGCGAAAGGACCTGCAATATATGACGCTTCATCACCGGCTTTCTGAAAATAGGTTTCCTTACGCCATTCAAAACCCACGGCAATGCTAACCGGATCGTCAAAAATAGTCTGAATCAGTTTGTTAAAATCTAAGTTAAGCGTTCGCTCTACTTGCGACACACCACCGGGCGAAAACGAAGTCGGGGTTTGCGGTCCCAACGATGGGTTAACAGTATTAGAAATGGTATATTCGATGTCGCTGTAACCTAATGTTGCACTGGCATCCATTGCCCAACCTTTAGGCAACTCATGCTTCACGCCCATCGCAATAGAGGCATCGGTTATTGTTCCCCCAAATCTTGGCGTAAAACCGCCAGGAAACCACTCATTAAAAGCAAAGCAGTTTGCACCAAGCGCTGTTGTGTTATCTGCAATTAACTGATACGCGGGGTCGAGCAACACGTTATTGTTGGACAATGAAATGGAAGGGCAAGCAATACCGCTCTCCAGTCCATCTAAGTCTGCCACAATCAGGCGGCTTTCCCCTGTGTTAGGGTCAGTGCGACTAAACACACCCTCTCGTGTTTGCGGATTGCGATAGTAAAAGCCACCGTTGATTTCTCTTCTAGCTGCTGTGGCAAAGCTATAAAATTGCGATGTAGGAGATATGTCAGCGCCTGCATTTAGCGCAAGTTTAATATCTTCGTTAACATCGAGTGCCCCCCAAACTTGGGACGGTGAGGAAATAAATATATTACCTTGGTCGATTAGGCTTTGAGCGTCTAAGCGCTGCACAGAGCGCGATGTACCATTTTGCTGACGATATTCTGCCGTCGCATTTAAAAAGCCATTTTCTCCAATAGCGAAGCCTTTATTTAACTGTACCTGAAACAGTTCACCATCGCCTTCACTATACCCACCTACTTTTAGCGCCACGTGCCCACCTACCCGGGCATCTTTGAGCACAAAATTTATTACCCCTGCAATAGCATCTGAGCCATACTGGGCAGACGCGCCATCTCGCAGTACTTCAACTTGCTTTAATGCATAGGCTGGTATAACCGATATATCTGGCCCTTGAGCACCATCAGATAAACCGCCCCCCAAAAATGTAATTACAGCGGAGCGATGACGCCGCTTTCCGTTAAGCAGCAAAAGCGTGTGATCTGAAGACATGCCCCTTAGGTTTGCAGGCCTTACCAGGCTACTGGCGTCATTGATAGGCTGATCGTTTACGTTTAACGAAGGAACCATCACACTTAACATGGAAAGTACGTCTGAATTCCCCTGTGAATTAAGGGTTTCAGAACCAATCACATCTAAAGGAACTGGCGAATCAACAGCACTGCGAGGCGAGTTTCGGGTACCGACAACCGCAATTTTCTCAAGTCCATTGCTCCCCGCGTCCGCTTTCTTTACAGCATTTTCTTGCTGCTTTCCCTTCGCGACTAAAGAGGCACGAGAGCGAATACTCAACGCGCCACTTTCGTCTGTCACTACTGCTAGCTCTGTTCCTTCGAGGAGTTGTGCCAGCGCTTCATTTAATGTGAACGTACCGCTCAATGCGTTTGTTTTTACTTTCTTTGCTAAATCGAAAGGAAACAGTAACGTGGTATTGGCTTGCTTAGCTAGCTCGGTGAGGGCTTCGTTAGCGTTTTGCGCTGGTATTGAAAAACTATATGCATCGGACTTTTGCGCCGATTGTGCCTTGGTGGGAGCAAGACTCTCGCTTTGTGCATACAAACCTTGCGTTGGCGTTAGAAAAAATAAGACGCCAGATACTATATGCAAAGGTGAAATCGCTGAAAAATGGAGAGGTTTACGCGTTTTTTTTTGCGAAAGACAGTGAGCCGAACACGCAAGGGCATGCAGCTTTTCTATTGCCTTTTTTGTTTGCCTGCTTATCGCAAAATTGCCGTATTGCAAGATATAAAATCGATGTGCTTATTATTTTGATTATATTGTCACATTAAAGAAATTGATGCCAACTACGAATAGTAGGAAGCACCTATCTTTCAGAAATATTTAACTTTTCGCTAGCTTAAGCTCAATACTTGTTTCTGTGACTTTCTCGTAATTGATGTTAAAGCTGCTCTTAAGTGCAGACAACAATCCATCTATGTCGCCTACTTTAAAGTAACCCGCTACACGACGCTTGCGCAGGCTTTCATCCGAAATATTAAAGCGAACGGGTGTATAGCGGCCAATCTCAGCTAATACGGCCTCTAGCGGCTCACCTTTAAATACAATCATGCCTTGTTGCCACGCTAAATCGTCATCTATGTCGTTTTGAGACATGCTTTCACGGGCTTCCACTTTGCCTTGTACTGTAGCCTTTTCACCTGCGAACATAAGAAGGCCTTCCTCAGCAACAGGGCGTTTAGTGAAGAGCGACTCGTTGGAAGACGAAGCCTTAAAGCGGTCTTTCACCAAAACCTTCCCGTCGGTAACCACTAACTCAAACGCGTTATCATCCACATATTGCATATTAAAGGCAGTTCCGACAGCGGTAACAGTATTGTTTCCTGCGGTAACAGAGAACGGGCGAGACTTATCGTGAGCCACTTCAAAATGTGCCTCCCCTTTCAATAATACGATATTGCGTGTCGTTGAGGAGAAATCTACCGTCACCACAGAGTTAGTGTTTAGGTGAAGTTTTGAGCCATCAGCTAGCGTCACGTTTTTCTGTTCACCTACGCCCGTTTGCACTTTCTGCATTACGGCCGCGAATTCAGGGGTGCTGTTTAGCCACGTGCGCTGAACAACAACACCAACAGCAATTGCCATCACTAAGAATGTGGCCGCAATGCCCCAAACGGCAGTTTTAGACATGATGCCCTTTTTCGACGACTGACGAGAGGTTGGCTGCGGAAATAAACCGCTCAATTCATTCAATACCGACATGTCGTCCCACAAGCTAGCGGAGTCTAGCAAAGCTTGACGATGCGCATTACTTTCCGACAACCAGGCGTCTAACTCTGTTTTTTCGTCACTTTTTAAGCCGCGATCGAGACGGCTTATCCATAAGCATGCTTGCTCTTGAATATCTTCTTTGCTTGAAAACTGGCGAATATTGTTCATGTTAACTACTGCTTATGTCCTGAGTCGCGGTAGCAGTGGCACGGGGGGATGCACTGTCTTTTGACAGCTCGGCTAGGTACCTAGAGCACATCATTAAACCTTTGGCGACATGCTTCTCAACGGTGCTTTCGCTTAGCCCCACAAGCTCTGCAATCTCTTTTTGTCTCATGCCATATACTTTTTTCAGCAAAAATACGCGTTTTACATCAGCAGACAATGTATCTGTCGCTCGGCAAAAATGAATAAAACGCTCTTTGCTTTCTACATTTTTTTCTAAACTGTGCCCTACAAGCTCATAAGGCAAAATATCCATGTCATCGAGCTGCTGCTTATTTTTGTTTTCAGCTTTTGCAACATGGTTCAGCGCTAGATTACGCGCTGTTTTGAGCATATAGGTACGCTCATACTGTATTTCTTGTTTTAACTCTGCCTCGTAGCTTTTAATAAAAGCTTCTTGCACGATGTCTTCAATGTCGTCGGCGCCAACAATAGAACCTACCGCACGCATTAGCTTTGAGCGGTATTTTAAAAAGGTTTCAGCTACTGTCGACTTTCTCGTCATAATAATAAATGTTGTGTGTTTCGATTTGCTTACATTGGCAATAATAATGCCTGTTTATTCATAACTTTTCACGTAAATGATGCTCGATATTGAAAATAAAAGGGGAGCTAACGCTCCCCTCCACGTCGAAACAATTGTGAAAGTTGTTTTCGCTAGTATTAGCGATTAGAACGTGTAAACACCTCTTAGATAATAGAAGCCACCGTTAATACCGATTGGTGAGGTAGTTGGATACAACGAACCTGCGATACCAGCATACTGTGTATTCTCATCTGGGTATTCATCAAAGGCGTTTTTCGCGCCTACCGTTACAGTAAACTCTTCAGTGAAGTTATAGGCTACTTCTAAGTCCACAGTAATTTCTGAACCTACTTTATCGATAGGCAATGCAGAATCTAAGTGATCTTCAAAGATACTACCGTAATAGTTCAAGCGTGCAAGGAAGCGCCAATCACCGTTAGTGTGATTTGCCGTTGCACTGTAGCGCACTGCTGGAAGGTTATCTTCTAGCATGCGAATACGCTCAGGAGAAATATTCTCTGATGCACGATCTACTTCTGTAGATGTCCAGTTGTAGGCTAGTGAGAATTTAGTTTCACCACCCATCATCTCCATCGAGTAGTTAGCAACTACATCTAGACCTTCAGTAGTCGTATCAAAGTCATTCGTGAAGAAACTAATTTCAGAGAAACTAGATGCATCATTAATGCCTTGCGCTAGTAGGGTCGCAATATCTTCTTCTGTTAACGCAATACCAGACGCTGTACTGATACGGTCTGTCAATTCAATGTTGTAGTAGTCGGCAGTAATGAATAGACCATTTTCAAAGTCTGCTACCACACCAAATGTGATGCTCTCTGACTCTTCTGGCGTTAATTGCTCACCGCCTTTAAGTTGAGATACAGGATCTGTTGGAGGTAGCGTTGCACGGTCAATTAGCTCACCGCCCGTACCAAACGCAGTTGTTACGTTACGTACATTACTTTGACCCAGCGTAGGTGCTTTAAAGCCCGTTGAGAACGCACCACGGAACGCAATGTTCTCTAACGCTTGCCAACGGAAAGCAATTTTACCTTTCGTGGTATCGCCAAAATCAGAGAAGTCTTCGTAACGTAGCGCACCGGCTAGCATGAAGTTTTCAGTGATATAGGCTTCTGCATCAATGTAAAGCGCGATGTTGTTGCGGGACACACGACCTTGGCTATCGGCCGCCAAGCCAGGGAAACCATTTGAGCCAATGCCAAAGCCTTGTGTCGCCAGCGGACCTATTTCATAAGAGGCAGTATCACCTGCAACGCTCTCATAACTTTCGTTGCGGTATTGGAAACCAGTCGCTACAAATAGCGGCTCATACAAACCAACATCAAAAGGTTTTGTAAAATCGATATCAAGTGTTTGCTCAGACTGCGTGTAACGGCCTGGGCTAAATGACGTTGGCGTTTCTGGGCCAAGCGACGGGTTGATAGTGTTACTAATAGCAAAATCAACTTCGTTTTGACCAAGGTTTAAACTTACGTCATAGGTAATATCATTGGCTAATTCGCCTTTGGTACCAAAGACAAGAGACATGTCTGTTACCGTACCGCCAAAGCGAGGTGTGAAGCCACCAGGAAGCATTTCGTTAAACGCGAAACAATCTGGGTTGTTCGCAACTTCGTCGATGTAGCGTTGATTCGTAAGTACATTTGCACCAGGAGCAATATCATTAGGGCAATTACCTGACATATCGTCCGTTAGGTCTGCCACTAATAGGTTGCCATCTGGATCAGCGTATACTTGACTACGAGTATGTGGGTTTCGGAAGTAGAAGCCACCTTCAACTTCACGCTCGGCAAAGTTACCAAATATATAAGCTTCTGACGTTGCAGAAAGCTCAAGACCTGCGTTAGCGAAAAGCTTGATGTCATGTTTAATTTCAGGCGAACCCCAAATTTGTGCAGGGTCTGCGACAAAGGTGTTACCTGCAGCAACAAGCGCTGCGGCGTCGTCACGCTGGACGCTGCGAGATGTGTCATCAGCAGTACGGTATTCGGCTGAAAGGTTAATAAAGCCTTTGTCAGATAGTGGTAAACCCACGTTACCAGACAGCTGGATCATGTCCCCGTCGCCTTCGTAGTATGAGCCATAGCGGGCTTCAAATGTACCGCCTTCTGACGCGTCGTTAAGTACGAAGTTAATTACACCAGCAATCGCATCAGAACCGTATTGTGCTGCTGCACCGTCACGCAATACTTCCACCTGCTTAAGCGCCGCTGCTGGAATTACAGAGATGTCCGGACCTTGTGCACCATCTGAAAGACCACCACCTAGGAATGTGATAACCGCAGAACGGTGACGACGTTTACCATTTACAAGCACAAGCGTGTGGTCTGATGCCATACCGCGAAGGTTAGCAGGACGAACGAGTGTTGAAGCATCGTTGATCGGCTGGTCGTTTACGTTAAAAGATGGAACAACAGTCTGCATCATAGATACCATATCAGTGGCACCCTGCTGCTTAAACTCTTCGTCAGAAATAATATCAATTGGTACCGCTGAGTCTGCGACCGAGCGAGGTGCTGCGCGCGAACCAACTACCGCTATTTGTTCAAAATCTTCAGCTTTTGCACTTTCTTCAGCTTCCTGTGCATAGACAGGTGCCGCAGCCATTACTGAAAACGCGGCTGATGCAGCTAATACGCCACGCACGTTTTTAGTCAATAAAGACAAGGTTGTATTCATGGTGATTTCCCGGATTTTCTCTAAAACACTTTTAGCGTTATTCACACAATAAAAAAGCATTTCGAGAGGTTGTTATTTTATACCTTCAACACTGACTCATTTATGGCCAGATGGTTGATTTTATAGTCCGCAAGATATTAAAAAACAAACCTTTTTAGACAAAATAAAAATATTTTTTCAGACCATAGAGGATCTTTATTTCTGACCTGTCTATATAGTTTTTATGGGAGTAAAAGTGGGGCGTTTTTGGCGGTTTTTAATAAAAAAAGCCGACTATAAGCCGGCTTTTAGATCGTTTTTTACAAACCTAAAGATTTGTACATGGAAACAAGATTTACTCTGCTTCTTTGTACTTTGCAGCCGTTTCTTTAATAAGCGGCTGAAGTTCGTTTTGTTGGAACATTTCAATAATAATGTCGCAACCACCAACAAGCTCACCTTCTACCCATAGCTGTGGGAATGTCGGCCAGTTTGCGTATTTAGGCAGTTCAGCACGAATATCAGGGTTTTGTAGAATATCTACATAAGCAAATGGTTCGCCACATGACATCAACGCTTGTGATGCTTGTGAAGAAAAGCCACAGCTAGGTAGTTTAGGAGAACCTTTCATGTACAACAAAATTGGGTTTTCTTCGATTTGCTGCTTGATTCTATCTAGCGTTGATTGATTTTCAGTATTATCCATTTGATTCCTCTGAGCACAAAAGTGTATTCCCACTTAGATGGGAATGCATGAATGATTTATCAAGGCGAAGGGTATCATAAAATCCCTTTAAATTACCCATTACTGAATTGATCTTTTAGTACACTCTATCCCTATCTACCTGTATATCTACCAACGCTATATTTCCACAAAATATATTTTGAAAAAAAATTCACAATTTTGTCATTGAGTTATAAGACTTTATCCCCACATCTGGGATATGCTTTAGCGTCTAAAGTGATATAGTCAGCAAAGCGTTGACTGGCACTTATTGAACAGGCGAAGATAAGTGTGCTTTAGACTACAATACTAAACCAACATGGAGACCGTCATGGCTTTTGAACTACCAGCATTACCATACGAACAAAATGCACTAGAACCGCATATTTCTGCTGAAACGCTTGAATACCACTATGGCAAGCACCACGCTACTTATGTAACTAAGCTTAACGGCCTAGTTGAAGGTACTGACATGGAAAACAAAAGCCTAGAAGAAATCATCAAATCTTCTGAAGGCGGTGTTTTCAATAACGCAGCGCAAGTGTGGAACCACACATTCTACTGGCATTGCCTAAGTCCAAACGGCGGCGGTGAGCCAACGGGCGCACTAGCTGACGCTATTAACGCAAAATGGGGGTCATTTGCAGACTTCCAAGCAGCGTTTAACGACAAAGCAGTGAACAACTTCGGCTCTAGCTGGACATGGCTAGTTAAAACTGCAGACGGTAGCCTAGATATCGTTAACACTAGCAATGCAGAAACACCTATTTCTGGCGATGATCTAACACCAGTACTTACTGTTGACCTTTGGGAACACGCTTACTATATCGATTACCGTAACGCGCGTCCTAAGTACTTAGAAAACTTCTGGGCTCTAGTTAACTGGGAATTCGCAAGCAAAAACTTTGCGTAAGCCTTACGTCTTTTTGTAGTACACACTGTGTCCTACACAGCGTTAAGGAATACAAATAAAAAGCCCCGCTATTTAGCGGGGCTTTTGTTTATGTAAAAGCTTCATTAAGAGACACTAAATTCTTATTAAAGTTGCATTTTTCGTTAGACGAAAGATTAAAAACTATACACAATAATTACTATCGTTTTCCCAAATACCTACTAAGCTGAAATTACGGGGTTCCGTATTTAAGGGGTATTCATGGGTATTTTTGAACACTATCAAAGTCGCTATGAAGAGCGAAAACAGGAAGAGTTCACCATTGGGGAGTTCCTTGAAATTTGTAAAGAGGATCAAACCGCTTATGCAAATGCGGCAGAACGTTTGCTACAAGCTATCGGTGAGCCTGAATTAATCGACACTGCCAACGACCCGGCACTTAGCCGCATTTTCTCAAACCGCGTTATTTCTCGTTATCCAGCTTTTTCAGAATTCTATGGCATGGAAGAGGCCATAGAACAAATCGTTTCTTACCTTAAACACGCCGCACAAGGCCTTGAAGAGAAGAAACAAATTCTCTATTTGCTCGGCCCAGTGGGTGGCGGTAAATCGTCTCTGGCAGAGAGACTTAAAGAACTGATGCAGCACGTACCTATTTATATGCTGAAAGGCTCGCCTGTTAACGACCATCCATTCTGTCTGTTTGATGTCAAAGAAGATGGCGACATTTTACAAAAAGAGTACGGCATTCCTAAGCGCTACTTAAAAACCATTATGTCGCCGTGGGCACGCAAACGCTTGCATGAATTCAATGGCGATATTACCCAGTTTAAGGTGGTTCGCGTTTACCCTTCAGTACTCGACCAAGTGGGTATCGCTAAAACCGAACCCGGTGATGAAAACAACCAAGATATTTCATCGCTTGTGGGTAAAGTTGATATTCGCCGCTTAGAACAATATGCACAAAACGACCCTGATGCTTACAGTTACTCGGGTTCACTATGTAAAGCCAATCAGGGCTTAATGGAATTTGTGGAGATGTTCAAAGCACCGATTAAGGTGCTTCATCCACTATTAACCGCTACACAAGAGGGTAACTACAACCCAACAGAGGGCTTCTCTGCCCTTCCCTTCGATGGGCTTATACTTGCGCACTCAAATGAATCTGAGTGGCAATCGTTTAGAAACAATAAGAATAACGAAGCCTTCCTAGACCGTGTCTATATTGTAAAAGTACCGTACTGTTTGCGAGTACGTGAAGAAATTAAGATCTATAAAAAACTGCTGGACAGTAGCGAGCTTAACGGCGCGCCGTGTGCTCCAGACACGCTAGAGTGTTTAGCGCAGTTTACTGTGTTATCGCGCTTGAAAGAGCCAGAGAACTCAAGTCTGTTTTCTAAAATGCGAGTATATGATGGCGAGAGCCTGAAAGACACAGATCCGAAAGCCAAGTCGTACCAAGAGTACCGCGACTACGCCGGTGTCGATGAAGGCATGGAAGGATTATCCACCCGCTTTGCATTTAAGATCCTCTCTCGGGTTTTTAACTTCGATCACCAAGAAGTGGCAGCAAACCCAGTCCATTTGTTTTATGTATTAGAGCGTCAAATTGAACGGGAGCAGTTCCCTCAAGAAACCGCTGATAAGTATTTGGAGTTTTTGAAAGGCTACCTCATTCCTCGCTACGTGGAATTCATTGGTAAAGAGATTCAAACGGCTTACTTAGAATCGTATTCTGAATATGGGCAGAACCTGTTTGACCGCTATGTCACCTATGCTGATTTCTGGATCCAAGACCAAGAGTATCGTGACCCAGAAACCGGACAGCTGTTCGACAGAGCGTCACTGAATGCTGAGTTAGAAAAAACAGAGAAGCCTGCGGGAATAAGTAATCCGAAAGACTTCCGTAACGAAATCGTTAACTTTGTTTTGAGAGCCCGTGCAAATAACGGCGGCAAAAACCCAGCATGGACCAGTTACGAGAAACTTCGCACCGTGATTGAGAAGAAAATGTTCTCTAACACGGAAGACTTACTGCCGGTTATTTCTTTCAACACCAAAGGCTCTGCAGAGGAGCAGAAAAAACACGACGACTTTGTAAATCGTATGACCGAGAAGGGATATACGCAAAAACAAGTTCGGTTGCTGTGTGAATGGTACCTGCGCGTACGTAAAGCGTCTTAGCGCTAAACGCATGTAGTGCTGAAGCGCGTGTAAGCGTGCTTCAGCACGGGTATTTGTAGTTCACAACAAGACAAGCAGGTGTGTATGGCGCATTTTATTGACCGAAGGTTAAACAGCAAAGGTAAGAGTACGGTAAACCGCCAGCGCTTTATTAAGCGTTACAAACAGCAGATAAAGCGCGCTGTTTCTGATGCAGTGGGTAAACGTTCTGTTACCGATTTAGATTCTGGCGAGCAAATTAGCATTCCAGCCAGAGATATCTCTGAACCTATTTTTCATACCGGCCGCGGCGGCAGTAGAGATATTGTCCACCCCGGCAACGACCAATTCACAGCGGGTGATAAAATTGATAGACCGCCAGGTGGCGGTGGCAAGGGCGCAGGCGAAGGCGACGCCAGCAATGAAGGCGAAGGCCAAGATGAGTTCGTATTTTCTATATCCAAAGACGAATATTTAGACCTACTTTTTGAAGATTTAGCGCTTCCCAACTTAAAGAAAAATCAATTCGATAAAGTCACCCAATACGAAACCTATCGCGCAGGTTATCAGACCGATGGCGTGCCAAGTAATTTAGATATTGTTCGCTCACTCAAAGGCTCTGTGGCAAGGCGTATTGCCTTAAGCGGAAGTGATAGAAAGAAACTGAGAGAGCTTGAAGAAAAACTTGCACTGCTTATAGAAGACAAGCACGACAATACGTTAGCCATAAATGCATTAAAAGAAGAAATTGAAGCACTTAAAGCCAAAATAGCCCGAGTGCCTTTTATTGATACTTTCGATTTGCGCTTTAAGAACTATGACAAGCGTCCGCTTCCCTCAAGCAAAGCCGTAATGTTTTGCTTAATGGATGTATCTGGCTCTATGGACCAAGCCACCAAAGACATGGCTAAACGGTTTTATATCTTGCTGTATCTCTTTTTGACGCGAACCTACGAAAACGTAGACGTGGTGTACATTCGTCATCACACGCAAGCGAAAGAAGTAGACGAGCATGAGTTTTTCTACTCTCAAGAAACCGGCGGCACTATTGTTTCAAGTGCATTGAAGTTAATGGATGAAGTTGTCCGCGAGCGTTACAGCGATGGAAATTGGAATATATATGCTGCACAAGCGTCAGATGGCGATAACTGGGCTGATGACTCGCCGCAGTGTCGTGACTTGCTTACCGCTAAACTGCTGCCCGCAACCCGTTACTATGCCTATATCGAGATAACCGAGAGGCAGCACCAAAGTTTGTGGCGAGAATACGAGAAAGTGGCCGCCACTCACGACAACTTTGTATGTAAGCACATACAAACACAGGCCGACATCTATCCTGTGTTCAGAGAGCTATTCAAACGCTCTGAACAAGATGCGCAGCAAGGAGCCTAATATGACAACCGACGCTATGGCAAAAGAAAACAGCAAGCCTGAAACATCAAAACGCCACTTATTAAGCGATGGGCCCGACTGGACGTTTCCACTTATCGAAGAGTACGAGCAACACATCGACCGCATCGCCAAAAAGTTTAAGCTAGACACCTATCCCAATCAAATTGAGGTGATCACCGCAGAGCAGATGATGGATGCTTACGCCAGCATCGGCATGCCGCTTAACTACACGCACTGGAGCTTTGGCAAAAAGTTTATTCAAACTGAGCAACAATACCGTCGTGGACAAATGGGGCTGGCTTACGAAATCGTCATTAACTCTGACCCCTGCATTGCGTATTTAATGGAAGAGAACACCATTACCATGCAAGCGCTCGTTATGGCACATGCGTGCTACGGTCACAACTCATTCTTCAAAGGCAACTACTTATTTAAAACCTGGACCGATGCCAGTTCTATTATCGATTATCTGGTGTTTGCTAAAAACTATATCGCGAAGTGCGAACAAAAGTACGGTTATGACGAAGTCGAAAACATGCTCGACTCGTGTCACGCGCTTATGAATTACGGCGTTGACCGATATAAACGCCCGCAGAAGATTTCCCTACAAGAAGAGAAAAACAGACAAGAAGAGCGCGAGGCCTACCTGCAATCGCAAGTGAATGAGCTTTGGCGTACCTTGCCCGATAGCCCGCATAGCAAACACAAAGAAAAAATTCGTTTTCCACAAGAACCGCAAGAAAACCTGCTTTATTTTATTGAGAAAAACGCACCTTTACTTGAACCTTGGCAACGTGAAATTGTGCGTATTGTACGGAAAGTTTCGCAGTATTTTTATCCGCAGAAACAGACTCAAGTAATGAATGAAGGATGGGCCTGTTTTTGGCACTATCACATTTTAAATGAGATGTATGACGAGGGTTTGGTCAGCGACCGCTTCATGATGGAGTTTTTGCACAGTCATTCAAGTGTGGTTATGCAGCCAGAGTACAACAGCCCTTATTACTCTGGCATCAATCCGTATGCGTTAGGCTTTTCCATGTTCATGGATATTAAACGGGTGTGTCAGTCCCCCACTGAAGAAGACTATAAATATCTTCCAAGTATTGCGGGAAAAGACTGGCTGGAGACCGTGCATTTCGCCATGGAAAACTTTAAAGACGAAAGTTTTATCAGTCAGTTTTTATCGCCTAAAGTTATTCGCGACTTTAAGTTATTCGCCCTTGAAGATGACACCACCAAGCCCTTTATTGCGGTGAGCGCTATTCATGACGAAATGGGTTATCAGATTATTAAAGAGAAGCTGTCTGCTCAGTACAATTTGAGTAATTTAGAACCCAACATTCAGGTGCATAATGTTGATGTGAGAGGCGACCGTTCGCTTACTCTTCGCTATATTCCTCAGCGAGGAATTCCGCTAGGCGATTCAAAAGATGAAGTTATGCGCCACCTGCACAGGCTGTGGAAATTCGATGTACGTTTAGAGCAAGACAATGGTGATGATGGTATTGACGTGATATCAGAGTGTAAACGTGCACCGCAGGCGTAAGCCTGCGGTCAGCCCTTAAAACAAGATTTTAAGCCGCCTTCGCACCTTCCATTTCTTTTCTGGAACACAGTAACAATGACAATGCGCCTATTGCTGCAAAAACGGCTGCGGTAACGAACGTCTCATAGGCGTTAGTGCCTTGCTGCCATTGCTGCCCTGCCATGTAGTTTCCAAATGCACCACCTAATCCAAACGCTATACTGATATATACCGCTTGCCCTCGGCTTTGATACGCCTTCGGCAGGAACTGATGGATAAAATGCACCGATACTGCATGCGTTAAACCAAAGCTTAATGCATGAATAAGCTGACTCAACACAATCACCATAAAGGTATCAGCGAATGCCGCCATGACATACCAGCGAAGCCCTGTCAGTGCGATGCTCACAAACAATAAATTCCACACGCCAAACTGGCTAATCAGACGGCGGGCAATAAGAAATATCCCCACCTCGGCAAGTACCCCAAGCGCGATAAAGATGCCAGTTTGTTGACCGCTGTAATCAAGGTCGCGCATGTAAAGTGCGAAAAATCCGTAATACGCACCAAAGCTAATTTGCAAGCACGCTGAAGCGAATATAAAGATGGCGAAAGGTTTTTGTTTGGCGTATTTCCAAATACTTCCCGCCGTAGACGTTTCAGGTGCAGCTTCTTTGGGCGCATGTATGAACAAGGTACTGATGAACAGTAACGCGAGTACGCCAATACTGGCGTGCACTGGCGTATCGGTAGAAAAAATGTCTAGGGCCTTTCCTACACCGACCGTCAAACAAATAAAGCCAACGCTCCCCCATAGCCTTACCTGCCCATACGTGGCATTGGTTTTCGCCACCGTGTTCATGGTGATAACTTCAAGTTGAGGCAACACCGCTGTCCAGAACATCATCATTAATCCGAACGCCAGCGTAAGCCCCCAAAAACTGGTGAAGTAAAACACCGAACTGAAAGTCAGTACGGTGAGCAAGCAGCCTAAACGCATTACGCCAATGGCATTGCCCGTTTTATCGGCCACGCCGGCCCACAGGCCTGGCCCTAAAATACGCGCTAAAGTTATAACCGCAAAGAGTTCACCGATTTCGGCAGAGGAAAATCCCCGCCCATCAAGGAAGATACCTAAATAAGGCACAAGCACGCCAAGCTGACCGAAGTAAAGCCAGTAGGTGATAGCAAGAATAAAGAGGCCGGTTTTGCTGCTTGCTGGGCTCGCCGAAGTGCTTTTGGCATCGTTTAGGCCATTTGGTGACAATTCACATCTCCATATGCAAAAACGCCACTAGCGCAAAACTGGTAGTGGCGAATAGTAAAATTCATTGGCGCAACATGTTTTTAGTGCTGCGCGTATTTGTAAACCGCGTGAATATGGCGGTCGTTAGAATGCGGCGCTGGGATTATAAACGCTATGCCTGACCAGCAATAGGCTTGGTGGTCGATAGCACACCGGCATTTTGCGCGCGATGACGCAGCAGATGATCCATCAATACCAGCGCCAGCATGGCTTCAGCAATAGGTACAGCACGGATACCCACACACGGGTCGTGACGCCCTTTGGTGACGATATCGATTTCCTCATTGTCTTTATTGATAGTTTTACCGGGAACCGAAATACTTGAGGTCGGCTTAAGCGCCATGTGTACTTCAATGTCCTGACCGGTAGAGATGCCGCCTAGCACGCCACCTGCATGATTAGATGTGAAGCCGTCAGGAGTAAGCGTATCGCGGTGTTCACTGCCTTTTTGATTAATAACATCAAAACCATCACCAATTTCCACGCCCTTTACAGCATTAATTCCCATCATGGCGTGGGCAATTTCAGCATCTAGCCTATCAAAAACTGGCTCGCCAAGGCCTACAGGCACGTTCTTCGCAACAACCGATACTTTCGCGCCAATGCTGTCGCCTGACTTTTTAAGATCTCGCATGTACTCGTCCAGCGCATCTAACTTAGACTCATCTGGACAGAAAAACGGATTAGTGTTGGTTACGCTGTGATCAACCTTATCTACTGTTACCGGCCCAAGCTGAGACAAATAGCCTAATACTTCAATGCCGTGCACTTCTTTGAGGTACTTTTTCGCAATACCACCTGCAGCTACGCGAATAGCTGTTTCGCGGGCTGATGAACGTCCGCCACCGCGATAGTCGCGGCTACCGTATTTTTGATCGTAAGTGTAGTCGGCATGACCAGGACGGAAGCGGTCTTTGATATTGCCGTAATCTTGGCTTCGCTGGTCTTTATTTTTAATCAACAGACCAATGCTAGTGCCGGTTGTTTTGCCTTCAAATACGCCAGATAAAATTTGTACTTCATCGTCTTCTCTTCGCGCCGTAGTATAGCGAGAGGTGCCGGGCTTACGTCTGTCTAAATCAACCTGAAGATCTTCTTCTGTGATCTCAAGTCCTGGAGGGCAACCGTCTACTACACCGCCAATTGCAATGCCGTGGCTTTCACCAAACGTGGTTACAGTGAAAAGTTTTCCGAAGCTGTTACCTGACATAATTAACTATTAATCCTTACTACTAAAATACTGTACTAATGTGTTTTTGCGAACGGCGAAAATACCTGAACCGCCATTTTCGAACTCAAGCCAAATGACTTCTAAGCCAGGGAACCTTTCGCTCATGTGCACTTCGCTATTTCCAACTTCAACGAATAACCAGCCACCGTCATTAAGGTAAGTTGGCGCCTCTTTAAGCATGATATCAACCAGTTCCAGACCGTCTTCACCTGCGGCAAGGGCAAGCTCAGGCTCGTGGTGATACTCTTCTGGCAGGTCAGCCATGTCCTCTGCGTCAACATAAGGAGGATTAGACACGATAAGGTCGTATTTCTGCCCTTCTAAACTTGAAAACAGGTCAGACTGAATGGGATAAACACGGTGACTAAGACCATGCTCCTGAATATTAATATCGGCCACTTCCAATGCATCTGTGCTGATATCAACGGCATCTACCTGCGCCTCTGGGTATGCATGAGCAAGCGCAATAGCAATACACGCACCGCCCGTGCACATATCAAGAATACTGTTAGGCGTCGACTCTACAAATGGCGCAAACTCTTTTTGAATGAGTTCAGCAAATGGAGACCGAGGAATGAGCACTCGCTCGTCTACATAGAACGGCATACCGCAGAACCAGGCTTCGTTTGTGATATAAGGCAATGGCATGCGAGTTTGCACGCGCTTTAAAACAAGCTCTGCAATCTTCTCTCGCTCGCTTTTCGTTAAGCGAGACGTCATTACGCTGTCCCCAACTTGCTCTAATATAGGATGAGGCAAATGTAAGGCTTGCATAACTAGGCTTGTCGCTTCATCCCATGCATTGTCAGTACCATGACCAAAATACAAAGCCGCATCGTTAAAACGGCTGGTTGCCCATCGTGTCATATCTAACAGGGTATGCAGATCTTCAATGGCTTCTTCGAGGTAAAACTTATCGGTCATGGCGTTTGGGTACATCAAAAATTTCAAAGCTGGTATCATACCCAAACTTCATACCGATTCACATAATTAACTACGTACCGAATCTTTCTATTCGTTATAATTTAGGCGTTTTGAATCGTTAAACTCGAGTGTATTTACCCAAGCTATCGTTGATGAAAACCTTTAAAAAAGAACTCAAAGCATTGAAGAAGCAACTTTCTGAACCTCATCGCCATAAAAGTCAGGCGAGACAGGAAGGCGCCCGTAATGGAAATATGTCTACGAATACCGAGGAAGAGACCTTTTCATTTGCCGATGCAATGCAGGGAGTGACGCCTTTATCACAAGATAAAGTTGAGCCTGATAAGCAAGTTGAGTTATTTAAGAAGTCACAGCAGGTAAAAGGTAAACATCTAAAACACAGTAAGCAATTAGCGGCAAGCTTCGACTTTTCTGATATGTACCAGGCAGCGTTGCCGCAAGAAGGACCCATGCGCTTTTGCCAAGAAGGTGAGTCTACGCATATTTTGAAACAGTTACGCCGTGGCGACTACTCGCCAGAAATGACTTTAGATTTACATGGCCTTACCCGAGAGATGGCAAAAGCCGAGCTTGCCGCACTTATTCACACGGCAAGAAAAGAACTGATAGATTGCGTGTGTGTAATGCATGGTTTTGGTCAGGGCGTGCTAAAAGCCGCCCTGCCCCATTACTTAGTTCAGCACCCACACGTACGTGCATTTCATCAAGCGCCCCTCGAATACGGTGGACAAGCAGCACTATTGGTACTCATCGACATACCGCTTCAAAACAACAAGCGTTAATTTGCACCTGGACAGCCATACATGGTGACTTATTTGTCTTCATCTGCACTGTTGTGCATAAACAAATAAGTGTAATACATCATCATCGCTACAATAATGCCTATACCGAGTAGTGAGCCCCATACTACGGGGTCTTTCATCATAGTCCACAACATAAGTTATCTCCTCTTCAACTAAGTAAATAGTAGAAGAGGCGTTAGATAGAGGATGTGATCCAGATCAAATTCGATTTCTAGTCGTTAGCTGTCGGCCTAATTATTTGATCCAGGTCAATATACACTTTATACCAATCAGAAATACGCATACTACCATGGCTACCTCCTGTTATGCCTTCATTCAATTGGTAGAGTGGAGCTCTGAGCAAAGATCAATTTTGATAGGGCGAGTTCGCCTAGTTAGGACTGTTATGGCTATCGTCTGGCATTATTGAACTGATTAACATTGTGGGCCTGCAGACAAGCAAGTACTTTTTCACTCAACCACAGTGTTGCCTGAGCAGTGTCGTCAAAATATTCGAATGCTAGTGTTGAAGATTCATAAACACGAGACCAAAACTTCTTTTGCATTGCCACACCTTCTGTTTCATGAAGCACCACTGCCGTAGCAATTAGCCCCAATGCTACGGCTTTACTAACAATTTCTTGCCCAGCGTTAGTAGCCTCCATGGGCGCAAGTGCCAGACCATGCACATTTACTAAGCTTCCCCAACACGGTGTATCAATATTCTTTCTTTGTGCGCCAACCACACGCTCATACTTTTGCATGAACTCTAGATTAAACGGACCTACTAAGTCTATATGTAAAATATTTTGCTCTGCTTGAAAATGAGCGTGAACTTCTCCATGCGCACTAAATTTGTCTATTTCCATACGCTCCTCCACTTAAAAAGTATAGAACAAGATTAGGGCCAGATAAATTCGTTGAATATTGAGACATAAAATTAATTACAAAAAGATATTGCAAATCATTCTCATTTGCAATATCTTGTAAATGCCTGTTCGACGTTGGGTAAAAAAACGGTCTTGGCTTAGCGTCGCTGAGGGATAGACGCCCGTCTATCCCTCATTTTTTTCTACTTAATTTAATCAACGTTCATAGACGCATAAAAAAAGCGACTATAACGTCGCTTCTTCTCGTTTCTGTAGTTTAGCTAAACAGCTTCATAAACCAACCTTTTTGAAGATCTTCCTCGCAGGTTTTAAGTTGCGTAGCATAGCGCAACGAGCGCGCTTTAACTTTTGACGCCACTTTCTTAAGCCACGGCTTTCTATCATAGCTTCTGCGTTTGTACCCGCCCCATCCTTCGTGATAGTTAAGGTATTGCGCGTAGGCGTCCCATTTAGAAATACCGTTCACTTTTTGCGACTTGTAAATAAACCATCCCATAAAGTCGATAGCGTCCTCGAAATCATCACGATCCGCACCACTGTTATCTGTTTCTCTCATATAGTCAGACCAGGTAGGTGTTTTCGCTTGTGAATAGCCATAAGCCGAACTAACACGCCCCCAAGGGATAAGCCCGAAGAAAACGTAATCTCGCGGTGGAAGCGCATCGTGGCGGAAGGAACTTTCTTGATACATCATGGCCATTGGAACATGTATAGGCACACCCCATTTATCGCGGGCATCAGCAGCTGCATCATACCAATCGTCCTTTTCGTAGAATATTTCGCACAAATTACTGATGTCTTTAGGGGGCGTAGTTGCACACCCAGCGATAAACAGCGGAAAAAGAACGATGAGAGTTGATAAAAAAACAACCAATTTTTTGAACTTTTGGTTCATAGCTTGTCTTAACTAATGTTCTAGTAAAATGTGTGTTTCCCTGGAACCCTTCGATGCCTGACCTATGTCAGGCATTTTTTTTTGCTGGGGCCTCAGCGAAATAATCACGAATAAATGTATCAAAGTCTTTAACATCAGCAGCTTCTATTTCTTTTTGAGCAGCAAACGACACGTCAGCTTGGGCAGCAAATCCAGCAGCATCCGTATCCGTGTATTCAAAAGACTTCATCTCAGCTTGGTAAGCTTGTGCCAGTTCTAAGCCCAACACGCCATTATCTTTGTCGCTTTCTAGCAAAGTAGCAAGTAGTTTACCTGACGGCGTTAGCGCCGGATCCGCCACTTTTTCAGCCTCGACGTTCACCGCTTGTGTATAACGCGACGTATCATTGGCCAAATCGAGTAATTCGGCCGCTTGCTCGAAGGACTTAAACAGCGAGGCACACCAGTTAGGTAGTGAAATATTTTCTCCGCCATTTTGCAGGAGCAAATCAGGGTTTCGCCCTTCTAACACCACTTTATTCATATTCTCTTTAGCTTCTTTAAGCTGCGCTTCGTCAAGTTCTGCACTTGGCATCAGTAAGCACGCCACTAAGAAAACATCTAAGAAATCGAATTGCGTCTGTGAAATACCAATTGCCGAAAATGGATTTACATCTAGAGCGCGCACTTCAATGTAGCTGATACCGCGTCTAACCAAAGCGTCTGTTGGCTTTTCCATTGACTTAGTGGGCTGCTTAGGGCGTATCGGCGAGTACAGTTCATTTTCAATTTGAATGATGTTGCGACTTAACTGTTGATAATTGCCCTCTTCGCCTGCAGCAAACTGGCTGAACCGGGATGACGGTGTATTCATCGCATCGCGCAGCAAGGTGACATAGTTGTCTAGCTTGTTGTAACAAATCTTAAGCGACGATTGCTCTGCACTTGTATAGCCTAAATCACTCATGCGAAGTGATGTCGCGTATGGCATGTATACCGTGCCCTTACCTACCTTTTTAAAAGGTAACGCATGCTGCTTTCCTTTTAAAAACGATCCACATAATGCAGGGGATGCACCGTACAAATAAGGAATAAGCCAACACAACCTGCGGTAGTTGCGGATAAGTCCAAAATAATCGGCTGAAGTCTGCTCTTGAGAATGTTCTTTTCCATTCAGTTCAGCCCATAGCTTCCAAAACGTTTCGGGAAGAGAAAAGTTGAAATGCACGCCGGCAATTGCCTGCATCATACTGCCGTAGCGGTTTTTCAAACCAATGCGATATACACGCTTCATCTTGCCCACATTTGACTCACCAAAATAGGCGATGGGAATGTGCGCTTCATCATCTATAAAGCATGGCATACTTAGCGGCCATATTTGCTCTTCACCAATGTTATCAATAACGAATTTATGGATATCTTTTAACTGAGAAATCGTTTTGGCAGCACTGTTTTCTGGCGGCGTAATGAATTCAAGCAAGGATTCAGAAAAGTCTGTGGTGATTGAATCATGGGTTAGCGCAGATCCCAGCGGTTTAGGATGGGGTGTTTGTGCCAACGTACCGTTCGGGTTTATACGAAGGGCTTCGCGCTCAACGCCGCGCTTAATATCTTTTAGCGCAGCGAGAAATTCGGGTGACTTAAGCGCAGCAATGCGCGCTTCAAAACGGGATGAGTCTACAGTCAAAATGGTGGTCCGTTATGTCAATATAGCCCCCTGTTATGGGGGGCAATAATGTAAATTCAACAAAAATCAATCTATCAGTTTAACGTTTCTCGGGAGTTGCTCTCTACTGATAACTCGATAATTGGCATCGATAGCGCGTTTAACTGAGGCAAAATTTTAGCTTTATCGCCTACTACAATAATTTGCATCTTATCAAGATTCAAATATTGCTTTGCCAAGGCATCCATCGTTTCCTTATCAATATTGTTGATAATAGCAAGCTGCTCTTCACGATAACCTTTATCTAACCCATAGCTTAGCAACTGCCTTAGGAAGCGCGCTTTACTGGTAGGTGTTTCAAATTCAAGTGCGTCGCTTAACGTAAAGGCATTGCGCATGAACGCAATTTCTTCCTCGGTTACACCTTCAGTGCGGTAGCGATTAATCTCTTTTAAAATTTCAGCGATACCTTCACCTGTGTTAGCAGCAGTGAGGTCGGTACTTGCTTCAAACCAGCCAAGGGTTTTGCCACCAACGAAACCACTATTTGCTCCATAGGTGAAGCCTTTATCTTCTCGAAGGTTCAGATTTATGCGGCTATTAAATGCTCCCCCTAAAGGGAAGTTCATAAGACGAGACTTAAAGTGATCGCCTGTCGCGTCAAATGGCAAGCTTCTATCAACAATAAATACTACTGACTGAACCGCTTCTGGGCTATCCACTAGGAAGATTTGGTTTTCTTCGTACTTGGGAAAGTCGCTGTAATCAGCAAATTCATAGGTATTCCCCTTCCACTGACCAATAAAGTCTAGTGTATTCACCATGTCTTTTTTCGGTAAGTTACCAACAACGACGATACTCGCTTTATCTGGCGAATAGTAATTGGCATAAAACGTTTTAACATCTTCCAACGTGATATTCTGCACAGTTTGCAGCGTGCCTTCGTCCGGCAGGCTCACGCGATTATCTTCACCAAACAAAACGAGGTCACGCGCGCGGCGGGCTAAGCTAGACGGCGTTTTCGCTTGCTGCTGTAAGCCTTGTACAACACGCTCTTTCATGCGGTCGAAATCTTCTTGAGTGAACGCAGGGTTGAACAGCTTTTCTTTTAACAGCGCTAGGGTTTCATCTAAATGCTTGGTTAAAGTAGACACGTAAACCTGTGAGTATCTACCTGCAGTACTAAATCGGATAGTGCTACCCAGTTTTGCAAGTTCGCTGGCTAATTCTTCGTTGCTGTAATGCTTTGTAGTTTCATTCATAAGTAACGCGGTTAGGTAGGCCGTACCCGCTTTACCTTCAGGGTCTAGCAACATGCCTCCATCCATACCTAATGTAAGCGTTACCGTTGGTGTTTCGGTGCTGGTTACGCCAAGCACTTCAATACCGTTGGCAAGTTCAGCTTCCCAATAATCTGGAACTTCAACAACCGGTGCTTCACCGGCTTTCGGCATTACGCTTCTATCAAAGCTAGGGGCGGTATTGGTAGATAGGGCACTGGAAAAGGCTTCATCATCAGACACCTCTACCGTATCGATTTCAATATTTCTCACCGGACGTTCAAAGGTCTGCTCGGCCGCGGCCAGCTGAACCTGACCTTTGGGCACCACGCTTAATACAACGCTATTGGCGTCTTTAATATATTTATTGTAAACACGCATAACGTCTTCAGCAGTTACGGCGTTATAGCGCGCAATATCTTCGGCAATCAAATCTGGCGTTTGGTAAAAGGTTTCGTTAGCGGCGAGGGCTGACACTTTGCCAGATACACTTTGTAAGCCAAATACCGTACGCGCTTCAATTTGTCCTTTTGTACGCGCTAAATCATCTGCCGTTACCCCACGTGTTTCAAACTCTTTTAGGGTTTCATTCAGTACGTTCTGGAGAGTAGAAAGTGAGGTGATTTTTGCAGGGTTGGCCAAAGCGAGTAGTTGGAATTCACAGGCAAGTTCGCGGCAAGGGTGAGACACCACGGCTTGCACCGCCATACCTTCTTTCACTAGGTTTTTGTAAAACAATGAGGTTTTTCCACCGCCTAAGATATCGGCCAACACGTCCAGTGGCGCTTCGTCTTCATGGCGACCATACACTGTAGGATAAGTTATTTGCAGAAGCGGAAGATGAACTTTATCTTCTAACGTTACATAACGGGTTTCGTCTAACGTTACTGGCTGAGGCTCAGGCTCATCTACTTTCGGTCCTGTTGGGATTTCCCCAAAGTATTTATTCACCCACGCTTTGGTTTTGGCTACGTCGATATCACCGCCAATAGTAAGGACTGCATTGTTCGGGCCATACCAGCGCTTAAAAAAGGCTTTTAGGTCATTAACGTTAACCCGGTCTAAATCTTCTACATAGCCGATAGTCATCCACGAGTACGGATGCCCTTCAGGATATAGCGCTTCACCGTTCAACTCGAAACGCAATCCATAGGGCTGATTGTCCACACGTTGGGCGCGCTCGTTTTTAACCGTTTCTCTTTGGTTTTCAAACTTAGTTTGGTCTACGGCTTCTAACAGGTAGCCCATTCTGTCAGATTCTAACCAAAGGACTTTTTCTAATTGGTTGGCAGGCACGGTTTCAAAATAGTTAGTGCGGTCTGTATTGGTTGTACCGTTTAAATTACCGCCCGATTCCGTAATAACCTTAAAGTGCTGCTCATCGGCAACATGCTTTGAGCCTTGAAACATCATGTGTTCAAAAAAGTGAGCAAAACCCGATTTGCCTACGTCTTCTCGCGCAGAGCCAACGTGATAGGTAACATCGACGTGAACCAGCGGATCAGAATGGTCTTCGTGGAGAATGACGGTAAGTCCGTTTTCTAATGTGTACTTTTCGTAAGGGATCGACACGGTGTTCGACGAATCAGCGACTGTGTTTAATTGGTTATTCGTCTTCTCTTCCTGTACGTGCTGACACGCTGTTACTGCGATGACGCTTATGGTCATAAAGAGGGTACGTAGGGTCAGTTTTCCTGACATGATGATTCCTTTTAAATTACTACATTCTTTCACTCGACTTCACTCTGACTATACTTTGCCGTAATTCATCACCACAGCTGACGATTAAGTTTAAAATTGCGACTAAAAAGCGCGAGCGAACACCGAAGATTACCAGACTTTTTAGCGCTTTACTTGCTTCGACTTTGCTATGATTGTATTAATTTGTGTATTTCTGAAATACACTTACACTTCATAGTCTTTGGTAAAGAAGCTGTTAGCCAGTTGAATTCGTTAAGTGGTACGAATGAACTGACAAATAGTTTCTGCCTGGATAAGAAATTTCCCATTAGAAGTTGCGAAATAAAAGGATAGATGTATGGAACAGTCAACAACAGTGCTCGATATCGACTTCGGAATGTCACAGTTAAGTGGTAATAAAAAACTGTTGTTCACCCTTCTTGGTAAATTTACGGATGAATACCGTTCTCTTGATGCTGACTTACAAGCGCATGTTGCTAAAGGTGACTTTAATGAAGCCTATTCTCTTGTTCACACTCTGAAAGGGGTGACAGGAAACCTTGGGCTTTTTGCATTGCATAATGCGAGTAAACCGATTGAAAGCGGTTTTAGAAATGACAAACGCGTGGCTGAAGAATACCCTGCGTTTATCGCAGTACTTAATGAAACCATTGCGACGGTAGACACACTGATTAACCAGCCAGAAGCTACCTCACCTGCACCAGAAAACGGCGCGGCAGCTGAGCAGGCTCGCAAACAGTTATTGTCGGCGCTGAAAGCGAGCGAGTTTATTGCACAGGACAAGCTAGATGAATGGTTAGATGCTCTTGCTTTACCTCAAGACAAACGGGCCGCAATTATTGATGCAGTCGACGAGCTTGACTATGAAGAAGCCATTTCAGAGTTAGAAAATAGCTAGTGCAGCCGATCCCCGTTCTCTTTGAAAATACAGACCTTATTATTGTCAACAAGCCTATTGGCATTGCTATGCACGATGCCACCAAAGAGGCTGACTTTGGTGACAGTACTGCCGAAAACGGTAAAGCAGAGAAAGTAGAAGGCATTGTTACCCGGTTAAAAAAGCAGTTGAGTTTGACAGAACTGCATCTTTGCCACCGTCTAGATACGGGCACTTCGGGTTGTTTGTGCCTTGCTAAAAATGCAGCTGTAGCCAGTGAAATTGGCGAGCTTTTCTCATCAAGACGCGTCAGCAAATACTACTTGGCTTTAAGCAGCCAAAAACCCAAAAAAAAGCAAGGCATGATAATGGGCGATATGAAAAATCGTCGAGGCGGTCAGCGGATTTTGCTTAAAACTTTAGAAAATCCGGCTATCACTCAGTTTTTCAGTAACGCGGCTAAGCCCGGTACCCGAGGGTTTATCGTTAAGCCTCACTCGGGGAAAACCCATCAAATTCGTGTTGCGCTTAAAAGCATTGGCGCACCTATTTTGGGTGATACACTTTATGGTGGTGAGGCATCAGACAGGCTGTATCTTCATGCATGGCATTTACAGCTTCCTTTATCTTCTGGTGAATTAGCGGTTACTGCACCTTTCGATAAAGGTGAAGTCATAAACGAAGACGACGTGCAGGCTTGGTACAACGGACTTAACGCACCAGAGACTTATCCATGGCCTTCCCTACCCGCACGCTATGTGCCGGCGCAATAAGGAAAAGTGCGATAGGCCTGATAAGTGTCGATGACCATAATAAAATAGAACGACATTGAGTGTTTAATAGATGCTAATGGGTAAACTAAATATAGTCGGCGGCGGTGCCATAGGAAGCCTAATTGCTGCGAGCGCCCAGAAGAACGGCGTGCCGTATGACTGCTACCCCAGAGATATGAAAACCATGCCGTCTTGCGCACATTGGCAAAACGGCCAAACCACTGCGCTAAAACCAGCCAAACCTTCACCTATTGTGTTACCTAAAAGTGATGTGCTGATATTCCCCTTAAAAGTATATCAACTTAAAGCAGCCTTAATGCAATGGCTTCCCTATCTCACGCAACAACCTACCGTAGTGCTACTGCACAACGGTATGGGTGGGCTTGAGGTCGCAAGAGATTTACTCGGCGGCGATTATCCTTTGCTTCTTGCTACAACCAGTCATGGCGCGTTAAAAGTAAGTACATCAAACGGTTTTCATGTTAAGTATACTGGCGTTGGCGCAACGCAAATTGGCGCGCCAAATGTAAATAAACCATCACCTCAAACTTTGACCGACCTTTCACAAATAGTGCCACAGCTAGCAAGCGCAATTGCCACGCTAGACAACGCACTTCCGCCGGTGCAATACCAAAGTAATATTCTAAAAGCACTATGGACGAAGCTTTCCGTTAATGCCGTGATTAACCCACTAACGGCGCTTCACAATATCCAAAATAAGCACATTGCTAAGCCTGAATTTGAACAAAGCCGCATCGCAATTTGCGATGAGTTCACACAGGTAGCGAATGCTTACGGGCTAGATTTTGATGCACTGTCAGTTCATGAAAATGTGCTGTCTGTCGCCAAGGCGACCGGAGAAAACTACTCAAGTATGCATCAGGATGTTGCCCACGGTAGACAAACAGAAATAGACGCCATCAACGGTTACATTGTAGATATGGCAACAAAAAAGGGTATTCCCGTTCCCGAGAATACCCTTTTAGTAGAGCGTGTTAAGGCGCTGAAGCTTTAACTGCGCCGAACACCTAAATCACGCTATTTAAGGATTAAAATTATTCTTGTTCACCCGCTTCCTGCGCGTCTTTTGGCGCCTGAGGCTTCATGTGTGGGAACAAGATAACATCTTTAATGGTAGAGCTATCAGTAAATAGCATAGCTAGACGGTCAATACCGATACCTTCACCCGCCGTTGGCGGCAAGCCATATTCAAGGGCGCGGATGTAGTCATCGTCAAAGTGCATGGCTTCATCGTCGCCAGCGTCTTTCTCTTCAACCTGCTTCGCAAAACGTTCCGCCTGATCTTCTGGGTCGTTAAGCTCGCTAAAGCCATTCGCTAATTCACGTCCACCTACAAAGAACTCGAAGCGGTCTGTAATGAATGGGTTGTTGTCGTTACGGCGCGCAAGCGGCGATACTTCCCACGGATACTCTGTAATAAACGTAGGTTGAATAAGCTTCTCTTCCGCTGTCGCTTCGAAGATTTCGCAAAGATACTTACCCGCCCCCCAAATGCCGTCAACTTCAGGCTCTTTAATGTGAAGTTGTTTCGCCATTGCTTTAAGCGCGTCAAGGTTCGCCTCTGGGTCGCGGATAGCTTCTTCGTTAGCTTCTGGCCAGTACTTAAGAATAGCTTCGCCCATGCTTAAGCGGTCAAACGGCTTACCAAAATCGTATTCAACTTCAGACGTTACGTTGCCTTCAGCGTCTTTGGTTGTGTTTTTGATAATGCTTGTACCAAGAATATCTTCTGCCAGCGTGCGCAGCATATCTTCGGTAAGGTTCATCAGGTCATTATAGTCTGCATACGCTTGGTAGAATTCAAGCATAGTAAACTCTGGGTTGTGACGGGTTGATAAGCCTTCGTTACGGAAGTTACGGTTAATTTCGAATACACGCTCAAAACCACCAACCACTAGGCGCTTAAGGTAAAGCTCTGGTGCAATACGCAGGTACATATCGATATCTAACGCATTGTGGTGAGTCACAAACGGCTTCGCTGTCGCGCCACCAGGAATGACCTGAAGCATTGGGGTTTCTACTTCAAGGTAGTCACGTTCGGTAAGATAATTGCGAATACCGTTTACAATCTTGCTACGGATCATGAACGTTTTGCGCGTTTGTTCACTTGTGATCAAATCAACGTAGCGCTGGCGATATTTTGTTTCTTGGTCGCTCAATCCGTGGAATTTTTCTGGCAATGGACGAAGTGCTTTGGTTAGCAACTCGTATTGCTCCATGTTCACGTAAAGGTCGCCTTTACCTGACTTATGTAGGTCACCCGCCACGCCAATAATGTCACCAATATCCAGTGCACCATATTTTGCTTTAAGCGCTTTTTGCGTGTCTTTATCTGCGTATGCCTGAATACGACCAGTCATATCTTGAAGCAGCATAAAAGGGCCACGCTTTGCCATAATACGGCCAGCGATGCTTACTTTGTTACCCTGCTCTTGTAGCGTTTCTTTGTCGAATTCACCGAACTTAGCTTGAAGCTCATCCGCATAGTTTTCGCGACGGAAGCTGTTTGGGAAACCGTTTGCACGGCACTGCTCGCGAATAGCGCTTAGCTTTGCACGGCGCTCTGCAATCAATTTGTTATCGTCTGTTTGTTGGTCAGTCATAACCTTTCACTTCGTTGTTCGGTTTACAGCCCAGATTTCAGGCTGGCTTCAATAAATTTGTCCAAGTCGCCATCCAGCACGGCTTGAGTGTTGCGTGTTTCTACGCCAGTGCGCAAATCTTTAATGCGAGAGTCGTCCAAAACGTAAGAGCGTATTTGGCTTCCCCAGCCGATATCAGACTTGCTGTCTTCCATCGCTTGTTTTTCGGCGTTTTGTTTTTGCAGTTCAAACTCATAAAGTTTGGCTTTTAACTGCTTCATCGCCTGATCTTTGTTTTTGTGCTGCGAGCGGTCGTTCTGACACTGCACCACAATGCCCGTAGGTTCATGGGTAATACGTACCGCTGAATCCGTTCTGTTTACGTGCTGACCACCCGCGCCCGATGCGCGATAGGTGTCTATACGTAAATCAGACGGGTTAATTTCAATATCGATGTCGTCATCAATTTCAGGATATACGAACGCAGATGAAAACGACGTATGACGGCGATTACCCGAGTCAAACGGCGATTTCCGTACCAAGCGGTGCACGCCTGTTTCTGTGCGTAGCCAGCCAAACGCATATTCGCCCTGAACGCGCAGCGTAGCACTTTTAATGCCCGCGACTTCGCCTTCTGACACTTCAATAAGTTCCGTTTTGAAACCGTGCGCTTCGCCCCAACGCAAATACATGCGCAGCAGCATATTGGCCCAATCTTGTGCTTCTGTACCACCAGAGCCCGACTGAATATCAATATAGCAGTCGTTTTCGTCGTTAGGGCCAGAAAACATGCGGCGAAACTCAAGCACTTCTAGCTGCTCAATTAAGCCTTCAAGCTCACTTTGGGCCTCAACGAAGGTATCTTCATCTTCGGCTTCAACGGCCAATTCAACGAGACCTTCAACGTCTTCAGTTCCCTGATCGAGCTTGTGGATCGTCTCTACGATTTGCTCCAAGGCCACTTTTTCTTTGCCAAGGGCCTGCGCTCTGTCTGGCTCATTCCAAACGTCAGGACTTTCTAACTCTCGGCTAACTTCTTCTAAACGCTCTGACTTTGCATCAAAGTCAAAGATACCCCCTAAGCGCTTCAGTGCGCTCGCGGATATCTTTTATCGCATTCATAACGGGGTTTATTTCAAACATAGTCCGCTTATTTCGTTAAAAATTTAAGACCGCGGATAGTACCGAATTTGAAGGAATTTTGATAGGGGTTGGCGCAAATATTGCGACACTGTATTTGTGCAAATTTTCGTATGTATTTTAAGCGCCCTCGTTGAAGCGAACATTTTTGCCGTTCAATGGCGCGCACCGACTATTGGGAAGGCTGTCTTAGCCCATACGAATAGAGTAAATATTTGAAAAGGCAGCCTTCAGCTGCACTAGTTTAGAGCATTATTGCTTATTGTCACGTGCGTTTAGTGTGCGAATTGTTTGGTAAATCTTTTAGGAAAAGTATGTCGTTCAATAATTTGTCTTATGCCGTTATCGGCGTACTTCTCGGTCTTTTTGTATTGGCCTTGGGCCAACTCGTCGATTGCCAGAACCTTGCGGGGGCAACGATGGCGTTGCAGTGCCCCAACGGCACGCCCATTTCTAAAATGTGGCTTGCCACGTCAATGCTAATAGCGGGAAGCGGAATTTTCACTTGGCTATATCGCAATCGTAAATATTAACCGTAAAGTGCAGAAATGACTCGTAAAATGAGACAGACACTCCACTAAAGTGACAGGCATAAACAATTCTTTAGCAAGACAGGCATTGTGCAACTAGAAGACGAAATGAGGTTGGACTCTTAAAGTCCATGAAATTATAGTCGATGATAGCTGATGCCTGTCCGAGCAACTTGTAAGCTTACGAAATATCAGTAAATAGCAAACTAACTAAACTGTTGGACAGTTTTAGGTACATGAAAATTGGCGATGAGTAGTTTGTAACGAGTTCAGCCTAGCAATCTTAAAGCGTTTTGGCGACCATGAATCCTTTTTAAGTTTTGATTAAGAGCATATCGCTCGAGGTTTATAAGCCTTCCAGCAGCGTGCTTAAAGCGTCTTTCAAACTGAGTGGTTAAATTTAACCATTGCTCTAATTCGATATTTAAGCGTGTAAGAACTAGAGGCAAATCCTGCTCAACACTACCCCGTTTATTTGGCTGAAGAGTTCGACTTGATGCATCTATAAGCTGAAGGTAATCTACAAAGGTAAAAGGTAAACTACTCGCCATCTCTTGGTTAGGCTTCGCCATGAATGGCATCAGTCTTTTTGGTTTTTTTCCCGCTTTGGCCGCCTGAACTCTATATTTAATACTAGTGTAGCCAGACTCTTCAGGAGTTTTTGCCAATTTTGCTCTCACTGGGTTTAAATCGACATATGCCATGCATGCAGCAAGAGCAGATTCATCTAATAACGCTTGTGACTTAAACCGCCCCTCCCAGAAATGTCCTGTACAGTCGTCCTCTTTGTTAGCAGCTCGAGCGATATACTCATTCAGTGCGCGCATAAACCAACTGATATCAAATAGTCGTTTGCGCCACACTTCTGCAGTCAATCGTACAGTTTCGATTTGCATTTCGCTTAAATCTTTCCTCGACATAGGGGACAAATATAGCCGTGTAAGTGAGGTTCCCTTGAATAGGCAGTGCCAGCGCTGGATGATGTCTTCCGTACTGAGTGATTCTGCTTGATTTTTAGATACATGCAGCACTAGGTGAGTGTGATTGCTCATTACTGCGTAAGCACAAACATCAATAGTGAATACGGTACTCAGAAAGTGAATTCTGTCTTCTACCCACTTACGTCGATGTTCAAAGCTTTTGCCATTTTCTTCACCACATAAATAAGCACGGCGAACACAGCGTGAAACACAGTGATAATAAGGCGTATCATTTAAACTAATCTGCGAATTTCTGGCTTTAGGCATAGCGTTTTTCTAACTTGATTGACTCTTCAAGATAGTGAATCGCCATTCACTGGAAAAAAAGTGTACAGAGGTACAGATTTGAGAGTTTCAGAGCAGCAGATCATTGCCTGTCACATTATTCCTTCCCCCCTCTTTTGTAGCTTTTGTGATGCCTGTCTCATTAATTACCTCTGGGTTTTCGCTCTATTACAGCATTTTTAGTGCCTGTCTCGTTTGGTTTTCTTTTAACAAAGCACTTTTGCATTTTTCACAAAAGTACCGGCACATTTCGACGACGTTATCCCAAATTTCATGCATCTCCTCTTGACGCAGAAAAAATTAAGCTTACACTTGTTCGCTGAATTGGCGTACAAGTGTAAGCTAAAATATTTCTATCCTTTTTGTATTTAAGATATTCCGACGAAATACAGGTGTGATTTATACATTGAAACTATTACTCGATAAATTCACTGATCGCATTTTTCACCATGCCTCTTGGAAGGGCTACTGGGAAGTGCTGATGCAGCAAGTTAGACCCGCGTGGCGCGATGGGCATTTCAGAGCTAGGGTTGTGACCGTAAAAAAACTGAGCACGGATATGCTCGAGGTGTTACTTATGCCAGAGAGGTCTTGGCCAACGCATGTTGCAGGGCAGCATATCGCATTAACCATAGAAATTAATGGCAGGCTCACCACTCGCGTGTTTACCATAGCGAGTGGTGCTAACACCCGACAAAAAGAAAAGCAGATTCGCCTTGTAACCAAGGTTAAAGCTCAGGGCGCATTAACACCTTATCTTCACTCTTGTGTGCCTAATCAATGGGTAAATATCTCAGCCCCTATGGGGAAATTTATCTGGCCGAAGGTTAAAAAGCCTCTTCTTATGATAGCGGGCGGCTCGGGTATAACCCCTTTCATTGCCATGCTTGACGATGCCGTCAACAACGCGCAGCTACACCATACACAGGTACACTTACTTTATTTTGCTAAGCCAGACGAGCATGTATTGCTCAATGAATTATCAGCGTTCAGCAAACGCTGTGAGCACTTCACCTATGATGTTTTAACTAAGCAAAAAGACGGAGACGTAGAAGCGCATTTGTGTAACTTTGCCAATGCACACTGGTTAGTGTGTGGTCCACATGCCATGTTCGAGCAAGTTGAAAGTTATGCAAAAACGATCAACGTGCCTGTTTCGAGCGAGCACTTCGCTGCGCTTCCTGTGGTGAGCAACACCAGCCTTACCGAAAACGAAACCTTCTCTTTAGTTCACAATGGCCAATCTTTGGCTATCGACAATCAGCAAACCCTGCTTTCACAGCTTCAACAAGCAGAGCAACCTGTGACCTATGGCTGTGGAATGGGAATCTGTCATCAATGTCAATGTGTTAAAAAACGGGGCGTAGTGAGAGATACCCGCACGGGTGAGCTTTCAGATAGCGCAGAGCAACTTATTCAACTGTGTGTATCACAAGCCGTTACTGATTTGGAGATTCAACTATGAACACCAGCGTTGCAATAGACAACCAACACCGTGAAGAAGCCATCGAACAAGCGCATTTTCCGATAAGTGGAACCAAAGCAATTCGGTCAACGAGCACTAAAGAGAAACCGAACTACGAGTTACTTGCCGCCCAGCTTGATGAAATTAAAGCTGACATTAAACGAAAAGTGGGTGCTGAAGATGCGGCGTATATCCGACGTATTATTCTTGTTCAGCGTATTTGTGAATGGAGCGGCCGGATACTCCTGATGTTGGGATTCATTCAACCGCTGCTCTGGGTTGCCGGCGTATTGAGTTTAGCTACAGCAAAAATTCTCGATAATATGGAAATAGGCCACAACGTGATGCACGGCCAGTACGATTGGATGAACGACAAACACATTAATTCGAAAGGCTATGAGTGGGATATTGCCTGTGATGGTGCGAGTTGGAATCGGGTTCACAATTATGAGCATCACACGTATACCAATATTATTGGGAAAGACAGAGACTTTGGCTACGGCTTGCTTCGCCTGTCTAACGATTTTAAATGGCGTGTAAAAAACTTATGGCAGGTTGCGACTTACATCGTACTTAGTGTTTTATTTCAGTGGGGTGTGTCGTATCACGAAATGGCCGCTGAGCGGGTCTTTTTTGGAAAAAAGAAGGACAACCGTAAGAACCAAGTTACCCATAATGAACTTAAGAAACGCTTTTTTAGTAAAGGCGCACGTCAGTTAGTAAAAGATTATGTACTATTTCCTTTGTTAGCTGGGCCGTTATTTTTATGGGTATTTACCGGCAACCTTATCGCCAATTTGCTACGCAATTTATGGACATCTACTATTATCTTTTGCGGCCATTTCACTGGCGACGTGGAAACGTTTAAACAAGAAGATTGTGTTAATGAAACCCGAGGGCAATGGTACTACCGACAAGCGCTGGGCTCGTCGAACATAAAGGGCGGAAACCTGTTTCACGTGCTTACTGGGCATTTAAGCTTTCAAATTGAGCACCACCTGTTTCCAGATATCCCAGCCAGACGCTACCGAGAGATGGCGCCCAAGGTAAAAGCCGTATTCGAAGAACACGGCATGCACTACAACACTGGCGGCTTTTTAAAACAATACGCCAGCGTGTTAAAGCGCATTATTCGCTACTCTTTCCCTTAACCAGTTGAAACCCTAACCAGCCGGCCATGGCGCTTGCGCTGGTTAGGCACGTGCCCCACGCCCAATCAATCAACATGATAAACAAAGTAAAACCTTCAATTATGCTGTACGACGTTAAATTGTAGGCGCCATAACTGGCCAACCCTAGAAGCGCGCCATCGATCCCTGCATAAAGTAACGACTTATCTCTGTTCGCCACCACAGCAAGTACAAACACCACACATCCATACATGAGGTAAAAAACCACCCAAGGCCACGTGATAAATTGACTTCTAAGCAGAGGAGCCATTTCACTTTGATACCAGCCATCCGCAATAACGCCAAGCCACAAGAAGTCGAGCACACCAAAACACACAAAGATTGCAATTAACGACACGACGATATTTTTCGCAAAGCGAATGATGTTGGAAAGCATGGAACCTATCCCTGTAAATAAGCAAATTGCGGATGCAAGTGATTTAAAATATGAATACGCAAGTGTTGCACAATAAGCGCATCACTTGAATGATAATTCAAGGTAATGCGCATGGGATGGTAATTCACTTAGCTTTTAAATACTCAGCTTTTCTTTTTCGCAGCAAGTGTTGCACGCAGAGTTGCAGTTGGACGACCAAGTAGCGATGATAAGGTGCCGCTATTATCTTGGAGCCACCCCGAGGCGGCGTAATGCTCTGAATCTGCTAATGCTGCTGCCATACCTTCAGGCAGCCCAGCTTTAATGAGTGCTTCTCTATAAGCGCTCTCATCCATGTCTAAAAAACCAATATCTTCGCCGGTAATTTCAGATAGGGTGGAAGCATACTCCATTAGCGTAAAGCCCGTGTCGCCAGCAAGCTCATAAATTTTGCCTGTTTGATTTTGCGATGATAGAAGAACGGCCACTGCGGCGTCTGCATAATCTTGTCGGCTAGCGGTAGACAAAACTCCCTGCTTTGCAGCGCCTGCCACCGCTCCCATCTGCAGTACGCTGTCTACATTATCGGTGTAATTTTCCGTGTACCACCCATTTCGAAGAAACACGAAAGGCGCTGACACATTTTTAAAGTAAGCCTCGGTTTGTTTATGTTCTTGCGCTAACAGCAAAGGAGACGTATCAGCTTTCAACAAACTGGTATAAGCAATGAGGCTAACGTTTTGTGCCATAGCTGCATCTATTACCGCTTTGTGCTGCTCAAAGCGTTTCCCAAACTCTGTACCTGATATTAGCAACAACTTCTCAACACCCTCAAAAGCTGACTTAAGCGTTTCCGGGTTGTTATAGTCGGCCTGTCGTACTGCTACTCCCAACTGCTTTAATGCGTGTGCGTTATCAGGGTTGCGCACTAGTGCAACAATTGTGTTTGCCTTCTCTGTATTAAGCAGTGTTTGAATAACTTTTTGACCTAATTGTCCGTTAGCGCCGGTTACTGCAATCATAATCTATCCTCTATCAATTAAATGAGTACTGGTTGAACACAGAGGTGATTATGTGCGTGAAACACTGTTATGATAAGTAGACATATACAGAATGAATTGTTACGAATATGAGTACAATTAACTATTCACATCTTAAGGCACTCGCTATATTTGCCAGCGTAGTAGAATGTGGAAGCTTTGCGGAAGCTGCCCGCCGTTTAGGCACCAGTCGATCTAGAGTGAGCGAGCAAGTAGCAGGTTTAGAAGCATCTCTTGACGTGCGATTACTGCAAAGAACCACTCGACAGCTCATGCTTACTGACGAGGGAAATGTCGTATTTTCCCATGCGAAAAAGTGCCACGAGATTTTGCATGGTATTGATGAAGATCTGCGTCAACCGGCGCCAAAAGGAAGAGTATCAATAACAGTCACCAACGACATTGCACACAAATTTTTATTACCGTTGCTGCCTGAGTTCAAGCGCCGGTATCCTGAAATAGATTTACACATAGTGAGCAGTGACGATAAGCTCGACCTTATCGCTCAGAATATTGATGTAGGAATTCGAATTGGTTTACCACGAGACGACTCGCTCGTCGGTAGGGTCTTATATCAAGAACAATTCGCCTTATATGCTAGCCCTGATTATCTCAAGAAATATGGTGAACCTAAGACTATTGCAGAACTTAATAATCATACCTGGATTTTGCTATCTCAGTTAAATTCGCGAATCATGCATTACCTAATGCTGGACAACACACCAATAGACGTTACACCCAAACATTACGAGCTGTGTAACTCTCCTCACCTTGTTCAAGAAATGGTCAAAGCAGGGTTGGGAATATCTACGCTGCTACCTTCAACTGTGCAAAAAGAAGTCGCATCTAACGAACTTATACGAATTTTCCCGTCACTTGGAAGTGAAACCTTGTTGTTTACCTTGGTTTATCCTTCTCGTAAGCATGTGCCAAGCCGTACCCGAGCACTTATTGACTATCTGGTTGAGACTTGTCGCTTCGGCAATGCCGCTTCTTTTTGATGTAAAATGCATGACGTAATGAGTGTTGCTTGTAACGATACGCTCGTTATGAAGTTTGCATACCGAAATGCTTTACTTAAAACTTACACTGGGTGCTGCAACTAAAGAGGCGTTTGAATTTCAAAGTGACGTGGTTCAAATAAGCGTTAAATTAAATGAATAAAACACTATTAGTAATAACGACCTCTTTGATTGTCAGTGCGTGCGCTCATAGGCCACCACCTTTAGACATGGATGAAATATTTTTTGAAACGAAGATCAAGCAAGACGGTACCAAGCTCTTCGCGTTTAGCATTCCGTTAATGCAGCATCGTGACGGTGCCAAAGGTGGCGGTAAAGGCGGCCGTGGTCAGGGAGGCGAACGAAGTGGTCGTGGCGGTCGCCAAGGACAGGAAAGTCGGGAAGGCTCGTCACATAGCAGCGAAAGAATGACTGAGCAACTTTATACATCTCTAGATGAGAAACTGAATGAGACCGGTTACTGCCAAACGGGCTTTCTAGAAATAGATACACACCAAACCGAAGATAGGCTTCACCTATTAGGTGAGTGCAATGAAACGGCGAGCGAACTGGACAAAATCGAGTTCCCCAACGTTAATTAACCCGCGTTGTTGTGAAGTGCATTGCCGATGGCGTGCGCTTCATTCAACGTTCGTTTGCTAAACAAACTCTTAGTCAACACACAAGGTATGCTCCACAACCCCGTTAGACACATAGGCTCTACAGCCGAATAAGTCCGTACTTTCTAAACACACGCCGCGCGCCTTTTCTCCCGCTTCCATGTTATTGTTTTCCGTAACACAAGCCACTTCGCACTCGCTGCTGTCTTTACACGCATTACCAGCATCGTTTGCTGGTAGCACACAAGCATGCGCCTGCTGTCGGCCTACTTTCTTCCAGTTACCACCGTGTTTATCGCACACTTTTTCAGACTCAATGGAATAGGCCTGCTGTACCAAAGGCAATGAGGTATCAACAACTTGCTCTAACTTTTCAACGTCTTCAACACTCGCGATTGGCTCATCAATAGGTTCTGGGGGCAGAGTGCCACAAGCAGACAAGGCTGCACACGCGCTTGCTATTAACCAGATCCTAAAACGCTTCTGTGCTCTACTGCTTGCTTGTTTCATTTTTTCTCTCGATTTATTTTACTTTTTAAATCACTACTATTTAAAAGCCAAACTATTTAAGTCCCACATTACTTAAGACCTAATTTATTTAAGACCGCTGCTACTTATGACAACCGCTATTAGATAAGTTCTTATTTTGTCGATAAATCCTTATTCGCGTATCGCGCTGTGTCTAATAAATTATCAAACCTATGAAATTTTAGTGCTACCTCGACGGGTCTCTACATACACTTCGCAAAACTAGCAGTATTTCCGGACGCTTTATGACACTAAACCAAACCGAAAACATGGTCACCGCATTGCTCACTTTTAGCTTCGCAGTTCTTGGCCTAACATTTTTATTGGGTGCAAACCCCAATGCACTTATCGCTACATTTAGTTTCTACTCGTTAGGCACTGTGTTGAGCGAGAGTGCCCTTGGTGCTTTTACTGGTATCGCATTGCTGTTACTACCGTTAATGACCATTGCAGCACGTTTTAACCTTGTTTCAGCAAAAGCAGTAGCACTATATGCCGCTTTTGTCACTGCCATTCCATTGCTGACGTTATTGTCACCAACAAGATGGATGGCCGATTTAGGGGGCTTCCCGATTATTGGCAGCGGTCAAGGCATCATTAAGTACTTCGCAGTATTACCGCTTTTCCTATTCTTGTTTTATCGCGAAAAGTTTTCGCACCAGCAACTGACATACCTTAATTTTGCTCCTGTAGCCATGGTCTTATTATGGATAGGAGGCATGAAGTTTTTCGAGTTTGAAGCCAATGCGATTGTGGGGCTAGTTGAAACATCACCGTTTATGTCGTGGCTTTATGCTGTGTTTAGCGTTCAAGGAGCATCGAATGTAATTGGTGGGTTTGATGTCCTCTTTGCACTGCTATTGGGTGCGGGCATCTTTACTAAGAACAAGCCGGTGATCATTGCGAGCGGACTGGCTTGTTTATCGGTATTTCTGATGACACAAACGTTTTTGTTTACTGTGCCGGATACCTTTAACAACACGACTATTGTCAACCGCCTAGGTCAGTTCGTTATTAAAGACCTTTGGTTTGTCGCTAATTTAGCGGTAGTCGCCTACTTCACGATATCTAAACCAGGTAATGCTCAAAGCCAGAAAGCACAACGGAGCTAATTTGGGGTGAATTGGGCTAAAAAAGGCCGCCTACCGCGGCCATTTCAAAAAATACAGAACAGTGAAAGAATAAAGCCTAATCGATTAATAATTTTTATCATCTTGTTTAAGCGACAAGCTAATCCAAACCAACCTATGATCTGAGCTGGCTTCACGGTCTTTAACTAATCGATATAGGTCACTGGTTTTTGCAGGCCAGAAAACGCCAGCATCGTTCACATCGAAGCCAAATCGAGATGGCAAAACATAGTCAGCTCTGGCTCCCCAATAGGCAGTAAAGCGGTTACTAAACTCTGCATCTGACGCGCCTGCGCCGCCTGCGCTTGTTGGAATGATGTCATTATTAACTAACGGGTGCTCGGTCAACTGTTCAATAACACCCTCGCGATGTTTATCTCCAATATCCGCCGCATTAAAATCACCAACGAGTACAAAGCGCGCGTTCTCTGACAGACTGACTTTCTCGCCATTATCATCGTAAATGTAGGCCCCTTTATCCGGAGAAAGATAATCTGCCATAAGCCTAATTTCGTCAAAGTTGCGTTTGCCGTTGCGATCCTCGCTTCCATCGAAATTAGGTGGTGTTGGATGCATAGCAAGTATGTGTACGGTTTTACCTCCTACTTTCACCGGCACATCCCAGTGAGACTTAGAACTCAACCTTAGCGCGGCCCACTCTTCTACGTCGTACCATGGCTTGCCCTTATCAGTACTTCCGCTCTCATCGGGAATAATAGGAACCTGTGGATGAGGCATGTGATGCCATTTAAACGTTTGAAAGGTGCGAATACTATCAACATCAATAGGGTATTTTGACAAAAGCGCCATGCCATATTGCCCGGGATAAAGCCCAAAACCATATGCATCGCCACCAAAACCTTCTGCTTTGCCATTGTTATCTAAGTCGAATTTCGTGGGCTCCCCTGTGTTGACTGTGGCCACATACGTATATGGGTAATCCACAGGCTCAAGGCCGCCTTGTGAAACATTTAGGTAGTTCTTAACAAATGCTTCTACCCCTTTACGCTTATCTGCAATGTAGTCAAATTCATTCAACATCAAGATATCGGGGTTAACGCGTTGAATAATTTCAGCAATGTTTTTAACTTGGCTATGCTCACCCGTTGAAAGAACGTGTTGAAGTACCTGATCGCTTGGCTTCATACCCAACGCTTTATAGTTAGTGGCTTCCATACTTACATTAAACGTTGCGACTTTAAGCATTTGCTCTTCTTGCGAGCGAGCCAGCGTAGATACGAATAATGCGGGTAAAAGAGCTATTGCACAGAAAAGTGCCCTATTTTTCATGTTGTTACCTGTAAGTAAAAGCGAAATGCAAAGATAGCAACTTTAGCGACTTATCTGAACTTTTTTGTTTTATTAAAGACCGTTGTATCAACAAGATGGTCATGCTCTCGATCTTACATAAAAACGGAATTTATTTTCATAAATGAGATCCATTAAAGAAATATTTTTTACTATAAAGCACTAATACTAAAATAATAGAATCAAATACTCGCTCTTAACTGATATTCTAATTTTGTTTTATACAGCTAGCGTCAAGCGAACTACGCTTAACGTTTCACATTTTGGGTGAATGAGAGAAAGTTATGAAAAGCTGGGTTTCAAAAGCGATCAATATTATCAATGCAGATTATCAACGTTCGGCTGATACGCACTTAATCAAATTAGAGCAGATCGCCTTTAGAGATATTGATATCTATCTGAAAGATGAAAGCACTCATCCGACAGGCAGCTTAAAGCACCGTCTAGCCCGGTCCCTTTTTCTGTACGCTCTTTGTAATGGAAAAATTGTAGAAGGAACTACTGTGGTTGAAGCCTCGTCAGGAAGTACAGCGGTGTCTGAAGCTTATTTTGCTAAAATGATTGGCGTTCCGTTCGTTGCGGTTATGCCTAAGTCTACCGCCCAAAGTAAAATCGCGCTTATTGAGCGATATGGCGGGCAGTGTCACTTTGTAGATTGCCCTACGCAAATGCACAGCGAAGCAACCAAAGTAGCTCACGAGCTTAATGGCTACTTTATGGATCAGTTCCTTTTCGCAGAGCGCGCTACAGATTGGCGTGGCAATAACAATATTGCTGAGAGTATCTTTGAACAAATGAAAGCCGAGCCCCACCCTGTTCCACACACCGTGGTTATGAGCGCAGGTACAGGTGGTACATCAGCTACCATTGGCCGCTATATACGTTACAAAGGTCTTGCTTCTCAACTTGTGGTCGTGGATCCAGAATTCAGTGTGTTTTTTGACAGCTTCAAAAATAACGATCATTCACTTACTGCTACCCGTGGAAGCCGCATAGAAGGGATTGGACGCCCTAAAGTGGAAGCCTCTTTTCAGCACGACGTTATAGATGACATGATTGCCGTTCCCGATGCCGCCAGTATTGCAACCATGCATTGGTTAAACAACACCATTGGAATTAAAGCTGGCCCGTCTACCGGCACAAACCTATGGGGCGCATTAAGTATTGCTGAACAAATGAAGCAGCGAGGAGAAGTGGGATCGATCGTAACGCTTATGTGCGACAGCGGAGAGCGGTATGGTGAAACTTACTATAATGCTGGTTGGGTAGAAAAGACCATTGGCTCATTCGATGAATACACCACCAAACTAGAGGCCATCGGAGCCCCTGCTTAAATAGCCTGTTTCTGCTGTTTAAAGTGCTGGGGCGTTGTGTATCGCGCAGCACTTTATTCAAAGCGTTTATCTGTATACATTGGCGATATACTTCTCATTGATAAAGCGCGCAAAATTATGATCAAAATAAAAAACGTTGTTAGCTCTACAGTTGCATTTGCCACAGCGTTTGCTGCACACACTGCCTATGCTACCAGTACGTCGACTGTTGAAACTGCGAACACAAGCAACACTAGTATTAACCAAGCCGCAGACGCGACCGCCAACGCTGGCGTTCCTAACAACAATTACGAAAGCGTTTTCGCTAACCTCGCGCTTCATTGTATTCATCAAGAGTTTCCAAATGTAGTGAAACACATGATGAATAACGGCGATGACGTTAAGGCACCCAATCAACTCTACCCAGCATTTTATGGTTGTTTAGACTGGCATTCATCAGTTCATGGCCATTGGCTTTTAGTAAGAATGCTAAACACTGCGCAAGACGCGGTTGATAAGGATGAGATCATTGAAAAGCTCAATATCAGCTTTACGCCTAAAAATATCCAAGGTGAATTGGTAAGCCTTAAGCGCGAAAATAATGCCTCATTTGAACGCCCCTACGGTCTTGCATGGTTCCTGCAGCTAACCGCTGAACTACGTCAATCTTCCCTTCCTGAAGCAACAAAATGGCTAAATACTTTACGCCCTCTCGAGGACGAAATTGTAGCCAGAGTAAGCGCATGGTTACCCAAATTAGCTTACCCAATCCGAACCGGTGAACACAGCCAAACCGCCTTTGCTTTTGGCCTGATGTTAGATTGGGCGAAAACGTCAGGCAATAAGGAGTTTGAAGCACAGCTAACGGCTAGGGCGAAAGACTACTATCAGGCTGACAAGGCGTGCCCACTAGCCTACGAGCCCTCTGGGCAGGATTTTTTGTCGCCTTGCTTAGCAGAAGCCGACCTAATGCGCCGAGTAATGGCTAAAAAAGACTACAGCCAATGGCTCTCAGCATTCTTTCCCAACTTAAATGCAAGTACATCGAATTGGCTCACACCTGCAACGGTTACAGACAAAACAGACGGAAAACTCGCTCACCTAGACGGGCTGAATATCAGCCGTGCGTGGATGATTGAAGGCATCATAAGCGCTTTACCAGACGATGACGCACGCTTACTAGTACTGAAGAAAGCGCTAGAAGCACACCGTGAAGCAGGCTTAAACGCGGTGTTTGGTGATATGCACTATATGGGAAGTCACTGGCTTGGCAGTTTTGCTAGCTACTTGGAAACTCAGCGCGGATTGAAATAAAACACCTGAGTATATATGTAGTGCGGCGCTAACAAGTCGCTATTAATTTAGCGACTTGCCAGTCGTTTTCACTGCGTTTATTAAGCCTGATAGCTTGTCACCGGCGACAGGTTTAGAGAAATAAAAACCCTGCAAATACCTACAGCCGTTTCGTTGAAAGAATTCGACCTGCTCCAAGGTCTCAATTCCTTCCGCCACGCATTCAATATTCAGACTCTCAGCCATACGTAATGTCGCTAGAATAATTGCTTCATTGCCACTATTAAGACCAATACCCTGAACAAAGCTCTTATCTATTTTTAGTACGTCAATCGGGAAATCTTTTAAATATTTTAACGATGAGTACCCAGTACCAAAGTCGTCCAATGCTATGATAAACCCTTTAGATTTTAGCGCTCCTATGACATGCATGGCACTGTCATAATCTTCCATCAAAGCACTCTCTGTAATTTCAAATCGAATGTTTTCTGGTGGAACACCATTCGATTGCAATAGCGCCACTATATCCTTTAACGAATACTCATTTATGAGGTGTTTTGCGCTTAAATTTATTGATAAGTAAGCGCGGCTATTACCTGCGTATAGTTGCTGATGAACAGGTAAAGCTCGCTCAATAAGTTGCGTCGTCATTTCGGCTATCATTCCTATGTTTTCCGCAACTGGAATGAAAATATCGGGTGAGATCATTTCATCACCGTCTTTCCATCTCATTAACACTTCGAAGCCTTCAATAGAACCTGTCGCACAACACACAATGGGCTGATAGTAGTTTGAAAAAGATTTATTGATGCAGGCATGTTTCAGTTTATTTTCTAATTGAAGTTTTGAACGCGCTTGCTCATTCATGTGCTCGGTAAAAAACTGAAAATTATTGCTGCCGGCTTCTTTAGCATGGTACATGGCAATATCAGCATTCTTTAATAATTCTGCTGGAAGTTGCGCATCATCTGGATAAAGTGAAATACCAATACTCGCCGATACACTCACCTCTTGGTTGGAGAGCGTAATAGGTTGCCCTAAGGCTTGTATAATATCATTGGCAATATGACCAAGGTCCTGCACACTACCAACACCTTCGAGAAGAACTACAAATTCATCACCGCCAAGTCTCGCTACCGTGTCAGACTTCCTGATTAACTTTTCGAGACGTTTGCTAACCGTTACTAGGAGTTCATCACCGGCCTCGTGTCCAAGACTATCGTTAACTTGTTTGAAGCGGTCTAAATCGATGAAGAATAACCCTATTTTGCTTTGTTGTGATGCAGCTTGATGGAAAGCGTGCTGAAGGCGGTCAAGCAGAAGAGTGCGATTAGGTAGGCCTGTTAAATTGTCATAGTTTGCCAACTGAACAAGCGCGTTTTGTGCGTCTTTTTGCTGCGTTATATCCGACAATATCACCAGGTAGCGATCGATTTCTTGGCCATTTCGCTCACTCGAAACTGCGGTCACCCTTATACTTACCGCGTAGCGCTGGTTTGTGAAACTGTTAATATAAGCCTCGCCACTCCAGTGTTCGTTAGGACCAAGCTTACGCATTTCCGTATACGTTTCTTCGAGCTGCTGTTTCTGGCCAAGATATAGCAGTTCGAGTTCTTCTATTAGATTTGCGTCTTTGTTAATACCAAGCGCTTCTTTGAACGATTGATTAACAACGATAGGCTGGAAATTACTATCGAAAATGACTACCCAGTCCCGCGTGTATCGAAATGCTTCGCCAAATAACCGAGCTTTAAATTCGGCATTCACCGACTCAGTTATATTGGAGTAAGTACCGACTAATCTTTTGCTATTTTCCGTTTCATTATTTTCAACCAAGGAGCCTACATCTCTGAACCATTCATAATGACCGTCTTTCGCTTTCATGCGATAGCTAATATCTATACCCTTGGACTGTCCGCTAACCGCTTTCTCCCACTGCTCTAGGAACGAAGTAATATCATGATTATGAACGAGAGATATATGCTCTCTGAACGACAGCCTTGTCTCCGTGTCTGAGTAACCCAAGTCATCCACGATACGCTCTTGGGTAATTTTATCTGAGTCCTCATACCATGCCCAAACTTTGGTATTGCTCGCAGTTAGCGCCATAGACAATCTGTTTTTATGTTTTAGTGCCTCAGAGTGCGCAGCGCGAAGTACCTCGCTGTTTTTCTTGCGTCGAGCATAGATAACTAAGGTCGACACAAGGAAAACAAAAAGATAAATAGAATACGCCAAAGGCGATGCATAAATTGGATATGCCACCTTGATTTTCAAATTTGCGCGCGGCCCATAAACGTTATTAACGGGGTCAACTCGACCCACACTAAATTCGTATTCACCAGGCTCTAACTGAGGAAATGTGACTTCAGTAGAATTTGTAGGGGGGTATACAACAGAAACATCTCCCTTTAATTCATACTGATAGTAGGAAGCCGATGTCTTCTTAAAACGCATATCGGAGTAGTGAATAGTCAGCCCAACATCGTCATACTCTAATAATAAAGAGCTGTTATTAATACTGCCAATACCAAGCTCTAACGGCTGACTGAGCAAGCTTGCATCAGTAATAAATGTTGACGTTGCCACATTGTCTTGGTCATTAAAGCGCTCTGGTTGCAAAATAGTGAAACCTTTTTGTGAACCGAAAGCTATTTTTCCATCGCTCAAACCTACTTTTGCCCCCCAGCTGAACTCACTAGTGGACAAACCTTCTGTGGCGCTATATTGAGATAATTTAATGGCCTTCGGATCGAGCTTGAGGATGCCTTGGTGGCTCCCAATCCAGATATCACCATTTTGGTCTTTCTCTAAACTAACAACGAGGTTAGTCGGCAATAAGTTACTCGTGTCAAAAAAGTATTTCTGCTCATTGGTTTTTGCATCGATTCCATATAACCCATGACCGGGATAAGCAATCCACAAAATACCGTTATCATCCAAAACAGTGTCGATAGGATGGATAGCATATTCCGCTTGAGACTTTCTTGCTTGGTGCAGTTTCTCTAGGCTTCCGCTTGACGTGTTAAATCGCCATAGCTCCCCAATCATAGACAGTAGTATTGAACCATCCTGCGCCCCATGATCAGGTAGAAACGTATAAAACTGGTCGTATTCAAGGTTTGAAGAAAGTGTTTCGGAGAGGGATACTTGCCCTTTCTTGTCATCAAAATTCCAAAACTTGCCATGTGAGGCGACGATATAATTCTCTTTTGATGTGCGAATTAAATCGTATGCCTTGTCTGAGTTTAATAGTTTGTCTTGCTCACTACCTAAAGGGTAAGGTACAGGGCGTTTATTTTCTGTATCAAACTTTACGATACCACCGTAAGTGAGCAACCAAACCCTGTCTTTTTCGGCAGGCCTTATCGTAAATATAGAGCCCGAAGAAATAACGGCTTTATCATCGTCAGTCACTAAAAACTGTTCTACTTTCCCCGTATCTGCGTGATACAGGTTTAGACCATTGTTAGTCCCTAACCATAAATTTTCGTCATCGGTCTCATATAAGCTATAGACAATATTATTACTCAACTTGTCACTACTTTTTCCATCGCCCATAACGTTTTTAAATAGCGTAGACTGAGGTGACCATAGCAATACTCCCGATGTGCCGGTAGAAAGCCACACCTGCTCGTCAGATGTTATTGCCACTTCGTACAAGTCATCGTCTGTTATTTGTAAACGCGAGTCTGATGGTCTAAATAAATGTGTTAGCTCATTAGATGACAAGTCAATAGTATACAACCCTTGGTCTGTGGACATGTAATAGAGGGAGTTTTCAATCAGTTCGAGATCCCAGACATTCAAATGTTTTACGACTAGCTTTGCTGCTGGCATATCGCCGTCGTGTTTCACGAAATTTATTAAACCAGTAAAGTCAAATTGATAGAGGCCTTCAACCGTACCCAGCCAAAACCTCTGATGTTCATCAACCAAGATAAGCTTGGTATTAATATTGTTTAGATTGGCGCTCTCTGAACTAACATGGTCAATTTTCTTGATATCGCCTGTTTGTAGATTTTTAGCATAAAGCCCGACAGAAGTGGCTACGAATAAAACGTCGCGGGTTAAATAGGTATATCGGATAACATCGTCATTTGAAAGCTCACTATTAGAGGAAAAAAGGTCAAAAACGGTTTCTTTTTTCTCTGTGACTAAATCAAATTTGATTATTAGATGGTCAAGGGCGACATATATGATGTTTCCAGGCGCGGAGATAAAATGGGAAGCATATTGGTACCACGAAGGTTGCTCTTTGTAAGGAACATTAATTAATCTTTCCGACTTGCCGGTTTGCCGATTGATGCGATAAATACCACTACTGTAAGTACTTATCCATAAATCACCTCTTTGGTCTTCAAATAATGTATAGATACCATCGTCAGCAAACTCGTTATCTTGCCCCACATATTGCTTATTTTGATTGCCGTCGAACCGATTTAGCCCAGCGTCGGTTGCTATCCACAACAGCCCTTCTTTATCAATAAGCATATCGTTCACGGTGTTTTGACTTAAGCCATTTTCAGTAGAAAGTATCCTGAAGGAAGGCATTGTAACGACTGGTTTTGCAATTGAGGAGGAAATGAACAAAGAGGAAATGATCAACGTTCCCAACGATAGATATATCGCTAAAGAGAAAAAGAAAATGACTCGGGTCTGCGCTAACATCAATAAATGAGAACCTAAAAGTATGTTTTATCGTTTACTTGTTCAAAGTATGTTTGATATTAAATCAAAAAATGCGGATTACAATTGTACTTTAGGCAGGAGACTGAGGGAGTGTCGAATATAAAAAAAACTACCATTTGATATTAGATTAAGAAAACTAAGACAGTTATCCTGCCAACTCAGTGGTTTCTTTCCCTAAGTTTTTTAAGCTGCTTAGTAGTTTTTCATCTGTAATTACGCCATCTTCCATGAGCGTATTAATCTTAGCAATAGCTTTTTGGTTTGACAGCACCATAGTACCGAGATTTTTAAGTAACATGCGCAGTACCGCCTTCAGACGCAGCCATAATTCCAGTCACTGAGTTGGTAGTTTGGCTAGCCACCTGGAAACTTAGCGCGGCGTAAAATAGATAAAAATTGGCTAGGAAATATGACAAAAAAGCCGCTCTCGATTTAGCGGCTTTCTTCAGCACGGGGCACCAAGTTAATGTAAAGGGTTCGAAACATAACACGTTAAATAATATCGTCTGCACTCGATGTTTTTACACTTGTAAGCTTTTGAAGAATTGCGAGTAAAAGTAAGTTTTGAAACTCGGGCTCTGTTAAAAGCGCCCCCCCTTCTTTCGTGATAATACTCTCAAAGAGAGAGATAATATTGATTGCCGCAAGAAACCAAAATGCTACGTGGCTATATTTTTTTTTGTCCATAATTGTTTGCCTTGTCCATATTTACATAAAGTTAAAGGAGCAGACCAAGGCCTGCTCAATCAACACTAAGGAATTTCTGGCTCGTTTGCACCATCGTAGAATCCGTTGCCGAGCCCTCTGCCGAAATCATAGGCCAGATCAACCAAAGTCATATAGGTCAATACACGTCCTAAGTAACCGCCACTACATTGGATTAGTTCTTCTTGACTTAACTCTTCCATAGCATAGTTCCTTAAGGTAGTACGAATTCAGCGACATCGTCTAACCAACGGTTTGACGTCATTACATGGCTGTAGAAATAGCCACCTGCATAGCCAGCACCGTAACCGATACCATACATGATATCGCCAATAATCCCTGCTCCTGCGACGTCATTGAGTTCGTTAATGTTAATTTCTTCCACAATAAAGCTCCTTTTTCAAGTAAAGTAATGTGCAAATGCACTTAGCTAGGCTATGACATCAAGACACTATTGACGACTGGCCATGGGGTCGGTTTTTATGCCGTATTGTGAACTAAACTTGTTTTTCTAAGGTTGGCAATGAAGGGGCTTGATGGTGCTATTTGTGTGTCGTGTTAGATATCGCCCATTTAATCGAGGCAATTTCAAAAATATATTTATTTAGCATGGATACAAAAACTGCGGCATGCAAAGCTAGAGTGCCGACGGCTTTCTCTAGCTACCCTGCTCCTATATCTTAAGCTAGCTTATCAGCCAACTCAGCGGTTTCTTTACCCAAATTTTTAAGCTGCTTAATGGTTTTCTCGTCCGTTATTACGCCGCCTTCCATAAGCGTATTTACCTTCGCGATAGCTTTTTGGTTCGGCAATACCATAGTACCTAGATTTTCAAGCAACATTCTTAGTACCACCAGCACGCGCATGCCGCCTAGCCCGCCAGCAGACGCAGCCATAATACCGGCTACTTTACCGCGATAGGCTTGTAATGGCTTTTCGCCTTCCCCCATGCGCGATGCCCAGTCAATGGCATTCTTTAGCAATGCTGGATAGCTTGAGTTGTATTCTGGCGAGGCAATAAGAAAACCATCATGGCTCATTAGCAACTCTTTGAACGCCTGTGCTTTTTCAGGCATGCCAAACTCGGCTTCCTCATCTTCATTAAACAGCGGCATTTGAAAGTCGGCTAGGTCTATAACGGTAACATCTGCTCCAGCTTCACGTGCGCCTTCGGCTGCAACTTTCATAATAGCTTGGTTGAATGAACCTTTACGGGTACTACCTGCAAATGCAAGGATCTTAGTCATTTGAGTTTCCTGTCGTTAATTTGAGTCGTCTTTATCGTTTACTTTATAAGAATTTATTACGCCATCGGTTCTAATCGAGAAGTAAGGATTATGATTAGCGCAAACGGACAATGTATTTTTGACGTTCTTTATTTTGCATAAAAAAAGGCTGACAATCATTGTCAGCCTTTTCAATATCAATAACTATGTTGTACCGCGAACACTACATTTTTTCTAGTGTTTCAATACCAAGTAGGGTTAATCCTTTCTCTAGCGTCTTGGCAACCAAAGCTGACAAGGCTAAACGACTATCACGCACCGCTGGCTCAATACCATCTTTTAGCATTGGGCAGGCTTCGTAGAATGACATAAATGCTGAAGCTACGTCATAGAGGTAAGTACACAGTACATGAGGCGTGGCTTCACGAGATACTGTACCAATCACCTCTTCAAACTGCATAAGTAATACAGCTAGCGCGTGCTCTTGTTTCTCAGCAATATTGATATCTACTGGCATGGTGGCCATATCCACACCCGCTTTTCTGAACAAGCTTTTCACACGGGTATAGGCGTACTGAAGGTAAGGCGCGGTGTTACCTTCAAAGCTTAGCATGGAGTCCCAGTTAAACATGTAATCAGTTGTGCGGTTTTTAGACAGGTCAGCGTATTTCACAGCGCCAATACCCACCTTGTGAGCGACTTCTTTAAGCTCGTCTTCGCTTAAATCGTTGTCACGCTCTGCGATAAGTTTACCCGCACGCTCAACGGCTTCATCAAGCAATTCGACCAGTTTAACCGTACCGCCAGTACGGGTTTTAAATGGCTTACCGTCACTGCCTAGCATCATTCCAAATGGACAATGCTCGTAAGTTTGCTCTTCTTTCATAAAGCCCGCTTTACGGCCCACAATTTCAGTTTGTTTGAAATGCAGCGCCTGGCGAGCGTCAGTAAGAATCAGCGTACGGTCAGCGTTTAACTTGCCGCTGCGATAGCGCATTGCCGCAAGGTCTGTCGTTGCGTATAAATAGCCGCCACCCGACTTTTGAACGATGTAAACCGCAGGATTACCTTCTTTATCAGCAAGCTCAGGTATAAATACTACCTGCGCACCTTGGTCTTCTACTGCAAGGCCTTTCGCTTTAAGATCGCTGATTACGTTGGCTAAATCGTCGTTATAAGCCGACTCACCCATAATATCTTTACGGGTCAGGCTTACGTTTAGCTTGTCGTACACTTCTTCTGAGTGAGCAATAGACACGTCAATGAACTTTTCCCAAAGCGCCAGACACTGAGCGTCACCACCCTGCAGCTTAACTACGTATTCACGGGCGCGGTCGGCAAAACCTTCTTCTTCGTCAAAGCGAACTTTGGCTTCGCGGTAAAAGTCTTCAAGATCAGAGAGCGCAGTTTCAGCCACTTCATCTTGTAGCTTGTCTGAAAGGTGCGCAAGCAACATGCCGAACTGTGTGCCCCAGTCGCCCATGTGATTTTGACGAATAACATTGTGGCCCAAGAACTCAAGTACTTTAACCACAGCATCGCCGATGATAGTAGTACGCAGGTGGCCCACGTGCATTTCTTTGGCCAGGTTAGGCGATGAGTAATCAACAACAATGTTTTGTTCTTTTGACTTAGCAATACCTAAACGTGGGTCGGTTAGCGACAACTCACATTGATTAGACAGCCATTCGTCATTTAAATGCACGTTGATAAAACCAGGGCCAGCCACTTCTAGCTTGCTGGCAATATCGTCGAGCTTTACAGTTTCAACAATTTTTTCTGCAATATCGCGCGGCTTTTGCTTAAGCTGCTTGGCTAGCGCCATCGCGCCGTTAAACTGATACTCACCAAATTCAGGTCGAGCGCTGCGCGAAACTGGCACCGGCGCATTTTCTACGCCCATTTCTTGTAGAGCTTCAGTGAAACGGTTAACTAATAGTGCATGTATATTCATAATATATTGTGTCTTTGTTTAATCTTTATTAGCTTAATTTTCGCGCGTATTCTTGAACTGAATATCAGGGTAGCGCTCTTGCGCTAGCTGTAAGTTCACCATAGTAGGTGCGATGTACGTCAAGTTATCGCCGCCATCTAGTGCAAGGTTTTGCTCACCTTTACGGCGGAATTCATCAAGCTTCTTCTCATTGTCAGAGTAAACCCAGCGGGCAGTGCTCACGTTAATATGCTCATAAAGCGCGTCTACGTTGTATTCGGCTTTCAAGCGAGCGACAACTACGTCAAACTGAAGCACACCTACTGCGCCCACAATCAAATCGTTGTTGGCAAGCGGTCTAAACACCTGTACCGCCCCTTCCTCAGAAAGCTGGATCAGCCCTTTAAGCAGCTGCTTTTGCTTAAGCGGATCTTTCAAGCGGATGCGTTTAAATAGCTCAGGCGCAAAGTTTGGAATACCCGTAAAGCGGTAGTTATCGCCTGACGTGAAGGTGTCCCCTATGCGAATGGTACCGTGGTTGTGCAAGCCGATGATATCGCCGGCATAGGCTTCTTCTAGCAGTGAACGGTCACCAGCCAAGAAGGTCAATGCATCAGAAATACGCACATCTTTACCTAAACGGCTGTTGCGCATTTTCATGCCTTTTTCGTACTTGCCCGAAACAATACGACAAAACGCGATGCGGTCACGGTGTTTCGGGTCCATGTTGGCCTGAATTTTAAATACGAAGCCGCTGAACTTACCATCGGTACTTTCGATAGTCCCTTCTTCGGTTTCGCGGCCAAGTGGCGCAGGTGCCCACTCAACCAAACCGTCAAGCATATGATCAACACCAAAGTTGCCTAATGCTGTACCGAAAAATACTGGCGTTAGCTGGCCTTCCAAGAAAAGATCTTGTTCGAATTCGTTAGATGCACCGCGTACAAGCTCAAGCTCGTCACGCAAGGTTTCAGCTAGGTCACTTCCTACTGCAGTATCTAACTCAGGATTATCTAACCCTTTGATAATGCGCACGTCTTGAATAGTATGACCCTGGCCGCTTTGATACAAAATAGTTTCGTCGCGGTGAAGGTGATATACACCTTTAAAGCTCTTACCACAGCCAATTGGCCAAGTGATTGGTGCACACAGGATATCAAGCTCGGTTTCTACTTCATCGAGCAGTTCCATAGGGTCGCGGATATCGCGGTCAAGCTTGTTCATGAAAGTTACAATCGGCGTATCGCGCAGACGGGTAACTTCCATTAGCTTTCGAGTCCGGTCTTCTACACCTTTTGCGGCGTCGATAACCATAAGGCATGAATCAACGGCTGTTAGCGTACGATAGGTATCTTCAGAGAAGTCTTCGTGTCCGGGAGTATCCAGCAGGTTAACTAAGTGCTCGTTATATGGAAACTGCATGACCGAGGTGGTTACCGAGATCCCACGCTCTTTTTCCATTTCCATCCAGTCAGATTTAGCATGCTGACCTGACTTTTTACCTTTTACGGTACCTGCAGTTTGTAGGGCGCGTCCGAACAACAATACTTTTTCAGTAATGGTGGTTTTACCCGCATCCGGGTGCGATATGATCGCGAACGTACGTCGCTTTTTAATCTCTTCTAGAAGCTTCTTATCTGACATCAATACTTATCTTCGTTATCTATTATCCCTGTAAACCAATTACTTACAGGCGCGTTTTGTAACGGATAAGCAATGCTTTTCCGCGCAAATTTAGTATTGCGATAAAACGCTTGATACGGCTTGGTAGTTAATTGGGCGGATTTTAGCATTTTACTGGGCGTAACAGTAGAGCGAAATTACAGTACGTACTTTGCTCGTGTTGAAATGGAGAATTTCGTTAAGCGCTCTGTTTTTCGCAGTGGAAAACTCCGCCACATCACTTCTAATGCTACCTTCAATATCAACAAAACTTTCAAAAAAACAGTTTCTTAAACTTTGGGGCTACATTCTATTGAAAATATTCAAAATTTATGCGAAGAATATTATGTGTTCAAAAAACACACTAAAAATAATTAAATAAAAAAATCAAAGTCAAGGGAGACTAGAATGTTTTCAAACCACTAACTGGCCAAGTCGGTACGACTGGCCTGCGCGTTTGGCGCTGCTGCATCCATGGCATTTTCTGCCAATATCTACGCCCAAGAAGACGAATCAGAAAAAGAAACCGTTGAGAAAATCGAAGTTACAGGTTCGCGTCTACTTTCAAATCCCAATGTTGCAGCGGCCACACCTGTTTTAAGTGTGTCAGGTGCCGAAGCAGCGGCTCGCGGTAACTTACGTGTAGAAGATTTCGTTAACGTGCTTCCGCAGGTTTTCGCAGGTCAAGCATCAGAAGTTTCAAATGGTTCAACGGGTACTGCAACACTTAACCTTCGTGGTTTAGGTGCGAATAGAACACTAGTACTTATTGACGGCAAACGTCTTCCATATGGCTCTTCGAGTACCAGCGCAGCCAACGTTGACCTAGTCCCTACGCAAATGTTGGAGCGCGTTGACATCCTTACTGGTGGTGCATCAGCGGTATACGGTTCTGACGCGGTTGGTGGTGTTGCAAACTTTATTCTTCGCGACGACTTTGAAGGTGTCGAGTTTGGTGGTCAGTTCAGCACAAACTATGCTGACAACGATAATGGTCTGTATGAAGGCGTGCTAAACGCAGCCAATCAGCCTGTTCCAGGTTCAACCATGGACTGCGATGAAACCCTAATTTACGCTATGTTTGGATCATCATCTGCTGATGGTAAAGGCAATGTCACTGTTTATGCTTCATATGAAGACCGCCAAGAAATCATTCAATCTGATAGAGTTTTCTCAGCATGTACATTAGGACAGAGCAATGGCTCATCAAGCTTCGAAGGGTTTGGTTGTGTAGGTTCAGCTAACTTCCGTCTGTTTGGTGGTCCTGGCGGTTTTGCATTCCAAGAGGAAAACGGAAATCTCATTTCTTACGCTGGTGGCCCAAGTCAAACCTATAACTTTGGTGCTACTAACTTCTTCCAGCGCCCTTCTGAGCGTTATCACCTGTACGCTAAAGGCGACTATGAGATAAGCGAGAATTTGGAAGCATATCTTGACTTCGGTTATATTAACAACACCAGTGACGCTCAGATTGCTCCAAGTGCCTCGTTTGGTATTGGCGCATACGACATCAACTGTGGAAACCCACTGATACAAGGAAACAGCGGTTTAGCGTTCACTGATATTTTTGGTTGCTCGGCTGATGATATTGCCAACGATGTAATCGTTAGCGGCATCACTGCATCTCACCGTAACGTTGAAGGTGGATCGCGTAACTCTCGTCTAGAGAATAGCGCATGGAGAGTAGTTGGTGGCCTGAACGGTTTCATTGATGACACTTGGGCGTGGAACGTATTTGGTCAAATTTCAGAAACCCGAGATCAAAGCTCAGCAACTAACGACTTCGTCGTCGCTAACCTACAGCAAGCGCTATTAGCAACCACTGACGAAGATGGTAACGTTGTATGTATTGACCAATCTGGTGGCTGTGTACCTTACAACATCTTCCAACGTCCTGGTGGTGAAAGCTCTGTGACGCAAGCTCAGTTAGACTTCATTCAAGGTATTGGTATTGTAAACGGTGAAACTTCGCAAAAAGTATTCGGCGCGGATATCCAAGCAAACTTAGGCGACTACGGCATCAAGCTTCCTACAGCAGATGACGGTATCGGCATTTTATTCGGTGTTGAATATCGCAAAGACGAACTAGCGTCATCACCAGATGAAATTAGCCAAATTCAAGGTGGTGGCTTCACTGGTGTAGGCGGTGCAACGCTTGCAGTAGAAGGTAAGATTGAAGTTCGTGAATTCTTTACCGAGGTTCAAATACCCCTTATTTCTGGCGCAGAGTTCGCTGAAGAGTTAGTGTTTAGCGCGCAGTATCGCTTCTCTGACTACGACACAGCGGGTAACGGCACGTCTAACAGTTTTGACACTAATGCCTACGGCTACCAGTTATCATGGACGCCAGTTGAAGACGTGAAACTTCGTGCGCAATATCAGCGTGCGGTTCGTGCTCCAAACGTAATTGATCTATACACTGGTCAAAATACAGGGCTACCTAACCTAAGCCCAGCGGGTACCGATGCTAGCGGCGAGCAGTTGTATGACCCGTGTGCGGGTGCCAACCCAATTGCTTCACTTGAAACTTGTGCTCGCACTGGTGTAACAGCAGATCAGTACGGCAACATCCTTGACGTAATCTCGGGTCAAACACAGTCTCTAACAGGTGGTAACCCGAACCTAGATCCAGAAACTGCAGATACCGTAACCTTTGGTGTTGTATTTACTCCAGCAAGTATAGAAGGCCTTTCAATTAGCGTGGATTACTTCGATATCGAAGTAGACGACGCCATTGCTTCAGGTATCCCAGCACAAACTATCTTCGACAACTGTCTAGATAGTGGTGACCCGACATTCTGTAGCCTTATTACACGTTCTTCAGCGGGCTCACTAGCTGCTGGTACGTTTGGTGTTGGCTTCCAACAAACGAACCTTAATATTGCATCACTTGCAACCTCTGGTGTTGATTTACAAATAAACTACAGCCTAAAAACAGAGATGGGTGACGTACGTTTCGACTATGCATCAACGATGCTGGACGAAAACAGTACTGTACCATTTCCAGGTGGAGATCCTGTTGAATGTGCTGGATTCTTCGGTAACGCATGTGACGCCCCTAGCCCAGAGTATCGTCATAGATTTATGGCAACCTGGAATACCAACCTAGATATTGATCTTACTGCTACTTGGAGATACTTCGGCTCAGCACAGAACGATGATGAGGGTGATACTCTAGAAACTGGCTTTAGAGCTATCAGCTACCTAGACCTTTCTGGTACTTACTACGTTAGCGATAACATAGAACTAACTATGGGTGTTCTTAACCTTCTTGGCGAGCAACCTCCAATATACTCTGGTGCAGGTCCAGCTCTTGGTAACGGTAACACGTATCCAACTGTTTACGACACTAGTACAAACTGGTTTGCTTCATTCCGAGGTAAATTCTAAATCCAAATCTCCCTTTGGACCTAAGCAAAAAGCCGTTTATTTTTGATAAACGGCTTTTTTTTGGCCTCGTTTTGTAAATAACTCATTCACTTAGCGCTCAATGCCCACTTATCCGAAGTCTGAATATTTAGCCATACACTAACCTATATTTGTATCTGACACTCTTCTCACTGTAAGCGCTCAACTTGCAAAATCTCTTTCTCATCTCAATGCCATTTACTTAGCATGCTAAACAAATAAAATAGTTAGCATGCTAAGTAAATCAACGGTTTTTACATGTCATTTTCAGAACCTATGCCACTTCAACTTATTGCGCTTTTTGCCCGCACTGCGCAAAAGTGCAGAAGAACTGTCACTGAATCGGTCGCTCATCTCGACCTTACAGAGTCTAGATGGCGCGTAATGATTCACATGTCATTACTTGGTGAGGGCTGTACGCAACAGATGGTGGCTGAAAGCTTGGAAATAGAAATGCCTAGCTTAACTCGCACAATTAAACAGCTCGAAACTACCGGGTTAATCAAACGCGTTACCGATACTAACGACAAACGAAGTCGCTTACTTTACTTCACAGATATGGGCAAAGGTCGAATGAATGATATCGAAAGTACATTGATGGCGCTGCGAGATGAAGTGTACGCAGGAGTATCTGAAGAAGAGTTACGCATTATGGCTAAATGTGTTCAAAAAATTGAAGTTAATGCCGCAAAATTATTGGAGTCACTTAAGTGAGTCAACGAACACCAGATCAGGAATTTGCTAGGTATATAAAGCTGGCTTTAGTCGCTTTTGCCATCTGTTTTATCTACTTTATTATTGCAGATATACGCATGCCAATGACACCACAGGCGAGAGTCTATCATCAGGTCACGCAAATCTCTCCACAGATAAATGGGCCGATAAACGAGGTGCTTGTCAAAAATAACCAAACCGTCAAGGAAGGGCAGGTTTTATTTGTTATAGATGAGACACCTTACCTAATTGCGCTTGAAAAGGCGCAAATTGATTTGGCAAATGTGGAGTTAGAGAATGCTCAGATAGATGCGAAAGCGGAAGCGATTAGAGCCAAAATAGAGGCTGCATCGGCGGTTTACGACGAACGCAACAGTGAATTTCAACGACTCAATTCCTTAGTTCAAACTAAAGCGGTATCTCAACAAAACGTGGACAAAGCGTACGCGCAACTTAAAAGCGCTGAAGCTGAAATTAGTGCGCTTGAAGCCGATCTAAACGAGCAAGTTGTTGCAAGAGGTGAGCAAGGTGACAAAAACCTAAAATATCTAGAAGCGGTAAATGCGGTTAAACGGGCAGAGTTGAACTTAGCCTATACCAAAATTAAAGCACCGCATGACGGCATAATGGCAAACATGCAGGTAACTCAAGGCACTTATGCTAAACAAAGTACGCCCCTTGCCTCAGTTGTCGATAACACGCTAGATGTGGTTGCAGATTTTCGAGAGAAATCACTCGCCAATGTAAAAGAAGGCATTCGCGCTAACGTCGTTTTTGATGCACTACCGGGTAAAGTATTTGAAGCTAAAGTGGAAGAATTTGAAGCTGGTGTAAGCGACGGCCAACTTGCCGCCAACGGCACCCTTGCAAGCGTTGAAAAGTCGAATCGATGGGTACGAGATGCACAGCGCCAACGTGTCCACATTAAGCTTGAAGAACAAGAAATATCGTTAAGCCACCTCACCAGTGGCGCTCGCGCTACCGTGCAGATAGTTCCAGACAACCCTATTGAAAGTGTGGCAGCGAACATTCAAATTCACTTTATAAGCCTGCTGCACTTCATTTATTAGACTTAAATTATGGATTCACAGCTAAGTAAAAATGATGTCCAGCAGATGCTTAGGATCGCCTCCGGCGCCACGTTGGGCTTTGCTATATCGAAAGCGCTGGATTGGCCTAATCCGATATTTTTTACCTTGTACCCTATTTTGTTGCTTGGACTGGTAGCCGTTTTAAATGGTCACATTATTCGACAATTTCTTGCCGCAACTATCTTTCCGGCGGCGGCTGTTTTAGTGGTATACGGCTTGTTCGGAAGCCACCCATTGCTGATCACGCCGCTAATCGCCATCACTTTCGCTTTTCTGTTTTGGCAAATGAGTAAAGGTACGCTGTATTTATTCGGTGCGTTTTCCCTTGTAGGACTTTCGCTGCAGCTACATTTTGCCAGCTACAGCAGCGATGGAATAGATATCTACGCATTAGTGATTTCAAACATCGGTGCAATTCTGTTGGCATTGATAATTGCATTCGCTTTGCATATTGTTTTTCCCGATGAGGAGCCGCGCACGCCTTTGCCCAAAGCGGCAAAAGATAAAGCAAGTATTCGCCACGAAGTCATATTATGCACCACTGTCGCCACGCTATCGTTTGCTGTATTTCAAACCTTCGACTTAGTAGATTCGATATCAGCACAAGCAGCAAGTGTATTGATTCTTTTTCCACTGTGTTGGAAAGGAGCCACATTGAGTGGCTGGCAGCGAGCGCTGGGCACGCTAATTGGATGTAATCTTGCCCTGCTCGCCCAGCTCATTTTGCTCAACTACAGTGACACGTTGTTTTTCGCAAGTTTCAGCTTATGGATATTGGTATTTTTCATCAGCCGCCAGCATGTGCTTAGCGGTGGTGGTGCTGGCACTGGCTTTGGCGTACTTACCACATTTGGCATTTTGTACGGCCAGTCACTCTCTCCACAACAGGATATTATTTATAGTGCGCTGTATCGCTTTTCATCGGTAGTCGTAGCTCTAGCACTTAGCCTGTGCGTTATTTATGTAGTACACAGTCTACTTAACAAATTCGAGCCTACACGACACCACACATTTACTTGATTGTGGGTAAAAATGAAGCCAGCGCCAGTTGGCGCTTGGCAACATTAAATTAGTCCCACGCAGGCGAAAAATCTGGGTTAGCTTGACGGTCGCCACAATCTAGCGCGTCAATCTTTGCGATATCGTCAGCGCCTAATGTAAGTTCAAGCGCTTTGAAATTGGTTTCCAGGTTCTTGCGCTTAGTCGACGATGGAATAGTGACTAAACCATGGGCCAGCTCCCAGGCTACCACTACCTCAGCAGTGCTCACACCATGCTTATCTGCAATTGCGATGATGGTCTCGTCTTTTAGCACTTTACCAACAGCAAACGGCATATATCCTGTTACTGTGATACCGTGTTTCTCACACGCTGCACGCACTTTTTCATTAGTAAGATAAGGGTGTACCTCTACCTGATTCGTGGAAATAACGCCCTCGCCCAAGATACTCACCGCTTCTTCAATTTGTGCCACGGTAAAGTTAGAAATACCAACTTCTTTTGTGAGTCCCAGTTCCTTAACGCGCAGCAATTCACCTAGGTACTCTTCCATGCTTTCGCCGTTTTCCGGTGACGGCCAATGAATAAGTAGCAGGTCAACGTACGACAGTTGAAGCTTTTCCAAACTCTCTTTTACGCTATCCACAAAGCTTGCTTTATTCAGCTTGTCATTCCACACCTTGGTGGTGACATAAAGGTCTTCACGTGCAACAAGATTGTTTGCAATAGCGTCTTTAATAGCGCGACCTACCGCTTCTTCATTGCCGTAAATTTGCGCCGTATCAATGTGACGGAAACCCACTTCAAGTGCCATTGTCACGCTGTTATAGGCTTCATCGTCTTTTAAGCGAAACGTGCCTACACCTAGCGAAGGAATTTTAGATTGTGACTGATTTACATTCGGCATGATGCCTCCTTGTTGGTTCCGTTATTTATGAAAGTGAGGTAATACATTGTCAGCAATGCGCTGCATCGCGACTTCTACTGGTTGCGTATTACGTCTGAAGTGCAGGCCAATATGATCAACCCCCGCTTCTTTCATTGCATTGAGTTCTTTGATAAGCCCATTTACACCAGTTTCAACCCCGAACCGGTGGCGTTTTATGGGCGCTTCATCGTCTTCAACCAAATTAAGATGAATAAAGCTAACGTACGGCTTGTTGCCCGCGACATTTCGCCATAGTTCTACGCGCTTTACATGCTCGTTCGGTGTACCTGGATACGCCAGCCAACCGTCCATATTTTCTCCAACCCACTGAGGGCTTTGCTGAGCGAGCCCTGCAACGTACAAAGGCGGCGTGGTTGAGCGCGGTAACAGCGACATGCCAGGCTTAAGGGAATTCTCACCGTGCTTTACAATTTCCAGTGACTGCCTGAAGTGCTCGCCGCGACTGTCAAAATCGACATCGAACAACGGATACTCAACCGGTCTATCCCCACTGGCTACGCCGAGTATAAGGCGGTCGTTACTTAGCTGCTGCACCGTTGCTGCCGCCTTTTTGACAAGCCATGGCTGCCTAAGAGGTAAAACAACGGCGGCTGTGCCTAATAGAATATTGTCTGTGATACCTGCTAAATAGCCCAAGTAAGTGAAGGTTTCGAAAACCTGAGCCGCATCACCAAAGCTAGGGTCATAAACTGGCACATCTCGTACCCACGCTGCTTTAAACCCTAGTTTGTCGGCTAGTTGAATACGGCTGTGATGCTCGGTCATATCAGGTACGCCGAATGGCGTACCTCTTGTGGCGTCGAAATGCGCCCAGTCGTTATCTAGCGGAAGCTCTACACCTACTGAGAACGTGTGTTGTGCTAGCTTATCAAAGGTATTTGTCGTCATTATGACCTCCCTACGCGCTCGTTGTGTTATTCGCCGTATTCGCAGTACTGAGTGCGCGCTTGTCTAAGTAGCCGCTGTAACGTGTAACAAGTAACGCTGCAACAGAAATAATTGCGCCAATCCATGCGGTATCAGATAACTGCATGCCGTCTACAATTGCACCGCCCAGAATTGAACCCACTGCTATGCCAATGTTAAATGCCGCGATATTTAAACCTGAAGCGACATCAACAGCATTAGGGGTAAACTTCTCTGCTAATTGAACAACGTACACCTGAAGTCCTGGAACATTGCCAAAGGCAAAGGCGCCCCACACTAAAACGGTGATCACTGCGGCAACTTTACTGCCCATGGTAAACGTCAGGGCAAACAAGATGACCGCAAGGGCTGAAAAGATGATAGTTAACGCGCGGATTGGGCCTTTTTTGTCAGCAAGCTTGCCGCCATAAATATTGCCTACCGCGACAGATACACCGTAAACCAGCATAATTAAGCTGATAGCTGAGGGCGCAAACCCCGCCTCTTCCTGCAATATAGGAGCGAGATAGGTGAATGCCGTAAATGTGCCGCCATAGCCCAATATCGTCATTAGATACACTAATACCAGACGAGGCTGAACCAACACTTTCATTTGTTCACTCAAGGTGGCCGGTTTACTTTGCTTAAGATTGTTCGGTACCAGCAACGCACTGCCTATTAGCGCAAGTGTGCCAAGCGCGGAAACCACAAGGAAGGTTGCTCTCCAACCGAAGTTTTGACCAATCCAGGTACCCAAAGGTACGCCAGTAACCAAGGCTACGGTTAAGCCCGTAAACATAATGGCAATAGCACTGGCTTCTTTTTCTTTCGCCACTAGCCCTGTAGCAATAGTTGATCCTATGGAAAAGAACACACCGTGCGCTAAGCCTGTCAAAATGCGAGCTAGAATCAAGCTCTCGTAGCTAGGCGCTTGCCAAGCAAGAATATTTCCAGCCACAAATAGCGCCATTAAGCTAAGCAGAACATGCTTTCTATTCCACTTTCCCGTAAGAGCGGTAAGAACCGGTGCGCCAACGGCAACACCAACGGCGTACAAGCTTACCAGTAAGCCTGCACTCGGTAACGTAACGCCAAGATCAGTAGCAATGGTGGGGACAAGCCCCACTATCACGAACTCTGTTGTGCCAATAGCAAACGCACTTAACGTTAACGCAAATAATGCAATAGGCATTTCAATTATCCTCAAAAAGTAATTAACGAGATGGCTTGATTAACAACGCCACCATTGGCTTCTAGAACGAACAACTACACCGTTTTTTGAAAGCCATTAATAAAGTGCGCACAGTTTGACGATAAATTTATTTGCAAAAAACAGCACTAATGACAAAATACTTTTGCGATATTTGAAAATATAAGGTGTGCGATGCCAGTCTCATCAAAAACTGAAGATTTAGAAGCGTTCCTAACCGTTGTGGATACAGGTAGTTTTTCCAGTGCTGCCAATCTACTTAACCAGCAGGTTGCGAAAGTTAGTAGAGCGGTAACCCGCCTGGAAGATGGCTTAGATGTAACCTTATTGAATCGTACTACCAGACGATTAGAGCTAACTGAAGAAGGTGAGCTTTTCCTGCAATATGCCAGAGACGGGCTAAATATATTAGAAAAAGGTGAAGAAGCATTACGGCTATTAAAGCGCGCCCCTTCTGGAAAACTTCGGGTTGATGCTGCGAGCCCATTTGTATTCCACCAGCTAGCCCCGTTAGTGGGTGAATTTCGAGAAGCGTTTCCTGACATAACACTCGATATCACCAGTCATGACAGCATTATCGACCTGTTAGAGCACAAAACCGATATTGCAATACGTATTGGTGATTTAAGCGACTCTAACTTGCACGCTAGACGTTTAGGAAAAAGTAAGCTGCATATTGTGGCAAGCCCACAGTATCTTGAAAAGTATCCCATATCTGAAGACAAGGATGGCATTAGCACGCTAAACGAACACAAACTGATTGGCTTTAGCGACTCACCAAGTCTAAATAAATGGCCGCTCAAGCAAGATATTAATTTGCAGTATAGTCTTCGTGCGTCAAGCGGCGAAACTATTCGCCAGCTGTGTTTGGCGGGTCAAGGTATCGCGTTACTTTCTCACTTTATGGTCCACAAGGATATCAGTGCTGGCACGCTGGTAGCGCTATTTCGTGACGACATCGTCAGCCCAAACCGCAGAGAGTCGGTACAAGCGGTATACTATAAAAATAGTGCAGTATCGTCTCGTATCTCTGCGTTTTTAGATTTTATACAGCCTCGACTAACCCTTTAACTTACCTTTATTTCGCGTGGCCTTTACCTAATATCTTTTTAAGTGTGCTTTGGGGAAGACCATTAACGATAAGCGCTGCGATCATCAATATTGCGCCGGCCATAACCATAGGCAGTAGCGTTTCTTTGAGCAATACCACCGAGCTTACATATCCTACTATCGGTGTGAGTGTACTAATAAGAACAATCTTATCTGGGGGTAATTTAGGCCCCGCCGCTACCATAAGGCCAAAACCGAGACCCGTTGCCACTGGCCCAATGTACGCCAATAGTAACCAATCGCTTATACCGTAAGCCCCAAAATTAGGTGTTGGTTCAACTATCAGTGCAATAGCAAGCATGGCGAAACCTGCGATGGTAAACTGCCAGAACACAGCTTCAATGACGCTTCCCTTCCACTTATGAAAAGACACTCTTCGAATAGCGACCGCCCACAATGCAGATGCCAGCAACATACCAAAGAGCGGTAGCCATGCGCCCAGTTGTCCCGAAGCAAATAAAATCATTACACAGCCAATGGTAGATATACCGGTTAGAATTAATCGCTTAGAAGGCGGGCGTTGCCGATACCATAGGGTGTCGATAAGCAGCATCCAAAGCGGTGTGGTGTAAATAAGAATACTGGCCGTGCCGGCAGGAATAAACTGCAGTGAGAAAGTAATAAGCCCCATTGATAGGATAAACTGGAAAAAGGCAACGACAAACACCACCGAGCGATCTTTACGATTGAGCACCGGTAAACGTTTTTTGGTGATAAGTACAAACAGCGCGAGTACGGGAAGGCTTAACAAGAAGCGCAAGCACACCATCCATACAGGCCCTACAATCTCAAGCCCTAATTTCATGCCTGGCCAGTTAAGCCCTAAACACAACACCGCAACCAAAAGCATTTTAATGCCTTTTGATTGCTCTTTTTCCGCCACCGATGATGAAGACATGCGTTTTAAAAAATCCAATTACACGAACTGCGTTAAGAGAAGTTTCTACCGCCCGATAAGCTGAATGTAGGCGGAGAATTTTACGGGCGCAAATATAAGTGAATTAGCAAGGGATTGAAACCTTCCTGACCGTGTAAACACGCCAATTTATCGACCAAACGGTCAACTTTTTAAAACCTTGTGGAAACTTTGATATACGGGAATATTAGAAGGCAGGGTTTGTCCACTTCATGATTTTAGCGTTTTCTTTTTGTGCGCTGTTTCCATTACTCTTATCATGCCCGTCATCATTATTTTTTACGGTGTAATAGTTTTTGCGGGTTTCTATATGCTCAAACCCCGAGCTCTCATAAAGCGCAATAGCAGTATGATTACTTTCACGCACTTCTAGCCACATTTCACGCATTGCATTTTTCACCGATGTCTCAATGACAAAATCAACTAAAGCGCGACCTATACCCTTGCCTCTAGCGCCACTGTCTACCGCAATATCCATCAGCGTAGCTTCATCAACGACCTCAAGCATGATGGCATAGCCAACAATCTTGTCATTTTCAAAGGCAAACACCCCGTAATAGGGTTTCGTGAAACAGTCTGCGAAGGTACTTAGTTTCCAAGGCGACACTTGTGCCTCTTGATGGATAGCATGAGCAAGTTCAATGTGCTCGTTAAAGCCTTGTGGCGGTACGATTGTTAACTTCATCGACGCGACTACTGTCCGTTAGCGGAGTGGTTTAATTCGCGTGCTGCGCTGATAAGCTGCGCCCACAGCTCCCGTTTTTGCACAGTTGTGAGTTTAAGCGGTGTGGCTGGCAATATAATGGCCGTTTCGCTTACCGATAGCGTACGACCAATCATTATGGTGCTAGCCCACTGTGACGGTATACCCAACTGAACACAGGCTAGCTGTAAATCTTTTAGCCATTGCTGTGATTTCGCCTTCTGTTCGGCACTTAACGGAATACCTTCAGGCGATACCGGCCCTTTTGCTCCAGTAGACTTTGTTGAAGACGCTTGCGAGGTAACCGCATTGTCGAAAGACGGCGAAATGTTGTGCGACTGTGAAGCACCTGTTTCGGTTTGCCCTACTTTCCCGTCATTGTGCGACGCGCCATAGGTGGAAAGTTTTGCTGCCCCACTGTCTTTAGGCTTAGCTTTATCTTTCGCGCTACTGCCAACATTTGCCCGCAACTGAGCAAGACGTGATTGCTTTTCTTCTTGAGATATTGGCGTTGAAGGCGGCTTATTGATTTGCGCGTTTTGGCTGTAGGGTAATTGTGTCGATGAACTACTAGCAGTGCCGACGTTGCGTTGTACTGCATTAGTATTGTTTTGTTTCGCTTGGTCTTTCTGCTTTAGCTCAGTGTAGGCGTCTTTGGTGATCCAAACCGGGATCCCCATTTCCTGTAAAACCGCCTGCTGATAAGAAGTAAGAGACATTGCGTAAAAACACCTAACGTGGATAGTTCATTATATTTGTTTAGTTTACTAAAGTTGCAGGCTTGGTTGAATAACTATCGCGTTCTTTTGCTCGGGTTGCACCTGCTGTTTAATACTCAAGCGCTAATTCATAAGCGTTAATTCATAAGGGTTATTCGCGAATTTATAATGCCTAGCCCATGGTATAAGAGGAAATAAAACAGCTGCAGCAAATTAAGAACTAGCAACAGAAACCAATAGAATTCAAGAAGAATTTAACAAAGAAACGATTTAGGATTTGAACGTAAACGTTCACAAGAAGAGAAAGTGGCAGGGGTGGAGGGACTCGAACCCCCAACCATCGGTTTTGGAGACCGCTGTTCTACCAATTCGAACTACACCCCTAGCGCGCTGTGCATTATACGGATGACATTAAAAAGGTAAAGCCTTTTTATCACTACCATGCACTGCATGCTTAATTAACACGCAATGCGCTGTTTTTTCAATCGAATAACACCAAATAGGCTTTATCCATCACCTGTATTTTGTCTTATTGCCCGCTTTTAAACCGACTTCTATGCAGCGTCACTTTTAAATGCGGAGCAGTTTATGACAATTAGACCTTATTGGCGTTAAGCGCAGCAAACCACAGGTCATTAGTGATAGCGACAATCTCGGTGTGCAGATCAAATTTCGCTATCGCGTCGTGCTCATCGATATTCATTAGCTTGGCGTAATGCTTAACGAGCTCTCTACTTTCATTGATTTCAAGTTTATTGATAAGGCAGCAACTTGCTAAATCGAAGTAGCGGTTTCCCATGGCGGCATATTCCCAATCAATAATTTTGAGTGAGTTATCTGCGCTCAGTAATAAGTGATTAGTTAGCAAGTCATTATGACATAACACATAGTCGTCATCGTCTTGTTCACTTTTTATTACTTGTTTCCGCAATGATTGGGCTTTTAGATAAAGCTCACTGCTCATATCGAGCTGTGCAACATTAATATAATGCTGCCATCTTGATGCTAAATCTAATGGCCTAGCGGTAATGGGCAAAGAATGAATACGAGCGAGGGTGTTGGCCAGCTCAAGCATTGAAAGCGTCGCACTGTCACTGTGCTCTAGCCACTGCTCAACCCAGATGGTTTCATCATCGCTTAACCATATAGGTTGCGGCGCTACTCCCAACCTATAAAGCTGTTGCTGCAAAGCAAATTGGTGCGCACGATTAACCCCACTAAAGTCATCATCGCCCATCCATTTCACCGCTAAGTCGACAGGGTTATGATCCGACTTTGGTTGCCCACTACTTTGAAGGTTATTTGCAATCGAGGGTAACTGACTATCTGCGAGCTCTTGAACGCGGTAAACGTGATTTACCGCTCCAGCAGGGTGTGACGAAATTTTCGCACTGTCGCTAAGATTAAGCGCCTTTTGCAGCGTGGCGATGATATCCAACCTGTTCACCTTGTTTTTTATATTGTACTAGCCACTGGTAATACCCAAATACCGCAAAACCAACATAGCCTAAGAACAGGCAAGCAGATAATGCATAACCCACTTGCAGGTATAAATAGGCGGACGCTAAATTGATGAAAAACCAATAAACCCAGTTTTGCAGGATTTTATGCGCCACCATAAATGTTGTGACTACACTCAATAAATTAATGCTCGCATCTAATAGTAGGTACTCACTATTGAACTGTGAGCCTGCCACCTCAGACAGAACCCAAGCGAGCAATAACATACTCGGCACAATGAGCAAATGAGCCCAGAGAGGCCAATGAAGCACTGGCTTAACATCGCCGTCTTCCGCTCCTTTCGACCACTGATAGTAACCGTACCCTGCCATTATCATATAAAAGAAGTTAAGCGCAGACTGAAATGGCAAGGTTACCTGCCAAAATAGCCAGGTGTAAATTGCGGTACTTACAAAGGCGCACAGCCAACACCAGCTGTTCTGTTTTGCGGCTAACAGCACATAGGCAATAGCGAGGACAACCGCTACCCACTCTAACAGTGAAGTAGCGGCAATTTGAGAAGTGAACTCAGAAAAAAAGTTAGCCATTAAGATGATTTTCTAGATTGCATGGCATCGAAGTTTAAGAACTTGGCCACGAAAATAGCCTGCCCCACTTCTTCATGGGTCCTTTGCATTTCTTCACCAAGTACTTTCATAACCACACCATAGTCACCTGTAACCTGTGTGCTGGTTGAACTTGTTGACACTGTGATATCACTGTAGCTATTTAACCTATCAATGAAATCTTGAATAGGTGGAATGTATTCGTTAACCAATGGGTACAACGACAGTTCAACCATAACTTGCATGTCTGTTTCCTTGTATTTTAAAACGCGTACTTAACAGTAACGCCAAACTGACGCCCGTTACCTATTTGGTAATATGGCTCATCGAAGGCATACTCATCGCGAGGGTCGTTGCTGAAACCACCGAACCCGCGGGTGTAGTACTCACGATCAAACGCATTTTGTACCCAAAGTGATGTCTGCCAATCACCGTGTAACACCACAATCTCCGAATTAACCAGCGTAGTACTTGGCGAGGTTACATCATGGCCGTCAGAAAAACGGTATTCGCTTTTGTAATCTACATCTACACGCCAAAGCATGTTATCTGTAAGTGCGTACTCACTATATAGATTTGCGGTCCACTTAGGTGATTGAGCCTGTCTTTGCTCAGACACTTCAGTACCGTCTGCAAGCGTATACCCTTCAAAGGTAGCGCTTAGATAACCAACACTTGCATCTAGCTGCCATGCATCACTAGCAATCCAGCTAAGCTCCAGCTCGGCTCCTTTGTTTGTACCTAAATCAGCATTATCAATAATATCTACGAACCCTGCCGTACCGTCATCACGAGTGATAACGTCAAAATCGCTCACCTGAGTATCTTTTCTATCCATATAGAAAATTGCAGCGCGAGCAATTAGGTCAGGCGTAAGTAATGGGCCCTTAACGCCTACTTCGTAGTTCCAGTTATACTCTTCGTCGAAGAATCGCTGATCGTCATTCACGCGGCTGTCGGGGTTAAAGCCTGCACCTTTATAGCCACGCGAGATACTGCCGTAATAGAAGTGCTCGCCCTGTGTATACTGAAGCGCTACTTTCCCGCCGACCATGGTGGTATCAAAGGCCCGTGTAAGCTGATTATTATCGGCGTAATCAAAGTCATAGTTTTCGACTCTTAACCCTGCTACAAGTACTAAATTTTCGTTCAATCGACTTTCAGTCTGAGCATAGATAGCGGTCGTCGTAGGCGTGTATTCACTGGCAAAGTCACTATCCAAATAAGTGTACTGACGTAGCAGCTTTTCTTCCGTGTTTTTATAAAATACGCCTATTGTCCAGTCGGTCATACCATCAAAAAGTGCAGCACTGTCAGACGACACAAAACGCAACTCACCGGTTTGCGTTTCAACATCGCGGTAGTACGCATCAAACGATGTGTAACCCCATGGGTGAAAACCGGTAAATGTCCAATCTTCATCGTATCCATAGGCAATATTATGAGAAGCATGGGTGGCTATAAGAATAAGGTCACCCGCTGCAGTACTTGTTGTTGAGCGTGCGCTTACAGCGTGGGTTTGATGCTCGTCAAATCCTGGCTCGTCAGATAGTGTTTTGTTGTCGTTGTCCAGCGAGAACGCATCGTAGCCATTATCAATGTCATACCAGCGATAAGTAAGTGCAAGTGTGGTTCTTTCATCTACGCTGCCTTCTACAGCAAAGCGCAACGCGGTCTCATCAATATTATTGGTGTCGCTTCTATCTAAAAAGGTGTTTTCTACAAAGCCATCGCTACGGTTATGCACAAGTGCAACGCGATATCCCCAGTCGGAATTGATATCGTCACCCGTTGCTCCCTCGATGCGGTAACTATCTTTGTTACCAATGCGGGCTTCGACGTAGTCTGGCGCCTCGCCGCCTACGTTATTACTGGAAAGCTTAACCGCACCGGCCAGTGCACCTGTACCATATAAGGTAGCCTGAGGTCCGCGATAGACCTCTAGCTGCTTGGTATCAAAAATGAGACCTGCTGCAGCAAGACCTGAAAAATCAAATTCATCGACGATAAAGCTTACCGAAGGGTTGATTGGCTCGGCGAATTGGCTACGCTCACCAATACCGCGAATTTGAACGAAGCGGCCACGGGACGCACCAGCGGCAAAGTTCACGTTTGGAATGCTGTTTAGCACGCTGTCGATATGAGCAGGCTGTCTGCTGCGAAGACGTGCTTGGTCTAAAATCGTCGCGCTAGCACTTAGCTGGTCAAGTGTTGTTTGTCGAAAGTCACCAGATACAACGACCCGTTCAATGTCAGGAGGCGTGTTTTTTGACGTGTCGTTCACTGCAGATTCTTGTGCATAGGCTGCAACAGAACACGCAAGCAATGATAGTGTGAAAAGTGTTTTATACATAGGATCTCTTGTTCTTATTGAAGAAAAAAGATCCGGGTCTAACGGCAGGTGATAAGGCTATATTGTGAACCATCCCTACGCCGGTATTATCCGGATCAGGTTTAAGGGTTCCCACGAAAGTGGATCTCAGACCGAAAGCGGACACCCCTTGGTATAGTGTTGCGTAGCTATAACTAGCAAACCCAACATCTGCGACGGAGTCTACCAGTTCGATACACGCCGTCAAGCAGATAACACATTAAGCTAAGGTCATAAACTTTATATGATATAAAGCATTGAGGTTTATAGACTATTCAGCTTCAGTATTCATATTTAGGCGACGTACTTCGTCATCTGTCTGGGCCTTTAACCCTTCTAGCGTTTTGCCGTGTGCTGTTGGTTGGCGAGTATCTGGGTCAACCTTGACGAAAACGATGTCATCTGCAAAACAAATGGTTTTCTTGGTGGCCTTGTTGCGTACCAGGCAGCTTACGGTAATTGAAGAACGACCCACAGCCTTAGTTTCCAAGCCAAACTCTACAATATCACCCTGCATTGCAGGTGATTCAAAGCTAATTTCACCAATATGCTTCGTAACCAAACAATTTGTTTCTAACTGACAAATAGCCCAAATGGCAGCTTCTTCGTCTATCCATTCTAACGCGCGGCCACCGAACAAAGAATTGGCGTAATTAAGGTCGTTTGGCATAACTAAACGCCGAGAAAGAAAGCGCATTCGAATTCCTCATAATAAATCGCTACTATAGCGTTAGATTATACCGAAAAAACTGATTCATGGCGCTAACTCAATTACGCGAATGGCTATTAGCCCCTTATTGTGAAGATGGCTCAAACGTCACTCCCCCGCTCCACCGAAAAATGCTCGTTGTCTCTGGCGGAAATGCATTCTGTAATGCCGCACTTTGCTGCATACACTCGTTAGCGGATGACGTTTCATCTATCAGCATTGCAAGTTTTACTGGCAACACGCTGAAAGGAAAAAAGCGCAAACAGGTATTAGGTAGCGAATACGACATGGCTATCTTGGACTGCCGCGATACTTTCAAGCCAGGAGATATGATGGCTGTAGCAGGCACTGTTAAACGCAAAGGTTGCTTAGTAATTGTGTGCCCAGATTTTAGTGAATGGGTCGAGAATGTTTCTGTGCCGTTTATTTCAGAAGGTTTTACGTTTTCTCGCAGCCGATACCTCGCTCGCTTTATTGAACGCCTTCGGAATAATGCTTATGTAGCCTTTCATACAGAAACTAAAACAATTCTGCCAGATATAGAAAGGTATCGCGTAGACCAAATATCTAAGCAACACGCTTTTAAAAGTGCGCTGTTTAAAACGCAAGAACAACAAGATGCCTATGAACGTTTGTATCAAGCATTCTCAGTAAACCAATTAAATGCTCTCGTCACTGCTCCAAGGGGACGAGGCAAATCTTCTCTATTAGGTATATTCATTGATAGCTTGATCAGCGAAGGGAAAAACGTGCTGCTTACTAGCGAGCAAGTGAGTAACGTTACTAACCTAATGTCGCGTATTAATAAGCACAAGGGTTCAATGCCCCCCTCGCTTTCATCATCTTATGGCTCCTCTGATGATAAAGACCAGATGCCAGTTAATCACAAAATAACACCTTTAGGTTCGGTTAAATGGGTGCCCCCTGACAGTGAGCTTCTCTATGGCAGCTGTCCTTCTTCTGGTTGCAATAACAACGCCCGTTTCGATCTTGTTGTGGTTGATGAGGCGGCGTCCTTACCATTACCTGTTGTGGCACGTATATTGGCCCATAACCCACAGTGGGTATTAAGTACTACGCTTCAAGGTTACGAAGGCTCGGGAAATGGTTTCATTCACAAGCTCATACCTAACTTACCCAACACTGTTGAACACCTAAGTTTGTCGACGCCGCTGCGTTGGTTTGATAAAGATCCTGTTGAGAGGTTCTTAAATCACACCTGTTTGTTTGAAGAATATTCCGAGAAAGATACCCCGTGTCTTTCCCCCCCTGAAAACCGAACTAATAACATCGCTCATTTAGAACAAGAAGACAGTGCGTTGTTAATGAAGGTATGTAGTTTCAATATTTGTACATTTGAAAATATACCTGAACACATGCTTCAACAAGTGATGTCACTTCTTGCGCTTGCGCATTACCAAACAACGCCTGACGATTTCATGCGTTTATTAGACAGCCCTGACGTGCTTGTTGCCACACTTAAAACAGAAAGGTTAGTGCTTGCTGCCGCGATAATTAATATTGAGGGAGGTAACAGCTTGAGCACTTTATCTTGTGAGATTGCGTCGGGGCGTCGCCGTCCTCAAGGTCACCTAGGTGCACAGCGGTTAACATTGCTGTCGGCAGACCCTGAAGCCGCAACGTTTAATTACTGGAGAATTAACCGTATAGCAGTGCAGCCAAAGCTTCAAGCCAGAGGGGTTGGTAGCTACCTTATTCAAAAATTGATTGAAACAACGCACGGTCAAGCCATTGATGCTATGTGCACGTCGTACGGGACAACAGCTAAACTCGACAAGTTTTGGTCTAACAATGGTTTTCAAATTGTTGATTATGGTAGAAAACCAAATAAAGCCAGTGGAGAAACTAGTGCTTTAGCTATATTACCCAAAACTTCTAATGCAAAAGCTATGGTTGCAAGGCTTATCGCGTTGAAAACTAGCCTTACCAGTGCAGCAATGCTAGATGAACTTCCCCACTCTGTTCTTTCAACCTATGTAAACAAGCTTGTTCACTTTACTCAAGGAACACGCCCACTAGACGATGTGTGGCCCGTATTAAATAAGTTAGCTTGCGAAATACAACCGATGAGCTCTACGAATGACCATAAGTCGCGTCGAAATAGCAAAGGACAGAAATACAGTAACTTGGCTCTAGAGCGCGCAGAATTGCTTGCTCTACTCAATAAGCTAGTTAACATTATAGAGTCAGAGGGTTACTTGAAAGCACTCTTTACAAGTTCTGATACAGAAATAGGGTGTATCAAGGCGTTATTAATAAATCACAATATAAAAGTAAATGGATTGAAAGAACTCACCTCCTTAATTAGAACGACTGTCCACCCCGCTTTCGACTCAATAAATCGATTTATATAACGCTATTCAAAAAGATCTGAATACTTCTACTGTTCGTTGAAAAACGAATTGATACTTTTTTTTACTTCATCTTTGGGGCAAACAAGCCTTAGCTAAGGACAAAAAAAAAGCCTCCCAAGGGAGGCTTTTATAGCTAATTCCGGATATTAAATATTAATACCGCGGTTTTTCGCTTTTTCCTTTATGTAAGGTTCCCACGCTGCCGCATTACGACGTAGTGAGCGATCTTTTTTAGCTTCTTGAACGTGCTTGTACGCAGCTCGATAATCACCAGCATAAAAGTTCGCTTCCATAAGCGTAAAGTGCACTTTTTCCGGGTTTTCGATACCGCGCTCAAGAGCATTCTCGAGAGCTTTAACCGCTCCTTTGTAATCTTCAGCGATAAGCAACAAGGTACCTTGCTTGCGATAATATTCTGGATCAGAAGTCTCTGCTGCGGCTTTCGCATATAACTTAGCTGCAGTTTTGAAATCTTTAGCAGCGTGATAAGCATTCGCTATACTAGCCGTTAACTCAGCGTCTTCTTCAAGTACACCAGCTTTGATGAACTTTTCCAAAGTCTTCGCACCGCGGTACGGCATACCATTACTTTGATAGAGCTGAGCTAGCGCTTTAGCTTCACTTTCTTTCTTCAAGAAACCTTGCATATCTGCAAGTTCGAAAGAAGATAATGCCTTCTTATACTCTTCGACCTGTAAGTAGAACATACCTAACTGAGTCCACCACCGTGGCTCTTCAGGGAATTTACGAACAAGTTCTTCTGCAACAAGAACCGTCTGGTCATACATCTTACGCTCGTAATAAGAGGTAAGTTTCAAAACATACGGGTTCTTGTTCGGCTCTTCGTATAAAGCAATAGCTTTATCTGCTGGCTCAATCATTTTATCTAATTGCTTAGATTCATAATAAGCCTGAGTCAAGCGAGTATAAACGTCGGCATCTTCTTTACATGTGAAGTCCATCCAGCTGTTATACCATTTTACAGCGTCGGTATACTTTTCTTCCTGCATGCTCAAGTCACCTAAAAGCTTAAGTGTTTGAGCGTGCTCTAGGTCGTTTAGTACCTTGGTTTTAACAGAATCGACAAGGTAGTTATAAGCCTTTCCACCTTGGCCTTCCTGCGCTGCAAGTAGGTTACCAATGAAGCGATTAACGTACGCCTTATCAAAATCGTCGGAAGGGTCGATTTCATAAAGAACGTTTAATGCTTCATCTACCTGGTCTTCATTGTAAAATTCGAAAGCTTTTTGAACTTTCTTACCGGTACGCTCACCTACAAGCGTTGTTTTTCCTTTCTCATAGCCAGGACAAACAACAGGTGATGTCTGCGCTAGGGCAGCGGGTGCTGAAAGCACCGCACCTGCGCCAAGCACTAAAGCAACGGCTGACATTTTGAATGTACGTTTCATCATGATCATTGCTCCAGTTTAAAGTCTAGCTGTACGAACATGCCAGGTTGTTTAACCGGCTTGCCATCAACGATCTTAGGCTTGTATTTCCACTTACGTAGAGCACGACGTGCTTCACGGTCGAATACGCGCTTAGGTTCAGCTTCGATAACTTCGATATCTTCGACACCACCAACTTCGTTGATAGTGAAAGACAGTCTCACCCAACCTTCGCGGCCGTCTCGGGCTGCATCAGGTGGATATTTCGGGTCGATACGAACGATAGGTGTTGCTTCACCATCACGCTGCATTGCACCAACACCACCGATGTTTACACCAACACCACCTGTGTCGATAGCTGGAATAGCTAAGCTAAAGCCATCTGCATCAGGTTCCGCGGCTTCAGGCTCTACTTGCTCCATTTTTGGAGGCTGTGGAGGCGGTGGCGGCGGTGGTGGTGGAACACGAGTACGCGTTTGCGTCTGGTCGTCTGGTTCCTGCATTACAATATCGATCACCGGTGCAGGCGGTACTTCGTCTGCTGGTCTAGATGAATTTTCAATCAACTTGGCCATTAGAACGAAAAGGGCAAATGCAACCGCAGCACCTAATACAATAGATACAAGTATACGTAACATCTTATCCCCTTGCCGCTACCGAAACTCGGTTAACGCCAGCGGCTTTAACCTGATCCATAATTTCAACTACTAAACCATGTTTCGCTTTTATATCAGCTTGAATGATTACGTAGTCAGTTGGCTGCTCGGTAAGCAGTCTTTCAATATTCGCTCTCACGCTGTCCGGCGCTACTTCACGCTTGTCTAGCCATACATTTCCGTCTTCCGTTACGGCGATGAAAATGTTTGCATTTTTGTGAAGAATCGCCTGGCTCGCATCTGGCTTGTTGACTTCGATCCCTGCTTCTTTAACGAAAACAGTGGTAACGATAAAGAAGATCAGCATGATAAACACGATATCCAACATGGGTGTCATGTCGATCTGTGCATCTTCTTCCTCGGTTCTGACTTTTCGAGCCATAATCTCTCTCTCTAATGATGTGGCAGGCTATCAACTAGCCCTTCTCTTGCCAGCTTCACTTTCGCTTCAAGACGTGAACTGATAAACAGCCCAGATAGCGCGGCTACCATTCCCGCCATTGTCGGAATAGTTGCCATAGAGATACCAGCTGCCATAAGACGTGCGTTGCTGGTGCCCTGTGTTGCCATTGTCTCGAAAACACTGATCATACCGGTTACTGTTCCAAGTAGACCGATTAGTGGACACATTGCAATAATGGTTCTGATAATCAGCATTCTAGCGTTTAGATCGTCTGACGCTTGAGAAATCCACGCGTCACGGATTCTATGCGCATACCATGATGTGGTATCTGCTCGGGCATCCCAATTCGCGATGATGTTTTTCTTCACCTTAGGGAAGACCGAAGTTAAATACCAGTAACGCTCAATCATTAAAACCCACATGAGAAAGAGCGCGGCAGCAACGAAATATAGTACGTCACCGCCGGTAGCGATAAAGTCCCTGACCGATTCGAATAATCCAATCAGGTAATTCATATTACGCTTTCTCCGACTCTGTGTGAGCAGCTACGATACCCGCAGTTTGCTCATCAAGAATGTGGATGATTGACTTGCTACGAGAAGCTACGATGCTATGAGTAAGGATTAGAGGCAGAGCCGCAATAATACCTTGAGCAGTAGTTACAAGAGCCATCGAGATACTTCCTGCCATCATACGTGGGTCACCAGTACCGAATAGTGTGATGGTTTGGAACGTCTCGATCATACCAAGTACTGTACCTAGTAGACCTAGTAGAGGTGCAATCGCTGCGAAAATCTTGATTACATTGATGCCGCTTTCAATTTTTGGAAGCTCGCGAAGAATCGCTTCATCAAGTTTAAGCTCAAGGTTTTCTGCATCAGCAGTTTTGTTCTCTTGGTACACTTTAAGAATACGACCTAATGGGTTGCCTTCAGAAGGACTGTTAACGTTCTTAAGCTGTGAACGCATTTTACCACCAGTGATCGTAAGCGTGATCATTTTGTAAACACCAATTAGTAGACCAATCGCTAGCATAAGCGTGATTGTGTAACCAACAGGGCCACCTGCGTGATAACGCTCAGACATCGTCGCTTTCTGCTTCAATAGACCAAGGATTGCACCTTGAGAAGGGTCAGCAAAGAAAGGAACAATACCAGAAGTAGCGTCAATTAGATCGTTAGCAGAAGCTACGAAGTGACCATCTGGTTGACGACCAAGAGGCTGAACAACTTCAGCTTCAGCGTCATACGCTAGGTAGCCTGCTTCACCAACAAGGTTGAAAGTACCAACACGTACAACTTCTTGTTGTGAAGAACCACCGTCAAGATTAACTACTTCAGTGGTAAACTTAACTACTTCACCGCCTTCAGTCATTTCTTTTTGAAGTGCAAACCATAGGTCTTCTAGTTCTTTAATGTTTGGAAGACCTTTAGAGTCTTCTGACATTTCAGCAAGGAACTGACCACGGCCTGGGAATTGTGCACTTACGATTGATGTAGAGATACGGCCGTAAGCTTCAGAAGATGCTTGACGTACCACACCGAACATTTCACCAAGTGTACCTGTCGCTTGGTCTAGCTCAGCTGCTTTTTCGTTTAAGGTAACTTCGTTGTCAGAGAATTGCTTCTGTAGACGGTCACCACGAGCTTGTTCAGCTTTAAGGTCTGATTGTGCTTTGCGAAGTAGTGCTTGTTTGTCAGCACGTGCTGATTGGAATTCAGCTTCGCGTTGCTTGTCTAGGCGAGCTTCAGAAACGCGGTTCTGTTGAACCTGGTCTAGAAGATCTTTCAGGCTCTTTGCTTCCTGAGCCTGCGCTCCGGTTGCTGCAACTGCAACTGTCGCAGCGGCTAAAAGAGATTTGAATACTGGTTTCATTAACAATTACTCCGCTGCGCTAATTGGTAGTTTAATCAGATCCGCAGGAATGACGTTGTTAGCCATTTTAACTGCGTCAACAACTGAAGACAGATACTCGTCACCCAGTTTTTCCCATGCGCGGCTTTCGTTGTTCCATACCCACGCGTGAGTTTGGTCAAGAGAAAGTGCAACTAGCGCCGTACGACCAAGGTTAAAGAAGTCAACAGTAACTTCTGTGCCTGCGTCGTCGATAGTACCTTGGTAAGAGTTGATTTTCGTACCGTATTCAACTTCTACTAGGTAAGCTTCTAGTACCTGACGGAACTGCTCAGAAACAGTAACGTTAGAGTTAGCCATTAGATCGCGAAGACGCTCAACGCGCTGAAGACGCTCGTCTAAGTGAATTGGACGATCTAGCTTGATGAACTGCTCTAGGCTGTCAATCATGCGGAACATAAGAGGAACGATGCCCTGTTTAGTTTGTTCGATGCTGTCGATTTGACGCTGTAGAGAGTCGATTCCACGCTGCTGATCTGCAACAAGGCTAGCGATGTAATCATTGTAGATTTTAAGGTTTTCTGTCTCATCTACTGTTTGACGATACTCAACAAGTAGTTCTTGAGACTGTTCAAACAACGTGTTGATTTTTTCTTGAGATTTCGCTGCAGCCGCGTGGATTTTCGCTTCTTCTTTATGAAGATCTTCAAGCGTATCTGCAGAGACTGCACTACCTGTTAGTGCGAATGCACCCATAACAGTAGAAGCAATAAGAGTTCTCTTGCTCATTTTGGACATAGTTCCCAACCAAATTTCTTATTTGAATCCTCGCCGATAAGGAAAATATTCGGGCAAGGGGCGTATAAAACTTTCACAATTTTGTTTCAGGAATGTAGCACCGACGTCAATAGTCAGTACTACGAACGTAGTATACTCACATGGAACGGTGTAATGAGTCAAGTAACGACCTCTTTACATCTACAACTTTCGAGATTGATCGCTTAAATTATATTCATATACTTAAGCGTCCTTTTCTAAATCAATTAAGTCAAGTTGTAGCTTGCCGCTGCGAGAGTTGGTCAAATACCTAGCGAGTTCCAAACCAGCCAGTTAATGCGTATCGCGGTTTTTTAGCGAAAGGTGTTAAGTACGTGACGCTATGTATATGTTTCACGTCAAACAAACTTAATGTATTGAATGAGGGAGTCCAGCTTTCTAAGGTCTCACCATCTTCTTTGAAAAATTGTAGCAATCCTCCCCAATCAGGATGCCATTCTGGCGACAAATTGAAAACATACGCCAATTTTCTGCCTTCAGATTGAACGTCATCTCTATGCCGAGTTAAGAACTGGCCTGGAATATACTTTGTTGCTTGCATGCTAGCGTAGTTAATATCATTTATTCCTGTAATGTTACTAACTACATCTAACAGCTCTTTACTATTTACAATTTTATAAAAGTTGAGCAGAAATGGGTCTTTTTCTTCGGCTGTTATGTACTTACGCCCGTAAGAGAAACCATTACCCATTGCTGCATTTTCCATTAAATTGAAATATATCTGCTGACGCTGCGTGTCTTCTAACTCAGTCCATTCTTTTTTACTCATCACAGCATTTTTACCATCCACAAACATGGCGGTATCGAATTCAACTCTCTCGTTTAATGCTTGAAATGAAAGTGCAGCAAACTCGAAGTCCAATACTTTGTTAACTCTTACTTTGCCGTCTTTAGCGAAGTTCGATTTAATTTCATCGAAGTTTAAGTCTTTGTTCCAAAAATTTTTCATTGTTGTCTCTTTTTATAATTCAAGAAGATGAGATATCAAATGCTATAGTTAAACGCTTTTCATCAGATTTAAATGGGATGGTACCGTGCCAAAAATAAGAGGGGAAAATGACTAGCTTTCCAACTTCAGGCCGAACAGTGAACTCATGAGTTAGATCAGTTTTAAGTTTAAAATTTGGCGTACCAAAAGACAGATATCCCTCATGTTCTTCATGTGATAATTCAGATGGTATTTCAATATAAAAAACAGCACTTAATCGCCCTTCTGGATGGACATGATTGGTATGGTAGCCTTTATCAGATAGAAAGACGGACCACGCTCCTACGATTGTAAAATCCTTGTTGGGCAACACAACGAACTCATGCAGATCTTCTATTGCTTCAACTTCTGATATGTATTCCCTGACAGAGTTTTCAAAAAAAAGGCGTAATTCTGCTAGGTGCTCATTCTTCGAAGACAAGATATTCCCACGAGTTTGAGTACCACCATTGACCGTCTGTTGAAGAGGTGCCGATTTGGCATTATGCAACTGAGATACATGATCTTTTAACAAGGCAATAAAGTGGCTAGCTGGTTTCCCTCCAACCACGTCAGGTAACTGGAAAGTTCGCACTAACTCTGAATAACGACAGTAACTTTCTCGATGCAGATTGCGCTTTGAAAGTCTCTCTGCCACAGTCAAATAGGCCTTTGCCATTACAGATGAATCGCTTGATTTTGTTAATGGTGGCATAGCATTAAGTACATAGTCTGGCTTATCTACCTGCAATGCGTACTGCGCGGCGTCTAGCATCAAAGCTGAGTCAGTTTTATCCTTTAACAGCTTAAAAGCTTCTTGGTAATTTTCACCTGCGTGGTATAGGCGTGCCTTGCATTGTAAATATGCTGTCGACGAACGATCTAAATTAGGGTGACTATTCAATAAAGTTTCAGCTAACTCGACGTTCCCCATTCGCAAATATTGTTCTGCCAATGCAATAAGCATTTCATTGCTAGTATTCCCGCTTTGAATGGCAGACTCAAAAATCGCTAACGATTTATTGATTAAACCAACTTCTGCGTATATAGATGCAAGATTTTTATAGCTGTCGACGTAATAAGGGTTTAACTGGATGGCTCTTTCATATGACTCTATTGCGCTTTCAAGTTTATTCAGGTCTGAATACGCATTGCCTAGGTTATGATACAGCTGAAAATTGTTAAGCCCATTTAATTTAGCTCGCTGTAAAAGGTTTAGCGCCTTTTCAGAATCTTCTAAACGCCTAAAAACTGTCGCTAAATTATGCAGCGCTGTAGTGTTATTCTGGTCCTCTTTGAGAACAGTTTTATAAAGTTCAGCGGCCTTTGTAAGCACTCCTCTACTATCGAATAGCCCTGCGACATGATTGGTTAAAGCAATATTATTTTGAGAGGTTTTTAATTTTTGATACCAACTCTCTAGTTCGATGTCATTACAAACACCGCTAGCGGCTCGAAGAAAGAGCTTTGTTGTTTCGAATGAATTGTTATTAAAAGGTGCTAGACAACGATAGGCGTCTTCATATCTGTTTAGGACTAGAAGACATTTAGCATATTCACATAGTACGGTAATATTGGATTGCGTCTTTTCATATGCATATGTCAAAAGCGACAACGCATTTTCGGCTCTGTTAGTATCGAGAAGTAATTTTCCGTATAGATAATTTAAGTTTATATCAGAAGCATTCTTATCAAACAGTGATTTATAACCTGCCTCAGCCTCTGTCAAATGGCCTTTCTGATGAAGGCTCATTATGCTTTCAAGCTTTCTCATTATTCACTCTTTTATTAAATCTCAAATCCCATGCTACTGGTAATTCTTTATTTTTGAGTAAAAACGGGCGAACACCCCAGCTATCTGAATATTTTCCACTGGTTATCTGTTTTATGTCAGAAGTTGATAACGCAACATCACAAATAGCAGATACGCGACGATAGATCGTTCCTAACTGCTGCTCAAAGCCCTTTATCCATGCCAATATATCAGAATGGGCATATTGTTTGTAAGATAGAAATAACTGCTTAATTCCATTGACGAAATGAAGGCTTCCCGCACACCACTTGTTGTCCAATGTTGATAGATGAGATAGATATTGTTTAGCTCGTTTTTCATAAGCGTTTGGGTCAGTCGCGACCAGATTAGCTATCTGTAATGCATTTTCAAAGGCATGAATTTCAAATAAGCTCTCCATCCCCTCTTTTTCACGCTTATATCGAGAATATATGTGTCCGTCTTTGTAGTGACAAAGTGCAATGAATTTCGAGCCTTCTTTCATCATCGTTGGCATGTTTTTAATTGCGTCGACACCTAAATACTCAATACCGAACTGACTTACAATAAAATCAAACTCGAGCAGTTTTTCTTTGGGAAGATTGGACGTCTTATTCAAAATAACCTGGGCATCAGGAACATTTTTTTTCAAGGAATTTAGTGCATCTGTACTACAATCTAAACCTACTTTGCGATTAAAAGGTTTATCTCCGAAACTTTGAAAAAGAGCACCAGCACCGCAAGCTATATCTATTACGCTCTGCATTTCTGTATCATTTGGTATGTTTTGAGACCAAAACTGCTCAAAATCTGAAATGCTTTTGCCATTGTCTTCAGTGAACAACACTTTGCTATCAGGATTTTCTTTCCAGTACTGATTCCAGTCGTCTATTGTACCCATGATTCTCCTTATAAAGAGCAAAAAAAAAGTGGGCAATGCCCACTTTTTTATAAAGCAATAAGCTATTAGAAGCTAGCTGAGATACCTACGAAGTAAGTTCTACCAAATACATCGTATGTTGCAGGGTATGTATTTGACTGCTCAGCATTACCACCGAAGCGAGGCGCTTCACGGTCTGCTAGGTTACGAATACCTGCGTTTAGACGATAGTTTTCGCCAATGTGGTAAGTACCTGACAGATCGAAGTAGCTGAATGAACCAGTGTCTTCTTGGAAGTAAACAGTACCTTCATCATCATCTTCAGTTGCACCGATAAAGCGCCATAGAAGCTGAACGTCAAAGTCGTCCATACCCCAAGCGACTGTCATACGGTGAACGTACTCAGGAGTTGGCTCGCCACAAGTATTACCAAATGTACCCGCACAATCGATAACCTCTGAACCAGCGAATGACTGGAACGAGCTCTCAGTTGTGTAAGTAGCAAGGTAGTTAACACGCATGTCACCGCCCGCTACTTCCATAGCGTAGTCAGCTACGATATCAACACCAGTAAGTTTGATTGAACCTACGTTCTGGCTAAGAATTTCTACGAAATCAATAGAGCCATCTGGGCGACGGTTAACAACATCACAGAATGCAGAACCTACACCACCTAGTTCATTTGACGGGTCATAACACGTAGAAAGAACGTTGTTGGTACCACCACCAAAACCGAATACCGCGTCTTCAATATCAATATCGAAGTAGTCAACAGACACGCTTAGTTCGTCCATTGGCGTAATTACGAAACCAACAGACATTGTGTCAGCTGTTTCTTCTTGAAGATTAGGGTTACCACCACTTACCTGACGAGTCTGGCCAGATACTGCGTCAAGTGTTGGAGTAAACACTGCATCAGCAGGAACGCCTGTCGCTGTACAAATTGCGCGAACTGCATCAGATTGGTTAGACGCTTTTGATGAACATGGATCTTCAGCTGGTGGGAAGCCTTCGTTCTGTGGTGAGAAAAGCTCGCCAATGTTCGGAGCACGTACCGCACGGTTGAAGCTTGAGCGGAAACGAAGAGTGTCGTTAACAGTCCATGAACCCGCAATCTTATAAGCATTTACGCCGCCTACTGTTGACCAATCTGCGTAGCGATATGCTAGCTCTAAATCAACAAGTTCAGCAAACTCAACACCTTCTACAAGAGGTAGATACGCTTCAACAAAATATTCGTTTACGTCAAAGGCACCAGCAACTGGACCTGAACCGTTGAATCCAGCAATTGTACCAGCTGCAAGATCCTGCGATGGATCAAAAGAGAAGCTCTCTTCGCGACGCTCAAAACCAAACGCGATTCCGATTGGGCCACCTGGAAGTTCAAAGAAGTCCATTGTGTCGCCGCTGATATTGAAACCGTAAAGTTTCTGTTCGTACTCAGACGTAGAGTTTACGCGAGTGCGAAGGAAGTCTGCAGCATCAGCAGAAATGTTGCCTTCACCAAACAGATTCATAGGTGAACAACTAACTAGTGAACCATTCGCTGCAGTATTTGCACAGCTTGGGTTTCCGTCTGCGTCTAGGATAACATTTCCAGCTTCATCCGTAGCAAGGATAAGTGCTTGGTCAAAACGTGCACGGTTTACGTTACCTAACTGGATTGAGTTTTGGTTAACGCGTCCAGTTTGGAAGTACGTGTCATATGTCCATGCTGAATCACCGAATGAACCACGAAGGCCAGCAAGCATTGAGAACATCGTGTTGTCGTCTTCAACAATACGAGGACCAACTTCTAGCAAACGACGACGAAGGAACGCAGTACCTGTGTCTGCAATACCATCACCATCAGTATCAACGTCACCACCTACAGCATCAGAAAGAATCTGCTGTGCTGCTGGGTCAATAAATGGGTTGCCGTCAAGCGTAAACGTCGACGTTTGGAAAATAGGTGTAGCTGCTAGCTGCTGAGGAACGTCACTGTTTGCAAAACTACCGCGCATATACACTTCAGTAGTGTCATTGATTTCGAAATGACCCATTGCTGTAATGTTATGACGCTGCTGTGGCAACTGAAGATAGTTTACTGGAGCGAAGTTATAGAAATCATTCTCAGCACCACCCTGTACGAATGGACGAATGCTTCCATCTTGGTTGAAAATGGCGCCACTGTTGAATGATTCTGGCAGACCAGAAGTGAAGATTGACGTACCTGGTACGCCCGATGAACCGAATGGTTCTAGGAACAAACTGCCGTCAGCATTTGCAGCGTCTGTTAGTGCAACGCTAGAGATATCACGAGAGTCAGCAAAAAGCGCTGAACGCTCAGTGTACTGCATACTTACAACAACGTTACCGCGATCATCTGCAAAGTTACCACCTAAAGTAAGTGAGCCGTTCCAAATTTCAGCGTCACCTTCTTCAGTAGTCTCAAAACTTGTATTGAAATCTACGCCTTCAAAGTTCTTTTTAAGCGCAAAGTTAACAACACCCGCTACCGCGTCAGAACCATATACCGCAGATGCACCACCTGTTAGTACTTCTACGTTTTCGATAAGCGCCGCTGGGATTGTGTTGATGTCAACTGTACCACCAGATGTAGTAGGAACAGCGCGAACACCGTCAATAAGAACCAATGTTCTGTTTGTGCCAAGACCACGAAGGTCAACTGTAGCGATACCACCACCTGGGTTGTTAGACGAACGGTCTAGACCTGGAATTGTTTGTGGTAGTGTGTTTAGAAGCGCTTCGGTGTTAACCGAGTTGGTTAATTCAAATTGCTCGATACCAACAGTAGCAACTGGCGCGTTGCTTACGAAGTCAACCTTGCGGATACGAGAACCAACAACCTGCACTTTTTCAACTGCAGCTTCTTCTACCTGTGCATCTTCTTGAGCGTACGCTGGTACGCTAATTCCTGTCGCCGCTACCGCACCGAATGCGCACGCTAGCTTAACTGACTTAGCCAGCTTAGAGTTTGTAAACATGTATTGTCTCCCTGGACCACTAAAACTCTTAGTGTGTGTTTCTTAAATCGTTTATATAACGAATTATTATTAATAAGGTCGAAGCCTCACTTTGATAATAACCACATCATAAGCGGACGGTCAACTCAGATCAGACGGGTGTTCCACAAAAGTTCAATTTTTTTTCGACTTTTTATCTCCTTTTGTAAATATTAACTTACGCTTAACATTTGAAGCACAAAAAACAACCCACCTGTACACTTTTTAAACTTTGCAAATAAAAAAGCGCGGTTTACACCTAGAGTGTACCCGCGCCTATTCTTATTTTAAGTTATAACACTATTTAAAACGAGTAATTTACGCTGAAACGAACATATCTAGGTGTTTGCCATGCGGTCGGTAGACCATAATTTGGGTTTACATCAGGATTTGTTGGGTCAGCCGAGCTCTCATCGTCATATATTTCATTAACTTCTGTTACACGGTCGTTGTTAAGCAAATTGAAAATATCAGCTCGAACTACCAATGTTTGATCTTCGCCAATATCTATATTGTATGAGGCAGAAACATCGATTGAGTAATAGCTGCTCGTACGGCCACGCGAGCCACGAGGCGCTGGCTCACCACCGGCAAAAAACGACTCAGAGTCATAGGCTTGAGCAAAGAGATCTGTAGGGTGATAGCCAAATGCATTTATAGGGCGGCCAGTCCAAAACTGTAAGTTTGCCCCAAGGGTTAAGTCGTCAGTTACAGCATAAGCACCGTAAAGCTTAACTTGATGACGTCTGTCATTCGGTAAGTCACCATAAGCATTATCAAGCAGACCTGGTTGGTCAAATAAGGTTGTTAAACCTGCATCATCCTGACCGTTGTCTGAGCGTACATAGCCTTCGTTGTTACCCCAGCTATGTGACCACGTGTACGCCGCGTTCAGCATCCATACTCCGTCCCAAGCTCGTTGCCACATAAAGTCTACCGCTGCATATTTACGAATTGAATCAGGGTAGCCCAAATCTTCGGCTGATAGGTCCATGTAAACTAACTCACCTTCAGCACCTGGCAGCTCGGTAGTACCAATACGCATATCAGAATTAGGGTTTGTAAGTACATACTGATGAAACCCATCCCAGATATCAGATACGTCGCCGTAGCCATTCGCTGCGGCCCACTCAATAACCGCCGCATCAATTGCCATATCCTCTATAGTGGTAGAAAGTTCTCGATATGTACCTTGAATTGACATGCTCCATTCATCGTTCAATTGGAATTGGTAACCCGCGATAAATTCATCCGAGTACATTGAATCCAAGTTTTGATCCACAATTTCATCTGGTGATTTCGCGGTACCGTCAGCAAATACATCATCAGGCTGAGTTTTAGCGCCCGTCAGATTAGGGATCCCCAAGGCTTCATCAGCAAAACCTTCAAACGCGTAGTACTCTTGTGTGTAAGTTTCAGCGCCTGCTAGACGAATATTCGTGTTTGCAGCAATAGGTAAATAGTATCTGCCGTAGCTCGCCCATGCTTTTGTCTCGCCATCACCAAACACGTCCCATACTGCTCCAAGACGAAGTGCCCACTGATTGTCGAGTTTAGCGAAAGACTCACCGTCCGCATTGAAGTTTTCGAATGTATCGTTACGAATACCGGCGTTAATGACCAAGGTGTCAGTAACCTGCCATTGGTCTTGAACATAAAAAGCAAAGTTTTCAGAGTCGAACTGACCACCGACGTTATAATCGCGATAACGAACTTGGTAAATTTCCTCGTTAGCTAGATCGCTGTCATCAACATAGTATAGATAGTATGCACCGCCTGAGTTTATGGTATTGCTGTTTGAAGTAAGCTTCTCATAATCAACACCAAATCGTACTGAGTGATCGCCTGCGTACCAATCAGCATCCAATCGAATAACTTCACGTTCATCATCGCCTTGCTCTGCCGTAAAGTTAGCCCATGTATTTGTTGGAACGAACGCTGCCGTGCTGTCATAGCGGTAATAAACAACCGGGTTGCCATCTAACTCGCTTCGCACGGTTCTGTCTTGTTTGTTAATGCCATACTGAGCAGAGATTGAGAAATCATCATTAATGATGCTTGTCCATTTGGCCGTGTAGTTTAGCCCACCTTCATCTTCGTAACCTACACGACCGTCAGTGAATTCACCGCCGTCAACAGAGTCATAAGTCGTGATTTCTGTTGAACGTTCATCAGAAAATGCAGTAATTTCAAGAATATTATTTTCTGTAACGTACCAGTCTAATTTGGCAACCCAAAATGCATCATCATCTTTTTCAAAAAAGCCGTTTTGTGATACGCCGCTACTGGTGTTTGTTTGGTCACTTACGTAATTATTTTCAGCTGAACGAGGGTTAAATAGTGCATAGAAGAACAACTTGTCTTCTATTAGTGCACCGCTCGCCCAGACATTGACATCCCACTCGTCTATTTCATCTCGCGTATTGTCGATGCGATACAAATTGTTTTTGTTATTACGAGACGAATCACGCTGTTCACGTAGTGCATCTGGTTCCCAGTAAAAGTTGGCACCCGCTTTGAATTCGTTAGTACCACTTTTGGTTTTAGCGTTGATAACACCGCCTGTTACACGTCCAAACTCAGCTGAATAACCACCCGTTTTTACTTCAAACGTTTCGTACATATCAAACGGTGGCTCACTTGAACCCACGCCAGTACGGAAGTTAGTGATGTTTAATCCGTTAATGTAGTAACCATTTTCGCCCACAGACGCACCGCCAATTGAAGGCAAATCTCCAAATGCTGAGTCACCCTGAGTAGTACCTGGTGCTAATAGCGCTACAGAAGTCAGGTTACGTGGGACCGGTACTCTATCGAGTGTAACGCTATCTACAATAATACCCGTGCTTGAACTTGTTACATCAACCATCGCAATCGTAGTACCAGTCACTTCAATACGCTCTACGTCATCGCTGGCAAGACGCATATCTAGATTTGTTTTGCCGCTAATGCCAACTTTTACAGATTCTTGAATGGTAGTGCGAAATCCATTCTTTTCGGCGGTAACTTTGTAGTTACCAGCAGGAAGTAATGGAAAGCGGAAGTTTCCTGACTCATCACTTTGTACAGAACGTGTTAGACCCGTATCTAAGTTTTCGATGGTAACGGTAACATTTGCAAGGCTGCTGCCATTTATTTGAACAGATGTTCCTTGAATAGAACCATTGGTGTTATTTGCTAAAGCTGGTGCAGTTGCACCAATTGACAGTGCAACCGCTAATGCAACTGCACTTCTCTTGATTTGATACATGTACGTATTCCCTGGTTAGTCTCGATTTAGTATTAAGCTTTTATGAAAAATCAATTAAGCCAACCTAAATCTTTGTATTTATTAAAGATAATAAATATTATCCAAAAGGATAATTGACTATACAGAGCGGAGCGATCAACTCATTTGAGGACAAATTGCGACGAAACGATTCTTTTGAGCGATTACCCGTAGAACCCTCCAAAAATTTCGATAAACTACTAATATAAATAAACTTTTTCGCATATTAATATTTACTGTAGATAAAAACCTAACTGCTTTCTCACAGATTCGGGTAACTCAGGCAACGCACTTTTAGGCAATAAAAATGTTGCCATATTAAAAAAGTCTAAATAGATACGATTAGATTCAGTAGTTTTCTTCAGATAATGGTGCCCAGAAGACCCTCCGGTCCCAATCTTAGTACCCAGCATACGCTGAACCATCATTGCATGACGGTAGCGCCAGATAGTGAGTTGTTCGTCTATTTCAGTTAATGCTGTAATCAGTTGAAACGGAAGATTAAAGATAGGCTCTTCTGAATACTGCTTTATAAACAGCGCCGAAAGTAAAGCTTTATGACTTAACCGGAATTTACTTTCGTTTCTAAGTTTTTCGAATTTAGCTTCATCAAACAGGGCGTCGAAGTTTTCCGTAGTGGCTTGAAGGTCTTTAAGTTCCTGACGTTTTTCAGCCTCTGACAACATATCATTGGTAGAAATGGTGTGCTGGTCATCCTTCAACATTTCGTCAGCTGCATTTTTGTAGTACTGCCAAAAATCGAACCTTTCGGTTTTTAATAGCGGCATTCTAAATAGCCAATTATCGACCAGTTCAAACAAACTCGGTTTGCTTTCGAGGCTCTCTAGTAGCGCCCTATCTTTATCGGTCAGTCGGTTATAAAAGCTTTGCTTATCAAAATCGATCCTAAAGTCACGTTTTAAGCCGAGAGAAATTTCTAAACGCTTAAACTGGATACTCTGAAAGCCCGATGCGGGCACAAGATAGTCTCGAAACGACAGAAACTGCTGTGGTGTCATGGTTTCCATAATGGCAATTTGGTCGTTCATAAGTTTTTGAATTTGTATGATTCGCTGCAGTCTGTGTACAACTAACGTTAACTGCTGGTCTTTCACCTTTTCTTGGTTAAACGTATCAATAACGGCATTAAGTTCGTGGAGGACCTGTTTGAACCAGAGTTCGTAAACCTGATGTACGATAATGAACAACATTTCTTCGTGCGCCGCATCGCCGTATTTCTCACTTTGCAATTCTTGCGCGCCTAGTACCTTATCTAAATGCAAGTAATCGCCGTAGTAGCAGGGCTCTATATTTTTCTTCATTTTATTATTGCCTTATTACTGATTTGGACCGTGTAATACTAACACCGTCACCTCGACATCCCCAGAATACAAGCTATACATTATAAGGTTACATAGCTTAGGGTAACGTCGTTACGCGATGGGCGTAAACGAATGTATCCATTTCAAGCTTGAAGGGTTTGTATAAGCTAAAGATGCTTTTAAGCTAGATGCTTCTTGTGTAATTTATTGCTCGCATACTATTCAAACCGCTAAAGCAAGATGCTTCCAAAAATTATAAGGGGAACCAAGGTGAAACTAGACGATGACATTCACAACTATTATGAACATCTTGTATTAGAAAGGATAAGTCAGCTTGGGCTTGATAAAACTAAAAGTCCCGACTATTTGGCCGACTTATGTTGCCTTGCGTTAAATCAGGTTCCACCGCGCTATATTCGATATGAGGTCGACATGGCATTCTATCTGCCGCAAAGTGAACGCAATCAAATGGAAATGAATGTTGAGCACGCAATAAGCAAGGGGTTGAAATACTTAGATGAAACTGAAAAAAGCAGAAAAGACAATATAGAAGAAATAGAGTAGATAGTTGGGTGGCGGGCCTCCAGCCACATCCCGGCACATGAGTCGTCTGCTGCGGCTGCTCCCTTCCAGGCCTGACCGGGTTCACAGAGTATCATTGCGGGAGGACCAAAAGCCCACCATAGAAACTCGCATTCAAAGCAAAGTCATTCGCCCCTGCTTGATTGCGGGGCGCATTATGACTATTTGGCTTTGAGTTTTCAACCCTTTATAAAAAATCTCTCTTCAGCAATAAGGTTTGCAACACGGTTAGTCGCGGCGCCCTCTCGCTCTGCGCGGGTATAAATTTCTTTTAGCGTCTCACCGATTTGTTCAATATGTGTGCGAAGTGCTTCGTTAGAACTTGATTCCATACGCTGATGAAAGATGTCAATCACCCCACCCGCATTGATTACGTAATCAGGTGCGTACAAGATACCGCGTTGCTGAAGCAATTCACCAATATCTTCCCGTGCCAACTGATTATTAGCGGCACCAGCAATGACTTTTGCTTTTATTGCCGGTAGCGTTTGATCGTTTATTGCAGCACCTAATGCGCATGGCGCCAACACATCAACGTTTAAACTTAAAATTTCTTCTGGTGCCACTGCAGTTGCGCCAAATTCAGCCACCGCTTTTTGAACGCCTTCCGGATAAATATCAGCGACATAGAGTTTAGCGCCCTGCTCGTGTAGATGCTTGGCAAGTCGATACCCAACGTGTCCCATTCCCTGAATAGCCACGCTCACCCCGTCTAAATTACGCTTTAAACCATACTCTACTGTCGCTTTCAAACCTACAAACACGCCATAGGCAGTCGACGGTGCAGGGTTTCCATCTGGCACTTCACCGGCGTAGTGATACTGCGCTTTAACACCCGCTATGTAGTCAGACTCCGTTGCCATAGTTTGCAAATCTGTTACAGAAATTCCTGAGTCCTCGGCGGTGAAATACTTGCCACCCAAAGACTCTACAAACTTACCCATCGCTTTCATCATTTCCGGCGATTTGGCTTTACGAGGATCGCCGATTATTACCGACTTGCCGCCGCCAAGCTCTAAGTTAGCCATTGCGGCTTTGTAAGTCATACCTTTAGATAACCTCAGTACGTCGGTCAACGCTTCACCGCTATTGACATAAGGCCACATTCGACAGCCACCAAGTGCTGGGCCAAGATTAGTGTTGTGTACAGCAATAATGGCACTCAGGCCCGCCTTCTCGTCGTGATAAAACGCAACATGTTCGTGATTATCGAACTCTGGGTGATCAAAAACTGACATATTTTCCCTATTAATACTGTAATGAGTTAAAGCCTACCCAAGCCCGAGCTGTCACGAATTCTAAACAGTGCTCGTTTGGGTCGATGTGAGTGTATGATAACTATTTGCGATACACTTGGAGCCTTAGAGTCGGCCTTGCAAACATCGGCAACATTTTACCAAGTGTATCTGATTGCTCTGAGGACAGGCCTTGCGAAGTTTGTTAATGAATTTTACAAACTGAAACACAACGGATTTGAATACTATTTTTCTAGGACAGCTATCCTAGAATTTTTTTTGATATATAATAAACATCATAAAAACGACGGAAGCAGTGTTAATGAAATTGGATAAGTTTGACCGTGAGATTTTACGCGTACTTCAGCAGGACGCCACGGTATCAATGGCAGATTTAAGTCAGCGTGTTGGTTTGTCACATACGCCATGTTGGCGAAGGGTCAAGCGAATGGAAGCCGACGGTATTATTCTTGGTAAGGTCACTCTGCTAAACAGCAAAAAGCTGAATTTGGGCGTGTCAGTATTCATCTATGTCACGCTTAAGAATCATGACGGCGACTCACTGACCGATTTTGAAAACGCAGTTCAAAACATTGATGAAATTGTTGAATGCCACACAACTAGCGGCGAAAAAGACTATTTGCTGAAAGTGATAGTGGAAAGTATTGAAGAGTACGAGTTTTTACTTAAAACGAAATTGACGCACCTCCCTCTTGTTGACCACTTAAGTTCAACTTTTGCGCTCAAACAAGTGAAAAACACCACCGAACTTCCCATTAAGCGACAGTAGTAAAGAATTATGGGGTCAGTGTCACGACTCTGACCCTAACACTCAAATTGCGTCTGCTTGGTTTTCAGGCCGTGCGTGTTCAAATGCACTCAACTCGTTACAGTTTTTTACGATTTTACTGATTAGCGGATAGCGATTCATATCCACATTAAAACGCTGTGCATTATACACTTGAGGCACTAGGCATATGTCGGCCAATGTCACGTCGAAATCAAAGCAATATTTACCCGCTTGAGTTTGTAAACGTTTTTCAATGCCATCAAAACCAAGCGTGATCCAGTGAGCGGCCCATTTAGCCACATCGTCTTGAGAAGCATCGAAGTGCCCCTTTAGGGCATTTAACACGCGAAGATTGCCGATGGGCTGAATATCACAAGCGATATCTTGCGCCAACGCTCTCACTCTCGCCCGATCTGTTAAGTGCTCGGGCACTAGCCTGTGTTCACTCTCATATCTCTCATCAAGATATTCAATAATGGCTAATGACTGATTAAGAATGATATCTTCGTCTTCGTCAATGAAAGTTGGAACAAGATGTGCGGGGTTCAGCCGTGAATACTCACTGCTATGCTGTTCACCACCATTATTTACAAGATGTACTGGCACATACTCGTATTCAACACCTTTTAAGTTAAGCGCAATGCGCGCTCGATACGAAGCAGTTGAACGCCAATAGCCGTAAAGTTTTATGCTCATGTACTCACCACTTATCAAACGAGTGTTAAGGAAGCGCCTGCTCGTACTTGTTTATCTGCAGTCAACTTCCTTCATCAACAATAGTGCGGAAAACAACAAAGCATCTTAATGGTAAACCTATTTACCCACTCAAATGCTTATATCCGTTTAAAGCAACCTGCTAAGTAGTTAGCTCAATGGTTTAACCTGCTGTTCGATTGCACCAAATACTGAGTTGCCTTCTCTATCAAGCATTTCAATGCGAATGCGATCGCCAAACTGCATGAAAGGCGTGGAAGGTTTACCGTCGCGAATCGTTTCAATCATTCGAACCTCAGCAATGCATGAATAACCCACTCCGCCTTCACTAATAGCTGAACCGTGATCAGTACCTTGCTTATTTGAAACCGTGCCTGAGCCAATGATAGCGCCGGCGCCTAGATTTCTGCTCTTCGCTGCATGTGCAACTAATTGACCAAAATCAAATGTCATGTCCTGACCCGCTTCTGGCTTGCCAAACAATTCACCGTTATAGGTTGAACGCAGAGGCAGATGCACTTTACTATCTTTCCACGCATCGCCTAATTCATCAGGTGTTACCGCCACAGGAGAGAAGCTAGAAGCAGGTTTTGATTGAAAGAAGCCGAACCCTTTCGCTAGTTCGCCAGGTATCAACCCTCTAAGCGAGACATCGTTAACTAGCATAACAAGACGGATACGCTCTGAAGCTTGCTCTGGTGAACACGCCATCGGAACGTCATCGGTGACAACCGCTACTTCGCCTTCAAAATCTATTCCCCAGTCATCGCTTGGTAATATGATGTCATCAAGAGGTCCGATAAAATCGTCAGAACCACCTTGATACATCAGGGGATCAGTCCAAAAGCTTTCCGGCATTTCTGCATTTCTTGCTTTTCTCACAAGCTCTACGTGGTTCACATAAGCACTTCCGTCAGCCCATTGATAAGCCCTAGGCAACGGTGACTCGCAGCGAGACGCGTCAAAGGGTACGCTGTCGCACGTGTTATCATTGAGTGCTTGGTATTTCATCTGAAGCTGAGGAGCAATCTCTTTCCAGTTATCTAATGCTTGCTGCATCGTTTTCGCAATGTCTTGTGCACTGCACGCGCGAGAAAGATCCTTCGACACTACCATCAGGCAGCCATCGCGGGTTTCATTTTTGTAGGTCGCTAATTTCATTGTTCTTTCCTCGACGAATAATTTACTTGCTGCGCTTATAGCTTGAGTGTTAGATCAATTGGCGTGAACAACGAATTTGATGCTTCAGCGCTACAGCTCTATGCATAAGCGTTAGGTTTCTAGGTATAGTTATGCCACTAGTCGGTATAACTTGAGAAGTGTTAGAGCGACGAAGTTTTATTCCGCTGTAAGAAAGGATGTACGCACTACATCGACTGTCATATAGATATGCCACAGCAGGCTTGCTATTCAGGCAATGTAAATTTTTCGTAACAGGTAATGTTGTTGTGCTATTGGATGAATAAGAGACAATAACGAAACGCGCTGACCCTAGCCAAATAACAAAGGTCAGCACATGGATGAATTAAAGCTTAACCGTCGCTTTGTTGATGCCGTACTCTCTCAGCTTGTTAGCAATAGCTGTGTGGCTCAAACCTAACTTTTTGGCTAATTGGCGAGTACTCGGATAGGAAGGGTACAATCGCTTGAGCAGGTCCTTCTCAAATTTCTTCACTTCCTCATCTAATGTTCCGTCAAAGTTCTCATCTATATAGGTGACACTGGGGGCACAGCTTGGAAGTTGAATATCTTCCTTCGTTATTTCCTTGCCATCAAGCAGTGACAACGCGCGATATAATGCATTTTGCAACTGTCTTACGTTACCGGGCCATGGATACTGCTGTAGAAAATCAACGCATGATTTGCTCAGCTTCGCAGGACGACGGCCTAGCTTTGTGCTGTGTTGGACAATAAACGACTCGGCAAGAGGCACGATATCTTGTCTTCGGTCTTTTAATGATGGCATAACTAGACTTAGTACATTTAAGCGGTAGTAGAGTTCTTTTCTGAATCTCCCTTCTTCTACAAGTTGTCCTAAATCACGGCAGGTAGTGCAAATAAATCGAACATCTACCTTAACGGGCTCAGAATCTCCTACTCTTCTAAATTCACCATCTTCAAGAACGCGTAGTAATTTGGCCTGAAGCTGTGAAGACATATCCGCTATTTCGTCAAGTAATAAAGTACCGCCTTTCGCCTGCTCCAGCAGACCTACTTTTGCATTTGGTTGATTAAATGCGCCCGCCGCATAACCAAATAACTCAGTTTCTGCCACACTATCAGGTAATGAAGCACAATTAAGCGCCAGAAACGCACCCTCGCTGCGGCGGCTAGACTGATGACATGCTCTGGCAATCATTTCTTTACCCGTTCCCGTTTCGCCGAATATTAAAATAGGAGCGTCTAAATCAGCGATTCGCTTCGCTTCATGAACGACGCGTTTCATAAACGGAGATTGAGTAATAAAGCGATCAAAACTGTCGGTGGGCGACTGGTGAAAAGCTGTAAATTGTTGACCAAGGCGCATTTCTGATTTCAAGATAACTACGGCACCCGCCATGATCATATTTTTCTCACCATCAGGTACAGTTATAGGCAGCATATCGGCAAGATAATCCTGTTGAATGAACTTCACTTTTGAAGATTGTGGACCTGGTGACTTTCCATCCATCCACTTTGTAAAGTTGAACCCCTTAACAGCCTCGCTGATATCTGTACCTACGATTTCACTGCTCGGCATCTCAAGCCCAGCGCTCACCGCTTCGTTACACAATAAGATGTTACCTTTAGCGTCTATTGAGAACACAGGGTCGGGCAGCGTTCTTAAGATCGCGGACAGCTGATTTTTTTCACGCTCTCCTGGCATGAAAAGGGTCGTCTTCACATCATCGATCCCGTCAATACGGCGAATTTGAGGCATAAGATGTTGAAAATCTGCAAATTCGATATTGGGAAAATTAAGGAAAATTTTACCTGCGGGATCAATTTCAATACCGCGTAGGTCTATTTCTTTAGTAACGAGAATATCTAAAACATCTTGAGTAATTCCAAGACGGTCCTGACAGCTTATTTCTAGACGCATAGGGTGTTATAGCTATTTTGTAAACATATATGTACAGAATACCATACTTTTACAAAAAGATAACAAGATAAATGTTACAGATGGTTAAATTTGCGATGAATCACACATTCAAGAACGCGCAGAGAGCATGATTAAAAGGCCGCGCATACCAAATAAAAAAGATGCCGCTTCAGTGAGCGGCATCCTATATAAAACACATTTAATTAACAATAGTGTTAGCTGGCTTTTTTCTCTTTAGGTGGGAAAAGTGGGGAAAATAGCCCTAAAGACTTCGCTTCTTCTACGAGTGCCATAATATCCATTTCCGCTAATTCAAACAGATGGTCGAATTCCGGTAAGATATAATAAAGAGGCTGCATAATATCAATGCGATAAGGTGTTCGAAGCGCATCAATTGCAGTAAGCGGGTTACGCAATGGGGTGTCGCTGTCCAATGCGTATATGGTTTCGCCAGGTGAAGATAAGATGCCGCCGCCATATATCTTAAGTTCATCCTTCGCGCGCACCAATCCAAACTCTACGGTGAACCAATAAAGACGAGCAAGATAAACTCGGTCTTCTTTGCTAGCAGCTAAACCTAACTTGCCGTAAGTGTGGGTAAAATGGGCAAATGCTGGATTAGTTAATAACGGACAATGACCAAACACTTCATGAAAGATGTCGGGCTCTTGCAGGTAGTCAAATTCTTCACGAGTACGAATGAAGGTGGCAACAGGGAATTGCTTATTCGCCAGTAATCTGAAAAATTCACCAAAATTAATTAACGCAGGCACTTCGGCTGTTTGCCAACCCGTTTTCTCCATCAGTACTTTGTTGATGTCGGGTAGCTGAGGGATTTCCTTTTCATTTAACTTCAACAAATCAAGCCCGTCCAAGTATTCTTGGCACGCTCTTTCTTTCACCAGCGGAATTTGTCTCGCGTAGAGTTCAGACCAAATCTGATTCTCTTCATCTGACCAATGGATAATGCCATTTTCATCAGATTGTCTCGACTGGTATTGCGTTGATTTTGGCATAACTTCTGTAACCAATAAGAGTTAAAAACTTGCCTATCAGTCTAATGAAATTCGTGACGTCGAAAAGTGTAAGCCCTTACGAGCGACTCGATTTTGCTGTAACAGGAATTTTACAAAACCAAGCAAACGCATTGTTTTATATAACAAAAAGCCGCTCAACACGAGCGGCTTCATTCAAGTTTGCTTGTCGCACCATCGCCAATTAAAGACGACTAATTTCTTTATTGAGTTGGTATTCGCGAGACGTTACATATGTTTCCATTTTGCGAAGGCGGACTTCGGCTTTTTCAAAGCGATTACGAATATCATGAAATGCCTGCTTGGGTGGCTCACCCGCTTGCCACACTTTCGTCTTCACTTCGACTTTTGAACTTTTTACCTGACCACCGTTGGGATTTGTCCAGCCCTTCCCTTTTGAAAAAACAGGTTGTGCAGGTGCATTTTTCAACCCAATGGGCTTCTTATCAAGAATGAACCAAGCTGCAATATAAGCAACAAAGATGAAAGGTCCAGCCAACAAAAAGAAACCTGTTACTACTAAAATTCGAACTAACCAGGTTTCAAGGCCAAAATACTCGGCTACCCCTGAACAGACGCCTGCGATCCTTGCATTTTCTGGATTTCGATAGAGCTGTTTACCATTTCTCATGCTCTATTCCTCCACTCAGGCGCCTCGCTATCCAAAATGGCCTCTAATGTCTCAATTCGCTCACTCATCTTCTCAGCTTTCTCGGCTAGGTCTTGTAAGGAAGCATGCTCTTCTGCACTCAGTCCTTGGTTGACCTGCTTTTTGCTGCGGTAGTGTAAAATTAGCCAAATGGGAGCTACGAATATTGAGAACACCACAAGGGGCATAACCAACACTGCAATTGTACCTTCATCCATCTCAATCTCTCCTACAAACTCTGATGTAACTACCCTCCCTCCGAATTAACATCAGGAGGGTACACCCTATTCTTATTATTCTGACTTTTCAGCGCTTTGATTCGCACCTTTAACTTTCGCTTTCAACGCCGCAAGTTCGTCTTCCACTTTATCGCTAGCTTCTAGCTCGGCAAACTCGTCTTGCAGTGTCTTTTTACCTAAATCATAGGCTTCTACCTGGGATTCAAGGTCATCAATCTTACGCTCGTATTGCTCAAAACGTCCCATCGCATTATCAACTTTAGAGCTATCTAGCGTCTTTTTCACTTCAAGGCGTGAGCTAGCCGTTTTCTGGCGCATAATAATCGCCTTCTGACGACTCTTAGCATCCGCAAGCTTTTCTTGAAGCTGACCAATTTCATCCTGAAGTTTACTGATTTGTTCATCAACAATGGCCAGTTCTTTACTTAGTGCGTCGGCAGCTTCTGCAGACTTTTTCTTTTCTTGCAGTGCAGCACGTGCTAAGTCTTCCCTGTCCTTACTTAACGCAAGTTCTGCTTTCGCTTCCCAGTCGCTTGCATCGCTTTCATACTTGGCAATTTGATTAACAATTTCTTTTTTATTGGCTAAGGTTTTTGCAGATGCAGAGCGCACCTCAACCAATGTGTCTTCCATTTCCTGAATGATTAATCTAACCATTTTCTCAGGATCTTCTGCCTTGTCTAAAAGCGCATTAATGTTCGAATTCACAATATCTGTAAAACGCGAGAAGATACCCATAATAATTACCTCTTGCTAAAAATGGTAAGTGTTAAAAACACCACACTTGATAAATAGGTTACTCTTGGTAAACATAGTATTCAATATACTTGCCAACTTTCCGTCGATGCTAACTTACTATTTTTTATACATTTTTCACGCAGCCAAATAATACTCGTTTATCAATTTATTTTGTTCTACACTATTAATTGGTCGAAATGACTAAATTTTGAGGGATTTAATGAGTAGGTATCGACAGCAAGATAATTTGCTTGGTCAAGCGAATAGTTTTCTAGAAGTTTTAGAACAAATTTCACAGATTGCACCGCTAGACAAGCCAGTGCTTGTTATAGGCGAGCGAGGCACAGGTAAAGAGCTGATAGCGGCCCGACTCCACTTCCTCTCTAAGCGCTGGGATCAAAACTACATTAAACTAAATTGCGCAGCGTTAAGCGAAAGTTTATTAGAGAGTGAGCTTTTCGGCTATGAAGCAGGCGCGTTTACTGGCGCGTCAAAACGTCGTGAAGGCCGTTTTGAAGTTGCTCATAACGGTACCTTGTTTTTGGACGAACTTGCCAACACATCAGGCCTTATTCAGGAGAAGCTGCTTCGTGTCGTTGAATACGGTGAGTTTGAGCGCGTTGGTGGCAGCAAATCAGTAAAAACTGATGTTCGCCTTATCGCAGCGACAAACGAAGATTTACCGGCTCTTGCTGACGCAGGTGAGTTTCGCGCTGACCTTTTGGATCGACTTGCGTTTGACGTTATTACTATCCCTCCTCTTCGCGAACGTCGTGAGGACATCATGATGTTAGCCGAAAATTTTGCTATTAACATGGCCCGCGAAATGGAGATGGAGTTATTTAGCGGATTTACCGAGAAAGCCAAACGCACGCTACTTGACTATGATTGGCCTGGTAACATACGGGAGCTCAAAAACGTGGTCGAACGAGCAGTTTATAGAACTAACAACCCTCATCTTCCAGTACATGAAATAGTGCTTGATCCATTCGAGTCTGTCTATCGTCCAAAGAGCAGAGTAAAAACAAACGATAGAGTGAGCACATCAGACTCGGTTAACAAAAAAGTACAGACAGACATCCCATTTGTTAGCGAGCGGACAGAAAATGTCGACGTTACTCCGCTTGCCCCAGCTCCAAAGCAAGAAATTGTTGAATATCCCATAGATTTGAAAGAACGCTCTCAACAACATGAGATAGATATGATAAAACAGGCACTTGCTGATAGTCAGTTTAATCAAAAGAAAACCGCAGAAAAATTGAGCCTAACTTATCATCAGCTACGAGGCTATCTCAAAAAATATAACTTATTAGATTCTTCCGCTGAAAACGTTGAGGCGTAAAGCATGTCCCATGGTTTGGTAACGCGTTTGTCATTGTGTTTATGTACGGCGCTTTTAGTTGCATCTTGCGCTAAACAGAATAAGCAAGCGTTTTACAATACAGGCATCATTTACTGCTCTGAAAGCAATCCAGTTACTTTTAACCCCCAGCTCGATACGTCAAGTACAACATCGGATGCAACCTCGCACCAACTATACGACAGACTACTCGATTTCGATCCGAATTCGGGTCGTATTGTGCCAAGCCTAGCGAGTAGTTGGTTAGTTAGCGATGATGGACTTACCTATGCTTTTCAGCTTCGCAAAGACGTTTGGTTTCACAAAACAGGCTATTTCGAACCTACACGGAATTTCAACGCCGACGACGTTATTTTTAGTATAAACCGGTGGCGTTTGCGTTCGCACCCTTATCATTATGTGTCAGGCGGGCGTTACCCGTATTTTGAAAGTATTGGTCTTGCTCAAAATATTGAATCGGTAGAGCGTGTCAACGGCTATCGCGTTGAAATCACGCTTAAACGCCGCGATAGCTCATTCTTATCAAATTTAGCTACAGACTTCGCTGTTATTTTGTCAGAAGAATATGCCGACACGCTTGCAAAGGCCGGTACACCGAGCCAAATTGACGAACTTCCAATTGGCACCGGGCCATTTAAATTTTACAGCTATCGCAAAGATCACTTTATTAAGTATCAACGCCATGACAACTATTGGCGTATACAAGCAATGGAAGAACACCCCAACGGCGACAGTGGCGTGACATCAGAGCCTCATGGGTTGAGCGAAGAACAGAAGCCGGAAACGCCCGTGGTCGAGCAACTCATTTTTGATATAACGCCACGAAGCTCACTTAGATTGGCAAAGCTAATGACTGGGGAATGTGACGCAACAGCGTTTCCTGCACAAACTGAGCTTGAGGTGATTCGCACCGAAAGTGACCTGACACTAGCCGAAAAACCGGGCCTTAACATTGGCTTTTGGGCCTTTAACACCCAGCGCCCACCATTTGATAACCCTGATGTAAGGCGGGCACTCGCTGCCGCTATTGATAAAAACACCCTATTAGAAGCTGTGTATTTCGATAGCGCTACGCGAGCGAAAACATTGCTGCCTGCGGCAAGTTGGGCGTTTCAAAATGATGCTGATGACACGGCCTATAATCCGGTATTGGCGCGCAAATTACTGGCTGATGCAGGTGTAGCGCCTGGGTTTTCAATGACGATATGGGCTATGCCTGTAGAACGCGCTTACAACCCAAACGCGAATAAAATGGCAGAGCTTATTCAGCGCTATCTTCGCGACGTTGGGGTGGAGGCCACCATTGTAAGCTACGATTGGACTACATTCAGGCGCCATCTTCAGGAAGGCCTGCACGACTCAGTATTAATTGGCTGGTCTGCGGATAACGGTGACCCTGATAATTTTTATCGCCCCCTTTTGAGCTGCGGCGCCATACCATCGGGCACAAACCGCGCGATGTGGTGTAACGATGACTATGATAAGCTGCTCAATGAAGCCCTTCAAACCGATGATATTGAAGAGCGTACCACTATTTATAAGCAAGTGAATCGTCTATTATACGAGCGTCTTCCCTTGGTGCCCATTGCCCATGCCTATCGCTATCAAGCATATAGAAATGAATTACAAGGCATGACAATAAATCCCTTCGGTGGTGTACGTTTTGGTGGGGTAGAAAAAACACTGTGATCCAGATTCTCGTAAGATATTGTACTTTATTTATATTAACGCTTTTAGTGTTAACAATTATTTCGTTTTCACTCGCATACCTCTTTCCAGGCGACACTCTCGAAAACTTGACCGGACTTGTGCCTCAAAACGAAATTCAGCGCGCGGCACTTGAAAAACAATTTAAGCTAGACCAGTCCTATGCTTTTCAATTTTTCTACTACGTGGGTAATCTACTGACGGGAGACTGGGGATACAGCTTTACCTCTGGTCTGCCGCTTCGAGAAGAAGTGGGCATTGCCATGCCCGCCACCATAGAATTAGCAACATATGCGATGTTAATGGCTTTATTTGTTGGAATACCTTTAGGGTATTATGCCGGTATTCGCTGTTATTCAACGTCTGATCATTTAATCAATAGCACGAGTATTACCACCTATTCTTTTCCCGTTTTCTGGTTTGCATTGCTGCTTATTCTTATATTTAGTTTGCAGTTAGATGTGGCACCACTATCTGGTCGAATAAGCTTAATCTACGACATAGAACCGGTTACCGGCTTTATTTTGTTTGACGTGTTACTGTCAGATATCGAAAACAAATCCTTGGCTTTAAAAGATGCGTTGTCTCACCTAGCGCTGCCCACGTTTGCTATCGGTGCCGTTACTACGGCCTCAATGATTCGCATAACCAGGCGCTCTGTTATAGATGTAAAGCATCGTCCATACATTGCTGCTGCTGTGTCGCGCGGGCTTTCTAGCTGGCAAATATTCTTCCGTCATATTCTTCGTAATGCGCTGCTTCCTATTTTACCGTTAATGGCCATTCAAATTACTACGCTTATAACGAATGCTATGATTGTTGAAACCCTATTTTCATGGCCCGGTATTGGCAACTGGTTGATTCAAGCCATTTATCAACGAGATTACCCTGCTCTTCGTATCGGCATGATGGCGGTATCTACGGTGGTGGTTACCCTAACAATTCTCGTTGATTTATTTAACCGTTTGATTGATCCAAGTAGAGAGAAATACGAACGTGCCACAGTTTAGTTTGTACGAAGAAGAGTTTCATCCATCGCCGTGGCAAAGAACCTGGGCGTCGTTTAAAGCGAGCCACATTTCTATGCTCGGCTTAATCATGCTGGCGCTGTTTGTTGTATGTGCATTGTTCGCTCCTGTCATCACCCCCTATGGTGCAATAGAGCAAAATATTGATGGGTTATTAATACCGCCAAGCTGGCTAGCTAATGGCTCCATTTCTCATCTTTTTGGAACAGACGCGTTGGGACGAGACTTGTTCACTCGTATTATCTATGGCTGCAGAACTACGTTAGGTTCAGCATTTATCACTGTTGTGCTTGCTATGTTAATGGGCGTGAGTCTAGGTACGCTCGCTGGCATGCTAAGAGGAGTGCGATCCAGTGTGGTGAACCATTTACTCGATGCACTCATGGCTATACCTACCCTTCTCATAGCCATTATTATCGTTGCTATATTGGGTACAGGCTTGGTCAACAGTATGTGGGCAATCACGCTGGCTTTAATTCCTCAGTTTGTGCATCACACGCGAAGCTTTGTGCGCGCTGAGATGAAGAAAGACTACATCGTGGCATCGACATTAGATGGGGCTAGTAAATGGCAGCTTTTCATTCACTCTATTTTACCCAACATGACGGAGATGCTGGTTGTGCAGGGGACCCTTGCGCTTTCTATCGCGGTGATTGATATTTCAGCACTGGGCTTTTTAAATTTAGGTGCCCAATCACCGTTACCTGAGCTAGGCGTTATTCTAGCCGATGGGCTGGATGTAACTTACTTGGCACCTTGGAACGTAGCGGTCCCTGGCATGACGATATTTTTTATAGTGCTGTCCATTAACATAGTGGGTGATGGCCTACGTTCTTCGCTTCGAAAAAGGGTGAGTTACTGATATGCCAATGCTTGATATTAAAAATCTCACCTTAGAAATGCAGAATGGTGAAGGCACAATAAAGGCCTTGGATAAGGTAAATTTGTCGGTAAGCTCGGGAGAGATCCGCGCTCTGGTTGGTGAATCAGGTTCTGGTAAAAGCTTGATTGTATCTGCAATATGTGGAGCGCTGCCCAATCAGTGGAATTTAACTGCCGACCGCATGAGCTGGAATGGTGAAAACCTTTTAGGCATGTCGGTGCAGCAACGCCGCGAAGTAATGCGTCGTGAAATCGCGGTAGTTTTTCAAAACCCCCAGGCTAGTTTGGACCCATCAGCGACGTTAGGCGAGCAACTCGAAGAAAGTATTCCTGATGAATTCGTTGAAGGTAGATGGTTTTGGCAACGAGCTCAGCACAGAAAGAAGATAGCCATAAGTACCGTACATAAGGTGGGAATAAAGCACCACAAGCATTACTTGAGCGCATTTCCTCATCAAATCCCTGCTGATATTGGTCAAAAATTTATGATCGCGATGGCGTTGGTATCTCAACCAAAATTGCTAATCGCAGATGACCCAACTCGAGGCATGGAGCCAACGACAAAAACACAGATATTGAAGCTATTTACGCGCCTGAATCAAACCCGTTCCCTATCTATTTTGTTTGTCAGCCATGATTTGCTGGCAATCGCAAGTATGTCTCATTCTATGACGGTGCTATACGCTGGACAAACCGTCGAATCTGGAAAAATGAAGCACATTAAGAAGCGCCCGCTTCATCCGTATACCAAAGCATTGCTAGATAGTGCACCGAGTTTCAGAAAAGATTTGCCGCCGAAGTCATCATTACCAACCTTAAGCGGCTCTATACCAACGCTTCAACATTTACCTATTGGATGCCGATTGGGTCCGCGCTGCCCGCGCGCGCAACGAGCCTGTGTTCAAACTCCAGCAGTACGTAAAATTCATGACCATAACTATAGCTGCCATTATCCGCTTCATATGGAGAAATTGTAATGGATATTTTGCAGGTAAAAGATCTCACGTTTATACACAACGAAAAGAAACGATGGTCAAAGCGGCCTGAAGTATTCCAGCTTGGCCCGGTTAATTTGAGCGTTAAGCGAGGGGAAACTATCGCTATTATTGGTGAAAACCGTTCAGGTAAATCATTACTTGCAAAATTACTAGTAGGTGCACTGCCTGCCGATGCTGGTGAAATCGAAATAAACACCCACAAATATTTAGCAAAGTACCAGTCAAAAGATGGGCAGCGAAAACGCACTCACGACATTCGGATGATTCTGCAGCACAGTGCTGAGTCGATGAACCCGGCTGTACCCGTTGGCAAAATTCTTGACGAACCTTTGCGTTTAAATACAGGGCTAAGTGAAGCCGAACGCAAACCAATTATTGAAGATATGTTGGTTAAGGTAGGGCTTTTACGCGAACACTATTACTTTTACCGTCATATGCTTTCTGATGGACAACAGCAGCGCGTAGCGCTTGCCAGGGCCATTGTTTTAAAACCTAAAGTGTTAGTGGCTGATGAACCTTTTGCAGCACTAGACCCCACCATCCGTTCGCAAACCGTAAACCTTATTTTGCAGCTGCAACAAGAGTTGGGCTTAGCCTTTATTTTTATTAGCCACAATTTAGGGATTGTGCGCCACATTGCAGATAGAATTATCGTAATGGAAGGCGGCGAAATTGTAGAGGAAGGGAAGACCGAGACTATCTTTAGGTGGCCACAGCATACTCGTACTAAGAAGCTAGTAACCGCATACCAATCGCTAGTGCCGCAAAATACGATAAGATAAAACGCTAACTTCCAATCTCATTAGACACGCACACTTCTTTCTTTCACGCTGATTTAGCCTATGAAACTGAATGCGCTAATTACCTTCACTCTAGTCGACATTCTCTGCTGAAATAGTGCTAAAAACGTAAAAAAGGGGCAGTTAGATGCCCCTTTTTCTAAATGCGGAAGTAGGACCTACCCAACAAGTGCCAACAGAATACCTGCGGCAACCGCACTACCTAGTACGCCTGCCACGTTAGGCCCCATTGCATGCATTAGTAGAAAGTTATGTGGGTTTGCTTCTAACCCAACCTTGTTCACTACTCTAGCAGCCATTGGCACAGCAGACACGCCAGCCGCGCCTATTAGCGGGTTTATACTGCCACCCGACAGCTTGCTCATTAGCTTGGCCATAAGTACGCCTGCGGCAGTGCCTATACCAAACGCGATAGCCCCAAGCCCCAAAATACCTAAAGTCTCGACCGTAAGGAATGCTTCAGCTGATAACTTTGATCCTACTGCTAAACCAAGGAAAATGGTGACCGTATTGATGAGCTCGTTTTGGGCTGTTTTGCTCAATCTGTCTACCACGCCACACTCTTTCATTAAGTTACCGAAGCAGAACATGCCGACAAGCGGCGTTGCGGCCGGTAAAAACAAGATAGTCATAAATAGCACAGCAAGCGGGAAAATAATCTTCTCTCGCTTTGACACAGGTCGTAGTTGACCCATTTTTATCTCGCGCTCTTCTTTTGTGGTCAGCGCTTTCATGATAGGTGGCTGGATAATAGGTACCAACGCCATATAAGAGTATGCAGCGACGGCAATCGCACCAAGCAAATCAGGCGCAAGCCGTGAGGCGAGGAAAATGGCAGTAGGCCCATCCGCGCCACCTATGATAGCAATGGCACTCGCGTCTTTTAACGTAAACTCAAAGCCAGGTATAAGGTTTAACGCTATCGCGCCAAACAAGGTAGCAAAAATACCGAACTGCGCAGCTGCGCCAAGTAACAACATTTTAGGGTTAGCAATAAGCGCACTGAAATCAGTCATTGCGCCTACGCCCATAAAGATGAGCAGAGGGAATACCCCTGTATCTATGCCGATTTTGTATATGTAGTGCAACAAGCCCCCAGCTTCTGAAAAACCAGCGATAGGGATGTTAGTAAGCAATGCACCAAAACCAATGGGCAGTAAAAGCAATGGCTCAAACTTTTTAACAATGGCCAAGTACAACAAGCCGAAACCCACTGCCATCATTATAAGCTGGCCGGCTTCAAAGTGCGCAAGCGCGGTACTATCCCAAAGTACCATTAACTTATCCATGTACTACCCCAATAAGATTAACGGTTGACCACTGGTTACGGCATCGCCTTCACCAACGGTAATGTCGGTAACAGTACCTGTAAATGCGGAGCGGATCTCTGTCTCCATTTTCATGGCTTCTAAGATCATGACCACATCGCCTTCTGACACGCTGTCGCCGTTTCTCACCAAGACTTTGAAGACGTTACCTGCAAGCGGTGCATCAATAGACTGTGAAGCGGCAGAGGCTGATGGCGCAGCGCTATTGGTTTGAGACTGTGCCTGCGTCTGAGAGCCACTTGCAGGTGTAACGCTCGTCAGCGTACCTGAAGGTGCCACTTCTACGCGATACACTTTTCCATCTACGTTTACGTCGTAAGTTTCACTCGCGGTAGCCCCTTGTGAGTTTGACTTGGCTTCAGCAGATTTAGGCGCACTCGAGCTTTGCGACTCTTGCGCGCTAGGTGCAGGTTCAAACGCATCAGGGTTGCCGCGGTTTTCGATAAACTTTAGGCCTATTTGCGGGAATAAGGCATAAGTCAGAACATCATCAACTTTATCGTCTGACAGCGATAATTGCTTTTTCTCGGCCAGTTCATCAAGCTCTTTACTCAGTGTATCCAGCTCTGGGGCAATATTGTCAGCAGGGCGGCATGTCACGGGTTCTGCGCCATCAAGTACACGCGCCTGCAATTCCTTGTTTACTGGTGCTGCGGTAGCGCCATATTCACCTTTGAGAACGCCTGCGGTTTCTTTTGTAATGCTTTTGTAACGCTCGCCGGTAAGTACGTTAAGCACTGACTGCGTGCCTACAATTTGTGAGGTTGGCGTAACCAGAGGAATAAACCCAAGATCTTCCCTCACCCGTGGAATTTCTTTCAACACTTCTTCGAATTTATCTTCAGCGCCCTGCTCTTTAAGCTGGCTTTCCATGTTGGTTAGCATTCCGCCCGGTACTTGAGCCAAAAGAATACGTGCATCTACCCCTTTGAGGCTGCCTTCGAACTTGCTGTATTTCTTTCTTACCTCTCTGAAGTAACTGGCAATGTCTTCAAGCTCAGGCAATGAAATGCCCGTATCGCGCTCAGTACCTTCTACGATAGAAACCATGGTCTCAGTTGCGCTATGACCATAAGTCATGCTCATTGAAGAAATAGCCGTGTCCAGCATATCAATACCGGCATCGATAGCTTTTTGATACGTCGCTGTACTCAACCCTGTTGTGGCATGGCACTGCATGGCAATAGGTACATCAACCGTTTCTTTTAATCCGGTAATCAATGCCTCGCACTCGTACGGTTTTAAAAGCCCAGCCATATCTTTTACGCAGATAGAATGAACCCCTAGGTCTTCTAGCTGTTTCGCCATTTCGAGCCAAAGCTTAAGATTGTGCACAGGGCTTACCGTATAAGAAATTGTCCCTTGCGCGTGAGCGCCACTGTCTATGGTCGCTTTTATTGCGGTTTTCAAATTTCTAATGTCATTCATGGCATCAAAAATTCTAAATACATCTACGCCACTTTCGTGAGCTCGCTCTACAAAGCGAGTGACAACATCGTCAGCATAATGGCGGTAACCCAATAGGTTTTGGCCACGCAACAGCATTTGCTGTTTCGTGTTAGGCATGGCTGCTTTTAGCTTTCTGATGCGCTCCCAAGGGTCTTCCCCTAAATAACGAATACAGGCATCAAATGTAGCACCACCCCAAGATTCAACTGACCAAAAGCCAGCTTTATCTAGTTTTTCTGCTATGGGAAGCATATCTTCAATACGCATACGCGTAGCAAGAAGCGACTGGTGTGCATCTCGCAGGACCAGCTCGGTAAGGGCCAGAGGCTTAGACATGGTAACTCCTGATTAGGCTTTATTTTTTTGAATTTTGACGATGGGTATGAATGGCGGCAGAAATAGCGGCGACAACGCTTCCATCTATTCCTGGTTGTACCGCTTGATTGTTTCGGCCTAAATTAGCTGAAGGCCCTTTTAAATTAGCGGAAGGCTCTGCTGTTTCACCGGGAAAGGCTTCACAAAACCGTGCAATGAGATGAATACCCACAATAAGAAGCCCTAAGAATGAGAAAACAAATACCATTCCTATAAGCATAAGAGAACCTGCTTCAAAGAGCAGGCTAGCGACGGATCCCGAATCCATATTCAATCCTGTTGTTATTTTGTACCTGAATAAGTATCACGTGGTTTTTCAAAACACAACAAAGTAGCATAAAAAACCACTTTAAAATGAATAAAACCCGCCAAAATGAAACTTAATGCATTATTCTTTAATAAATTTGCAACAAAAGCATATTTTAGGAATTAGCATAAGCGTTGCCGATGCCAGCAATCTACGTTTACGTTCATTTATACTCACGCCTTAATGAAAGCCTATATTCTCCGTAAAGTCACTGTCTAGCTGTTTAGCGAAATCTTTCGCATGCATCGCCACTAATTCTAGCTGCATATGTCGTTCATCCTCGGGTACGTAAGCAGGCACATTTACTGGGCTTCCCTCACAGTCCACCGCCATAAAAGTTATAAAACAGCGATTTGCGACAGACGTAGTGTTTTCGGTGGCGTCGCCCGATTTAACCACAACATAGATATGCATACTTGACGCACCAGTGTGTACCAACGATGCGGTTATCTCAACTAGCTGGCCTACTTTTATAGGTTTTATGAAACGTATGCCATTGGCAGATACCGTGACGCAGTAACATTTGGACCACTGCGCGGCACAGGCATAGGCTGCTTGGTCAATCCATTTCATTACAATGCCACCGTGAACGTTACCGCCAAAGTTGACGTCGGTAGGTTCTGCTAAAAATCGAAAAGTAGTAGATGGATGTGCCATAGCGTACCTCGCGCTTTACTGCTGTTAGACACATTAAGTTTAGCTTAAATTTTGAACAGCGCGCTTAGACGAAAGTGGAGAGAACAAAAATAAAAGGAGTAGAAATGAAAAAACCCACCTAAAAAGGTGGGTTTTTCAATATGGCGCGTGTGGAAGGATTCGAACCTCCGACCGCCTGGTTCGTAGCCAGGTACTCTATCCAGCTGAGCTACACACGCGTAAACTTGTGTACTTTTGAATTTTACATCAAAAGGTGACGCTTTAAAATAAGTGGCGCGTGTGGAAGGATTCGAACCTCCGACCGCCTGGTTCGTAGCCAGGTACTCTATCCAGCTGAGCTACACACGCGCAAAACTTGTTGTTGGCCGTCACTGCCAACGAATAATGGCGGAGAGGGAGGGATTCGAACCCTCGATACGCGTATATGCGTATGGTTCCTTAGCAGGGAACTGGTTTCAGCCACTCACCCACCTCTCCTTGACTGCGGGGTGCATTTTACGGATTCATTGGCCTGAGTCAAACCTTTTTTATAAAGAAATTGTTCACCCGCTGCCATTTTAAACGATTCGAGCAAAAAACCAGTAATTTGTTCGCAATACAAGCAATTAAACCGAATTTTATTTAACGATGCTCGTTAATTTGCATTTGAATATGTGCAGCTTCATTGCAGTTTTAACTGACCCGCCTTAATAATTTAGTCAATTTTTCAAAAATAATATCAAAAAGTTTTGAATTTATTTGTTCAAAACCAAGTACGCTGATTCGTATTACTTACTTAAGTTATTTAAAAGCGCTCCAAAATCTCAGATAAAGCGGTTAATGTCTCGATTTAAAAATCGTCCACCCAGAAGGCATTGTGCTAGAAAAAAGCTGTGCACGACCCAGAGACTTAACTTGGTCGTTAGTGCGAGACATCACAACGTCATTTCTGGCGTAATAGAACAGAAACAATAGACTTGCGCTAAAGCCCGATAAGATTTACTCACTTAAAACAAAAAAGGTCAGCGTAAGCTGACCTTTTCCAATGAAGCGTATAATGCAATTATTCTGCAGAGCCTGGCTGACCGCCTTTTTCTGCTTGAATGCGCATGTATATCTCTTCACGGTGCACAGAAACTTCTTTTGGTGCATTCACACCGATACGTACCTGATTCCCTTTTACACCTAGTACGGTAACGGTTACATCGTCACCAACCATAAGCGTTTCACCAACTCGACGAGTCAAAATAAGCATTCGCTTGCTCCTGTTCCTTAATACTGAACATCATCCATTAAGATTTGCCAACCCATCGGCACGACCCGATGGAAGCGACAGTGATTCCATGTTTCTGCGTCACTTCAAAAACTCACTGTTATACACAGAAATAATTATAGCTTATCTTGTAACCAAGCGTTAACCGAATCTAGCGCCTGGCCCAAGTTTTCAGGCTGATCACCGCCTGCTTGCGCCATATCTGGACGACCGCCCCCTTTGCCACCGACTTGAGATGCGACAAAGTTAACTAGCTCGCCCGCTTTAACTTTACTTGTGAGGTTTTTAGTAACGCCAGCAATAAGATTCACTTTCGCGTCATTAGCCACACCTAATACTACGATCCCTTCACCAATTCGGTTTTTAATGTCGTCCATCATTGAACGCAATGACTTCGCTTCAACACCTTCCAAATTAGCAATAAGAACTTTAACGCCATTTATCTCTACTGCATTACTAAGCATATCAGCACCTTGCTGACTCGCCAGTTTTTGTTTCGCAGAATTGAGCGCTTTTTCTAGTTCTTTAGTCTGATTTTGTAGAGAAACTACGCGATCGAGCACATTTTGGCTGTCTGTTTTTAATAATGCAGACAATGAAGACAGTGTTGCCTGCTGTGTTTGCACAACTTCAAGTGCGTGTTCGCCAGTAACCGCTTCAATACGTCGAACGCCCGATGCAATACCCGCTTCACTGGTAATTTTAAACAAGCCAATATCACCAGTACGTGTAACGTGAGTACCACCACATAGCTCAACAGAGAATGGCCCCATGGTTACCACACGAACTTTTTCGTCGTACTTTTCACCAAATAGCGCCATTGCGCCTGATGCTTTAGCTTCATCTAAATCCATCAGTTCAGTTGCTAACGTGTGATTTGCACGAATTTCTTGGTTAACTCGCCTTTCAATCTCAGCAAGTTGCTCAGCCGTTACTGCCTCAAAATGCGAGAAGTCAAAACGCATGCGCGGCGCTTCAACCAATGAACCTTTCTGAGTTACGTGCTCACCTAAAATTTCACGCAGTGCTGCATGAAGTAAATGCGTTGCGCTGTGGTTCTTTTTAATGGCTTCACGATTTGCTGCATCAATCGCTGCGGTTGCCGTATCACCTTTAGATACCGAACCTTTAGCAATACCTTTGTGTGCAAACGCATTACCCATTTTTTGGGTGTCGGTCACAATGAATTCACCGTTAGCCACGCGAAGCACGCCTTTGTCACCTGCCTGACCACCGCTTTCAGCGTAGAACGGCGTGCTATCTAATACCACAACGCCTTCTTGACCGTCTTCAAGCTTCTCTACAAACGCATTGTCGGCGATAAGTTCAACCACATTCGCCTGGCCTTCTACATCGGTGTACCCAGTAAATGAGGTTGTGTGGTCAATGGCGAGTTTACTGTTGTAGTCTGCACCAAAGTTGCTAGCTTGTTGTGCACGAGCCCGCTGCGCCTGCATAGCTGCTTCAAAACCTTCTTCGTCGATCTTAAGGTCGTGCTCACGCGCTACATCATTGGTTAAATCAGTAGGGAAGCCATAAGTGTCGTAAAGTTTAAACACTACGTCACCCGGCACAGTATCGCCTTCTAAGGTTTCTAACGTATCGTTTAGAATAGCCATACCACGGGCTAGTGTTTTGCTAAACTGCTCTTCTTCAACACGCAGTACTTTTTCAATTACCGGTAGCTGGTCTACAAGTTCTGGGTATGCTTCACCCATTTCTTTTGCAAGTGATGCCACAAGCTTGTAGAAGAAGATATCGTTTGCGCCAAGCTGATAGCCGTGGCGAACAGCGCGACGGATGATGCGGCGTAATACGTATCCGCGCCCTTCATTCGATGGCATAACGCCATCGCAAATTAAGAAGCTGCACGAACGAATGTGATCGGCAATAACCCGAAGTGACTTGTTCTCTAAATCTTCGCTACCAACAATTGATGCTGCCGATTTGATCAAGTTTTGGAAAAGGTCGATTTCGTAGTTGCTGTGCACGTTCTGCAAGATAGCGGAAATACGCTCAAGACCCATGCCCGTATCGATTGAAGGCTTAGGGAGTGGCTCCATGGTACCGTCAGCTTGTTTATTAAACTGCATAAATACCAGGTTCCAAATTTCGATAAAACGGTCGCCATCTTCTTCTGGTGTTCCCGGAGGACCACCCCAAATGTGAGCACCGTGATCGTAGAAGATTTCAGAACAAGGACCACATGGACCGGTATCGCCCATAGACCAGAAGTTATCTGACGTGCTAATGCGAATAATCTTTTCTTTTGGAACACCAATATGTTTTTCCCAGATGTCGAACGCTTCGTCATCTTCTGAATAAACGGTGACTAAGAGCTTTTCTTTTGGCAAACCAATTTCTTTGGTAAGGAAATTCCACGCAAACTCTATCGCTTCTTTTTTGAAGTAATCGCCAAAGCTGAAGTTACCCAGCATTTCAAAAAAGGTGTGGTGACGCGCAGTGTAACCTACGTTCTCAAGGTCATTATGCTTACCACCTGCGCGAACGCAGCGCTGCGATGATACCGCACGGGTATAACTGCGCTTTTCCGCACCTAAGAAGCAGTCTTTAAACTGGTTCATGCCCGCGTTGGTAAAAAGAAGTGTGGGATCATCTGCCGGTACCAGTGACGAGCTCGCCACCGCTTGGTGGCCATGGCTTTTAAAATAATCGATAAACTTGTTACGTAAGTCAGCAGTTGATAATGTCATTGAAAACCTAACTTCCTTTATTCTATTTTTGAAACGTGCGATTTGCCTGTTCTAATGAGCCTTATAATCGGGGCGTTTTGCTAATACACAACACGCCAATCTCCGCTATATTTCTCTGGATAATTAAAATGCACACAAATTTGCGCAACAATACCATGGATAGCGCAATTTTGTTAAGTGTAACGGGGGTAAGATAAGCTCAAATTTCACTTTAAATCGACGAAAATAGCCAGTATTCACAAAACGAATCGCCGAGAGCCCATATTTACAAGGCAACATAGGTGAGAACCCAGCTGTTCGTGCCAAAGCCGTTTTAGCTAGATTCGTTTGCGCTTACCGCATATTCAATGTGTTCCTGATAAAAACCGCGATACTGAAGAAACTGTTTCTGCTTTTGCCTTAACGCGAATTCGGTTTCATAGAACTCACCAAACTTTTTCTCTTTCACTTTCTTAGCGCTTTCAAACCAGTCAGCGTCAATCTCTCTCATTGCGTACTCTGCGGTACTCTCATCAACACCGTATTGCTGTAAGTCTAGTTTTATCGCGCGAGGCCCCTTCCCTTTTAAGTACAGTGCGCGAGCTCGGCTTTCGGCAAATCGCGCATCGCTTTGGATATCAGCATCTTTGAATTCCTCCAGAATAGGCATGAAAGCATCACCCGTTATTCCCTTCTGCTGCAACTTTCGCATAATCTCGTTAAAGCTATGCTCTCGTCGTGCCAGCATGCGAGTAATCGCGTCGGTAATGATTTTTCGGTCGAACTCTGACATTTTTGTAAGCTTACTCTTCTGTATTAAACGTAGAAACCGCGTTATTTTAGCGTTAAATACTCGTACATTGCGACTATCTAACGTTTTACGCACTTAACCTCTACATGATGTAAATTGCATGACAGCATCTGACTATCGCATAACAATAATAGATTCGATTGAACAGTTCTCTAAAGAGCGCTGGCAAAACCTCGCGAAGGATGCGGGTCCTTTCCTTTCTTATGAATTTTTGCATGCGCTAGAACGCAGCGGTTCGTGTTGCAATGAATCTGGATGGCAACCTTGCCATATCGCTATAGCAAAAGGTCAGCATGAGGCTGCAAATCTTGTTATTCCTGGCTACCTGAAAACTCACAGCTACGGTGAATATGTTTTTGACCACGCTTGGGCTAATGCTTATGCACAGCACGGTCTCGACTATTATCCCAAATGGATATCGGCCATTCCCTTCACGCCTGTAACTGGTCCAAGGCTACTTTGTGATGGGCACATTATGCTTACTCCGGCGCTTTTACACGAACTGGAAGATACGGTGGCAACGTACGTAGAATCCGTATTTGGTGAAACCTTATCTTCTTTTCACTGGTTATTCCCAAATGAAAGCACATCGGCTCAAATCACCAGTAGCGGTATCCACAAGGCAAATGATTTATCCGATGACTTATCCATTGCACGACTACGAGATCAATCCGACACGCTAAACCGATACCTAACCCGATACGTGGTTCAGTTTCAGTGGCATAACTACGGCTATAATGATTTCAATGATTTTCTAAATGCGCTTACCTCCCGCAAAAGGAAAGATATCAAGAAAAGTCGACGCAAACTAAACGAGCAAGGCGTTCGCTTTACCCATCATACCGGCAATGATATTAGTCCAGAAACACTTCAGTTTTTTACAAAGTGTTACAAAGCTACCTATTTAAAACGAAGCGGTCACGTGGGATATTTAAATGATGCCTTCTTTGAGCAGCTTGTCGAGAGCATGAGCGACAACATGCTTATAGTGACGGCAATAGAGAATGAGGTAGCGGTAGCCAGCGCCCTCTTTTTCTACGATGATACAGGGCTGTATGGCAGATACTGGGGAGCGCTGAAAGAAATAGACGGGCTACATTTTGCCTGCTGTTATTTTGAAGGCATTGAATTTGCCATTGCGAAAAAGCTGCCGCTATTTAACCCCGGCACCCAGGGTGAGCATAAAATACTTCGCGGCTTCGAGCCCATTTATTGCCGTTCACATCACAAATTACAACACGGGTCGTTTCACACAGCGGTAGCAGACTTTTTACAGCGAGAAACGCCGCATATCACAAGCTATTTTAATCAGGCACGGAATGCTTTACCGTTTAACAAGGAATTTGTGCCTACTTTAAAAACAACGAGTGTCACTGCACCTAACGACGACACTTATAATCACAACGAGAAAAATGATGAAATATAAACTTCTTGCCGTAGCGATTGCGGCATCTTTAGGCCTTGCAGGTTGTGGCCAACCTGAACAAGCAAAAGACCAAACGAGCAGTGTTGAAGCGCCAGAGATGAAGGGCGAAGCTGAGCTAGGTTCATTCGGCGTAGATTTAACCGCTCGCAACGAAGCGGTAAAACCTGGTGACGACTTCTTTATGTACGCAAGCGGTACTTGGTACGACAACTACGAGTTACCCGCTGATAAAACTCGCTACGGCGCATTTACTGGTCTTGCCGAGCGCAGTGAAGAGCAAGTTAAGAACATCATTGACGGTCTAATGGAAAAGTCTTCGCTGAATGCAGAAGAGAAGCTTGTTCACGACTTTTTCGTTGCTTACATGGATACCGATACCATCAACGAAAAAGGTATTGAGCCGATTAAAGACGTACTAACCTCTATAGATAGTATTGAGAATAGAACTGACCTAACCAAGGCGTTTGGTAATAGCTGGTTGGTAGGTTCAAGCACACCAATTTACGGTGGCATGTGGTACAACCGTCTTGACCCGAACGAATACCAGTTAAGTGTTGGCGTAGGTGGCTTAGGTCTTCCTGATCGCGATTACTACCTAAGTGATAGCGAACGTTTTGTTAAGATTCGTGAAGCTTACGTAGCACACATCGAGCAAATGCTCAATTTTGCAGGCGAAGAAGACGCAGCCGAAAAAGCAGCAAACATTCTTGCTCTTGAAACACAAATTGCAGAAATTCAGTGGCCTCGCGAAAAGCGCCGTGACCGCGACCTTACACTTAATCAAATTGAGCGTAGCAAACTGTCTGACGAATACCCTGGCTTTGATTGGGACACGTATTTTGCTCAAACCGGTTATAAAGTGCCTGAGCTGAATATTACACAGCCTGAGCCAGTAAAAGACGTTATTAAGATTATTAACGAAGCTGACTTAGCCGATTGGAAGTCGTACTTGAAGTATCACACTATTTCAAACAATGCGGACTTCCTTTCTGAAGATATCTACCTAGCCAACTTTGACTTCTTTGGTCGCACACTAAGCGGTCAGCAAGAGCCTCGTCCTCGTTGGAAGCGCGCAGTGAGCCAAATGTCTGGTACTGAATCACTGGGCTTTGCTATCGGTAAGATTTACGTAAACGAATACTTCCCAGAAAGCTCAAAAGAGCAGATGGCAGAGCTGGTTGAGAACTTGCGTACAGCACTAGGTGAGCGTATTGAAAACCTAGACTGGATGAGCGAAGAAACCAAGGTAAATGCCAAAGAAAAGCTTATGGCATTTAACCCTAAAATTGGCTACCCAGACGAATGGCAATCTTTTGATGGCGTAACCATTAGCGACAAGGACTTAGTGGGCAATGTTCGTAACCTACGTACATTCTTCCAAGACCAGTCGGTAGAGCGCGAGCTAGAGAAAACGGATCGCAACCGCTGGGGTATGACACCGCAGCGCGTTAACGCCTACTACAATAGCTCGTTTAATGAAATTGTATTCCCAGCGGCTATTTTACAACCGCCATTCTTTGATCCAAACGCCGACGCAGCAGTTAACTACGGTGCAATCGGTGCGGTAATTGGGCACGAGATGGGACACGGTTTTGACGACCAAGGCTCGAAGTCAGATGCAAACGGTATACAGCGCAACTGGTGGACCGATGCTGACCGCGCAGCGTTTGAAGAAAAAGCGGATATGCTAGCCGAGCAATACAGCCAGTACGAGCCTATCGAAGGTAACTTCGTAAATGGTCGCAACAGCTTGGGTGAAAACATTGGTGACGTGGGTGGTCTAGCCATGGCTTACCACGCCTACAAACTTAGCCTTAACGGCAAAGAAGCGCCGGTAATTGACGGCCTAACAGGCGATCAGCGTTTCTTCCTTGCATGGGCACAAGTGTGGAAAGAAAAACGCACTGAAGAAAGCATGCTGAATCAACTTCGCGCAGGTACACACGCGCCAGGTCGTTATCGTGCACAAGCACCAAGAAACCATGATGCATGGTATGAAGCGTTTGATGTGAAACCAGGTGATGCACTTTATCTTGCGCCAGAAGAGCGCGTAAGAATTTGGTAACTTGTTGAGTTAATCACTTAGTGAGCACATGCTAAGTTCTCGCGCCGGATAGCAATTTGTATCTGGCGCCAGTTAATACCAGTCCGCATAGATCATGTAGCTCATTTAGAAAGTGTAGATAATTAAAAAGGGCGGTTCGACTTATCTCGAACCGCCCTTTTTATTTTTCTAATCAGTATTCGCTCGGTGGTACTTATACGCCAGCCCCGAGTACTTGTTTAACTTCCGTTTGCTTATTTATCTTCCGTATTGGGCAACTAAATCGCGAACGTATTGCTTACAACGAGCTAAAGCTTCTGAAAAATCACCGTTACCCACACTGCCCATGGAATAACGAAGCCAATACCCATCAATTAATGCAGCGGTAGACGCAGCGGCGTTTTTGACATGCTCAGGTTTAAGTAGCTTGCGGTAACTAAACGCTAAATTACGCTCTAAGCGTTTGTGGTTAATACACTGCAAACGATGCAAGCCTTCGTTGTGAAGTGACAACGCCCAGAAGTTAAACCAGGTATTGGTGGCGGAACTTGCCCCTTGCGTTTGTGAAAAGTTATTTTCAATAATGAAATCAATCCGCTCTAGGGGATCGTCAATACGCTGCGTGATTTTTAGCGCATCGAGAAGGTGGCGCATCGTTGCTTCAATTAAACCTTGCTTGTCACCAAAATAGTGACTGATTATCCCTGAAGAAAGCCCAGCTCTTTTGCTAATTAAGCTAATCGTTGTACCGTGATAGCCCACTTCTGCCATCACTTCTAACGTTGCTTCAATTAATTGTTTCTTACGAACTGGCTCCATTCCCACCTTGGGCATGCTACAACTCCAAACCTTAAATCTAGTAAAAAATAACCCGCGACAGCGCTATGCTGCCGCAGGCATGATATCACGATTAAAAGGTTAAGCGTGCGTTGACTGCAACAGCGCGAGGCGCGCCAATCCAAAATGCACCTGGGGCAATGGTAGACGCATAGTCTTCATCAAACAGGTTGTTTACTGTTAAACGCACTTCTAGCTCTTCAGCACCTGAACCAATGTTTTCGATAAAGCCGCCAATATAGAAGTCGCTAACGATATAGTCATCAACTTGTGCTGCATTATCAATATCCAGGTAGCGGCTATCAACGTACTTGGTAGACAGGCCTGCAAAGTAGTTGTCGCGTGCCCAATCAAGGCTAATTACCGCCATAGTGTCAGGCGTACCGATAACCGTATTACCTTCAATAGCTACCAGTGACACTTCTGGGTTTTCAGGGTCAGCGATGGCTGCCAGCGCATCGTCAAGTGTATCGTATTGCGTACCTGAACTACCTACCGTCGCAACATATTCTGACTCGCTCAAGGTAATAGAAGTAAACAACGAGAACTCTTCGGTTAACATAACGTCTGCTGAAATTTCAAAACCACTAGACTCAATACCGCCCACGTTTTTGTACCCACCCGCGGCGGCTTCAAGAAAGTCTATGCCCTCTGAGGTTTCGTTACTGGTAAATTGAATACGGTCGTTAAACTCAATATTGTAGTAGGTCACGCTGGCATTGAAACCAGGTGAAGAGTAGCGGAAACCTACGTCAATGTTGTCAGCGGTTTCTGGCTTTATAAAGCGAAGGTCAGTATCGTTGCGCTCTAGTTGTGCATCTTTGATTGCCGCAAAGTTCTCACCGTAACCTGCGAAAACTTCCACTCCCTCAATGGGTAAAGGTGCAACGATACCGGCTGAGAATAAGGTATCTGAGTCAGTATTCACCGCTAAGTTGTTGGCTGAATCAAAGTTGTCCGTTTTCTCGATATCTACGTTAAACTTCTTGGCACCAGCGCGAATGCGGGCAAAGCCTAAATCAAGCTCATCTTCCACATAGTACATTAAGGTATCGACTGGGAAGGTTCTGTCGTACTGCACCCAGTAAGGCACGTTGTCATAATCTACGCTGATAGCCGAGTTAGTCACTTTGTGCCAATCGCGAGACTCACCACGCTCGTAGTCTTCCCACCAAATACCGAATCGTACTGTATTATCGAAATCACCAATTTTTGTATACCACACAGCATCAGCATTAATGCCAAAACGCTCTTTATCATAATGGGTGTGACGATATGAGCCCACGGGAATTGCCCCTTGTTCGTGGCAACCTGGGTCATATTCTGGGCCAGCACCACCATAAGGGAAAGTCAGTGAGCTTTGGCAACCTTCAATTGGACTTAGTTGATTACCTTGCCTGTCTACAAAGTAAATTTGTCCAAGCTGTTGGCCACCGTATACGGTATTACCGACTACAAGCTCTGAATGACCTTCTGCGCCGTCATCAGTGATATCAACAATGTATGGTGGGACCCACTCCCCGCGGCCTTCGTTGTCGTGATAATACACGTTGGTCATAAAATCGACTTGGCCAATCGTGAATTCTGCCTGTAGATAGGCAAAAAGATTCTCTCGCAAAGTAGACCAACCTCGGCGATATGCCTGATCTTGATAAGGCACGCCTGTCCATTCGTCTGTTAACTGGTCCCAGTCTGGGTTTTGTTCATATTGTGCCAGTCCATAAATACGCTGGTAGTTATCTTCGTGGGTATCGTCGTAAGACAGGTAACCTGTAAGAGACACGTCGTTAACAGTAGAGATAAACTTCATGGCTAAATGATCACGCGTATTCTCTGCTGTTTGCTGCATAAAGTCAGAGCTTTCTTGGCTTGAAAGGCTTATCCACGCGTAAGTATCTTTAAAGATTTCGCCTGTTTCGTAGCGTACATAATATTTTGACGCATCAAATGAACCCGCAGTCACACTGGTTATTAAGCCCTGCTCCGCAGACGGGTCAATAGTGGTGAAATTCAGTGTGCCGCCCAAGGCTTCGTGTGAACGGGAAGCGATATCCGCCGTACCCTGAGAAACTTCAACGCCTTTTACGTTTTCGGTATCGATATAGCGATTCGCTTTCGCGCCACCACCGTAATTCGAGTTACCGTTGGCGATGCCATCTACCGTCATGCCAATTTGCTGCTCGTTTAGGTTTACTTGAAAGCCACGAATAACAATAGACGTTGACCAGTCATCAGCCCCAAAGGTATCACCTTCGTTAATAAGCACACCCGGCAGGTTGTCAACCGCGGCTAGCACACTGCTAAGATTAGCCTGTTGTTTAAACATATCGTCGCTCGTTGCGTTATTCGCGTAAGAAACGCTTCGCCCAACAACGGTAATTTCTTCTATGCGCTCTTCGTCAGCACGCTCTGCTTCCTCTGCCCACGCCACTGTAGGTGTAGTCATAGACGAAAGTGCTGCAAGTACAGCTAACGAGAGTTTATTGTGTGTTTTCATGTGTTTCCTAAAGTAGTTGTGTAATGTTTACTCACTACTCTAGGGAGGAATTGTTACAGTAGCGTTAAGTTTAATTGAACAATCAATTAATAAAACATTTTCCATGTTTGTTTATTCAATGACATCCAAGTAAACACGCATCAGCTATAAACGGCCCCAGAAATTTAGCAAAGAAATCTTTGCCTAACAGACACAAAAAAGCCCTCACTAAGGAGGGCCGAAAGGGAAAGGTTTATCTTACCTTGATATTACTTTACGACTGCGTTGCGGCTTGAAAACGGGTGTTTTTGCTTTCAGTCCCGGCTACTTGCTTTTCTGCGTAAAGCAAGGCGTCGTGCAAGGTGTCAAAGTTCGGGATACCTGGGTGCGCTTCGTTTACGCCCTCAAGCACCTTATTGACCTCAGCGTTTGCACCGCAAATGACTAGCTGACGACCAGCAGCAAGTGCGTCTGAGGTTACTGTATCAACTGCCATCGCAGCAGAGACATCCATAAGTGGAACACGAGAGAAGTCTAAAATGGTGACTTTAGAACCCGGCTTCACGCGCTCACGCACGTGGTGGCCCAAATCAGCTGCCGCACCAAAGCTTAGTGGCCCGCCAAAACTAAAGATTGATACTTTGTCTTTAAGAGATTCCAGAAGCTCATTTTCTTTAGGGTCGTTTAACGACTCAGGGATTTTCTTAAGCTCTTCAATTTGCAGCTGTGCGATTTGCTTAACGTAAGCTAATGCTGCGAATACCACGCCAACACCAACTGCTGTGATCAGATCTACAAATACCGTTAGCGCAAGCACCATAATCATTAGGCCGAAGTCCCAACGTGGGCCTTTGTGAGCGCGCTTCAAGTAACTCCAGTCGATAATATCTAAGCCAACTTTAACCAAGATACCAGCAAGAACTGCGTGAGGAATTTGCGCTGCTAGCGGGCTAAGACCTAACACAATTGCTAGAAGAACTAGTGCGTGTACCATACCTGAAATATTGTACTTACCACCGCTACGGATATTCACAACAGTACGCATCGTTGCGCCTGCACCTGCGATACCGCCGATAAGACCAGCAAATGTATTACCAATACCTTGGCCGATTAGCTCTTTGTTACTATCGTGACGAGTACGCGTCATGTTATCAGCAACAAGAGATGTAAGTAGACTATCGATGGCTCCCAACACAGCTAGAATAAACGCGGCTTCAAGAATAAGCAGTGCTTTGCTTTGGTCAAATACTGGAAGGTGAAGGCTAGGTAAACCCGTCGGGATATCACCAAGAATTGGCACAGACAACGCTAAACTTACAAGCGTGCCAATGATAAGTGCAGCCAGTGCACCAGGCACATACTTGCCTAGTTGCGGTGGCCATTTGTAGGCAATAACCAAGGTACCAAGGCCTAACGCCAAGGTTGCAAAATCAATATCGGCAAGCGCGGTTGGCAAGTATGTCAATGCGCCGATTGTTCCGCCTGGAGGCTCATGGCCCAGCAAGCGGCCGATTTGGAGAATGATGATGATTGCACCGATGCCCGACATAAAGCCCGATATTACCGGGTAAGGCACCAGGCGAATGTATTGGCCAACACCAAGGACACCAAAAACAATCTGGAATATACCGGCCAATATCACGGCGGTGAATATAAGGCTGGCGTCGCCTGACAGACTTGCGAACAAGCCTGCAAGAACAACAACCATAGGCCCCGTTGGACCAGAAATCTGTGCTGGTGTACCACCGAAAAGCGCGGCAAAGAAGCCAACCGCAATAGCACCGTACAGACCCGCCATTGGGCCTAAGCCTGACGCTACACCAAGTGCAAGCGCCAGTGGTAAAGCAACGATACCGGCTGTTAAACCGCCGGTAAAATCGCCTCGTAGGTTTGAAAGGTTAATTTTTACCATAGTTATAGACCTTATTCACCGCGAGCAAGTTGTGCTTCGGCAGTAGACTCGTCCATTACATCAAATTCACCAGACTCAGTATTGTAGTAAAGCACTTCACCTGAACCAATGTTATAAACCCATCCGTGAAGTTTAACCTGACCTGTTGCAATTTTTGCAGCAACAGCAGGGTGAGTGCGAAGGTGCTGAATTTGCTGAACAACGTTCTCTTTCGTTACCGCTTCTAGGTCGTCAATAGAAAGGTCTGAATGGCCACAGCGCTCTTTAACAACTTCAGTTGCAACACGGCAATGACCTAGCCACTCTTTTACATGCGGAAGCGCACTTAAGCCTTCAGGGTTGATGGCGCCTTTCATTGCACCACAGTCAGTATGGCCACAAATAACAATGTGAGAAACGCCCAGTGCAGCAACTGCAAACTCAATAGACGCTGTCATGCCACCAGTTTGGTTGCTGTGAGGAGGTACGATGTTGCCCGCATTACGGCAGATAAATAGCTCACCCGGATCAGTTTGTGTTACTAAGTTCGGGTCGATACGTGAATCAGAGCACGTAATGAAAAGCACTTCAGGGTTCTGCCCAGTAGCTAGTTTTTGAAACGTAGCTTTTTTGTTTGGGTAAACTTCTTTCTGGAATTTGGCAACACCTGAGATAACGTGATCCATATATAACTCCCAATTTTTTAATAATTGTAATGATTATGTAATTACGCCAGTTTCACCTGATAGATTAATAGTTTAATATACTAACTCGCGATAGCTAAATACTATCACCGCTTACGTATCACTACCCATAAGCATAGTAAGAGAGAGCCATTTTCACCATGCAATTCAACGGAAAGACCCCGTCAATTAACCAAATCCGCTATTTTGTTGCAGTGGCTAAATACCTAAGCTTCAGGCAAGCAGCGGGAATACTGGGAATTAGTCAGCCTACTCTGACCAGTCAGATCAGTGCGCTAGAAAACCTCTTAGGGCTAACGCTTTTTGAACGTTCACGCACAGGAACGCTGTTATCTCCCCAAGGTAAAGCCTTGCTTGATGCAGCGGAAGAGGTGCTGCAGGCCTCTCAACGGTTCAGCGAAATTGCACGAGACTTGTCCGAGGGTGAAGTTGTAACCTACCGGTTAGGGATACCGCCAACACTAGGGCCTTATTTACTTCCCTTTGTGCTACCAGATCTGCACAAACGGAAGCCTGGCTTGCGCTTCTATGTTCGAGAAGGCGCCCCTAACGCATTGCAACACGGTCTACTGCGTGGTGAATATGACCTAATTCTTTCCCCACTTTCGGGCGAAAACTCTCAATTGATCACGCAACCACTCTTCAAAGAGCCTTTAAAATTCGTCACGCCTTCTGATCACAAATTGTCAGGAAAAGCCTATGTTAAGCCAGAAGAAATAAGCGGCGAGAAAGTGTTAACACTCGAAGACCGACATCACTTTCATCATCAAGTGCAGCGCATTTGCGATGAGATTGGGGCAGATTTACAGCGTGATTATGAGGGCACCAGCCTAGATACTTTGCGTCAAATGGTGGTAATGGGCATGGGTGTAGCCTTCCTACCCGGGCTTTATATTCATTCTGAGTTGCACAAGCCTGAAGCGTTACACGTGTGTGAGATTGCCGATATGCCTATTGAGCGTCAGCACTCATTAGCGTGGAGAAACACTGCGCCTGGACGAAAGACCTTTAGAGAAATATCAATTATCATAAAAGAGATAATTGAAACTCGCCTGTCGGACGCCGTGACTATAGTCAGTGCTGCCCCAAGCCCTCTTCAAAAACGTTAAACTGGTTGTAATTTATTATGATTGATAGACAACATTTACGAATAGTAAGAGCGATAGATGCTGAAGGCACGATGACAGAAGCGGCAAAATCCCTTTTTCTAACCCAGTCAGCGTTAAGCCACGCAATGAAAAAGTTGGAAGCCCATTTTGACGTACCGCTTTGGAAAAAAGACGGCAGAAGACTCACGCTGACTCAGGCGGGTCAGAGTGTATTGGGCTTAGCTCACCGAGTTTTACCCCAGTTTGAGCATACTGAAGCCCAATTACGCAGATTCGCCGATGGTAAACAGGGCATATTACGTATTGGGATGGAGTGCTACCCGTGTTTTGAATGGTTGCTCAAGGTAGTGGCGCCTTTTTTGAAAGCCTTTCCAGATGTTGATGTAGATGTACGCCGCGCGTTCTCTTTTGGCGGTTTACAAGCACTTCACGGGTACGATATTGATATATTGCTCACGCCAGACCCTCTTTCACTTGAAACCATTACCTACACGCCAGTGTTCGAATATGAACAAGTGTTGGTAATGGATAAGCACCACCCTCTAGCAGAGAAACCATTTGTTACACCGAAAGACTTAAGCAATGAGACCCTTATCACCTATCCCGTAGAACTCAGTCGACTGGACGTATTCACGCATTTTCTTACTCCTGCCAATTGCACAGTGAGGCAACATAAAACGATTGAAACCACAGAGATCATCTTACAAATGGTAGCAGCGGGACGTGGTGTTACTGCGCTACCTAAATGGTTAATTGATGAATCAAAAGAAAGCGATCTCCTGACTTGTCGGTCGCTAGGTGAACAAGGCGTATCAAAAACGCTGTACTTGGGTCATAGAAAAGCGCAGGACGTATTGGGGTTTGTAGATGATTTCATTGCCCTTTCGCAAACGCACAAGCCATAGGTTTTCCAAACTGTATTTCGGAAACTTATGTCAAACTAGGGAATAAAATAATTCGCTTGCCAACAATGTTGGCAAGCGACAACGCTCTAATTAAAGACTGTCGCGCATTATGCGCGGTTAACGGTATGAATGGCGCTAAATTTTAAACTGCCCCACCAATTCTTTTAAGTCACCAGAGACGGCACTTAGCTGCGTAGCTTCCACAGCTAACTCTTCTGCATGCTGACTAGTTTTATCACTTAAACCAGTGATAGCTACGAGCGACTTATTAATATCTTGCGCCACCTCCGTTTGCTGCTCGGTCGCCAGTGCTATGTGAGTACTTTGCTCGTGAACCAAACCTATAGACTGGGTAATGTCTTTAAGCGTTTCGACCACTTTCTCTGTCTTATCGACACCAGATTGAGAACGGGTTTGTCCTTCCTGCATAACACTGTTGGTCTGCTCAGACATCGCCTGCAATCGCTCTACCATTTTTCGTATATCAGTCGTCGATTCTTGTGTACGACTTGCTAATGAGCGAACTTCATCTGCAACAACGGCAAAGCCGCGCCCCTGTTCACCGGCTCTCGCCGCTTCAATGGCTGCGTTTAATGCCAGCAAATTAGTTTGTTCAGCTATGCTGTTAATGACATCGACTACAGCACCGATGCTATCTGACTCTTTGCTCAATCCGCCTACAACTTCAACCCCCTGACTGATGGCGTCAGCCAGCGCGCGAATTTCCCTCATGGCATCTTGCACTTGCTCACTGCCGGCTTGTACCAATTCATCTGCTTTAGTCGCAGCGTCACTGGACTGTGCCGCATTTTTTGAAATTTCAACGACGGTAGCAGCCATCTGCGTCACTGCCGTAGACACATTGTCCACCTGACTACGCTCTTGGTTAATTTCCTTGCTAGTGGCGTGACTCACATCTCGAAGGTGATCCGCTGCATCAGAAACAGCCTTGGTGTTAGCGGCAGTATCTTTAAGTAGCGATCTTAGTTTATCGGTAAAAGTATTAAACTCTATAGCAAGCGCACCGATTTCGTCGTTACTCTTAACTTCCAGACGCTTGGTTAAGTCGCCGTCGCCATGCGCTATTTCCGCCATAGCGTTGCGCATTTCGACCAAAGGCTGAGTGACTTTAGCACTCGCAAAATAAGTAATAAGCGCTATTAATCCAATAATCACAAAGGCGACGATAATTGCCGTAGTAATTGCATTATTTATAGGGCTATCAATGATGCTTGCAGGGATAAGAATACCCAGCGACCAGTTCATTTGTGGGTTAGTTAACTGAGCGTGCTCAAAAACCGCAACATAGTCTTCCCCCTTCCAGGTTACGTGCACAATACCAGATTCATTAGCCGCTATATTACTTGCCAACTTACCAAATCCTTCGGTGCTATCAAACACGCTGTCAAAGTTGCGAATAGAGGAGCTTAGTGGCAACGCTTTGCTTTGTTTTGGAAAGTAAACAATGTTTTGGTTTTCATCGAGTAAAAACGCCGTGCCTTGTTCTTCATAACGAATGGCATCTATGACCTTACCCACTGTGCTAATAAGAATATCGACCCCGCCAACGCCCAGTAACGCTCCATTTTTGTATATCGGGGTTTGTACTACTGCAGATACGCTTCCATCTTGGGAATCGACAGCAGGAGGCGTTACATATAGCTTTCCTTTTTCAACGGCAGTAGTAAACCACGGACGCTTAGTTGCAAAGTAACCGGCGTTAGGATTGCCAGCATCAGGACCCGAAGTGTCGACGCCGACTCGGCCCTCTTCATAGAAGTATTCACCCGTCTTAGCTGAACCAAAGAACGCAGATTTAATGATGGGATCTTGGCTGCTGATGCCCTCAAAAGTGGCATAAATATCTTTGGATTGAGCCAGTTGGCTTTCGGGCGCCCCTCGCGTGTTATGGCGCGTAAAAAAATCTTGTAGAAAAGGACTACTTAGGAACGCTCTAGCGACGCCGCCATAGGTTGCAAAGAAGCCTTCAACGTCATTAGCCTCACGTGCAACTAAGGATTTAAGCTCTTTTTCTACGCGACTGCGGGTGTTATCAGCAACGGTATTGACTAAGAAAAACGCCGTAATGAGTAACATCAAAGCTATGCTACCGCCAACGATAAGCATGAACTTTTTTTGGAGTGATATGGATTTCATTTGTACTTCTCATTGTTTACTAAACGCCACAACGTGTGAAAAGTGTATTCCAGCACTAGGGCCTGTTGACCTTTGTTGTACATTTTTGCAGCGGTCTTTGTGCCATCTAGACAAGGCGGATGTTTGACGGTTTAGTGGTTCTAAGTCGAAAACATTTAACGCAGTATAGATGGCACAAAGGCGCTGCCCGAAGGGGTCGTTATGGAAGCCTTTTACTCTTTGTCACAGCCCTTTAACTTAGCCCAATAGGCTTGCAGGACTGTTTCGCGATTAAAAGGCTTCCATTTAGTACAAAATTCGTACATCAAAGGTCAACAGGCCCTGATAATTCGCACACATTTCAGGTTTAGTTTTATTAGTATAAAAGCGCAAGTGAGCCGAGCTCGCTTGCACTTCTAATACTTTGAGATATAAAGAGAAATTTTACAACCTCTGAAAGTCAATTCTACGAAAGTTTAAATACAGAGTGAATTGAACGCTTTTAAGAATTAGCTGTAAAAGCAAAGATAAGCGGTAGGCGTAGACACTTTTACGTCAAAAGAAGCATCGGCGGGTACATTAAAGCTGGTGCCTGTAGCAAAAGATTGCCATTCGTCACTTCCCGGAAGCTTCACAACTAGCTCACCTTCTACTACTTTCATTAGCTCTTTTTGAGAGGTAGAAAATGTGTATTCACCCGGAGACATCACACCCGAGGTGCAGGGGCCGTTTGCAGATTCAAACCCAATCGAGCTCACTTTATTGTCGAAATAATGGTTTACTTTAAAGCTCATAGCTACTCCTTTCATTGATGCAAGAGATGCTTTTCTAGCGTTTTTGCCAAATAAGCATATGGTTATTGGCGGGCATGTCGATTATGTCTTGCAAGCTTAACTCGCCTGCCCAAGCAGTAAGCTCATTGATATCTCGGTAGCCACCATAGCCGCGCGCTAAAAGCGATGTATGGAAGGCTTGATTACTTTCAGAAGTAAACTTACCGCTGTGTGTAAAAGGGCCATACTGACAGAATATGCCCCCTTGGGGTAAGTGCAACGCTACCAATTCCATTAGTAGCTTCGCCTCTTCTTTCTGCATGATATGTGCGGTGTTTGCCGTAAAAATGCTGTCTACGTCAAGACTGGGAAAGTCATCTTGCCCAACGGTAAATGCTATGGGAGGTTTTATATTCTCCGCATTTGAATCACTCAACCACGCGGCAATGCCTTCGTGATAGTGTGGTTGGTCGCTTGTGTGCCAAATAAGATGGGGTAAGTGTTCAGCCAAAAATACGGCGTGCTGACCTGTTCCGCTTCCTATTTCCAATACTTGTCGGCAGTTAGCAAATGTACGTTCAAGCACACTCAAAATAGCGCGCTTGTTGTTCTCACAGGCCTGACTAAAAGGCTTTTCGATTTGCATATACCTTCCCTGCCTTACCAGCATTAATCACTTAGGTTAGGACCCAACCACTTTTCAGCTTCTTCTAAGGTCCAGCCTTTTCGTGTGGCGTAATCTTCTACTTGGTCGGCTTGAATTTTGGCAACCGCAAAGTATTTGGCATCAGGGTGTGCAAAATACCAACCCGATACCGACGCGCCCGGCCACATGGCGTAACTTTCCGTGAGCTTCATACCTGTGTGCTGCTCTGCTGACAATAAATCCCAAATAAGCTGCTTTTCGGTGTGTTCTGGACACGCAGCGTAGCCTGGTGCCGGTCTAATGCCCTGATATTTTTCGCGGATAAGTTCTTCGTTACTTAGTGATTCGTTAGCGGCGTAGCCCCAATAGTGCTTACGCACCTGCTCGTGAAGATATTCCGCAAACGCTTCGGCAAGTCTGTCTGCCACTGCTTTTACCATAATACCGTTGTAGTCATCGCCTGCTTGAATATAGCTATCAGCAAGCTCGTCTTCCCCTATACCACCGGTAACGGCAAAAGCGCCCACATAATCATTTATGCCACTAGATTTATCAGCAACAAAGTCTGCTAAACAATAATTAGCAAATTTGTCTTTTAGCGTTTGCTGACGCAAGTGATGGGCAACACCTTGAACTTGGTTTCTCGACTCATCAGTATAAATTTCAACATCGTCATTAACGCGGTTGGCAGGAAACAAACCGATAACGCCTTTCGCCTGAAGGCTGTTCTCTTCGATAATTTTATCTAACATGGCGTTGGCGTCGTTAAACAGTGACTGTGCCTGCTCCCCCACCACCTCATCTTCAAGTATACGGGGGTACTTGCCCGCTAACGACCAGGTTAAGAAGAAAGGTGTCCAGTCGATGTAGTTACGCAGGGTAGCTAAATCTGCGGTTACCGGTGTTACACCTAGGTTCGCAGGCTTTACTGGTAAAGTCGTAAAATCTGGCTTAAAAGCGTTTTCTCTGGCCTGTTCTAACGTCACCGGCTTGCTGCGCGGCTTTTTACGGGCGTGCTGTTCACGTACCGTATCGTATTCTTTTGCCAATTCCTGCGCGTAAATCTCGCGGGACGTTTTGTTTAGAAGGCGCTGACATACGCCTACTGCTCTACTAGCATTTGGAACATAGGCTACAGGCGCATGGTAGTTTTGTTCAATTTTTACCGCAGTGTGCGCTTTAGACGTAGTCGCCCCGCCAATAAGCAGCGGGATATCAAAGCCCTGACGCTCCATTTCTTTGGCAACGTGAACCATTTCATCTAGTGAAGGTGTAATAAGGCCCGACAGGCCTATCATATCAACGTTTTCATCTTTAGCGGTTTGTAAGATTGTCGCCGCTGGCACCATTACGCCAAGATCAATCACTTCAAAGTTATTGCACTGAAGTACCACGCCTACGATATTTTTACCGATATCGTGAACGTCACCTTTTACCGTAGCGAGAAGAATTTTACCGTTGCTTTTCGCATCGTCTGACTTTTCTTGTTCAATAAAAGGCTGTAAATGGGCAACCGCTTTTTTCATTACGCGGGCCGACTTTACCACCTGCGGAAGGAACATCTTACCTTCACCGAATAAATCCCCTACTACGTTCATGCCATCCATTAATGGCCCTTCGATAACGTGTAACGGACGCTCAGCTTGCTGACGCGCTTCTTCGGTATCTTCAATGATGTAATCGGTAATGCCTTTAACAAGCGCATGCTCTAAGCGCTTATTCACTTCTTGCTCGCGCCAGGATAAATCTTCCTTCGCGGCCGCTTTACCGTCGCCTTGATAGTTCGGTGCAATATCGAGTAAGCGTTCAGTAGCATCACTTCTGCGGTTTAAAATCACATCTTCAACCGCATCGCGCAATTCAGCGGGTATTTCGTCGTATACTTCTAGCTGGCCTGCATTCACAATAGCCATATCCATACCGGCTCGAATAGCGTGATATAGGAATACCGAGTGCATAGCTTCGCGAACCGGGTTGTTCCCTCTGAACGAGAACGAAATATTAGAAAGGCCGCCGGAAATATGTGAGTACGGACAGGTTTTACGTATCTCGCGGGTAGCTTCAATAAAATCAACCGCGTAGTTATCGTGCTCCTCAATACCCGTCGCTACTGCAAAAATATTGGGGTCAAAAATAATATCTTCAGGTGGAAAGCCGATTTCTTCTGTCAGCAGCTTGTAGCTACGCTGACAAATCTCAACTTTGCGCTCTTCTGTATCGGCCTGGCCGGTCTCGTCAAACGCCATAACTACGGTTGCAGCACCATAGCGCTTTATTAACTTAGCTTGGTTTAAGAAGATCTCTTCCCCTTCTTTTAAGCTGATAGAGTTAACAATCGCTTTGCCCTGCACACACTTAAGCCCAGCTTCGATGATCTCCCATTTAGACGAGTCGATCATAATGGGAACTCGGCTAATATCTGGCTCAGAGGCAATCAGGTTTAAAAAGGTGATCATGGCCTGCTTTGAATCAAGCATGGCCTCGTCCATATTGATATCAATGATTTGAGCACCGTTTTCTACCTGCTGTCTTGCGACATCAAGTGCGGTTTCATAATCACCTTCAAGAATAAGACGTTTAAAGCGAGCAGAGCCTGTAACGTTGGTGCGCTCACCGATATTAATAAATGTAGAAAATTCTGCGCTCATTATGCCCTCCTAGTGTACAAACGGCTCTAGGCCTGACAAACGCATTTTAGGTTCAAATTCGGGAAGCTGGCGTGGCGCAATACCTTTAACCGCGTTAGCAATATCGCGAATGTGCTCTGGGGTACTGCCACAACAGCCCCCTACAATGTTCACTAGCCCTGACTGCGCCCATTCTTTGATGTGCTCGGCCATTTCCGGCCCTTCCATATCGTATTCACCAAATTCGTTGGGTAAGCCAGCGTTAGGGTGTGCGGATATAAAGCACTCACTCACATTGGCTACTTCATCGACGTATTGGCGCAAAAGATCCGGCCCAAGTGCGCAGTTTAAGCCGAAGGAAAACGGATTAATATGTCGCATTGAGTAGTAAAATGCTTCCGCGGTTTGCCCCGAAAGCGTACGCCCTGAAGCGTCGGTGATAGTGCCTGATACCATCACGGGCAAAGACTTACCGAGTTTTTCGAATACCGACTCTACAGCAAACGCTGCTGCCTTGGCATTTAACGTATCGAAAATAGTTTCAAGCATGATTAGGTCAACGCCGCCTTCAATGAGGGCTTCGGTAGACTCACTATAGGCCTCTACTAATTCGTCAAACGTGACATTGCGCTTACCTGGGTCATTAACATCAGGTGAAATAGACGCCGTGCGGTTTGTTGGCCCTAATACGCCGGCAACAAAACGGGGTTTATCAGGTGTTTTCGCTGTGAATTCGTCTGCTGCTTTACGCGCCAATTTAGCTGCAGCTAAATTAATATCACGGGATTGAGCCTGCATATCGTAATCGGCCATAGCGATAGTCGTAGCATTAAACGTATTCGTTTCAATAATGTCCGCACCAGCTTCAAAATAATCGCAATGGATTTGATAAATAATATCGGGCTGGGTTAGGACCAACAAATCATTGTTACCCTTAACATCGCAGTGCCAGTCGGCAAACTGCGTTCCGCGATAATCTTCTTCTTCTAACTTGTGGCGCTGGATCATGGTGCCCATGGCACCGTCTAAAATAAGAATGCGTTTTTGAGCGGCTTCTGTAAGCGATGCCTGCGCGCTAGAAATTGGTCTTTGGCTCACGTGCTACCTCTTTGGCTGTGACTTTTCAGCAAGCTGACTTAAATCGTAAGGCGTGGTCTGATAGACATAATAATTCAGCCAGTTCGTAAACAATAGGCTGCCGTGCGAGCGCCACTGTACTATAGGAGACTTGGCTGGATCATCCCCTTCAAAATAGTTTTTCGGCATTGCCGGCGTTTGTCCCGCCGCAATATCGCGTAAATATTCGTCTTTGAGCGTATCTGGATCGTATTCTGGATGGCCTGTTACAAACACCATTCGCTTGTCTTCTGACGCCACAATATACGCACCCACATCGTCAGATTCTGCCACAACACTGAGCCCATCAACACTGTTATATAGCGAGGTATTGATGTGCCCATATCGAGAGTGCGGAGCGTAAAACGTGGGGTCAAAACCTCTCAATAGTTCATTGTGAGGATCGTTCACTTTATGCTTAAAAACACCGGAAAATTTTTCGTTTCTGATCTCTCGGGTTATACCATAGAAGTGATACATAGCCGCATGGGCAGCCCAACATAAATACAGAGTAGAGTTAACGTGTCGCTGCGCCCATTCCAGTATGGTGGTCATAGTGTCCCAGTACTTCACCTCTTCATAATCGATAAGCGCAAGAGGCGCACCGGTTACTATAAGCCCATCGTATTTTTTGTTCGCGACCGCTGAAAAGTCGTGATAGAAGGCATCCATGTGTGACTGTGGAGTATTTTTGGGTGCTTGATTATCAATTCTAATCAAGTCTACGTTTATTTGTAGCGGCGTATTCGATAACAGGCGAAGTAACTGTACTTCTGTTTCTATCTTGTTCGGCATTAAATTAAGAATGCCGACTTCAAGAGGACGAATATCCTGATTGGCAGCCCTGTCCATGTCCATGGTAAAAATGTTTTCACCTAGTAGTACATTCTGCGCGGGTAACTGCTCAGGAATACGAATTGGCATAGAGGACTCCAGTGATAAATTCCAATATCTGTATTGTGTCTATAACTGGCGATATGTCAACATCTTTACGTCTAGACGTCTAAACGTTTTTTCATCTGGTGGGAAAAATGTTAGCTATTTTGCTTATGCACCATCACTAACATTTCAGCTTCAGCACGAGGAATGTCACAGGCTTCAATAATTTCGTCAATACTGGCGCCTTGCTTAACTAAGTCTGCAGCACGCTGATATAAACGCAATGAAGGGTCTTGTAGCTTGAGCTCACGAAGCTGATTTTCTATATCAGTTTGCTTTTCGTCTAGCTCTTGAAGATGGCGGGTGATGACCAATGCGCGTGCTTGTGCCTCGTTCTGTTGGTTGTTCGCATTTTTAGCGAGCGCTTCAGCACGGGCAATAGCCTCTGCGTTAGCATGTTCGCTTTCGCTTAATGCAGAACGCAACTTGTTTATGTGCGAATACAGCACACCCATCGTGGCGACGAGTATAACTACGAGAATACACAGTATGAGTTCTAGTAAGGTAGGTGCAGCAAGCTGCCAATCCATGGACGTAACCCTTGGGAAAGTGTTGGCGGTATAGACAACCGATACCGCCTATTCATTATCTATATATTACTAAGCTCATCCCACTCTTCGTCGCTTAGCAATTTATTGAGGTCGACTAGGATAAGCAGTTCGCCATCGCGGTTGCTAACGCCTTGAATAAACTTGGCACTTTCTTCAGTACCAACGTTAGGCGCACTATCAATTTCTGAAGATTTCAGATACACCACTTCGGCTACACTATCCACCAAAATACCGACAACCTGTTCGTCGGACTCAATGATCACTATACGTGTATTGTCCGTGATTTCCGTCGGAGGTAGTCCAAAACGAGCACGGGTATCGATGACAGTCACCACGTTGCCACGCAAATTTATAATACCAAGCACATAGTCTGGTGCACCGGGTACAGGGGCTATTTCGGTATAACGCAAGACTTCTTGTACTTGCATTACGTTAATACCGTAAGTTTCTTCACCTAAGCGATACGTCACCCATTGAAGGACTTCGTCGTTGCTGTCGGTAGCATTATTATTCATTCTTTCGTCGCTCATGAACCTGGCTCCCAATACTATGGCGTCTGGTCGTTACTGCCTAAGCCTTTGTTAAGCATAGATATTAATTCTTCAACGTCAATTAACGCGCACATTTTTTCTTTAACCATCCCTGCTAACCAGGGACGCTTACCTGTGGACTCGCGCCATTTAACATCATCGGTAGTCAAATTGACTGTATTTACAAGCTTTTCGCTTGCTAATCCCCACGCACTCTCTCCTAACATTATAAGATATCGGTAGTTAAGTGATTGTGCGAGGTTTTCGTCATATTTTTCCGGCATTACCCATTTTGCAGAGTCAACAACACTTAGTTTAGACTCTCTGTGCAACATTACACCCATAAACCAGTCAGGTTTTCCAAATAAAGGGCCTATTTTTTCAATTTGGTGTATACCACCTAGCGATGTTAATGGCACCGCTAGTGTTAATCCCGCCACCTCAAAGAATAGCGCCTGAAAGCGAAAGCCGAGAGTATCCTTTAGTGGAACTTTTGATATTGGACTTCGACCTAATACCTCGTCTTGTTCTTGCGCTGCTGAAGTTTCAGCGTAAAACTGTTGCTGTTTACCATCAACCGTCTCGACTTTTTGCGTTTCAATTAACGATGTAACCTTTTCCGCTATCGCCTCCTGCTCACTCGTTGGAGGCTCACTTTTTTCAACGGTTGAAACAAGCGCTGATTCAGCCATCTGCTGAGAAGCCTGCTCAAGCAATTTTGCCGTGCGCGCAGTCACATCTTCAGGTGTTTCTGGCTCTTTAAGAAGGCTATCTAAGTATGCCTCCATTACTTCTTCACGGGCAAATGGCGATTGCTTGCTCATGCTTTTGTTATTTCTCCAATACGGCTAACAGTTTCTTGTAGGCATTTACACCTCTCGTCTTTGGATACGCAGCAGAGATCGGAAGCTGTACCAAACTTGCATCTCTAAAGTGCGTATCAACCGGAATCACACCTTCCCAGACGCGCTCCCCGTAATCGCTCATTAATCGTTTTCTTGACGCCAACGCGGCGTTTGTACGCTTATCAAACATAGTTGGAATAATCAGGGTGTCAAAGGACTTATTTAACGAACGCCCCATGATTTCCATAGTACGGATCATCCTATCCAAACCTTTAAGTGCTAAATACTCTGTCTGAGTCGGCACAATCACTTTATCGCATGCCGCTAGTGCATTTACCATCAGCACCCCTAAAACCGGAGGACAGTCGATAATAGCAACGTCGAATTCACCGGATATTGTAGCGAGTGCTTTTTTCAACACTAAGCCCATACCCTGTTCGCTTCCCATGGTTCTGTCTAGCGTCGCTAGAGCCATAGTCGCTGGTAGCACATACAAATTATCAAGCTTTGTAGGGCAAAGACAATCCATTACGTTATCGGCAGAAATCTCATTAGACTTAATAAAAATGTCGTAAACTGAATGACTTGTCGCCTCAGCATCAATACCAAAGTAATAGCTCAGCGATGCGTGTGGATCAGTATCAATCATAAGCACTCGCTTGCCCTTTTGAGCCAGCAAGCCGCCAAGGCTGACGGTTGTAGTGGTCTTACCTACCCCGCCTTTTTGATTTGCTACCGTCCACACTTTCATAATTGCTGTTCCATTACTATTCAAACTGCTATCGCATTTCGGTTTGAACGCAACTGCTCATATCATCGATACTAATATTCTTACTCGATATGTTGGCCGCGGCGACAGCTTGAGGCATACCGTAAACTACACAGGAGTCTTGGTCTTGCGCCCAAATAGTCGCACCTTTATCTTTAAGTAGTCGACAGCCTTCCCTACCGTCAGCACCCATACCCGTTAGTATGACTCCTAATACATCTCCACCATAGGCTCTAGCTAACGAGCTAAACGTAAGGTCTACACTTGGCTTGTAGTTCACTTTATCTGCCTGGCTTGCATCTACAATCGATATCCGCTTGTTGCTTCCGATAGACTCAATAAGCATTTGCTTGCCCCCGGGTGCGAGGTAAGCATGTCCAGGCTTCAAAATATCGCCTTGCTCAGCTTCCTTTACAGCAATCTTGCAATTACTGTCTAAGCGCTGTGCAAATGCGGTAGTGAAGGTTCCCGGCATGTGTTGTACAAGTAAAATGGGGTACGGGAAGTCTCCGGGTAGCGGAGAAAGCACTTTTTGAAGTGCTACAGGCCCACCTGTTGATGCCCCTATTGCCAAACATTTATACTGCTTCCCTGTTGGTCTTACAGACGAAACGGTAGGCTGCTTGGCCGCGTCTTTATGACCAGAAAGTAAACCCGACGTTTTGAAAAACGCTTGTTTAGGCGCGTTATCAGGAAGTTTTCTGGACTCAATATTGCGAAAGGATGGGCGCTTCAAACCCAGTCCTCTTCGCGCTATCAACCTGACTTTAGTACAAAGTAGCCGCGAAGCATCTTTTCTGTCTTGAGCGATGTCTTCGAATTTTTTGGGTAAAAAATCTAGCGCGCCCGCTTCTAACGCGTCAAGCGTCGCTTGGGCGCCGTGATGCGTTAATGAAGAGAACATTAAAATAGGCGTAGGACGTTTATCCATAATAACCTTCACAGCCGAAATACCATCCATAACTGGCATTTCAACGTCCATGGTTATTACATCGGGTTTAAGCGCCTCGGCTTTGTCGAGTGCATCACGCCCGTTTCTCGCTTCCCCGACAACTTCAAGTTCTCTATCACCATCGAGTATTTCTCTTACTCGACGGCGATAAAAGGTCGAGTCGTCCACGACTAGGACTTTAAAGACCATGGATTATCATTCCTGTTAATTCATCGCCTTACTTGATGGGTTTACGCGCGTACCGTTTTAGCAGGCTCGGAATATCTAAAATTAGTGCAATTCCACCGTCTGACGTAATTGTAGCTCCCGCCATACCAGGCGTTCCTTGCAACAATGCATCCAACGGTTTGATAACCACTTCTTCCTGGCCTATCAGCGCGTCTACGACAAACCCGACTTGCTGTGTACCAATTTGTACTACAACAACATGCCCCTTTTCTTTATCGATATTTTTGGGGCCTCGGATTAGCCATTCGCCAAGGAAAAACAAAGGAATTGCTTTTGAACGAACTATCATTGTTAATTGGCCATCGACCGTATTGGTCTTCTTGATGTCCATATTTATTATTTCGTTCACCGCACCTAATGGTAACGCAAAGGTCTGTTTTCCTACAACAATCATTAATGTGGGTAGAATGGCTAGCGTTAGCGGAACTTTAATATCCAGTCGCGTGCCTTTTCCTAGCTGCGAATCGATATTAACCGTACCGTTAAGCTGGTTAATTTTGGTCTTAACCACGTCCATACCCACACCACGACCAGAAATATCACTAATTTCAGTTTTAGTGGAAAAGCCTGGTGCAAATATAAGATTGAACGCTTCAACATCTGACATTCGTGCTGCAGCATCCGCGTCTAGTACACCACGACTAATAGCGATCTCTTTTAGCTTCTCGGCATCCATTCCCTTACCATCATCTTCGATAGTAAGAAGAATGTGGTCGCCTTCTTGAGATGCCGATAGCTGAACCGTACCCATGCGCGGTTTACCCGCTGCAGCGCGGTCATCCGGCATCTCAATACCATGGTCGACGGAGTTTCTCACCAAATGCACTAGGGGATCGGCCAGAGCTTCAACCAAGTTTTTATCTAAATCGGTTTCTTCACCGACCAGCTCTAAGGTAATTTCTTTCTTTAAGCTTCTTGCGAGGTCTCGAACAACACGAGGGAAGCGACCAAACACCTTCTTGATAGGCTGCATGCGGGTTTTCATTACCGCACCTTGCAAGTCACCCGTTACCACATCTAAGTTGGCGATAGCTTTTGACATGCTCTCGTCGTTGCTATTGATACCTAAGCTAATGAGTCTATTTCTAACCAAAACTAGCTCACCGACCATATTCATTATTTGGTCTAGGCGCTTAGTATCTACACGTACAGTGGTCTCTGCAGGAGGTGCTGCTGGGCTCGCTTTCTTATCATCTTTTTTAGGTGCTGCTTTGGGCGCAGCAGTAGCGCTTGTTTTGGCTGGCGCTGGTGTCGCTTTAGGCGCGGCTGGCGCAGCTTGTTTTGCTTTCTGAACAGCTTCTGTTGCTGCTTTATCTACAAGAGGCTCTGGCGACGTTGTCGCCGCGCCCTGCTTAGTCGGCCCCTGGCCAGAACCATGTAACTGATCAAGTAGCGCTTCGAATTCATCGTCGGTAATTTCTTCGTCACCTGCGCTGGTTGCTGATGAAGATGGCGTTGCAGATGCTGGAGCTGGCGCAGCCGCCGCTTTTTCTTCACCGCCAAATTTACCTTTTCCGTGAAGGTCGTCTAACAGTGCTTCGAACTCTTCGTCGGTAATATCATCGCTATCAGAACTCGCCGCCGGCACTGGTGACTTAGCAGGTTCGCTTTTTGCTGGTGCTGACTGCCCTGGCGCACCAGAGCCATGAAGTTCATCGAGAAGTGCCTCAAACTCATCTTCAGTTATTTCGTCAATACCACCGCTACTGTCACCCACGTCCGTCGTTGAAGGCGCAGGCTCTTCTATAACTAACTCGGGCTCTTCAGCAACCACCTCTGGCTCGGCAGCGGGCGTACTGGCGTTCTCGAATATGTTTTCATCTGGAGATTCTGGGCGGCTTAATTTGTGTAAAACGTCCACTAGATGCGCATCTGCAGGCTCCAATGGATCGCGCGCTTTTACGCGCTCGAACATTTCAACGACCACATCCGTGGCCTGCAAAATAATATCCATTAATTCAGGTGTTAGCGTTCTTTGGCCATTGCGCATTACGTCAAAAACGTTTTCGGCACCGTGACAAATTTCAACTAACTCAGTAAGAGAAAGGAAGCCCGCTCCGCCTTTTACTGTGTGATAGCCACGGAAAATTGCATTTAATAAATCCGCGTCTTCAGGATTGTTCTCAAGATCAACGAGCTGTTCTTGTAATTGTTCAAGTATCTCTCCGGCCTCAACCAAAAAGTCCTGTAATATATCCTCGTCAACATCAAACGACATGCGCCCGCTCCCCTAAAAACCTAAGCTAGACAGAAGATCATCTACATCATCTTGACCTGAAACGACATCGTCCCGTTGATCAGCATCAATGATTGGGCCTTCCGCCTCTACACCATCAACCTTATCGGCCTTAACGCTAGATGGTTTAGTGTGTTCTGTACCGTCGCGTTCCCCAAACATGGTAAGCATGTTTACAAGACTATCTTCTACCTCTTTTACAAGGTCGATAACGCGACGAATAACCTGCCCTGTTAAGTCTTGATAGCCCTGTGCCATCAAAACTTCGGTAAGCAATTGTGTAAGTTTAGCTGACTGAGCCGAACCTTCTTCCAATAATTCGTCTAAGTCTGCGCATAAAGCCTTAAATTCACCAAGTTCGATTTGGCGATTCATAAGCTTCTTCCACTCTGGCATGACCTTTTCGATCCGCTCCGACAGCATTTCTGCTATCGGCATGCTCGCCTCAACGGCATCCATAGTAGTATTAGCAGCTTTTTCAGTTTCTTCAATTACGTAGGTAAGGCGGGACTGCGCATCAGGAATGTCATCTGTAGCTAAATTTTTGATGCGGTCGTCTATTTGAAAGTTATTCAACGCGTCGTGGAGTTGACGCGTCAATTTACCTACTTCAGCAAACAACTCAACGTTTTCTTTCATTGAGACGGCTTCAAGTAGTGCGCTAGCTGAAGTCTTATCGCCTTCTTCAAGAAAGGCGACAAGTTGTTTTGCTTCCTCTAACGATATTGGAACGTTTACATTCGTTGTCATCCAGTAAACCTCATTTATCTGGTGAGCGTCTGGATCAACCTAAACGTTCGAATATTTTATCTAATTTTTCTTTTAGTGTTGCTGCTGTGAACGGCTTTACAACGTAACCATTTACACCTGCTTGCGCCGCTGCAACGATTTGCTCTTTTTTCGCTTCCGCAGTAACCATAAGCACAGGCAAATGCTTAAGCTTATCGTCTGCTCTTATAGCGCGAAGCAAATCGATGCCCTGCATACCAGGCATATTCCAATCGGTCACAACAAAGTCGAAATCGCCCTGTTGTAACATAGGTAATGCAGTGCTTCCGTCATCCGCTTCCTGGATGTTGGCAAAACCCAAATCTTTTAGCAGGTTTTTGATGATTCGTCTCATGGTAGAAAAGTCATCGACCACGAGAATTTTCATGCTTTTGTCCAAAATAGCCTCCAGTGAGGGGTTAATTGTTATTAATCTCTATTCTTCGTCAGCTTGCCACGACTTCATTCGTGATTTGAGTTTTAACATGGCTTGACTATGAATTTGACTGACTCTCGACTCACTTACATCAAGAACTTCGCCTATTTCTCTTAAGTTTAGTTCTTCATCGTAATAAAGTGAAAGTACAATCGCTTCTCGCTCAGGTAATGTCGTAATTGCATGGGCAAGCGCTTTTTGAAAAGCACCCTGCATTAAATCTTCTAACGGTGCGTCACTGCCTCTACTTTGTTCAGTAGTAATAACATCTTCCGACACACCTAAATCTTCAATACCCACTAGCTTTCCGGCATTTACTTCATTAAGCATCTGGTGATAATCCTGCAAGCTTACGTTAAGCTTGTCAGCAATATCTGAATCTCGTGCATCGCGCCCTGTCTCGCTCTCTACTTGAGATATCGCTTCCGTTATGGCGCGGCCGTTACGGTGAACAGAACGCGGGGTCCAATCACCTTTTCGTATCTCGTCGAGCATGGCACCACGAATTCGAATTCCTGCGAAGGTTTCGAAACTTGCGCCTTTAGAGCCGTCAAAGTTTCGAGCGGCCTCTAGCAACCCAATCATGCCTGATTGAATAAGGTCATCAACAAGTACGCTGGCAGGCAGTCGCGCAATCAAATGATGCGCAATTCGCTTTACCAGAGGCGCATGTCTTTCGACTAACTGCGATTTATCTGTTTGTTGTTGATAAGCGGCTGCCTTGCTGTTCAACGCTGACTTCCTACGGCTTTTTCTGCAACTAATTGTTCAATGAAAAATTCTAAGTGGCCACCGGGCTGCGCTGGAATTGGCCACGTAAGTGCTTTACTTGCCAACTTAGTTATCGCTACTGCTGCCGGAGAACCTGGAAAGGCGTCAACAATAGCCGTTTGCTTGCGCACCGCCTTGCGAATATTCTCGTCGAAGGGCACTGTCGCCACTAATTCTAGTGCAACATCGAGAAAACGCCCTGTCACTTTGCTTAATTTGCTAAATAATTCCTGACCTTCACGCACATCGCGCACCATATTGGCTACGACTTTAAAACGAAAAACACCGTGCTCGCGGTTAAGAATTTTTATTAGTGCGTAGGCATCTGTTAAAGATGTTGGCTCATCGCATACGACGACCATAATATCTTGTGAGGCCTTTGAGAAGCTCAATACCATATCTGATATGCCTGCCGCGGTGTCGACAATAAGCACATCTATCTGAGACCGTAATTCGCTAAACGCTCTGATTAAACCAGCGTGTTGCGTTGGTGAAAGCTCTGCCATTGACTGCGTGCCTGATGTGGCAGGCGCAATCTTAATGCCGTGAGGACCGGTCACTAGCACTTCGTCCAACGTGCATTCTCCAGAGAGTACATGAGATAGATTTTTCTCAACCCTTAGCCCTAACATCACATCTACGTTGGCAAGGCCAAGGTCGGCGTCAAGAACCATTACTCGCTTACCCTGCTTCGCCATCGCGATAGCGGTGTTAAGTGTAATGTTCGTTTTACCTACGCCACCTTTACCACCAGTGACGGCGATTACTTTGATTAACCGTGATTGCTTCATTTTTCTTAAGCTACTCGCTTGATCGTCAATCATACTGCTTATGCTGTTTTAATTGCGTTGTTACCACTAGTATGATTCAAACCGTACTTTTTATAAAGCTTTGCAGCAGCGGAAACCAAAGATTTCGCTTCTGCAATCTTAATGTCTTCAGGCACTTTTTGACCATCGGTGACATAACTAACCGGAAGTTGGTATTCAACTGCTGCGCTAAGCACCTCTCCCAAAGAGTAGCACTCATCTAACTTTGTGAAAATACAGCCACTTAGTTCAATATCATCATACGCTTGAATAATTCTCTGCAAAGCAGGGTATTGCGTATTAGCTTGCGCTACCAAATATTTTTTTACTTTTGGCATTTGGCCGTTGTCGAACTGCTTAATTTGCTTAATTAATCGACTATCACGTTGACTAAAACCTGCTGTATCAATCAATACTAGTCGCTTATGGCGAAGTTGGAACAATAAATCTGCAAGTTCTTCACTAGTTTGCGCTTTTCGCACAGTACAGCCAATAATTTTTCCGTATGTCGCTAGCTGCTCATAGGCTGCAATTCTATACGTATCAATGGTTATCATAGCCACCGACTCTGCACCGTATTTCTGCGCATAGCGAGCGGCTAACTTTGCAACAGTGGTTGTTTTACCCGTACCCGTTGGCCCTACGAGTGCAACAGCACCTTGTGCGCTAAGTATATCGTTACCAGTAACATTTATGCGATTAGCCAATAGGTTAAGAAGATAAACCCATGCGTCACGTTCGTTGTAGTGGGCCGGTGTATAACTTAAAAGCTGTGTTGCTAGCGCGCTACTTAACCCCATATCAGTTAATCGCGTGACTAGGTATTGATGAACAGGTTTTTGACGCTTGTTCTTCGCTTCCATTAAGTCGGCAACTTGATACTGTAATACGTCGCGAAGTGAAGCTAACTCTTCTTTGATTTGTGCAAGTTCTGCCGACTGAGATACCGGCGTTTCGCCTATGCTTGAAGCTTGATGTTCTGGGAAAGCGTGTTGACTAACAGTATCTTCACCAAATGATTGATTTTCTATATCGTCAATAAACGCCTCTGAAAAGTCTAAGTGCGAAGCAATTTCATTGGCGTGCTTAGCGTTTGTTGTCATTGGTTGATTAGATTTCGCGGGACTCGCCACACTATTAGTTCCACTGTGTTGCTTTTCAAGCAATGCTTTTAAGCTGTCAGGGCCGTCGTCACCAATAATTTCGCTTAGGCTAGGCACTGCCTTTTGACCAGGTGTTTTAGCAGCGGTTTGCGCAGCCGCCTTAGGCGTAAAAAGCTTGGCTTCCGGCTCTTTGTCGTAGGCTGCTACAAGTTCGATGCCGTCAGCGACCTTCCGATTTGACATGATCACAGCGTCACTGCCCAATTCAGCTTTAACTTGGCTTAACGCCTCACGCATATCTTTGCCGAAGAAACGTCTAATTTTCATTGCAACCTCTCCAATCACCCAGTGTCAGATTATTGACCGACCGAACTGACTATTTTTATTTGTTTGTCGTCAGGCACTTCCTGGTATGAAAGAACATGAAGCCCAACAACAGAATACTTTAAGAAGCGAGACAGAACGGGTCGCAACATGCCAGATGTAAGGAGTACCGCAGGCTCTCCCTCTAACTCTTGCTGCTGACTGGCTTGCTGCAATGATTTCTGCAGCTTGTCTGCCAGACCTGGTTCTATGCCAGCGCCATCTTCGCCACCTGCTTGAAGTGACTGGTGCAACATCTGTTCCAACTCTGGCGCCAAGGTTATGACAGGTATCTCTTTTGCCCCTTGTGTAATCTCTTGGACAATTAGACGCTTAAGGGCAATACGCACTGCAGACACCAGTACATCTGGGTCTTGGCTACGTGTACCGTACTCACTAAGCGTTTGTACAATAGTACGCATATCGCGAATAGGCACGCCCTCAAACAATAAGGTTTGCAGCACTTTCACTACCGTACTTAACGGAAGGATGTCTGGTACTAATCCTTCCACAAGTTTCGGATGCTGCTTGGCTAGCATATCAAGAAGTTGCTGTGCCTCTTCATGGCCTAGCAATTGATAAGCATTATTAGAAAGTAATTGACTTAGATGCGTTGCCACAACCGTAGCAGCATCTACCACAGTGTATCCCAAGGTTTGCGCATGCTCGCGCTTATTCGGCTTAATCCAAACTGCATCTAAACCAAAGGCTGGGTCTTTAGTGGCTCGCCCTTCTAATTTACCGAACACCTGCCCAGGGTTGATAGCAAGCTCTTCATCATGACTAATAACAGAATCGCCAATGGTTACGCCAAGCATAGCAATCGTATAAGTATTAGGTTCAAGGTCTAAGTTATCACGGATGTGGACAGGCGGAATAAGGAACCCCAGCTCCTGCGATAGTTTCTTCCGCACACCTTTAATACGCGTCAACAACTCGCCACCTTGGGATTTATCGACCAAGGGAATTAAGCGATAGCCCACTTCCAATCCGATAGTATCTACTTGCTGAACATCATCCCAACCTAACTCTTTAACTTCAGGCGCGACCGACTCGTCTTTTACCACGTTGTCTGGCACTTTAGGCTCTGCAGCTTTTTTCTTCGCTTGAACCGACTGCCAATAAGCAAAGCCGGCAATCAGGAAGGAAAAACCCAAAAATGCGATATGAGGCATACCAGGGATAATACCCATGACAAAAAGCACGCCCGAGGCAATATAAAGCGCTTGATTATTACCTAGCTGACCACGGATCTCTTTACCCATTTCTTGAGTTTCATTCTCACGAGTCACGATAATGGCTGTTGCTACCGAAAGTAATAATGAAGGAATTTGCGCCACCAAACCATCACCAATAGTCAATATGGTGTAGATTTCAATAGCATTACCGAATGAAAGCCCGTGCTGAATCATGCCAATGAAAAGACCGCCGACAATGTTAATTAGCATGATGAAAAGGCCCGCTACCGCGTCACCTTTTACAAATTTTGAGGCACCGTCCATCGACCCGTAAAAGTCAGCCTCTGCGGTTATTTCTTCGCGGCGCTGACGCGCTTGGTCTTGGTCAATATAACCAGCATTCAAGTCGGCATCGATTGCCATCTGCTTACCAGGCATAGCATCCAACGTAAAGCGAGCACTTACTTCTGAGATACGCCCTGCACCTGCGGTTACTACTTTAAAGTTGATAATAAGAAGAATGGCGAAAACAACAATACCTACGGCATAGTTACCACCGATAACGACCGCACCAAAGGCTTCGATAACCTTACCCGCAGCATCGCCGCCCTCGTGCCCATAAAGCAAAACAACCCGCGTAGAAGCAACGTTCAGCGCAAGCCTTAATACCGTAGCGATAAGTAACACCAAGGGGAAAATGCCGAAATCTACTGGACGCTGGGTAAGTACAGCCACCAAGATAATCACTAGTGACAAAGCAATGTTGAAGCTAAACAGCACATCCAATAAGAACGGCGGCATGGGCAATATAACCATGCCCATAATTGCCAAAAGGACGATGGGTGCGCCTAAACCACTGGTAAAATTTTGCAGCTGATTTTTATCGAATCGCTGAAGATAACCGGATAACTGCATGGCTTGGTGTCTCTCTATCAGAAAATTGACGCTTTACGTGAAACTGAAGGAGAGTTTTCAACTAACGTGCCAGCTTTATTGAAAGAGGACTTTTGACACAGCTAATTGTTAGAAAATTCGCGCAACATGTTAAGGTGGTAAGTACACATTGAAAGTTGTAGGGGCACCTAGCGTCGATACTCTGGTGGTATCGGCAAATCCCGTTTAAGTGGCTTAGGTCGTTTGCCCTTACCTGCTTTGTGCGCTCTTAACTGATAAACGTGCGCCAGCACCTGCGCTACCGCCATAAATAAGGCGTTCGGAATTTCATCGTCCACTTCAGTGGAGTAGAAAATGGCGCGTGCAAGCATGGGTGAAGGAATTAGCGGCACATCGTTGGCGGTAGCAATTTTTCTGATGTGCATGGCTAGTTCGTCAGCACCTTTAGCGACCACAACCGGCGCCCTAACCCCTTTTTCGTCATATTTAATAGCAACAGAAAAGTGAGTAGGGTTGGTCACTACAACGTCTGCTTGCGGTACTTCCTGCATCATGCGCTTGGTTGCTGCTTGATATTGCAAACGGCGAATTCGACCTTTAACCATAGGGTCGCCTTCCGCATTTTTCCGTTCGTCTTTCACCTCTTGCTTGGTCATCTTCATTTCTTTGTTGTGCTTATACATTTGGTAAGGCACATCAATGAGCGCGATGGGGATCATGCCGCACACCAGAATAAGAAACGCCCACTTGAGCATGTCGAGTGCGTGAAAGATGTTTCCCGGATAAAGCTCCATATCAAGGTGAAGCGCTTCGTCTTCAAAGAACAGTAACGCCCCAATAGCCATGCCGATTATGACCACCACTTTTGCGATAGACTTTAATAACTCTACCAAGCCGTTCATGCCGAACATGCGCTTGAAGCCTTGAATAGGGCTCATTTTTGAACCCTTAGGCTTTGCCCCTTCCCAGGTAAAGTTAAAACCACCAAGCGCGATAGAGCCATAGATGCCCGCTATCATTGCCACAACCATGTATAGCAGCACGGCAGGGCCTACCGCCGAAAAAGCTTCCCCCCATGCGCCAAACATGTGGGTGATATCATAGGTTTCGTCACGAGAGAGAATAAACATTCTCTGAGTAAGTTTAAAAACAGATTCAGCAATCCACCCGCCCACAAACAAAAACATAAAAGCACTTATGATAAGTACTAGGGTCGTAGAGAGTTCACGGGAACGGGCTAGCTGCCCTTTTTTTCGGGCATCTTCGAGTTTTTTCCCCGTGGGGTCTTCTGTTTTTTCGCTTGAATCTGCCATGTTTTCCTACGAACAAATATTCAATAGCTCACACATAAACTGTTCGGCTCTAAACCATTGGGTTTCGAAGTGTGCAGTAAAGTTATCGAGTGTTATCCAAATAATCAGTAATCCCATTACCTGAGCAATGGAAAAACCAATACTAAAAATGTTTAGCTGTGGTGCAGCTTTGGTCATCACGCCAAACGCCAAGTTCACGATAAGCAACGAGACGATTGGCGCAAGGGAGAGGGTCACAGCAGAAATAAACATCCAGCCGGCCCAGTGGGCGATATCGCGGAACTGTTCACCGGTCCACCATGCTTCGCCTATAGGAAACGCCTCAAAGCTCATGACTATCATTTGGATCATGGATAAATGCCCGTCCAAGGTCCAAAACAATAAGGTCGCTAGTATCAGATAAAACTGGCCCACTGCGGGCACGTTAATACCGTTTACCGGGTCAACAATCGACGCAAAGCCCAAACCGGTTTGCATCGCTATAATTTGACCTGCAAGCACGAAGGTATTGAGCACCATCATTGATATAAAACCAATAGCAATGCCTATTAGCAACTGCTGAATGACGATTAAAAATGTGCCCACATCCACCAAATTTTCTATGGGTGACGGGGGAACCACCGGCATGATGATGAGCGTGAGCATTATACCCAACAAGGCTCTTACCTGCGGGGGAATGGATTTAGCACTCAAGCCAATCATGGCCACGAATAAGCCGCTAATGCGCATAAACGGCAGCAGCATGTCCGCAAGAAATTGATTGATGGTCGCGAGTTCGACTTCCACAGCTTTAGCCTTCTATCCCACAACCTGCGGGATCATATCAACCATTCTGAAAGTAAAGTCCATAAGCTGTTGCACTAGCCAGTTGCCTCCCCAGCTCAGCGCGAGAAGCGTAACAAGCAAGCGGGGCAAGAAACTCATGGTCTGTTCGTTAATACTGGTCGCCGCCTGAAAAACAGCGACGACTAGACCTACGATCAAGCTTGGAACAATCACCGCAGATACCAACACAATAACCATGAACATGGCTTCCCGTAGTATTTCTACAAAGACTTCTGGTGACATAAGCCCTCCTAGACGCCCATACCGAAACTGGTCGCCAACGTACCGAAAATCAGGTTCCAACCATCAACCAACACAAACAACATGAGCTTAAACGGCAAGGATACAATCATAGGTGAAAGCATCATCATACCCATAGCCATCAATATAGACGCTACCACCAAGTCAATAATAAGAAAGGGAATAAATAGCATAAAACCAATTTGAAACGCGGTTTTAAGTTCACTGGTTACAAATGCGGGAATAAGTATGGTTAGCGGTACCTCATTGGTATCGGCGTATTTTCCTTCATCACCGGCTATCCGTACAAACGTTTCTAGGTCTTTTACCCGTGTTTGTGAAAGCATAAATGCGCGCATGGGGCCTTTGGCTTGCTCAAGAGCATCTAAACTGGTGAGCTGCTCGTTAAGGTAGGGCTGTAAAGCTCGCTCGTTCACCTCTTCAAATACCGGCGCCATAATAAACATGGATAGAAACAAACTAACGCCAATGAGTATCTGGTTTGACGGTGATTGCTGTAAGCCTATCGCCTGACGCAGAATCGACAACACCACGATAATACGCGTGAACGAGGTCATCATCATGATAAACGCAGGAATAAGGCTTAGCGCTGTCATAATAAACAGCGCTTGAAGCGTCATGGAGTAGTCTTGAGAACCATCTTGATTGGTTGTAACCGTGACGGCTGAAATTCCCTGCTGAGCATAAGCAGGCTCAACGAGACATAATAAAGGTAGTATTAAAAGTAGCCAGGCAAACTTACGCATCTCTCGACTCTTCCTTTGTTTTATTCTTTTCTATATTGGGGTTGAGCTTTCCCGCCATGGCAGCAACAAGCTTTTGCTTAAAGGCATCGGCACCATTTTGTTGCTCGCCTGTGGTTTTATTTACACCTTTCACAGGTATATCGAGATTTTTATCTAATTTGCTTAAATGAGAGATGTTGTGACTGGTTACACCAATGAGGTGCTGCTCTTCACCTACCTGAATCACCATAATTTTTTCTTTAGTGCCAACAACCATGCTGGCCGCGACTTTCATTTGATTTCCACCCATTGCAGTGACATTAAATCGACGCATCACATAAGCAAGGGCGAAAATCACGCCAACAACGACAAGTAAAGAAAGGAAAATTGACAGTACCGACGTGGGATTGGTGATTGACTGGGTCGACTGCGCGACGGCTATCTGGCTAAATAAAAGGGGCAGCATTGCGCAACCCCTTACTTTATAAGAAGTTTTATCTGAGCTTCTTGATTCTCTCAATTTGACTAATAACATCCGTTAATCGAATACCGAATTTGTCGTTGACCACTACTACTTCTCCATGAGCAATCAACGTGCCATTAACTAATACATCTAGTGGCTCACCGGCAACACGATCCAGCTCCACCACAGAACCCTGGTTCAACTGTAGCAGATTTCGGATACTTATTTGACTACGACCGACTTCCATCGAAATAGTCACAGGTATATCTAGAATGGTATCTAGCTTTTTCTTTTCTTCTTGCGTAATCGGCGCGTCGTCAGTTAATTCGTCAAGTTCAGCAACTTGTACGTCTTCGTTATCGCCAGCCTCTTGTTCCGCTTCAGATTCGGCTTGTTCGGCCATTGCCGCTGCCCAATCGTCCATACCGTCTTCACTCATGGGAACTCCCCTCTACCTTACAGGTCTTCTTCGAGTACTTGCAGTTCTGCGTCATTATCAATAATGCGCCCACCGCGGGTTAATAACTGTAGCTCAGACTTCACTGAAGTCGGTCTTGCAATCTTCTCTACAATTTTCAGTGCCAAATTGTCGCGACTGCGACCTAATTTAGCCCTGAACGTGGGTAAATCTTCAATTAATACTGTGATGGTTTCTGGCATCTCCACAGGGATGATATCGCCAGGTTTAAACTCCATCACATCGCGAAGCGGTACATCAACGTCTAGCATATGCGTAGTTAACGCTACTTTAACGTCCATGATTTCATCGCGAAGCGCCTTACTCCAACGTAAGTCTGTATCTTCTTTATCGCTTTGAACACCCGCATCTAGCAATTCGCGAATGGGCTCTAACATTGAGTATGGCAGCGACACGTGGAAGTCGCCACCGCCGCCATCTAGTTCGATATGGAACGAGCTGATGACCACCACCTCGGTCGGGCTCACAATGTTCGCCATCGCAGGGTTTACTTCTGAGTCCAAATATTCAAACGACACATCCATGACCGGTGCCCAGGCTTCTTTATAATCTTCAAAGATTATTTTAAGCAGCATCTGGATAATACGGCGTTCCGTTGGCGTAAACTCACGGCCTTCAATTTTCGCATGATAGCGACCATCGCCACCAAAGAAGTTGTCTACCAAAATAAATACCAAACGGGCTTCCATGGTAATAAGCCCCGTGCCTTTAAGTGGACGGAAACGCACCATGTTCAAACTCGTTGGAACGAATAATGTGTGAATGTATTCGCCAAACTTAATCATCTGAATACCGTTAATCGATACTTCAGCTGAACGTCGCATCATGTTGAACAAACTCACACGCATGTGACGTGCGAAACGTTCATTAACGATTTCAAGCGTAGGCATACGCCCACGCACAATTCTGTCTTGCGAGGAGAAGTCGTACTCGAGCGTAGAAGCATCAGAGTCGCTGCCGCCGACCTCCTCTTCTTCTACATCATCTACCCCGTGTAATAGGGCATCGATTTCATCTTGAGATAATAAATCACTCACCGTCTTCTACCTTACTTAGTCAATGCATTACTGCATGACAAACCCAGTGAACAATACGCGCTCAACTACATCGCTGCCCGTAATGTCCTTTAATGCTTTCTGCACTTCGGTTACCGCCTGCTCGCGAAGCTCTATTTTACCGGCTTCAGTAACCAGATCGTCTGCATTTGAAGTACTAAAAGCCTGTAGTAATGTCCCTTCAATTAGCGGAATATGCGTCTTTGCTAACTCTTCGTTATCAGAACCACGTACTAATAGCTGCACTTTAATTTGAACCAATCGGTCTCTTCCCGAACCCGGCACGTTAAAAACGAAAGGTCTCGGCATAGCAACATAAAGTGCCGTACCAATTTCAGCGTTACCTGTACTCGCTGCCGGCGCACTTGCAGCAGCTGCTGCAGCATCAGCTTCAGCCAATTCCTCAGCAGCAGGCTCATCGCCACCCGCGAAAAGCAAGAAATAAGCGGCAGCCCCGCCGCCTACAAGAACCACAGCGATAATGATGATCAACATCATTTTGCCTTTCTTCTTACCGCCTTCTTCTACCTGTAACTCTTCATCAGCCATGTGTAACTCATCAGTAATATTAAGAAAAAACGTATTATCAATGTTCCACCGCAAATGGCAATGCCATAATTCGTATCTACAGATGGTCAACACTGTAGCAGCAACAATTAACTCGCAATATGCAGCGTTTCATCGAACTATTCGTTCGGAATTAAACGAATACTCCAAACATAGCAGTCTTAAAATAATCTCACCATGCTACCTATTGATAATAGTTTTGCCCTGTCTTAAGCGTAGAAATCAATTCCGCCCTTGGCTGCCCGCGTCACTGATTGCTCGACAATCCGCGTTTCGTCTACATCGTCTAAACCGTCATTTTCTCCGCGGTTTCCGGCGCCATTTCTACTGCCACTGTTTTCTGCAAGTTGCTGGCCATTTTCGTTACTTGAAGAATTATCTTTTCTTACTTGCGCATCACCCAATTCAATGCCTTGTTCTGAAAGCATATCTCGTAGTTTTGGCATGGCATCAGCTAGCGCCTCCTTAGCTTGTTGAGACTGCACAACGAAACTCACGCTTGCCGCGTCACCTGCGACGTTTACCCGCACCTGCATGCTTCCCAACTCAGGTGGATCAAGACGGATTTCAGCCATAGTGTTACGCGCATTCACCATCCAGCGAATTTTTTCGTTTAGCTGTTGCTGTCCTTCTGGCTTATGAATATTGACCGCTTTATCAAAGCCCTCAAACTGCTGTTGAGATTTTGACGCTTCAGCGCGAAGCTGTGAGTTTTCTTGTATTACCGTATCGGTTTGTCCTACCATACTTGCAAAAGCCTGTTGAGCACTGGCTTGCGTTTGCGTCATTAAATTTAGGAACTGACTTGCTTGGCTATCGACCCTTGCCGTCATTGAAGCAATAACATCGGTATTCACTGCCGCCTCTTTTGCGGCGTCTGCCACGATAGCTGATAAATCGATGCCAGGCTCTCTACCTTGTTGAACTTGTTGCTGAAACTCATTGATACCGGCAATGATGTTTGTCTTCACAGCTTGTTGTTGTGCTCCACTTGGCATTACTGCAACGACGCGCTCAGCAAACGCCTCGGTAGCTTTTTGTGCAGTTTGTGGGGAAAGTTCACTTAATGCAGTTAATAAGTCACTTTGTGGATCACCGGTCATTTCAAAGCTATTATTTGGAGGTGTAGCACTTTGAGGTGCAGCATTTTGGGTATTCATCACTGACGCTGCGCTAGTAGCCGTTACTTTGGTTTTGTCTGCCCCGTTAGTATTTCCACCACCATTTTCCAGAACAGCCCCGTCAATTACTACTGTGGCTATGTCAGAGGTTGCGTCAGAATACAATGCTTCTAATTGAGAGCTGGCTTCATCTGACGATAGTTTCTGCATCGCTTTAAGTTCATCAGATAACAGGCTTAACACAAGAGATTCATCTGCTGCGTTTTTACTATTTTCCAGCGTTCCCTCTGCCCCCTCGCTCACGCTTTGCGCTACATCGTTATCGCTCTCTTTTTGCTGCAAGAGTTGCGCTATTAGCGTCGAAAGTTCATTGGCATTGGGGTCTGATTTACCCTCAGGAAGGAATTTAGAAAGTTCAGCATTAGCTTCGCTGTTAGGTCCATTTTGTTCGCTGCCGGCACCATTTTGTTCGCTACCGGCACTATTTTGTTCACTTTCAGCGCCAAGCAGTAGTTCGGTTAAAGTACTCAGTGTTTGTTGTGCGTCAGCCGAAAGGGATTCAATAGAGATATCACCCTCTTTGCTGCCACTATTAAGCTGAGAAAGTAAATGCGCCATTACCGAAGGCGCGTCGCTGGCATCTACTCCGTCTGGAATCTTCCAAAGCTTTCCATTTTCTTTTACAGAAAGAACATTAACGGATTCATCTGGAACTTCAGAAATACCATTGGTTGCTCTTTTACCAGATTGCCCTTGAGTTTGCTCTTTGCTGTCAGCCTTACCAAAGCGATCTGCTAGGGTTTCAACATAGGCAACCCAGTCTGGCTCTTCATCAGATTTGTCCGCCTTTCCATCTGGCGTACCCGGCGTGGTAATGACGCCAGCCTCTGCATCTTTTTGGCCGCCTTCTCCAATAACAAACTCTGCTTCGGTGACGGCGTTTTGTACAATGCCACCTTCAGTGTCATCTAGTGTCAAACTTGTTTTTTCTTTATCGCCCGATTTGCGCTGTGCTTCTGTCGCTTCGGCTATCTCATTTGAACCAACAGCAGCTTTTTCTTCATTTGTAGCTGACGCTGACTCTGCAGGGTCGTCTGTTACTTTCTTTTCAACAGGAAGATTGGTATGCCCGGCGTCCCTGTCTTTACCCGTCTTCACCGTTTCATTAGAAACTGAAGTGTTAGCAGATGAGCCTGTCGAACGGGTTGTCTCTCGGGACTGAGAACTTAATGTTTCTTTGCTATTTAAGACAAAATCAGGTTTGCTCGATTTCGCTTCTTGATAAAGTCGATTGAATGCTTGGTTGTTTTCACTGTTCGCTTGTTGTTGCGTACCAATACCAGTTTCAACCGCTTTAGCTGTGCTAGAAGCAGAAAAAGGTAATGCGGCAATGTCTGTTTTATGTGCGGCAACTTGTTGCATATTGTCCTACCGTCCTACATTTATATCGTCTTTCACCAAGAAGACGTAATGTGATGCGAATTAATCACTGGGCGTTGTATTTAAACAGACCAAGAGAAGTAGATCGCAACCCCACCAACGCTTATCCTAATTTCAATCACTTAGCACTGCTCCGATACCCTTTGTGGCTATCGTTCGGTACTAGGTTTTATGCTCGCTTTAGTTGAATTTCGTACTATATAGCTTGCGTAGAACTTCAAACGTAAGCTGTTAGAGCGTAATAACCAGGGCACTGAAATTATGGCGCGCTGTTACATTTCATATTGACTTAGCAAGGGTTGAGCCAAAGTGGCTTGAAAACATACTATTTATTAGAAAGGAGAGCGCTTAGCTCTAAAAAATCGTTGTGTGGCAAATTCATCCATCATGGCCTGTTCGGCTTTAGCTTCTTTTTTCTGCTCTGCCAACTTCTTCTTATCTAGTAGCAAGGTAACAGCTTTAACTTTCTGCTGCTGTTTTAGCCACATTTGCTTGCGCTGGTCTGCTGCCATCTGCGCACGAGCAATCACTTGCATCTGCTGCTCACACGCTTTATCTAATTTTCCGACGAAAGATAAGTGTTGTTGATAATAAGTCGCCGTAACGCCGGCTTGACCGGTTTGCTGAATACCTTTGATATAGTCAATACGGTACTGCTCGAGGCTAGTAAGCTTTTGCTTTTGCTGATTTACGTTTTGCTGAGCCTGCTGATAATACCGGGCTTCTCGCTGCTCTTTTTCTCGCTCAAACTCGGCTAGACGCTCTAGTTGTTTAGACATTTTTAGTGCCCTTATTCAAGCGTTCTGATTTCTTCTTCACGAGTGTTTTATTACTGTTGACTAACAAAGCCATCATCCCTGCCCTAACCCTTTGGCAAGCGCTGCCATACCTTCTAGGCTTTCGTCATAAGGAATGACTTGCTTCATTCCTTGCTGCAACAAAGCATTGATTGCGGGCTCTGCACGAATGGCTAAATCAATACGTGGGTCTGACCCTTTTGCGTAAGCGCCAATAGAAATAAGATCTTGGTTTTGTTTGTAGTTTGAGTAAACCTGGCGAATGCGACGAGCCATTAATTGATGTTCTTCACTCACCACCATTGGCATTACTCGACTTATCGACGCTTCAATATCAATTGCAGGGTAGTGACCACTATCGGCTAGGGTTCGCGATAAAACCACGTGACCATCTAGAATGGCACGAGCAGCGTCTGCTATGGGATCTTGTAAATCGTCGCCTTCAGTGAGTACCGTATAAAAGGCCGTGATAGAGCCTTGCCGCTCGCTGCCATTACCAGCTCGTTCAACTAATGCAGGTAACCGAGCAAAGACCGATGGCGGATAGCCTTTTGTTGCAGGAGGTTCACCCACAGCCAGAGCTATCTCGCGCTGCGCCATGGCATAACGAGTTAACGAATCAATGAGCAGCAGCACCTTCATGCCTTTATCGCGAAAATATTCAGCAATGGTTACCGCCGTCTCGCAGCCCTTTAAACGCATAAGCGGCGAAGTATCAGCTGGTGCTGCCACTACCACAGCTCGTTGGCGTTCTTCTTCTGTCAGTATTTCGTGGATAAACTCTTTTACTTCTCGTCCACGCTCACCAACTAGCCCAACCACGACCACGTCGGCTTCACAGCCTCGGGTCATCATGCCAAGTAGCACACTTTTACCTACCCCACTTCCTGCAAAAAGCCCCATACGCTGCCCTACACCAACCGTGTTAAGTGCGTTAATAGCGCGCACGCCAACATCCATAGGTGCGTTTATTGGCCGGCGGATAAGCGGGTTCATTGGCGGTCTAGTGGTTGGCGCGCGGGCTTCGGCATTGATTTCGCCCAGTCCGTCGAGTGGCTGACCGTTGCCATCAACTACACGTCCCAACAGTCCCATACCCACAGGCAAACCGCTTTGCCTGTTTAACGGCATAACGCGACTCCCTGGCACAATACCGCGAACCGCTTCTGTGGGCATTAAGTAGGTAATATCGTCACCAAAACCAACCACTTCAGCTTCTATTTCGCCTTCAATGGTTTGTACTAAACACTGACTGCCGACGGGTAACTGACACCCCACAGCTTCAAGAGTTAAACCGATACCTCGGACTAACTTGCCAGCGGCAACAACTGGAGGAGAAGAGACCTGTTTTGTGAGGGATTCAAAGTGAGTATGCCAAGGGCTAGTCATCTGACAAACCTTGGTTTAATAAGAATTTATCAATTACGTCGCGGCAACGGCGTTCAATAGACACGTCGACGGCATTTTGCACAGTAGTAATATCGCAACCGCCACGTTCCATCGCTGGTGCTTCAACCAAATTCCAGCCTTTTTTGGTAATTTCCTCTTCGCCAAAATGCGCTTTTACCAATTCAATATCTTCAGGATTCATATGAATTTGATAGTCAGCTTGATTAATTGGTAGCGCCTTAATACCTTCACTTAACGCCTGCACTATAACCTGTTGGTTAGTGCTTACCTCTGTTTTGATAACTGCTTTTGCAAGGGTTACGGCAAGTTTTACCAATTGATCTCGGGTTTCATCATTGGCTTGCGAAAGTGGGTCGTGAAATTTTTCAGCAAGCATTCGCCACACTTCAGCTTGTGCTGTCATTTGCTGACGGCCTTCTTCTACTCCTTGCTCAAGGCCTTCGCTATGCCCCTGCTCTTTACCTTCAAGTAAACCAGCTTCAAGACCTTCTGCTTTGCCTTCCTCAAAACCTAGCTGTTTGCCTTCCTGATAGCCTTCATCATAGGCAGCCTGACGTATGGCTTCTATTTCTTCAGCAGTGGGGGGCTTAATCTCTTCCTCAACTTCAGGCGGCTCGTACTTCCAGTCAGAACGTTTGTTAAGCGCGTTGGTCGGCTCGTTCTCTCGTGGGGCAGTAGGGTCGTCAACGAAAGGTAGGTCCCATTTTTTAGCTTCATTTACTTCGTTTTCGCTGAAACTTTTTTTGGCAGTCATATGTTTACCTAGGCTAAATAAGTGACGGGATTAGCGTTCTTATAAGAACTCTTCGCCACCGCCACCACCAAGCATGATTTCACCAGAGTCAGAGAGTCGACGGGCAACAGAAAGGATCTCTTTCTGCGCTGTTTCTACTTCACTAATTCGCACAGGACCAAGCGCTTCCAAGTCATCATTAAGCATTTCAGCAGCACGCTTAGACATGTTGCGCATAATTTTGTCTTTAAGCTCTTCGTCAGCACCTTTAATAGCCTTAAGCAGCGCGTCTTGCTGTACTTCGCGCAGTATGGCCTGAATACCCTTGTCGTCTACATCGACTAAGTTGTCGAATACAAACATCAGGTCTTGGATTTGCTGACTCATTTCTTCGTCTTGCTCGCGAATAGCATCCATCAACTGGCCTTCTATCGCAGTATCTAGATAGTTCATGATGTTCGCTGCAGACTTCAAGCCGCCCATTTTGGCTGCTTGTGTACCCGCTTGACCTGCAAACTGTTTCTCCATGATTTCGTTTAGTTCTTGTAGTGCAGCTGGCTGAACTTCTTCTAGGTTTGCGATACGCATTAGCAAGTCGAGTCGAACCTTTTCCGGGAACTGCGCCAAAATCTCTGCACTTTGTTCAGGCTCTAAATAAGACAAGACGATAGTTTGAATCTGTGGGTGCTCGTTACGAATAATGCTGGCTACCTGCTTAGAGTCCATCCACTTGAGAGAGTCAAGGCCTTTAGCGCCGCTACCCATAAGGATCTGGTCGATAAGGTTTGCCGCCTTATCTTCACCTAGTGCAGCCGTTAATGCACGTTTTACGAAGTCTTGGCTTTGGAAACCAATGGTGCTGTAGTTTTGAATCTCTTCGATGAAATGCTTATGAACCGACGTAATTTTGGACTGGGTCATATCGTCCACTTTGGCCATTTCAGTACCCAGTTTTTGTACCTGTTTAGGCTCTAAGTGTTTTAATATCTGCGCCGCATCTTCTTCTGACAAGCTCAACAATAAGATGGCCGCTTTTTCTACGCCTTCTAATTTACTGACGTCATATGACGGTTCTTCAACATTGGCAAGTTCTTCAGCCATAATCTTATCTCACTACTCGTCTTGCATTAACCAGCCCTTCACAACTTGGGCTGATAATTCAGGTTCATTGGCTACTAGAGCGCGTACAGCTTTAAGTACATCTTCATCTTTGTGCAAGTCAGGCAACATAAGTGAGCCATCAGGCGCAAAGCCCACCTGCCCTTCGTCAAAGTCAGACGTTAACATGCTAATAGTGTCATCGCCTAAGTCTAAGCCTTCATCTGCATCAAATTCATCGGCGTCGTTCGACTCATCTGGGTTGATAAGACGACGCAGCATAGGTCGAATTACAAAGATGATAAGTACTATTATAACCAAACCGCCAACAACTAGTTTAAGAATTGGTAGGAACCCAGGCTGTTCCCAGAGAGGCGCATCTTCAATTTCGCCTGCGTCCATCCGAGTAAAGGGCACGCTTACTACTTCTAACGAATCACCGCGGGTAACGTCAAAGCCAATGCCTCCCTGTAAAAGGCGACGAATGTTCAGAATCTCTTCTTGTTTACGCGGTGTTGGTGTCAACGCACCGTCCTCACCCGCTACTTGGGTGTAGTCAACCGCGACAGACACGCTCAATCTGCGGATAACCCCTGTCTGTTTCTTGGTATGACTGATAGTGGTATCAAGTTCATAGTTGCGGGTCGATTCTTTCGCTGTGCGCCCTGGCATGGTTTGCTGACTACCGCCCACGGCATTTTCAGGAATATTAGAATCAAGCGGAGGCTGATTTGATAATGCCCCCGGAATACCGCCAACACCGCCACCTACGCTATTTTCTTCCATGATCATTTCGCTGCGAACTGCAGGTAAATCTGGGTTGTAGCTTCGCTGTGTTTGTTCCATTGCAGTAAAGTCCATAGTAACGTCAGCTTGCGCCGTGTAGTTACCTATACCCAATACTGGAATCAATATAGCGTCAATTTTTTCGAGATACTCTTGCTCGCGCTGGCGTTCGATTTCATATTCTTTTCTGGCACGGGCACTCATTGAATCTTGTGAACCCGAATTAAGCAGGCGGCCATTGCTGTCAGTTACCGTTACTTTAGAGGGCTCCATGTTTTGCACTGCAGACGCCACGATATCGACAACAGCATCAACCTCTTCACCGGCAATAACGGCACCGCGCTTAGCCGTTAGCACAACGGTTGCCGACGCTTTCTTCTCTCTTCGCGCAAATACATTTTCTTTTGGCATCGCCAGCAATACTCGGGCTTTTTGAATACTTGCGATATCTTCGATGGTCGAGGCAATCTGCTGTTCACGTGCATGTTTAAGACGTTCCATCTCAACACGCTGGCTCACACCAAACCCCATGTCCTGCATGATGATATCGGTACCTGCATCCGAGGTTTTAGTTAACCCTTGGCGTGTCATACCTAAGCGGATATTTTGGAATTCGTCACTTCTTACGTAAACAATATTGCCCTCAAGCTTATAGTCGATTTGGTTTGCATCCATATAATCGAGGGTTTCAATAAGCTCTTGAGTTTCCATTTTTGCAAGCGGACGGTAATCAGGTTCTTGCGACCAAATAAGAATAAAGATTGCGATGGCTACGCAGATTACCAGAACAACCACAAGGGCCATTTGGCGCATCATATCTGCGCTACCTAAAGTGTCCATAAAACCAGATTTGTTTTCTGGCTCATTGTCCACTGCTTGATTTTGATCAGGAACCGTAAGGTTTGTACCTGTAGCTTCAGCCATAACCTACTCCACCTACACCGGCATGTTCATTATTGTTTTATAGGCTTCAAGTACTTTGTTTCGTACTTGAACAGTGGCTTCAAAAGCAATGCCCGCCTTTTCTTTCGTCAGCATAACTTGCGCTAGGCTTAAGTTAGGGTCGCCCATTTCAAAACGCTGCTGCGCATCTTTAGATTCAAGCTGCATACTGTTTACACCGTCAACCGCGTTCTTAAGCATGGTCGAGAAATCACTTGCCGAGCTATTAACTTCGCTAAGCGGCTGCTGTTGAGGCTCATTAACTTGAAGACGAGTTTGCCCAATCATGTTCTGCATTTCTTGATACAAACTATTGGCTTTAACGTCCATAACCACTCCTAGTGCATTTTCGAGACCGCCTGAACATCGGCGTATAACTTATGTATAAAGGGGATTTAGCAAAGTGCTTGCCAACTTTAAAAACCAATATATATCAAGAGGATAAATCGAAATCGAGAGGGTTAGCCAAATTTATGGCGTTTAACTTAGAGTGAGCAACAAAAAACCGCCGCCTTCTTAACAACAGAGGCGACGGATAAGGACGAGGAAACCGAAAGTGTAGAAAGCGACCTTATGCGGGCACTTCAATGCCGTCTTCACGCATGCGCGCCAGTTTATAACGAAGGGTTCGAGGGCTTATACCTAGCTTTTCTGCTACATCCTTACGCTTACCATTACACGACACCAAAGTATCAAGAATAATTTGGTGCTCCTGATAACGAAGCTCTGAACCGAGTTTGTTATCTTCAACCTGCTCTTGTACACCTTCAAGCGGGGCTAACATGTCTTCGTCAATCATTAAATCGCCGGCATCTATTTCATTGTTTTCACAAAGAATAAGCGCTCGCTGAACGACGTTCTCTAACTCTCGAACATTTCCTGGCCAGCTGTATTGCGACAATTTATTGCGCGCTGCAGCACTTAATCTGATAGTACCCAGGCCTTGTGAACTGGCGTGACGCTGCACAAGATGCTCGGCAAGCGGAATAATATCTCCTGGACGTTGAGCCAAAGGACGCCATTCGATAGGGAAAACATTTAAACGGTAGTATAAATCTTCTCTGAATTCGCCTGCATCTACTGCTTTTCTTAAATCTCGGTTACTAGTAGCAATAACACGGACGTTGAGTTTGACGGTTTTGCGTCCGCCAAGGCGTTCTACTTCACGCTCTTGCAGCACGCGCAGTAATTTAGCCTGCAACGCCAAATCCATCTCGGTTATTTCATCAAGTAAAAGAGTGCCGTCTTGGGCTTGTTCGAACTTGCCCGGACAGGCCTGGATAGCGCCAGTAAAAGCCCCTTTTTCGTAACCAAACAAAGTCGCTTCCAACATATTTTCTGGAATAGCAGCACAGTTAATGGCGACAAAAGGCGCGTCGCTTCGCGGTGACTGATCATGAATATATCGAGACAGTACCTCTTTACCCGATCCGCTTGGACCCATGACCATAACGGTAGCTTCAGACTTCGCGACTTTGCGTGAAAGCTCAAGTAATTTTAAGCTTGAAGGATCGGCTACTATTGGTGTGCGTGACTCAATCTTTTGCGCTGGCGCATAGCGGCCCACTAGATTCAACAATACTTCGGGAGCGAAAGGCTTTGATAGATAGTCGGTTGCGCCATCGCGCATTGCTTGAACGGCATCATCAATGGTGGCGTAAGCTGTCATCAATAACACTGGCATATTGGGATATTTAGACTTAATACTTTTAAGCAAAGTTAAGCCACTCATTTCTCCCATTTGAATATCACTAACCACCAGATCCACATTCTGTGACGATAGCATCATCAATGCTTGTTCCGCGCAATCGGCAGCAACTACGTTGTAATTACCTAACAAAAGCGTGTCTAGGAGTGCTTCGCGTAAACCCGCATCATCTTCAACAATTAAAATGGTAGTTTTAGACATTATTCTCTCCTATGACTTAAGCAACGTGAGTCAATGTTTGTGAGGATTCAGCATTTGCCGAGCAAGGTAGCGACACGCTAAAGCAGGCACCGCCCTCGGGGACGTCAGTGATGTTAAGTGAACCGCTGTGCGCATTTACCACTGACTTCACTACGGCAAGGCCTAAACCTGTACCGTGAGTTTTGGTTGTAAAAAACGGTTCAAATATTTTATTTTTAAGACTATCTGGAACCCCTGGTCCTTTATCGACCACAGATACATGTAAACGCTGATCACTTACTGTCGCCTGAACGTGCACACACTCGCCTTTGGATGTAACTTGGCTGGCATTGTGAATAAGGTTTAACACCGCACCTTGAAGCGCTGTAAGATTACCTGTAATAGAAACATCTTGCTCAAACCCTGAAAACGTTAACGTCTGCTGTGCTTGGGCTGCCATGCTATGGGCACTCCCCTCTATCGAGTTGAACAGCTCATCCAAGCCGATTTGGCTGACCACCTGTTCTTCTCCTGATTTAGCGAAAAGCAGCATGTCATTAACCTGACTTTCTAATTCTTTAAGTCTGTCGGTCAATTTGTTGGCAAACTGGGTTTGCGCTTCTTCGCCTAAACCTTTGCGCGTTAAGTTCGACGCATAAAGCATGGCTGCAGAAAGTGGGGTACGAATTTGGTGAGCAAGTGATGCCACCATTTTTCCGAGGGAAGACAAGCGCTGCATGTGGCTTACTCGCGCCTGCAGCTGACGAGTTTCAGTTAAGTCAGTAATAACGATTAGCTGACCTGGCTCGTTTTCCAGCGGTGTAATAGAGAGTTTTACACGTCTACCATCAACAAGCGAGACTTCATGGCCGTCATCAGCGCGAGGTTTGAAAGAGCGCGTAATAATACATCGCCATACTTCTTCTTCAAGCGGTTCGCCTAATAGCGCTTTCGCTTGCTCGTTGGCTTGGCGAACGATGCCTTTTCCGTCAATAACAATAACGCCAGCGGGCATTACTTGAAGTAAATGTTCCAATCTACTCGCCTGCAATCGCAGCGATTCAATATCTTCACCGCGCGAGGTTTGATAATCATCACGAGTTAACGCTGAACCGCCACTATTAAGTGCATAAGCAGACGCGAAATACTCTGTAGATTGTGGTGTGCTGTCAAAAGCCATATTATCCTCGTCAAATTGCAGACGCTGTTAAACTATGGCTTAGATAAAGCAGAAGATATGCCAACTTATAATTGACTTAAATATCAGATATTTATGAGTGGAATTACAGAGGAAACGTAACGTCAATTACCTGACATTACGCTTCTTCAGTACGCTGAATATCGTATTTTCTCATTTTCTCAACAAGCGTGGTTCTTCGCATTCCAAGTTTATCGGCGGCACGTGCCACTACCCAATCTTGGTTCTCTAAGGCTTGTTTTATTAAATTTACTTCCAGCTCAGAGAGGTATTCTTTAAGATTAACCCCTTCCTCGGGTAAAGATGAAGACACCATACCGTTCAAACCTTCATGGCTTTGCTCATTAACATCTTCATCTGGCTCCTGCGCTGCCGCTTCAGCAAATAACGCGTTAAACGCTTCGCGTTCTAGCATTTCCTCGGGATAGTCAGGCTCGTAAGCCTGTACGTCGCCGTATTGGTATTTTTCAGGCAAATCAGCGATATCGACAATTTCACCAGGGTAAAGGATCGTTAATCGCTCTACTAAATTAGAAAGCTCACGGACGTTTCCAGCCCATTCATGCTCCATCAATGAAGCAATGGCTTGCTCGGTAAAGCGCACACCTTCCACCCCATCACCTTGGATACGGCTATTTAACTCTTGAAGTAGTAAAGGAATATCGTCTTTTCTTTGTCTAAGTGCAGGGCTATCAATTGGGAACACGTTGAGTCGGTAATACAAGTCCTCACGGAACTTGTCTTCACTGATCATGGTTTCCAAATTGCGGTGCGTAGCAGCAATAATGCGTACGTTGCATTGAAGAGGCTTGTTGCCACCTACGCGTTCGAAGGTACGCTCTTGTAACACGCGCAATAATTTAACCTGCATCTGAAGCGGCATATCGCCGATTTCATCCAGGAACAGTGTACCGCCTTCAGCTAATTCAAAACGACCTTTACGCGCGCTGATTGCGCCAGTAAACGCCCCTTTTTCATGACCAAATAGCTCGCTCTCTAGCAGTTCGCCGGGGATAGCACCGCAATTTACCGGAATGAACGGACCGTCTTTACGTTCAGATAAAAAGTGAACGTTACGGGCAACTACTTCTTTACCCGTTCCAGACTCACCTAGAATCAAGACAGTGGCATCAGTTGGAGCAACCTGTTCAACTAATCGACGAACTATTTGTATTTGTTCGCTTTTACCAATAAGGCTTCTAAATAAACGCGTTTTGGTACCCGAAGCACGAGATAAACCGGGTTTACGTCTTGAGTATTCTTGGCAACGATGTATAGCCTGCGTTAAAACAGGGTAAGTTAATGGCGTAGCAATAACACTAACTAGGTTGCAACTCGCTGTCGCTTGCGTATTGCTTTCGACAAGCGCAACGAACGGGATGTGTGGAAATTTTTCTACCAGATTACTTACAGCAGCAGGCGAGCGGTACTCAATAAGCACGGCGTCTGCACCACTTTCATGGAGGTATCGCTCGCATTCACTGAAACCTCGTGACTGGCACGACTCTCCCATGAAGGTAACGATAGTTTCCAAGTTTTGAATAAGTTCCTGATTATCACTAATCAGCAAAATGTTCTTCATCAATTCCCCGAGAACGCTTTGTTATTATTTACAGTTTAGCGCATTTCTAAATTGTAACGACAAAAGATCGGAGCGCAACCGCTGTTTTGGGAAATATATCAATAAAAAAAGCAGGTTACCCTGCTTTTTTTCGATTAAATTTAGCCTACCCTACACCATGTAGCCTAGCTTAATAACGATAATACTTGGCTTTGCTGCTGATTCGCTTGCGCTTGAACGGTAAGGGCCGCTTGGCCTAATACGTCGTTTGAAGCTTGTTGCGAAGCAGCTTGCGCAAAATCTAAATCTTGAATACGACTGCGTGCTTCCGCAGTATTTACATTAGCTTGAGTTAGTGAGCGCGCAGCACTTTCGAAACGATTTTGTGTAGCGCCCAAATCGCCCCGTGCACTGCCGAGGGTTTCTATAGCCGCATCTGCTGCGCCCAATGCTTCATCAATACTGGTGCCTGACGTAATATCGATAGACAGCACATCGTTTAATTGAGCAGCAACATCTTGTGTGTTGACGCTGATGGACTGGCCCGCACTTGAACCTGATTGGAATTCAAGTGAACCATTTTCAGACAATAATGGCTTTCCAGCAAAATTCGTCTGCTCTATGGTAAACGAGATATTTTCTTGTAGCTGGGTTATTTCAGATTGGATAGCACGGCGATCACCACTACTTAAAACACCATTGCCAGATTGTAAGGTAAGTTCGCGAATACGGTTTACATCGTCGTTGATGCTACCTAAACCACCCTCAGCTACTTGTGCGAGTGAGATTCCATCATAGACGTTGTTAAGCGATTGACGATTTCCCTCAACTTCGGAAGTTAACCTGTCGATAATTTGTTGGGCTGCTGCGCCGTCAGATGCATTGTTAATTTTCTTACCGCTGGCAAGCTTCTCCATCAAGGATTCTTGCTTCTCTTGCACTTGGCTGAGAAGTGAGGACGTTGAACTATTAACTTGCATGATGCTTTCCTAAAATTTGTAACACATAAAGTTTAGCAGAAAACTGAGCAAAATGTAGTCAACCATTTGTATGATAGTCGATACCTTTACGAACAAATCTATACGCTCATGGAATAGTTTGACTTGCCGATAAGTTATGAGTGTACAATTTGTTTATTTTCAGAGATTAATGCTATGACTACTGTGGTGACGTACGGCACCTTTGACCTTTTCCATATAGGGCATGTGAGGCTTTTAAAGCGATTACACAGCTTAGGCGATAGGCTAGTGGTTGGCTTGTCCTCTGATGAATTTAATACAGTGAAAGGTAAAAACGTTGTTATACCTTATGAGGACAGAAAGGAAATTTTGCTCTCTTGCCGTTATGTCGACGATGTATTTCAAGAAAACTGTTGGGAACAGAAACGAGACGACCTTGAGCGAGAAGGCGCAGACATATTCGCGATGGGTGATGACTGGATTGGAAAGTTCGATGACCTGCAAGATATCGTTAAAGTAGTGTACCTTCCACGAACGCAAGATGTCTCTACTACTGAACTTAAAACCGTTATCAGCGAAATTCAAAACGAAAAAATTCGAGAAGTGCGGAGTTTAACTGAGCATTTAAATGCGTTGATGCAACGCCTGTAATCGCATCGACTGGCAACACGCTCTTTTCTGTCAGTTTTTAGCGAAATAATCGTTATGGTCTAATGGTTTATGGCAATACTGCCGACACATGGTATATTTAAATTTAAATCATAAAAATAGCGGGCGAAATATGTTCGACGGCAAGTCAATATTGATAACGGGTGGGACAGGTTCATTTGGTCACAAATATACTGAAACACTTTTATCACGCTACAAACCAAAGCGCTTAATTATCTATTCTCGCGACGAACTTAAACAGTTCGAAATGCAGCAAAAGTTTAATGCGCCGTGTATGCGTTATTTTATTGGTGATGTGAGAGACCAAGACCGGTTAACTCGTGCAATGCAAGGGGTTGACTATGTTATCCACGCTGCTGCAATGAAGCAGGTTCCCGCTGCTGAATACAATCCCACAGAGTGTATTAGAACCAACATAGATGGCGCGGAAAATGTCATTAATGCAGCTATCGATAACGGTGTCAGTAAGGTTATCGCCTTAAGTACTGACAAAGCCGCTAACCCGGTTAATCTTTATGGTGCAACAAAGCTTGCGTCTGATAAATTATTCGTAGCCGCTAACAATATGGTTGGGGCTAGAAAGCCGCGTTTTTCAGTTGTTAGATACGGAAATGTGGTTGGCTCTCGCGGCTCGGTAGTTCCGTTTTTTAATAAACTTATACAAGAAGGCACGGACCATATCCCTGTGACTCACCAGGACATGACAAGGTTTTGGATAACGCTACAGCAAGGCGTAGACTTTGTACTTAAAAATTTCGAACGCATGTTAGGCGGGGAAATTTTTGTTCCTAAAATTCCTTCTATACGAATTACCGACTTAGCTAAAGCAATGGCGCCTAATTTACCGATTAAAATTGTTGGTATCAGACCTGGCGAAAAACTTCATGAAATGATGTGCCCTGGGGATATGGCATTTCACACTTTTGAGTTTGACGACCACTTTGTCATTGCTCCTGCTATTAAATTTTTTCACCGCAGTAATAATTTCACTAGCAATGCACTAGATGAGAAGGGCAAGCCCGTAGATGAAGCGTTCGAGTACGTTTCAGATACTAATCCTCATTTCCTTTCTATTGATGAAATTTCTGAATTCAATGAGGAAGCGAAAAAGTGATCCCCTATGGTCGTCAGAACATCGACGATGCAGACATTGACGCGGTCGTAAAAACACTCACATCAGATTGGCTTACCCAAGGACCTCGCGTGCCGGCATTTGAAAGTGCGTTGGCATCTTATTGTGATGCAAAATTCGGTATCGCGGTGAACAGCGCGACATCGGCACTGCACATTGCATGTTTAGCTTTAGATGTGGGTGCTGGCGACATCGTGTGGACATCACCAAATTCTTTTGTCGCCTCCGCTAATTGCGCCCTTTACTGTGGTGCATCTATAGATTTCGTCGATATAGATATTAATACCGGTAATATGTGCGTTGATGCGTTGACGATTAAATTAGCAGAAGCGGATAAGAAAAATTGCCTCCCCAAGGTTATCATTCCGGTGCACTTCGCAGGCCAACCATGCGATATGGTACAAATTGCTAAACTTGCTGAGCAGTACCAATTCAAAATCATTGAAGATGCTTCACACGCGGTAGGTGCAAAATACTTGGGAAGCACCGTCGGTAGCTGCCAATACTCTGATATATGTGTATTTAGTTTTCACCCTGTGAAAATTATAACCACTATGGAAGGTGGAATGGCAATGACAAATCAACAGGCTCTGGCAGATAAGATGCGCCTTTTGAGAAGTCATGGCGTATCAAATGACCCCAGCGTAATGCGAAGTAAGGCTCACGGCCCTTGGTACTATGAACAGGTTGGATTGGGCTTTAACTACAGAATGAATGATATTGAAGCCGCACTTGGCTCAAGCCAATTAACTAAGTTAGACGACTTTATTGCTAAACGAAACGCTGTAGCAGTTCGTTACAGCGAGAGGTTTGCAGAGAATGAGTGGATCACCCCGTTAGTCGTCGATGATGCAGCTTACAGCAGTTTTCACTTGTACATCGTTCGCATACCAGAGCTAACTCAACAACAGCAAAGTAAGCTTATTGAAACGCTTAGAGATAAAGGTATATTTGCGCATCTACACTACATTCCTATCCACATTCAACCTTACTATGCCGACTTGGGGTTTAAGGCAGGTGATTTACCTAATGCTGAACGCTATTACTGCGAAGCATTAACACTCCCCATCTTTCCCAATTTAACGACTTCACAAATTGATTTTATTGCCGATACCCTAATACTGTTGGTCAATTCTTTAAAAAGGTAAGAGACAATTGTAGGTCAACAGCGCGATGGCGTTGCTCACTTTCAAGACTGTCACGAGTGTTATGAAAATAGCAATAATACCCGCAAGAGGCGGAAGTAAGAGAATCCCGCGAAAAAACATTAGGTTATTTTGCGGTAAACCGATTATTGCCTACTCCATTGAGGCTGCAAAAGGCAGCCAACATATTGATCGCGTTTTTGTATCTACTGATGATCAAGAAATTGCTGAAATAGCCCGAGAATATGGTGCGGAAGTACCGTTTTTAAGGGAAGCGTCTCTTGCAGATGACAAAACAGGCACCACACCGGTCATAAGACAGACTTTAAAACAGTTAATTGACCAAGGTCTTTCAATTGACGTTTGCGCTTGTGTTTATGCCACAGCTCCCTTTCTAACAAGTCAGATAATTGATAAGGCTGTTGAAAAGCTTCAAAAAGAAAATGCTGGCTTTGTGTTCACCGCTAATCAATTTTCGTTTCCTATTCAGCGAGCGCTGCTAGAGGGTCCGCACGGTGAGGTGACAGCCTTCTCAAAAGAAAACATTGGTAAACGTTCGCAAGATTTAGTCGACACATTTCACGATGCAGGCCAACTGTACATTGCACAGAGTGAGACCTGGCTCACTCCCACTGCACGCGTATTTTCAGAACACTCACGAATGATAAAGCTGCCCAGTCATTTAGTTCAAGATATAGACACTGAAGAAGACTGGAAACGCGCAGAGGTAATGTTTAAGGTACTTAAAGAAATGGGAGAATACTAGTGTGCGTTTAGCTATTCGCGTAGACGCATCACCGAATATAGGCGCCGGCCATGCAATGCGTTGTATTACATTAGCAAAAGCGCTTAGGCAAGCTTTCAAGGCCAATAATATTCAGCTGGAAGTCACCGCAGTTAGTACACAAGGCGCAAACATGCTTGAAGCCGCTTTTAAGTCAGCCGACATCAGTATTACGTACGTCCCCCAAATAGAAAGCAACGTAGATCACATCAAGGCAGAAATTTGGGTTGTCGATCACTATAAACTCGACGCTAAATTTGAAAGTGAATTGATTGATGATGGCGCTATGGTTGTCGTGATTGACGACCTTGCTAACAGGAAACACAACTGCCACTTACTTATTGATGTAAACTTGTCAGAACATTCGGAACAGCGTTATACCTCTCTGGTACCGAAGGGTTGTTCGCAGCTAATTGGGCCTAAATATGCGCTGTTAAGGGAAGAGTTTTATCAGGCACGTCAAAAGAACTTCACAAGAAAGCCCAAACATGTACTTGTTTGTTTCGGGGGTAGCGACCCAACGAATACTACCTTTACTGCTTTACAGGCACTGGCAAAAGTTAAAGAATTAAGTTTAACCGCCGATGTGGTGATAGGTGCAGGTAATATTTATAAACAAGCAGTGATCAAACAAGCTCGATTAATTGATGGGGTAACAATTCACATTAACAGCGGCAACATGGCTGAATTAATGTGTAAAGCTAGTTTGATGATTAGCGCAGGTGGCAGTATGCATTGGGAGCGCTGTGCCTGTGACTTGCCAGGCGTCGTTATTACCATTGCAGATAACCAACGCGAGGCAACTGAATATTTAGCCTTACTAGGCGGCTGTGACTATTTAGGTCATGTAAGCTCTGTTTCAAGTGACGATATAGCTACTTCGCTACGAAATCACTTTTCAACCGATGCTAAAGACATTAATGCTCAAACAGATTTAAACAAAATAGTGCCACTAGGTGGCGGAGCGCCTTTAATTAGTAAAGAAATAATATCTTTGATAGACAACAGAGATAATGTACGAGGTTTAAGCATTGAAAAACATTAAAATTGATCGTTTCAATGTAGGAAAAGGGCTTCCTCCTTTTATTATTGCTGAGCTTTCTGGCAACCATAATCACGACCTGAATCTTGCACTTCAGATGGTGGATGCTGCCGCAAATGCTGGTGTTCATGCTTTAAAACTGCAGACATACACGGCAGATACAATGACGATTAATGTATCTAAAGGAGAGTTTTTCATTGATGATGAAAACAGCCTTTGGCACGGCAGCTCTTTATATGAACTTTATCAAAAAGCATATACCCCATGGGAATGGCATCACGCTATCTTTGAACGCGCAAAAGCTCGTGGCATGACTGCTTTCAGTACGCCTTTCGACTCAACCGCAGTCGACTTCTTAGAATCCTTAGACGTCCCATGTTATAAAATTGCATCGTTCGAAAACACTGATCACAGCCTACTGGCTAAAGTAGCCCAAACGGGCAAGCCTGTCATCGTTTCCACCGGCATGGCGAGCCTTGTCGAGATTGCCGAGGCAGTAGAAGTTCTAGAAAACAATGGATGCTCAGAATATATATTACTAAAATGCACAAGCCAGTATCCTGCCGACCCAATCAATGCCAACCTTGCGACCATTGAGCACATGAAGCAGATGTTTAACTGCCAGGTTGGACTCTCCGACCATACGACCGGAATTGGTGTTGCTGTGGCTGCAACGGCATTGGGCGCCACCGTCATAGAAAAGCACTTCGTTATTGACCGAAATGCAGGTGGTGTCGATGCAGCATTTTCTCTTGAGCCTAGTGAGTTTACGGCACTGGTCGATGAAACCAAGCGCGCCGCTATCGCGGTTGGTGGTGTAAACTATGGGTGCACCTCCTCTGAACTGCACTCACGTGTTCATCGCCGCTCCCTTTACGTATGTGAAGATTTAGCTCCGGGAGACGTGTTAACAGAGTCGAATTTACGGGCCATTCGCCCAGGCCTTGGATTAGCAGTGAAGCATTTGTCTACGCTTTTAGGTAAGCCAGTAACAAAAGCTGTACATAAAGGCACTCCAATGTCTTGGGACTTAGTTTAGCCGTGGCTTCGCATTCGCCAATAAGCCGTTTTTCACCACTCACGTCAAATGAGCTTGAACTTGTATTGCAATGGCGCAACCAGCCCCATATACGCCAAAACATGCACAGCCAAGATGAGATTACTTGGGTGCAGCATGAAGCGTGGTTTGACGCGTTAAAAAACGACGAAAGCCGCTGCTTTTTTGTGTTCTATCAAAATGATAGACCTATTGGTGTGTTAAATTTCTCAGAACATCAATCTACACCTTACACGCTTGAATGGGGGTGCTATATTGGTGAAGATGATGTCTGGCCTGGTTCTGGACTTCTATTAGAAATCGCCGCCCTACAATATGCACTTGAATTAAAAGGTGCTGCGGTACTCTACGCGGAAGTGCTTTCGTTCAATAAAAGCGTCATTAAACTTCACACTCTTTTTCAATACACACCCTTAGAGGATGGCCGCGAATTTAAAAGAGATGGAGAGAAACACGTAGTGAAACGCTTTGAATACAAGCGGGAACAATGGCAACGCAACAAACCAAAAGTGTTGAGCCGCTTGCCCAAGCAAATTAGTGCTGCAGCAAACTTTATTCAATTTGATTTATAACTTTTAGACGACAATTTAAGAGAAGAAGCGAACATGTCTGAACTTAAACAGACCATATTAACGAGTATGGAACACGTGGCATTAATAGCAGATTGCACCCTGGTTGAGAATATTTCAGACGATACCGTTTTATTGCAAAGTGGTTTAGATTCTTTGGGCTTTGCTATGCTGGTCGCGCAACTTGAAGAGGAATTAGGCGTAGACCCCTTTAGCGAGATGGAGTTAGCCGTTTATCCAAGAACGTTGGGCGAATTTGTTAATGTTTATAGCAACGCATTGAGCTAGAAAAATACATTCCCGTGACCCCCTTAATCGAGCAACTGAAGTCATTTACTGGCACAGCAATCATCACATCAAGTGGCGAAAAAATATCGTTCTCTTCACTTATATCAAGCGCTGAAAACCTCAGAGAAGAGATAAAAGCCCTCAGCCAGTTAGAGAGCCCTAGTGACGCAAATCTGAACGTTCAGGGCTTGGGTTTATCCGCTATCAAGACTAGTCCACAGCGCTTAGTCGATGATGGCCGCCAAGAGTGGGAGCTTCCTTATTCCTCAGTATCTGACTTCGTCATCATATTATTCGCGCTTGAGGGGTTTACAGAGCAGTTCTCTATTTCATCAGATCGGTTTTATTTTTCGCCTGTCTCAGTAAAGGAAAATAAGGGCTTAGTCGAATCTAGGTGGTTTCTTTACACGTCAGGCACCACAGGCATACCCAAAAAGATAGCACATAATACTGAAAGCCTATGCGCCGCAATTAGGCCTAGCGAAACAGCAACATATCATTGTTGGGGACTTACCTATAAGCCTAATAAGTTTGCTGGCCTACAGGTTCTCCTTCAAAGTCTACTAAACGGCGACTGTTTAGTAGACTGCACGACAGGCTCACTAGATGAAAAAGTAGCCTTAATGATTACCAGCAAGGTAGGAGCGATATCAGCCACGCCATCTTGGTGGCGACAACTTATCATGGCGCAAAATTCAGATACGCTTCCTCTTTCTCGCATTACGCTTGGTGGAGAAATAGCAGATCAGCAGTTGCTTGATGTCCTTTCATCTCAGTTTACCTCAGCCAAAATTTTTCATATATACGCGTCAACAGAAGCCGGCGTAGGTTTTGCGGTAAGTGACAAAAAAGCAGGGTTTCCTCTCGCGTGGATAAAGGATGGGGTGAACAAGACTCAGCTTAAAATAAAAGACAACCTGTTATGGATAAAGCCCAATTCTGACAACGTTCAGCTTAATTCCCCTATGAAAACCATAGAAGCAGACGATTTGGGTTATATAAATACGCAAGATGTGGTGTCTATTGAAGGCGAAAGAGTTTACTTCAAAGGTCGCATAAATGGCGCTATTAACGTAGGTGGTCACAAAGTTTTTCCTGAGACGGTGGAAAACGTGCTATTGACCTCTCCTCTCGTTGCACAAGCTAGGGTGTACGGGAAAGAAAATAAGATTTTAGGTAGTATTGTCGTTGCCGATATAGTGTTGAAAGCGAAACCTGAAAGCCTTAAGCACAAAGACATACAGCTCGCTTTATTGCTCCATTGTAAAGCGCACTTGGGCAGAAAAGATATGCCCACGAAAATCAATGTCGTCGATGAACTAGCGCTATCCGATACTGGTAAGCTAGCGAGACAATGAACTAATCAGTACTGCAAGGAATAACTCCGTTGAACTCGTCGTTGAAAAGCCAAAAGAAATCTGTTGTTGTTACTGGAGCGAGTCGTGGGCTCGGGCTTGCCATATGCACGCAGTTACTTCAAGAAAACTACTTTGTCGTGGCTATTTCACGCAGCCTGAGTGAAGATTTATCGCGTCTGTGTGAGGAGCATAAACAGTCAATTGCTCACATCTCCTATGACCTGGCAGATCTTAATGGCATCCACGCACTGTGTAAATCAATCACAGAAGCCCACGGGCGCCCATACGGTTTGGTGAATAACGCAGCAATCGGGTTGGACGGTGTGTTAGCCACCATGCACAACAGTGAGATCAGCACATTACTCGATATCAATGTACAAGCTCCTATTCTGTTAAGTAAATACCTGTCACGCAGCATGATGCTGAATCGTACTGGTCGCATTATTAACATATCTTCGATTATAGCCAGTACAGGATTTAACGGCTTAAGCGTGTATGCAGCGAGCAAAGCCGCATTAGAAGGGTTTACCCGCTCGCTTTCTCGTGAAGTGGGTAAAGCGGGCATAACGGTAAACTGTGTTGCACCTGGCTATATGCAAACTGAAATGACGTCCTCACTTCAAGGTGACAAATTGGAAAGCGTGAAACGTCGCAGCCCTTTAGGCAGGTTAGCTTCGCCTGCCGACGCGGCCTCTGCCGTGCTGTATTTAATGAGCGAACAAGCAAAATCTATGACCGGCACAATTATGACGGTTGATGCTGGCTCAACCGCATAATGCTTCCATTGATTTGAGCACGAAGCCTGACGGGAATAACATGCACACAGGTATTAACAAAAACACCCCGCTTTATATTGCACCTGCAAACCCCGCTGGCAGAAAGCTGGCGAAACGCCTTAGAAGCGCAGGCTATTGTGTAAATGGCTTTGTAGATAACCTCAAACAGGGTGATGATATCGTCAATGATGTTGCTCATTTCCCAGCCACCGCAAAAGTTGTGTTGCACAAAGCAACCTATACGGACAATGTTGCCGCAGGTTTGTTACAACGCCAGTTTAAGCAGAAGCGATTGTGGTTATGCCACGATGATGACGGCTCCCCCTTATCGACAGCATCATCTACCCAACCTGAACACACCGCTGCCTGTAATATTTCCTTTGCCCGCTATGCTTTGCCACTGAGCTATCGCTTAAATAAATTATTGTTCGCTATCTGCTCGCGGCTATTTTGGATGGCACGTTTGACTACCCCAAAGCGCCGCTACCTTTATTACGCAGAGGGCTTTTTCGATACGAATGTTCTACTGGCTTATCGCGAACACAAGCGACAGTTCGCTAATGAACCATTTTTATTAGGTATTAACCTAAAACAAAAAATTTCAGAGCTAGATGAAGACAAGGAAAAGTTTGAAAAGTTGTCTTTGAAAGTATTGTGGCGCATATGTTGCGCTAGGCGAATTATTGTCGATCATGAATACACTGGCGATACTTTTAGATTATTGCGGAAACGCATTCCAGTTGTTCAGTTGTGGCATGGTTTGCCCTACAAAGCGCTAAGCGGCAATAGGCATTATCCAGATATATGCGATGAAGTGTTTGTCTCAAGCTCTGACTGGTTTAATAAAGAGATTTTTCCAAAAATCTTCCGAGCCAAAGCATACCTTTCCTTGGGCTATCCAAGAAATGACGCGTTTTCACAATCTCCTATGCTGCGTGATTGGATTAACGCTGAACCATACAACACGTTGCAGCAAATACAGAAAAACGCGGGTGATATCATTGTATACGCGCCTACCTATCGGGATTGGGGAAATAATGAATACCCACTAGACTTGGCTGCTATCGATACTTGGTGTCGCAAGCACAACCGAGCTTTCGTACTTAAATTTCACCCTTTTATCTCACGCTTGTTTGGTGAGGCAATGGGGCTTACGGAAAATAACGCGCTACAACAACTTCCTAGCTACCCGAACATTTATCTATATCCAAGTGGAAAAAACATATATCCCTGGCTTGCGCAATCCTATGCCTTGGTCACCGACTATTCATCAATTGCCTATGACTTTTTACTTTCAGACAAGCCTATCGTCTACTTTCAATACGATAAAGAGGAGTACTTAAAGTTGCGCGGGGAAACACTTGTAAGTGATAGTGACTTTATAGCAGGCGAAGTAGTGGAAAGTACCGAAGAAATGCTTACAGCACTTGGCAATACAAAACCGCACTCCTCAGCCCTTAAAATGAAGTTCGGCATGAAGAACCAACTTGCCTCTGAACAAATCTGTCGCTTAGTACGAGATTAAGTCTGCTTTTAATCTGCCTTAATTCAACGCTAGATCTATGGTGGTAATAGTGGGCTCTTTCTCAAGGTATTTGTAAACCACAGATAAACCTTCATAGTTATTACATGCAGTAAAATTCCATACATGTGAGTGTTTCGCTTTATTCCACACAGACATCGGAGGGCGTGCGCAATAAACATTCGCATTCGGAAACATTTTTGCACACGTAAAAAGCGCTGTGGTGTGATAACTCACAATCGTACCAGGAATACATTTCATACTCGCCAACTGATTTTCAATAGGTTTGTCGAAGCGAGAAACCTTTATTCCCTTCTCCAAAATCGCCGCCTGTAATTCATCACTTTCAATACGATGAGGAACGTACACAATTGATTTATCATCAAATAATTTTGCGGTCGCAGCAATTAGTTGGACATAATCTTCTAAGTCGATATACCCGACCGTTTGCGCGCCAACCCCCAAAATATAAACACTAGATTCATCAACGTCCTTATCCACTTCAGTTAAATGATCCAGGGGGTTATGCTGTACCGACAACCATGGCAAAGGCGCTAAATCAAAAATAGTGAACAGGGAGAGTGATGTGGGCTGATGAGTTGAGATGCCATATTCCTGACGACATTGTGCTGCCCTCGTTCGTCTTTCTTCATTTTCATCTACAGGGAAATCAAAGAACTTACGGTTTTTAAACAAATACTCGTAAAAAATAACCGTCGCATTACCGTCATCCATTAAAATGGTATTTGAGCATTCAAGGCTACACACAATATCACGTTGCCATTGCTGCCTTATTGCACTGAAAAACACATGACTATAGTCAGCTTGTTTTAGCGTGGTGAGGTACTTTGCGTAAACTTCAATTCGCTTTTCAATGTCCCCAGTTTCTCGAGGTATCTCAATAATATTTTCGGGAGAAAGCGTTACCATTCTGTTCTTTAACTGCTCGAAGGTGTCAGCTCGATTACAATCGTTGATCATGACATCGTAGCGCGCAATGCCATAACTGCTTAGTGCATCAGAAACGTTATAGACTTGGCTTGGGGTGTCAATTAGAAATAATGCTCTCACACTTACACTCCTCGCTGGTTCATTAGTACCTCTGCTAGCGCTAAATCAATAGCACTGTCTATATCAATTGAATCTTCGCTTGGCATTTTATAAGCAAAACTATGGGGTAAATTGAAGAATGTGTTGTTTTCACGCAATGTCTGACAATTTGCGATATAAATAGCACCGTTTAGCCGGTAGTAAGTAGGAAGATCTTGGCTGCGCTTCCCCATTACCTGCTTTGGCATAAAGTTGGACATAGCTCCATCTTCGGGGAGTGGATTTGTCCAAAGCGGAGAATGTTCACATTCGCAAACTGAGATAACGGCTTGCGCATCTTTACTTTCAAAAAGTGTTATGGATTCCGTGATATCTTTGCTTGCTCTTAAAGGTGATGTCGGCTGCAATAGTATAAGCGCATCATAGGCATTACCAGCCTGCTCAAGCTGGTTAAGCGCGTCAAACACCACATCCATTGAGCTTGCTTCATCGGTACACAGAGCAGGATTTCTTACAATTTTAGAAACCGTAGGGTAACGGTCCGCTATATCTAGCACCCTTTCATCGTCTGAGGTAACAACTACATCGATAGAGAAATGCTGTTGAGCAGCGACAGCAGCGGCAATTGACCACTCAACCAAGGGCTTACCAGACAACGAAAGCACATTCTTATTTGGTAATCTTTTGCTCCCTGCCCTAGCAGGTATTATGGCTAAGTATTTATAACTCACTAAAGCTTTCCAACACGAACTGTTGCGCTTTCTTAAAGTCGTCAAGTCTACCAATATCTAACCATTCTTCACTAACTTCATAATAACCGACAGGTGCTTGTTGTTTTAACAAACTATCCACAACGTCAGGCATATCAACATATTTATTCTTTTCTAACCCTGCTATGACGCTAGGCTCCATAACGTAAATGCCCGCATTAACGTGGTAGCGGTTTACAGGTTTTTCTACAATGCTTTTTACTTCGCCCTTTTGAGTATTAACTACACCAAAGGGGACCTGCTGTTCGTATTCTCTTAAACACATTGTAAGTTTAGACTGACTCAATTCGTGATGTGACAAAAGCGACAAGAAGTCTAAATTTGTCAAAAGATCGCCATTCATCAAGATTAAAGGCGCAGTGATTTCTCCTTTGGGCAGCAAAGATAATGCGCCACCAGTACCCAAAGGCTCCCTCTCGTCGAGATAGTTAATTTCCACGTCTCTATCACTACCATTTCCAAAATACCCTTTAATAGTATTAGCCATATAGTGCGTAGAAATGTAAAAGCGCCAAAAACCCGCTTCGATAAACCGCTCAAGAATAATTTCTAAAATAGGCTTATCTCCAACGGTTAGCATAGGTTTAGGACAACTATCAGTTAGCGGTTTGAGCCTTGTACCGAACCCTCCGGCCATCAAGCATACTGGATTGTCTATTCTTGGCTTTTTGAGAAGTTCATAGAGAAAGGTTACACCAATTACCTTGTTTTTTTCATCGACAATTGGAAGCTGTAATAAATCTGTTCTCTCCATGAATGATAGCAAGCGAAGGCGACTCCAAGCGTGTGTAGCACTCTTGGGGTTTGTGTTCATGATCTCAGATACGGGTGTCGTCAATTCTGTTTGACGGATAAGCGCTCGCCGAATATCACCGTCAGTAACTGTACCTATTAGCTTATCGTCTTTATCAACAACGATAAGAATACGCTTTGCCCCTTCATCTAGCCTTTTTACAGCGTCAACAAGAGGTAGACCTGGTTCGACTAACAGCTTTCGCCAATTATTTTGCTTTCTCATAGAGCCTCCAATGCACGAATTTAGCTCCGTGCAGGAACACCTTTAACAGTTGTATTACTTTTGACGTCAGATACCACAACTGAACCCGCGCCAACGACTGAACCATTGCCCAATGAAACGCCTTGAGTTATTACTGCGCCGGCACCAATGAAAGCACCGTTCCCTACGCTAACGTTTCCGCACAGCACACTTCCTGGTGCTATATGACTATGCGCATGAATATGACAATGATGATCAACACTCGCCTTAGTGTTAATAATAACATTATCGGCACATTGTGAATTTGCTTGAATGATTGCTCCAGCCATGACCTGCACACCATTCCCAAAACAAATATTATCGGCCACTATTGCCTGAGGATGTACAAGCGCAGGGAAAATAAATCCTTTGAGAACAAAGCGTTCAAATACTTTTTGGCGAAGATTCTGATAAGGCAGTGAACCAATACCTAGAGCAAGCTCCACGTCATTTGGCGAATACCGAGCCAAGAAGTGCTCCTCACTCAAAACGGGTGCATTATGAATATCGCTAACTTCTGACGTATCTTGTCTATCTACAATAGCTATGCATTGACGATTGGTTTTTCTCAGTAAGTCTGCGATAACCGCTGCGTGCCCTCCGGCACCAATTATTGCTATTGGCTTATGCATATAGGCGACATTATTTCTACATCACAAGACGACTTCTGCCCAAGAACTTCCCAATAAAGGCTTGCGCACATACCACTAGGGCTTCTGGCGGTTATAACATTATCTTCCGTGAGGCGCTCGCCCGCCTTTATCTGCTTTTTAGCGACTAACTTTTGGCGCGCTATTTTTTGGGTGTCAAACTCGTTAGGCTGTGGAAATTTAATGGCATGACCAAGTGAACGTTCACACTCCCGAATCATGGAGACCATTAACTTTAGTTCTTCCGGCTCTAGCGAAGAACGATGGTCTGGCCCGTCCATTTCTCGTGACAATGTGAAATGTTTTTCAATGCAGCTAGCACCAAGGCTCACCGCTGCACATGGCACAGATAATGATAACGTATGATCGCTGTAACCCACGTTAACACCAAAAGTAGAAGACAACTGCTGCATGGCACGCAAATTAACCTGTTCGATGGGCGTAGGATATTCACTTGTACAATGAAGTAACGTTACAAGGTTGCTGAGCGACTTGTCGTTACCATTTGCATGCAGTCCTGATAAACATTCGGCGCGATAGCGCATTATGCATTCCATAGTTGAAGGAGGACTATCGTGATGTAGCGCAAAATTAACAAAGTTCAGTGCAAACTCAATGTCACCGAGCGTAGCCATTCCCGTTGAGATAATTAGCGGTTTCCCTGCTTTCACACTATGCCAAAGCAACAGCGCGTTTCTTATTTCACCCGAAGGGATCTTAATAAAAGGCTGATCAAATTGCTCAAGAAACCTTAAACTATCCACATCAAAAGCCGTAGACATAAACGCTATCGCTTTTTCTTTGCAGTACTCAGCAAGCTCTAAATGCTGCACGTCAGACAACTCTAAACGCTTTAGCATATTATACTGACCGTCATCTGCCCCTGTGTTCGTCGCTTGATATTGGGCTTTTGGGGTATCTTGCGTAACTAAAGCATCAGCTTTGAAGGTTTGGAATTTTACCGCATCAGCGCCAGCGTCTTTTGCCGTATCGATAAGTGATTTTGCAATATCAATATCACCATTGTGATTTACGCCAGCCTCGGCGATTATGAAGGCTTTAGAAAAGTTATTCATATTTACGCCTCTAGTAAATAGCCATATTCTGCAAGGGCTACCCCTTGCTCTTTGGCCAACGTGCTGTTTGACTTTCTATAGTAACTTTCTAGCTCAGCGTGAACAGCTGGAGATAGTTCCAGCTCTGTTGCTGTAAAGACCTTTCGGATCAGTTTAGGGTCTACATATTGCTGCAGCCACTTCCTTAAATAGAAGCGAGATTTAGGTTGCTTGGTAAATGCTACGCTCCCTAACGAGTTAAATCTACTTGGAACTACGTGATTGAGCACCCTCAACACACTTAATGATTGTCGAGATAAACTTGCGTTTACTTGCTCATAAAACCGAATGTCTCGAATCTTATGGGCTGGTACTCCTAGCCAAGCAAACAACCGTGATATTTCTTTCTCTGGCTGAGCTTTTAGCACTTCATAAGCTTGAAAATAGATATTGTGCTCGCCGAACAATTCGCTATACAAACGGTAAACAAGTGCATAATTCAAATAAACCGGTGAAAAACCTATTCTGTAGGGGTATTTTAACTGTGTAAACTCATCGAGTGTCCACGTTCCCCCTTCTTGCACGTACTGCGCATATATTGCTTTTAGCAACGCAAGTTGTTCACGTACATAAATAATAATCCGCGCATTTGGGAAACATTGTTTCAAGCGGTTAGCTATCCGCGTTAAACCATCAGCATGATAAGCGGAATCGCCAAGCAAATGCTCCCATGACATTATCGCTTTGTTGCATCCACGCGAACGGCAAAACTCAGCAACGCCTTCCCTTACCAATGCCGGAGAAAATGCCAAGTCGTGCGCTGCAACGAGGTGAACTCCCCACTCAGACATTTTCAATCCGTTTCCAAGATGGCAAAAGCCTTCAGCTTTAGTGTAAACGTGAGATTGCATCCACGACGTAGCCGTCTTAGGGTAGCCCACATGGATAACAACTTCGATGTCAAAGGAGTCGCTCACTTCACTTTCCTACGCGATTTCTTTTAAAACAACAAATGCTTCAGCTCGCTCTACATGCGCTTGAGTACCACGAATGATCTCAAGTGCTTCTACCGCATCAAAGCTACGAGGAAAAGGGTGTGCATCAAACTCACTTTGATACAAAGACAACACCGCCTTTTTTTGCTCGCTAAAATGACTAATATCCACGAAGAGGTTTGGTTGAAACTGTGTATTTATAGGCGATAGACCAAAATCAGTTTCCGATAAAGTTTCATAACACGCCACTTTTTTAATATACGGCGCTCTAAAGGATTTACTGACAGAGACGACAGCGTCAAAAACATACCTATGGTCAGAATGTACGTCAAACGCATAAGGAATATACACCGTGTGCGGTTTTACAAAATCCATGTACTCTTTAAGCTTTTCGATAAGTGCACCTGTCGTTGTCGAGTCTAATCCAGCGGGAGTAAACCCCAAATTTCGTTCGCTAGAAAAATCGAAGTGGTTGCTTACTTTCTCTACCAGTTCCGCTCTTTGTGCTTTTTGTTCAGAGGTATAATTACTGCTTTGCTGCATATCTGTCACTACGCACCAATGTATGTCATCGCCCTCGGACCTATGTTTAAAAAGTGTTCCTCCGCATCCTAACGACTCATCATCTGGATGCGGAGCAATAACCATAACCGACTTATTCATAATGCAGTGTCCTGTAAATACTTATCTAGAACGGACATCACTTCCGTTTGATCTTCCTCTTCTAGTGAGGGATATATAGGCAAAGATAGGTAACGTCGGTAGGCCGTTGACGCATGGGGAAACTTATTCAAGTCATTCAGCCAAGGACTTATTGGTCGCAATATCTGAACCCTGCTGGCTACAGAGTCAATAAGTTTATCGGCTTGTTCTACTGATATCACAAAGCGATACCAAACGCGGTGGTTTACGTTGCCTACAACGTGTCGAGACAGAAATTTGTTTCCCAAATAGATATTTGCTCGAGCTTGCCTTTGAGCAATTATAGACGTTGCCTCAACGAGTTTTGCAACGCCCAGCGCTCCACTAAACTCGTTTGCTTTCATATTTATACACTCACCAGAGGGAATTTGCGAATACCCTTCACGTAGGCGTTTAGCACTACCTAATAACGCCTCATCGTCAAACAGCACTACCCCCAACTCGGCCGCGCCCAACAATTTGGTTGCATAAAGAGACTGTATGACAAAGTCACCGTAAGTTTGAGGAAGACTATCCGCAGTAATCGCGAAGCCATGAGAACAATCTTCAACAACTGTTAGGCCTGCATGTTTAAGTGTAGTAATGTCAGCGGGGATACCAAACGTGTTCACTACTATTACAACATTTGCACGGTGTTGTTCGGCAAGCTGGATGGCTTGGTAAACATCGATATTTGCTTCGCCTTCTGCAATATCGCAAGGAATGACATTCGCACCTAATGACAACACCGAATTACACACGGCGCTACATGAATAGGCGGGTACAATAACGTTACTTCCCGCCTTAACACCTGCAAGAATAAGCGCAAGTCGAATTGCCATCGAACCTGAGGAAACCGCTGTTGCGCATTTGCGTTGATAGAAATTCGCAGCTTTGGCTTCAAAGTCTGCTACATATTTACCTTGCGTGAAAAAGCCACTTTGCACTACATCGTGTAGCAATTGCTTGTCAGCATTAGCAAAGACAATTTGGTTATGCGGTATCAAAGTTTGTTAATTCCTGTTTGCATAATGCCTTCACGCATGAAAACGTTTTTATCATAACGTCATTAGAAAAGAATACACCAGGTTCACTCGACCCTGTTAGCGTGAGATTATTTATAGATTTTCCAAGTTTTTCAACTATTTCCCTTCCTTGTTTATAAGCTCCGAGCTTACGAAGGGGAAAGCCATTTAATACGCCCGTCTGTTCGCTATACAGTGCTGTCGCCTCTTGGGAAACAACCCCCATTTGCTTCAGCTCACTAACTATCTCTTCATTATCAATAGGCTTCTCGAGGTTTCCATGACCAATTACTTCAACTGTGCAACGATATCCGTTTTCCGAGTAATCGTTAGAAGCAAAATTCTCGTAAAGCGTTATTCGATATGGCGTAAATTTGGGGTCGAAGCAATTTATATAATGACAGTCAGTCTCATAAGGTCTATCAAATACAAAATGGAAAAGTTGAATGCGAGTTCGTGCATATAGCTCTGACAATTTAGCCATGTCTTCAGGGTTAGCTATAACTCCTAATGTTTCAATAGGAGCTGTCCAAACGACGTGATCGCAATCAAACTTTTCGCCACCTTCAAACACCAAGCTTTCAATTTCATCACCGCTTTTAATGACATCGATAATTTTACTATTAAGCTTAATATCAACACCTAATTGGCGAGTTTTAGTAACAAGCTCTTCAATCCATTTAGCAACACCGAAACCATTTTTGGGGTAAAATGCCAAAGGAATTGTCTTACCGGTTAAATCAATTCGCGTTAACGACAAAGGGGTATCTGCACTGTGCTCAGTACTTCGTCCAGCGTGCTCAGAAAGCCTATCAAGCGCGAAATAGCGCTGAACCTCAGCCTCTAATAAATCAGGCGCACAAGGAAGAAATTTTTTTATGCTAGGCAGAAAGACATTATCAGTTAAGACGTTGCCGAAACGGCGTCGATAATTTGAAATGATGTCACCACAGTTATTCGATACAACGCCATCGCGTAAAGCATCAACCCCCACAGAGCTGGCTACATTGTGATGTGTAGCGTCTAACTTTCCATTAAAGTAGTGCCCGCCCTTAATTCGACTTATCTCATTCCAATCGTCGTTGCTGCATACACTGCTAAATAGGAAACCATCGAGTTCATCGATTTTGGTTTGTGCTGGAATGTGGGTGCCAATATCGAAATGCTGTTGTTTAAATTTCGTCGACATGCCCAACAATCCACCTAGGCGGCTTCCTCCTTCAATCATGACAACGTTACAGTCAGGCAAATCTTTTTTGAGTGTATAACTGGCAACAATACCCCCAATTCCACCACCTACTACTGCAATAGTTGTCATAGATAACCTCGACTAATACATAAGCTTTTTCGCTAGCAATTTTCTTTTTATCGGCAACGTTTCTAAAATCTCAAGTGTACGCTCTGCCATAAACCCGTCGCCATAAAGGCTTTGATTCGGTTGCAAACCGCTACGGAAGCTTTTATCTGTTAACGCGCAAGACAATGATGTTGCTATGTCATTTTGGCTACTTTTAGAGAAAATAACGTTACCAGAATGTTCTCTGCCGCGCTGTCGCTCCCCTACATTGATGCAAGGCAAGCCCATATAATCAGCTTCATGAAATGCGAGCGACGAGTTGCCTAAAAGTACAACAGCGTGTCGCAGCAAATTGATAAAGGCTATTCTCGGCAGATTACGATATACATCCACACCTTCAAGATTATCAATGAACTTCACAATTTCTGACGAGCCAGGATCAGAATTAGGCGAACCGACAATAACATGTAAACCAAGAGATTTAGCTGCTTTTACCGTATTGAGGATCTCAACTTTAGCACTTTCAAAATCCCCATTTAAAGGGTGGTGAATTAACACACCGTAACGTCCCTCACAGCGTACCCCCGATTCTCTCGCTAGTTCGGAAGGAGACATATGAGGAGTCATTCGCAGCCTGTCTACCCCGCCACTGCCAACGGTAAAGACCCTCCAAGGCTCTTCACCTAGCTGAAGAATACGCGTTGTATGATTGCCCGTCATAGTAAGGTGAAGATGGCTCAATTTTGTCGTCGCATGCCGCGACTGTTCATCTACATTTCCGCCCTCTGGGTTGGTGCTATCACCACCAGCAAGATGAACAATCGGAACCGTTGCATAGTTTGCTACGACAGCCGTAATAAGCGGCTCTTCTCTGTCGCCTAAAACCAGCAGTAGATCGGGATTATTCTCAGAAATAGCATCACCAAGTCCAGCCATTAATTCAGAGCAAGACTTCACTCTGTGTTGATTATCATCGTGAGAAATAGACGTAGGAATGCGTGATACTATATTGAAGCCATCATTTTCGATTTCTTTTACCGAATATTCGTGAATGTCGGTCAAATGGGCACCAGTCGCCACTACCATCACTTCAAACTTTTCACTCTGTGACATGGCAAGCAATAACGGATACATTAAATCATATTCAGAGCGGATCCCCGTGACGGCCATGACAGAGATCTTACCCTGACATTCATCAAGAAGCGTTTGACCTTCACTTTTCATATAAAAATACCCAGTGTCGTGAAAACGAACCATCCATCAACGGGCTTTGCAGAAGTGCAACCGACATATCTAAGTTGAAGGCCTCACATACAGCCTGTTCTGATTCAAAACAAACAATTTGCGCGCCGTTTTGGGTCGGCACTTTTGAAACAAATTCAAAGGCATTTTTTGCTTCACCGCTGTCATGAGATACATCGCCATAAGCGGGAATAGTGCCAATAAAACACCCGCCCTTTTTGAGTACTCTGATAAATTCACCAATTCGTGACTGCAGAGACAATAATGAGTTGTAGCCCAATACATGCCAAGCGACCACTGCATCAAATTTTTCATCGGTGAACGGCAGCGCTTCATGTGATTGCACATTGTGGAGCGTTGCCACTAGGTTTTGCTCTTCTAAAATTTGATTGTTGATTTCAATAACAGTGTCCGATATTTCGATACCATCGACCTTGTGCCCGCGCTTTAACATTACGCGCATGTTAGCGCCACCGCCAAAACCATAATCCAAAATATGGCCGTGCTTTGCCGTCGTTAAGTGTCTGTGAAGAAGTGTCACAAATGAGCTATCTGGATAAGAAAGAAGAGACTTTCTTTGCTGATACAAGTTATCCCAAACTTCGGAATTTACACTGTCTTTGCTATCAATTGTATTTGGGGTCATGAATATAGTCTTTTATAACGTCTAACTCTTCTTGAAATAACCAATCCAATAACGAAAGGTGCTTCATCGCCGGATGCATTTGCTTGTATGCAGGCGTATTATTTCCTACATATTGTATTGCAATTTGATTTGCCTCAAAGGCCTCCAAATCCAGATAGCTTTTCGCTCCTTCACCCGACAGGTACTCAGAAGCATTAAGCGCAATACAGGTATCCAGCACTAATTGGCTCTTACTACTTGTTATCGACAGGTCAGAAAGAAGCATGAGTTCGTTGTCGATGGACAACACCTTTCTGAAAAATTGTATAAACCGCAAGTTGATATCAAACAGGGTGTCATTAGCAGACTCTATAATATTCTGAATTTCATCAAAATATTCATGAAAGAAAGTGCTTTTCCCGTAACTACTCTGAATGCTTTGTAAGTGCTTCTTTTTCCACCTTTTGTCGGCAATTACTTTGTCTTTTATCTGCTCGTCCAGTTTAGCGTTTACTGGAAGGGTGAGCCAAAGCGGCCCATTATTACTGTTAATCTGATTGCGATTTTGTAATCCATTTTTTTGAAACTGAACACAATCCATCAACACAAAAGTGTCTGCCAATGCCATTTTTCTGAAGAAAGGGGGCCAAGGAAGATATTGAGCTTGATGCATTGCTATTTTTTGAGGCTTCTTCATAGGCGTCCTCTATAATTATGTAAACCATTATTTCAATGATGGCACTGAGCTTGGAAGATTAACAAGCCGCTCTGCAAACCACTCCGTGTTTCGCATATCATGTACGATACAATGGCGATAAAGTGAAAGCTGATGCATAGGTTTCCAGACAGGCCTCATCATCACACCGCTTTCGTTTGCGTATTTGAGTAGGTCGTCCCTGCTCCGCTTATTCTCACATACTATTGCGTTCAACCAATAGTTAGCACGGGTATTTTGAGGTTCTTGAACAAACTTAAATGCCGTACCTTTAAAGAAGTCGGCATAGCAAGCCGCTAATTGGCGCTTCTTATCAACGAAATTGGTTAGCTGTTCTAACTGCGCTAAGCCTAATGCTGCATTTAAATTAGGCATTCTAGCGTTACATGCATATTCATCATGGATAAACTCAAACGCATGGGGAAGTTTAGCGGTCGTTGTAAAATGTTTAAGCTTTGCTCCGTCTTCCTTTGTCTTGCAAAGTACAGCGCCGCCACCGCCGGTAGTGATAATTTTATTACCGTTAAAGCTAAGTGCCCCAAAACGACCAAACGTACCTGTATGCTGGCCTTTGTATGTTGAACCTAAACTTTCGGCGGCATCCTCAACAAGGGTTAGGTGCCAGTTCCGGCAAACTTCAACAAGACGAGATAACTCTACGGGGTGACCAAATGTATGCATAGGGACGACAGCGCGAACCCGCTTTCCTGACGGCTTATGAAAGCATATGTTATTGGATAGCTCGCAATACTCATCAAGAAAACTGGCAAGAGAAAACGGGCACATACCTAATGTTTTATCTGAGATATCAACGAAGACAGGCTCAGCACCTAACCAATGTATGGCATTACATGTTGCTACGAAGGTCATTGATTGTGTTATGACTAGTTCATCGCGAGTGACACCTGCCATATGCAACGCAGCTTGTAGTCCGTTGGTTCCATTTACTACAGCTACCGCTGCCGCTGCATCACAATAAGATGACAACGCATTTTCGAACTCATCTACATAGGCGCCAACGCTCGAAACAAATGTTGAATCAATTGTGTTGTTTACATAACTTTTTTCATTCCCCGAAAACGTTGGCTGGTGAAGCGGAATGAAATCCTGCGTGCCGTATAGCTCTCGGATGAAAGTAGTTAACGAATTATGCATGAGTATTCACTATTTGTTGTAAATTCCAGCCTTGTAGCGCGACAAGTTTTCAGGCCTGGTAAACCAGTTAATTGTCTCTTGAAGCCCTTTTTCTAGACTAGTACTCGGCGTATATTCTGTTAATGTTTTAAGCTTCTTGTTATCTCCCCAAAGGCGAAATACTTCAGAACTTTGTGGGCGAAGCCTTTCTTCATCTACTTCAAAAACCACGTCGCTTTGCATTAATGAGCGTATAAGGTTCAACGTATCGCCAACCGAAATTTCATAATTAGACGCTATGTTAACGGTTTCACCTACAGCGCATTGCGCTTGGCTTAATTGCCAAAAACCCTCGCACGTGTCTAGCACATAGTTAAAATCTCTGGTAGGCGAAACATCACCTAATTTGATTTTATCTGCACCTGTGGCAATTTGACTAATAATGGTGGGTATGACCGCGCGGGCGGACTGTCTCGGCCCATAGGTATTAAACGGACGAGCAATAACAACGGGAAGCGAGAATGAGTTATAAAAACTCATGGCTATTGCATCAGCACCAATTTTTGATGCACTGTAGGGAGACTGTGCTTGCAAAGGGTGTGCTTCATCAATTGGTACATATTGCGCGGTTCCGTACACTTCACTGGTAGATGTTTGAACAAAACGGCTTACTTTGTGTTTCAACGCTGCCTGGCACATATTCAATGTACCTGTAATATTGGTGTCGACATAGCTACTTGGTGCTACGTAGGAATAAGGTATAGCGATTAGCGCAGCTAAATGGAAAACAATATCGATACCTTCACACAATGTGTCGCAAAATTGCGGGTCTCGCACATCGCCATACACTACCTCTAGGGTTTCAGGGTGCGAGAACTCTTCAAGCCAACCTTGTGAACCGAATGAATTGTATTGGCACAACGCTCTCACGGAACAGCCTTTCTTTAGCAGGTGCTCAGTAAGGTGCGACCCAATGAAACCATCGGCTCCCGTGATCAAAACGTTCATTTTTTTCGCTTTCATTTCTATCTCTTTTTCAACGCGACAACGTCTTTAAATGCCTTTTCGGTTTTAATTAAAACGGTAAGTAACGATGTCATTAATCTTGGGCGGAAGCTAAGTCGGTCGCCAAACGTTAATACTCGCTGATCACTTTCCAGCAAGGTTTCTGTAAGAACGATAAAGTCCTGAGTTTCATAAACAAAGCGCCCCTGAAAAGCATCGACTACCGCTTCAAGCCCTTCTAAAGCATACCCTTTCAAGACAAGTAGCTTAGGAATGATTACTGCTCTACCAACAGAAGATAGCGCAACGTTAAGTGCGTGGTTTATTTGATCAAACTTAGGTGGTAGCAGACATACGTCCGTATCCACGCAAAAAGTATCGAGTGAGAACACTACCGTATCACTATGTTTTTCTAACTCAAAAACTCTTTCGATATTTGATGAAACCTTGCATTTTGTGTGGTCAAGCACTTGCTCTTCATCATCAAAATTGACAACAATTGGAGCACTTTGTTGCCTGTTGACGTCACTTACGTTGGTCAGCGCTTGCCACTCTTTAAGCCAAGACTCATTCGTTTTTGGTACTACGTGAATGTTAAAGCCTGGCTTCTCTGCATATTTTTGAATATAAACCTTCCGCCTCAGCGCATAGAAGCTGCCTGAGCCATCCGAACCTAAATCATCTAAGTCCATAATTCGCTGCATGTCTTGAACATAGCCCTTCCAGAGCAATTTTAGCTGGTTCGCTGTATCACGTAGTAAAGTTTCGTCTTGAATATCGAGCAACTTGCTCATAACACTGTTGATGTAGTTAAGCGTACCATTGAGCAAGAAAAATAGTTGAGACTTCTTCCTGAATAAGGACGAAACAATAAACTCTCTTTGTAATTCAACGAAAGCTGCTAAAGATGAGTGGCTATCTACCTCGTTTTCATCGCAAAGTGCAACGAGGGAATCGAATTCCTCAAGCAATGCAGGTTTACTAAATCGTTGTGATAACCCGTCCGTTAGCCTTGCTTTGTCTAGTGGTTCAAACGCTTGCTCACACACTTTCGCGACAAGGGCATCCTTTTGTGATGGCGTGGACAATACAAGAAGATCCTCTGGTTTAAGTGGCGAAGCGCCTTGTATTCGAGCGCCATCGTTTAAATTGTAAAAGTCCGCTTTTGATTTTGCGATCCTTTGCTCAATAACGGACTTTGAAACCTTAAATTCAAATTTAGTACTTACCCAAGGCCTCAAATTTCCTGGAACAACTACCGATGTGTTGTTTGTGTCACTATAATCGTATAGCTCTTGACCATTATCTAAGTAGTATCCTGAGCTTTTCGAGTGATGATATTTGTCGCTGATAAACCCGAGGTCTATTCCAAGCAGGTACACCTGATGCAAGCCTAGCGAAGCGACCAGATCAATCACAAAGTTAGAAACCGTTGGGTAAGCATGTTCCAGCAACTTAAAATCATGCTTTCCATAGGCCTCCATCAAGGCAACAGTCGACGCTTCACCTTGTTTAAATGCTAACAACGTGCTTTTGTAAAGGTTTCTTGTGTCTGGGTGGATACCATTACAACTTAGTAAAATAATTTCTTTTAAATACGCTTCATCCCCTATCCTCACAGCCCAATCATGGGTCGCCCTGTTCATTTCGATTTCAGCGTGAAAATCAGGGACTATATTATTTTTATATAGAGACTGTAAGGCAGTGCCGCAAGAAATGATGATAGCCTTTTCTTTTTCCTCTTTTAGGTAAGGAAGTAGACTATCAAGAGAAGGCCCGTTACCTACAACAAATACCGGAACATCGCGGGTTTTATCGGTTACCAAAGAGGGGAAAGATTTTCGTAAAAATGAAACACCTGATGTGATGCTATCAACAGTGTGAGACAGACCATACTTGGCGTTATCAAAATAGTCTCCCATTGCGATAATAACTTGAAGCTGCTCTCTAAGCTGAGATATTGCTTTTACTAGACCTTCATTATAATAGCCTTGATAAAAATAGGTATTGGCTAGTACATAAGGGCCTATGGACTGAAACTGTACAAGGAGATCGTCGGTTAAATTAGAACCATCATCGCCAATGTTGAGATAGATTCGACGTTCGCTTTTATCAAACTCTTCAAAAATCGCCGCCCAATTTACGCAAAATAAAGAAGCATAGAAAAAATCGCGGTTTGGTTCGCAAATAAAAAGCTTATCTACCTTATGACGCTCAGTTAGGCTATTAAGCGCATATCCATTACCCAGTCCCATAACAATTAGTGCACGGAGTTGTTCAGGGAGCTCCCCCTTTACATCCTCAACACTTTCTAGGATTGATTGGCAATCTGCAACCATTCTGTAGTGCAAATAATTACGTAACTTTGTCCCTTTATATCCAAGGAGTAACCCATCCTTGTGAGGATGATGTCGAAATAGCTCAAAACTCTTTTCACACTCCTCTTTTGGGTTTTGACTATAAAACAGCGCGTCTGTGACCATTTTACAAATATTTACCTGGCCGTCTGAATTCGCAACAGGCGACCAACCTAGCGGCACATAATCTTTATACTCTTTAAAAAGCGATGGGAAAAATTTTTCTAACGCCTCTAAATTTCGCTCTTTGGTTTCAATGCACAGCTGAGAAAAAAGCCATTCACTTTCGCTATTCAGCAGCGTCCAAGGAGGAACGTAGTTTACAACGTCGTACGTCAAGCTATTAGCTATGTTTTGCTTCGCAAACTGTTGCCAATCTCCTACTCGCCAAATTTCCTCAATATGATCGAACACAGGAGAATTAAAATGCTTATAAAGGCAAATACTGTCTAAAGGCAGGTTTTCTCTTAACTCTTGAATATCTCTATAAAGCGTTCTTCCGGTTTGACCAATTTGTAGAAACAGACTGATACCATTTTGCTGAGCAAAATTTAGGACGCCCCGCCAGTCAATAGCAGAGGCTGAACATGCAAGGTGGTCGGAAGAAGGCTCATATACAACAATATATTTATATTTTTTTGAATAAACTAATGATTCAATATGATGACCTAGACCCAGCCCTAGAACAATGATGGCATTGTGAAGATGGTCTTCTGAAAAAGATATAACGCTTTTATCGGGTGCGCTTCGCTGTAAATGTTCCGCTACTTCTAAGGATGGGAATTCTCCATAAACAACCTGACCTGAAAGGTAATCAATAATATTAACGTCACCGTGTTTATTACAAAATACCGTCGAAGTTTTTCCGTTATGTGATGTCAGCGTCGATAACAGGCTAGGAATATAACGCCTAAAAGCTTCGATAGCATTTCTTTGCCTTGTGTGTATACCTTTAGAAAACTTTTCCTCTACCTCAAGTTGCTTTTCTTCATCTTCATAAAGATGTAGCTGAATTTGATTTAGCATAATTATTTATATTTCTTAACAGCTGCGCGGCCTCTAGAAAATTTAACCGCTTCCTTTTTTGCGTTATCAAGCAAACCTTGCGCCAGCTCTTCAAGCCTCTGATTTATTTCAATTTCTTTTTGTGCAAACGACCTTTTTTCATCATGTTCAAGACGTGATAACGCTCGAACAACAACTTTATGGCGTATTTGGGAGAGGTACCGAAATCGTTCGGTAGAAAACGTGTCACTGGACAATGATAAGCAAGCAGCTAACTCTGCGTTAACTGCTTGAAGAAATAATGGAGTATCGCTGTGATTTAATATCGAGTTTTTCAAATAGCTTGTCGGTTCTGACGCTGGGCTTCATAGGCTTCCTGTTTAGCCTCTTCAGGAATCTGCACCCATGCATCTCGAATTGGTGTTAATAGGCTAGACACTTCATCTAACATATTCAAGTCGTTGTTAAAATGTGCCTCATTTAAGCGTTCAATCATGTAATTATACAGCGCAAACATATTTTCGGCGACTTCACCACCCACCTCTAGGTCAAGGGTGTCCCGTAGATGCATGATTATCGCATTCGCCTTTGAGATATAATCAGCTTTGATTACCAATTCTTTACGCTCCATCGCGCCTTTTGCGTATGCGATCCGATCAAGTGCCCCTTGCAACAGCATCAGCGTAAGCTTATGTGGATCTGCATTTGCCACATCTTGTTTCAGATTACCTTTACGGTAGGCATTTATACCTTTGAGTGACATAAAAACTCCAACTCTAAATTAATTACAACGACGCTAGCAGCGCTGATCCAGTCTGGTTCAACTGTGCAACGGTTTGGTCGAGGTTCAAATATTTGTCTCGAAGAATCTCTTCGTAATTAAGCATTCGTAGCTCTAAGGTCTCCCGCTCGTCAAACAAATCTTCTCGGTCATCTTTCGCTGCACGCTCTCTTAAGCTAATTAATCCACTGAAAGAAGTGTATTCTTTTGAAAATTCATAGAGCCGTGTAGCAATCCCCTCGTCTGGATCAGTGAACAACTTAGCGATTTCATCGAAGCTATCTTCCAGTGCATCTTCTAATCTATCTTCACCAGAACCAAGTCCAAAATCTGTCGTGCCAATTTCCAGCTTACCGTCGTCATCAAACTCAATACCAATCTGAAACAACCCACCTAAAGCAGAGGAGCTTACACTATCGCCAACAATAGACGCTAACCCACTTTGGATACCGCGCAACAAAGAGTCACCTGCTAATGCGCCGTCTTCTTCTAGCTCAGACTCTCCATAGCGAGTGAGCGTTTTGATTTCATCAACCAGTGCATTGTAGTTATCGACAAAGTCTCTGATTTTTTTATCTAAACCTTCTTTGTCATAACCGATACTTAGTTTGGTTGCTAAAAAGTCACCTGCAGCATCTTTGGGAGAAACTTCGTTTACTTCAAACGATACGTTTTGAATAGTATTTTCAAACTCATTTGAACTACTTCGAACTTCGATACCATCAATGTAGGCGATTGCGTTGCGCGCACTTTCTATGTTCGCGGCACTAATGTTGTTGGTACCGCCAGTTGTCGATAAACGATCTAACTCGGCAACCCCTGTGTCATTAGTGATTACCAAATCGTTGCCATCGCCTGTTTCACTGGACGAGAAAACTAAACGAGGTCCTGCACCGGTTCCCGTATCAATTATATTTGCGGTTACGCCGAAGTTATCATCAGCGCTGTTAATCTTTTCGCGTAATGCGGTTAGTGACATGCCAGCAGTAACATCTACGGTAAAGCTCTCGCTTCCGCCCACGTCAAATGTTAATGAACCTGTACCTGTTGAAAGCACAGGGTCGCTGCTTGATGTAAAAGCGCCGGCGTCTGTAGTTATACGGCTTCCAGCAGCAAGCTGTTCGACAATAACTTCGTAACTGCCTCGCAATGCTGAATTTGATGCCTCTGCAGACAGTACATCATTGTCTTCTGAAGGGTTTGTGATGGTAGGCTCTCGACCATTGATACCATTGTCGCTTCGCAACTCGTCAACAGCATCCTTGAAGTCAGAGAGCTTTGACTTTATTTGACCAAGGCCAGAAATTTCAGCCTCAATACGCTCTTCTTTCGCATTCAAACGCTCTTCTTTAGGTTGGCGCTCTGCGGTCAGAAGTTGTTGTACAAGATCATCTAGGGCTAAGCCCGATCCCACACCTAGAGACTGAATTGTCATAATTTACCTCATGCTAAACTTGGTTGTTGATAAACACTCCTACGCTGTCACCAACATCTTGCTGTAACTCTTGGATACGATCAGCAAGCTTCAAAACTTCTTCTGAAGGTATTTGCCTTATCACATCACCAGACGTTGAATCTTTAACCGTCACTACCGAGCGATTCGTATTTTCATCGATAGTGAAAGCTAAGTCTCGATTCTGAACCTTTAAAAATGACTCAACTTTGGCAATAGCGTCGTCTAACTCAACACCGTTACTCTTTGCTTCCTTTATATCGGCCTGCGACGGAGAAGCTTGAGAAAGAATTTGCTGACTTCCTGTTTTGTCTGACACATCCTGCGCTGCATTGACGTTGGCATTTCGCCCGTTATTAAGAGAAGATCGCTCTTTAGTCTCAGAGCCCTCTATTCCACGATTAACGTCACTTTCAATTACACCAGCATTCTTAGGCCCTGGTGATGCAAACGACTGGCCAATTTGGGTATTTTGAATTTCCACCTAATACCTCCCTACTGAAACCACAAAACGGGCCCTTGCTTAAAAAGCAAGCACCCGTTACATCTCAACTAAGGTAACTATTTTAAGTATAGCTTATCCAAGCAATGACAGCGCTGTTTGAGGACGCTGATTTGCCTGACTTAGTACAGAAACAGATGCCTGCTGGATAATCTGGTTTCTCGTTAGCTCAGCAGTTTCAGCCGCAAAATCAGTGTCACGAATCTGAGAACGCGCCGATGATAAGTTTTCGCTGATGTTACTTAGATTACGAATAGTTGACTGAAAACGGTTTTGAAGCGCACCTAAGTCTGCACGAACCGCCCCAATACCAGAGATAGCAGCATCAACATCACTTAAAAGTGCAGAAGCGCCTGATGCAGTAGATACACTGTTAGTAGTAATACCAAGACCAGTTGCACTGAATCCACTAATTGAGCCAAGGTTTGTAGACGACAGATTTACTGAAATTGTTTGGCCAGCATTAGCACCTACAAGAAATTTTGCAGAAAAATTCCCGTCCAAAATATTAACATTACCAAACTGAGTGTCGGTAGCTATACGCGAAATTTCAGTGCGCAAGGCAGACACTTCTTTTTGCAGTGCTAGACGGTCAGCAGAGCTGTTAATACCGTTTTGTGACTGTACAGCAAGAGTACGGATACGCTGCAAGCTTGTAGTAACTTCGCTAAGCGCGCCTTCTGCTGTTTGCGACAGAGAGATAGCGTCGTTAGCATTTCGCACTGCTTGGTTAAGGCCTTGTACTTGTGAAGTAAGACGGTCAGAAATTTGAAGACCTGCAGCGTCATCCGATGCACTATTAATGCGGAATCCCGATGAAAGTCTTTCAAACGACGTATTCAAGCGATCATTTACGTCAAAAAGCTGACGTTGAGCATTGATCGATGAAACATTGGTATTTACAAATAAAGACATTAGATTACCTCCTAGGGATTCGACGGCAAACCTGCTATCATCAAATCCTTCCAGTTCATATTGGCTGGGTCACTACTCCCGCCAACACCTCAATATAAAAGTAAATTAAATTACCCCTCAACAATAGGTATCGGCCAATGCTTTAGGTTCTTTAGCTTTTTTTGGTATTTTTCTTAAAAAATTTACCAAAAGATAAGTAAATAATTGATTATTAAGAATATTAACCAGTTTATTTTTTCAATATTTACAGTAATTTTTCGGAAACTAAGTGGATAATGGGCTATGCGGATTGGTACAAGACACACTTATTCTAGAAATAATCGTTGCCTTGGTGCTCTATCGACTGCATACAATAACCCAGCCTTATCGGAAAACAGTACTTTTGAGGTATATTCAGGTGATAGAGTTACAGAAGTTGGCACTTAATATGCATTATAATACGTAGGCTACGGCGTTGCTCTACCGTAGTTTGAAATTGGTGAGATGTTTCGGTAAAAATAAAAAAAGGCCGAGACAACGATATCTCGGCCAATTTGCTCACGTTAGGAGATAGAGCAAATTCAGTTTCTGTCGGCTGGCAGGGTTTAGTAGGATAAACTGGCCTCTCAACCAACACTTCTACACTCTCAGTCCTGTTAGTCGGCGCTTTCTCAAAGGGGCGGCCTTAATGGCCGCATTCCTTTCTTCAGGGGATGGCCTCTCAACTCCTTCCCAAATAGCGCTTAATATCTAACTAGGACTATTAGCCTAGCAGTGACAATGCAGCCTGAGGGCGCTGATTTGCCTGTGCTAAAATAGTGGTACTTGCCTGCTGTAATATCTGGTTACGGCTTAATTCTGCCGTTTCGGTGGCAAAGTCAGCATCTTTGATACGCGATCTTGCCGCAGACACGTTTTCAGAAATGTTACTCAAGTTACGGATAGTCGACTGGAATCGATTTTGTAGTGCACCCAAATCAGCACGTAGACCACCAATTGCCGATACTGCTTTGTCTACCGCGGTTAACAAACGCGATGCGCCCGCTTCAGTTAGAACATTATCAGAAATAATTCCAAGACCCGTTGCACTAAAGCCATTAACTCCAGCGCGGTTTAGTGCTTGAGATGATAAGTTTACAGAGATTGTCTGACCTGCGTTTGCACCAACAAGGAACTTAGCAGAAAAGTCACCCGTTAAAATGTCTACACCTGCGAATTGCGTGGTCGTCGAAATACGTGATATTTCCGTACGAAGCGCAGACACTTCTTTTTGTAGTGCAACACGGTCAGCTGAGCTGTTAATGCCATTTTGCGACTGAATGGCTAGTGTACGAATACGCTGGAGAGCGGTTGTCGTTTCAGCCATTGCGCCTTCTGCGGTTTGTGCAAGCGATATACCATCGTTTGCGTTTCGTACCGCTTGGTTCAGACCTTGAATCTGAGACGTCATACGGTCGGTAATTTGAAGGCCAGCAGCGTCGTCGGCAGCGCTATTGATTCGAAAACCAGATGATAGACGTTCAAAAGCAGTGCTTAAGTTATTGCCTGTTGTGAATAGTTGGCGTTGTGCATTTAGCGATGACACATTGGTATTTACAAATAGACTCATGGGTCTCTCCTAACAGTTTCGAGTGTTGCGCTATTGGTTTTATTATGTGCGCAGTAGTTTAAAAATTTTGGCATAGCCTGTGCTTCATTAAGGTGTCAGTTTAATCTGACATTTTATCGGCACACTAACCGGTAAAATTGCTACATAGAGAAGTTACTTCTCTTTGCTGACTGGTGGGTTTGATGCTCCAGACCTCAAACCTCTCACTACCTCCTGGCTTCATTCTTGCCAGTCAGCAGCTCCACTCTTAGCAAACCTTCCTATTTATCGTCACTCAAACAAATTTCCTTTAGAACTTTTTAAAAATTTATTTCGGACTACATAAAGCAATGATTTAGCTGAACTTTAAGAAAAAGAAAATAAAACAAACTACATATCAGGATTAAACAAACCTTGATATAAACCATCCTTTTCTTAACTTAGGAGAAATAAAACAAGTTTTACCTCCCTTTGTAATAGTTATCGTCACATTGGAAAAATTACTTTAATCTTTTTTACAATTTTTTTAGCGGTAAATGAAAAGTAATTATAAATCCAGGCTTTGGCACTCTCGTGAACTTAAGTAAGCGATGGAGCAGTAAATTAGGTTGGGGGAAAATAAAGTGATTAATACCAATCTGTATAGTTAATTGCTCACTCAGAAGGCGCTGTACCATGATTAGCGTGAGCGATGGTTTTACACGACAGAGAAATAAAAAAAACCGATACTCCACAAAGAGTATCGGCTTTCATCATTCACTCGTGGACTAGAGCACTACCTCCTGACTCCACTCACGCTGAGTAATTAACCCAGTAGCGACAACGCTGCCTGAGGGCGCTGATTTGCCTGAGACAATACCGTGGTGCTTGCCTGCTGGATAATCTGGTTACGTGTTAGATTAGCTGTCTCAGTGGCAAAGTCAGTATCTTTGATCTGAGAACGTGCAGCTGATACGTTTTCTGAAATATTGCTTAGGTTACGAATTGTAGACTGGAAACGGTTTTGAAGCGCACCCAAGTCAGCACGTAGGCCACCGATTGCAGAAATCGCGCTGTCTACTTTACTAAGCAGGCCAGAAGCGTTTTCGCTCGTAAGCACATCAACATCAGTACCTGTAATATTCAATCCAGTTGCGCTAAATCCACTAACACCTGCACGAGTCAATGTTGGACTTGAAAGGTTTACAGAAATTGTCTGACCTGCGTTTGCACCTACAAGGAATTTCGCAGAGAAATCACCTGATAGAATATTTACGCCCGCGAACTGAGTGGTCGTCGAGATACGCGAAATCTCAGTACGCAAAGCAGATACTTCTTTTTGAAGTGCTACACGGTCAGCAGAGCTGTTGATACCATTTTGCGACTGAATGGCTAGCGTACGAATACGCTGTAGTGCCGTCGTGGTTTCAGAAAGCGCACCTTCTGCAGTTTGCGACAGTGAAATCGCATCGTTTGCATTACGTACAGCTTGGTTAAGGCCTTGAATTTGTGATGTCATTCGATCGGTAATCTGCAGACCTGCAGCATCATCAGCAGCGCTGTTGATACGGAAGCCTGAAGAAAGGCGCTCAAAAGACGTACTCAAAGAATTACTAACATCAAAAAGCTGACGCTGGGCATTCAATGAGGATACATTGGTATTAACGAACATAGACATAAAGTCTCTCCTACACTCTCAGTCCAGCGTGCGCTGGCTGTCGGCATTACCGACGTTTTGTTTTAGTAGTCATCAAGACCTGAGGGGTAATTGATGAACTGGCTCTCTCAGAAACTGTATCGACATCATTTAGAATCCCTTTAGAAAAAATTACGATTTTTGCCGATAGGCGGTAAGATATTGCCGTAGATTGACGGTAAGACACGACATAACTGGTGGATTTTAAAGGGAGATTTGGCGTGAAAAATAGTTTGATGCTGTTCAACATAAAGCGCATATCCAAGCCTGCAACCCATTGCGCTTTCACTGATTTAATAGAAAATCCGTTCGACATAAGTCGTAAAACCTTGATGTGCTGTTACCGACAAGCTAGTGACCATGTCAGTACTGACGGAGTGGTTATTGTATTAACTCTTGATAAAACTTCGTTTCAAGTTCGCAACAGAGTAGTTATTAGAGAGAATAATGCAGACCTACGAGATCCGAAGTTCTCATACGATGGCTCTCGTCTCATGCTTACTACCTATGCAAAATCCTTTCTTGATAAAAGAAAAGTGGTCACAAAAATGGTGACTTATTTCTCAACCACCGGCTATTCATGGTCTACAGGGAATAGTCACGGTAGAAGCGGTTGGTGGTTGTGGAACAATACTTTTTATAACTCAGAAGCTTATGGCTTTGCGTACAATCGACGAGCGAACTCAGTTTCGCTCTATAAGGGTGACCCAACACGTTCAATGCACGTTCACAAGGAGGAGGCTTTTTGTTTGGACAAACAAGGTAAAGGTTACCCCAATGAAAGCACAATCTTGTTTGATGATGACGGAAATGCCTCGGTATTTTTAAGACGAGATGCCGATACTTTCAGTGCGCAATTTGGTACGTCAAAACCGCCTTATACCAAATGGAACTGGCATGATTTGGGTATCTACATTGGTGGTCCCGCAGCCGTGGCGTTAAGTGAAAACCTATATATCGTTGCAGGACGACATATAGATTGGGGGTCACATCAATTTACAACCAGGGTATGGCTATTTGATAGCGTAACTAAAATATTAACTGAACTAAAAACGCTGCCAAGCGGAGGAGATACAAGTTATCCTGGCCTGGTGATTGAAGACGACAACCTTTATATCTCTTACTACTCTTGCCATGTCGACAATCAAGCCAGAGTTTACATAGCGCACTTGAGCGGCATTAATGACTTGATAAATTAAGACCGCTAAACAAAATCAAATAGCGACAAGTTAGCGACTTTAGGAAACGTTGCTAACGCTGCACTCAATGCAGTCTCCTGCTTCGCAAATTCAGTAGATGCTTCTGCATAATCCACATCCTGAATTGATGAGCGCTGTGCCTTTGCCGCAATTTCCATATCAAGGTTACTTTCATAAGTACTCTCCGCGATGTTCAACCGACTACCTATAGACGCACGCTCTAGAGAAAGCTTTTCAAGCCCGTTATCTAAACCCACTAATGCATCGGCTATCGATTCCTGAAGCGCTGAATTATCAATAGTGGAATCCATTAAAATAGTTTGGATTTCGTGGATTGACTGAGCCATGCTTTTTTTCTCAGGGGCATCAAATGATAAATCGATGCTATCACCAGGCGCTGCTGTAGCATCGAACTCCATACCCTTAATAGTAAAAGGCTGCCCTGAAGTATAAGAAACAGAATCGACAACTGCGCCAGTCCCTTGATTGACAAGCTCCGCTTGACCGGTAGCAAGAAAGTTTATTCGATAATCGTTATTCGCCGCATTGACCGGGTCATAACTTTTGTCAAAAAAGGTATCAAATGTGCCCTGCTGCTTAACCGCGGCTGTATTTATCGTAGCGCCAGTAGTGCCATCAACTGAAAATTTAAATCGCGATAGCACGTTTTCGAAAACTTCATATCCGTTACTGGTTGATTGAATCTTCGAGCTATTAGATAGCTGAACAAAGCTCACACCGGGGTCGCCTGCAAAGGTAATGGCATTCCCACTCGCTGCGGGATTATATTCAAATGCCTGATTGCCAGATTGAAAACCTGCATATAAATAATTGCCGTCTGCATCTTGGGTGTTCATCAGATCAAACACTTCGAGTTTGATTTGCTCTAATTCAGCGCCAATTGCGCGCTTATCTGGGTCAGACAATATGCCATTGCCAGATTGAACGATAAGAGTGCGGGCACGGTTAATAGAGTCGGTAATGTTCGTTAGCACAGCCTCTTGCTGCTCAAGTGAGCCTGTTACCAAATCGTTATTCCGCTGGAACTGATTAAGCTCATCAATTTCTTCGGTTAAACGAAGTACCTTCGCTGCGCCAACAGGGTCGTCACTGGGCGTAATAATGCGTTTACCGGAAGCTAGCTGTTCTTGGGTTTTCGCCAAGTCGCCCTGATTTTGCATAATCGAGCGCATGTTTTGATCATAAATTTGATTCGTTGATATACGCATAACTCACCTACCTTGCTGACTGCAAAATGGTATTAAATAATTCTTGAGCCGTAGACAAAATTCGTGCTGCGGCAGCATAGCTTTGTTGGTACTTAATCAAGTTTGCCGCTTCTTCGTCTAAGCTTACGCCTGAAACAGACTCAAACCAGTTTTGCGACTGTACTTTCATCGCTTCAGCGGAAGCCAATGAGACACTGGCCATTGATGCATCTTCACCAATGCGTCCTACCATAGACGCATAGGCATCTTGAAAGGTTCTAGGCCTATTCGTCGCTTCGCTACTCACCTGTACTTTGTTTTCATTTTGAAGAGCAGCTAAATTAAGCGCATTGCTGTTGTCGTTAAAGCCATCTGTATTATAGCTAATTGAAAAGCTATCCCCTGCTTTTGGTACACCGTCTAAACTGAGATCAAAACCAGGGTCTGGGCTTATTCCTGCCTGAGTAATAAGATTATTTAAATTTGTTGTTCCTGTGACAGTTGCTAACACTGTACCGCTTCCATCTAATACCTCGTAGGTATCTGCAGCGGTAAAGCTAATTTGAGCTGGCGCTGTATTTAAAAGGCCACCCGCTCCGTCAAAAGCAGAAGTGCCCACTTCCGTATTTGACACTGTTACATCTACAATATTGGCACTGCCTAAATTTGTGCTATCGGCCCCGGCTCTTACTGGGTTTGCAAAAGCCAAATCTTCGGGGCGGTCGGAGGCTAAACTTATCTTTGAAGCCACGTCTTTGGTTGGCTGAATCAGAAACTCGTTGCCAATGGTATAGGGGTCGCTCCCCGCAAAGTCTATTTCAATACCACCAGGCAATTCATTAAAACCAGGCGATATAGCAAAGTTTGAAAAAATAATGTCATTACCTGAACCATCTTTTTTCGGTGTGCCATCTGGATTCAAAAACGTAATTTCTATTTCGCTGGGCACACCTGCAGAAACTGCCGTCACTTCAATTTTATAATCGGCGTCAGTTAATTCAGCGCCTTTACCCTCGGTAATCTGCGCATTAACAACATAGTCGCCATTGGTATCTTCGTAGGCTAAGCCTCTGAACGAAGGAATATCGAAAATGTTAGTGCCGATTTGACCGTCTAAATCCATACCCAATTTATTTTGAGTATTCATCGCATCGGCGAAAGCGACGGAGAGCTGACCTACATCACGCATTGTTGGCCCTAACACTTCATTGCGATACTCAAACAACCCACCCAATGCGCCGCCAAGATCACTTTCCAAAATTCGTAATGATGCGTTGTTTTTGGTTTGTGAGCCAAAGTCAGTTTCTAACTTAATTTCTTTCGTCGTTAAATCCGCACTAGAGCTTAACTCAAAAAGGTTGAATGCACCGTTTTCAAGAACGAGTGACTCACCTGACGTAAGATTAATGGTCACAGCACCATTTTGTGTAGTGCTCTCTTTAACCGTAATACCCATGATAGAAGCAAGCTCGTCGATAGCCTGGTCTCTTTCGTTGAGCAGAGCGCTTGGTTGATCGCTCGTATTGTTACCATTGGCAATAACAATATTGCGGTTCAAGTCGCCAATATTGCCAATCAAGGTGTTTGCTCGGTTCACCATCGACGTGAACTCTAGGTTGAGCTCTTCCTCTTTTTCTAGCATATAGTCAGATAACGTTCTCATTCGGTTATACAAAGACTCGGATTTACTCAATACTTGTTCACGTGACGCCAAATTGGTTGGGTCATCTGCTGCCGTTTGTAAAGCAGAGAAATACTCACTTAGTCCTTTTGAAATTGAGTTCGCTTCACTTGCCAACAGGTTATCAATAGCCGTTGTTTTGCTAGAAAAGGCTTCCAGTTCTCCTACCGCTGTTATGTCGCGACGCAGCTGATTTTGTGCAAAAACGTTGATAATACGCTCAGTATTGCCGATCTCCACACCAAAAACTTGGCTGTTTTGAAGCTCAGTGCGCTCGCGAACATAGCCTGGCGTGTTGACGTTGGCGATATTGTTACTCGTTGTTTGAAGTAACTTGCTGCTAGCGTTTACGCCGCTTGTGGCTAATGAATATAAATCAACAGAACTCACTGTATTCTCCTCACCTATGGCCCCTCGACTACGGCATTAACGCGCTAAGACGTTCGCTGTTATACACAGCCATTATCTTGCTCGCGTATTCAGGGTCAGTAGCGTAGCCCGCCTCTTGGAGCGCACTTGTATAACGCGCAGCATCTGAAGCATTTTCCACAGCATGACTGTATCGCTGCTGTGAAGTGATAAAACGGCCATAGTCATCCATTGCTTCTTCAACCGATCCGTAAGACCTAAAGGCAGCTTTTTGTTTCTGAGGCAGTCCATTATTGAATTCCAATGTATCCACCACCGCCTGTTCTCCTTGCCAGCCTTTATTAGCCTTTATGCCAAATAGATTGTGAGAACTAGTGCCGTCGGATTTGTGAATGACAAATTTTCCCCACCCCGTCTCCACGGCTGCTTGGGAAATTATCGCTTTGGGATCCATGCCATACTTTGCCGCTATTTTTTCGGCAATAGGCATAAGGCTCTCAACAAACTGTTCTGGACTTTCGAACATGGCGTCTTTTTGTGCCGACTGCGTTTTGATTGAGTTTGAAGAAAGCGCCATGTCTTGTGCTTGAGCGACCTTGTATTCACGGTTTCTATTTAATGATGAAATATCACCGTCACTTCTAATGACGCTTGCCGGCGTATAACTGTTTTCGGTTTGGCCCAGCTGCTTCACAATCACATCAGCCAACCCCAAGCCACCGCCTGATGTTAAATCTGTAGCAAGCTGCTGGTCGTGCATGTCACGATAAAACTTCACTTGTTGTGAATTAAATGGGCTGTTTTCATCAGCAAGGGCGTCTTGCGCTTTACGCATTGATTTCAACATCATTTGCACAAATATTGCCTCGAACTGCTGGGCAGCTTCTTGCAATACCGTTTCATCGCCTGACGCAATGGCTTCACGCATTTTGTTGATGCTGCCCAGATCATGGACGTTGCGCGCCATATCAAGCTGATTTTTTGTGCTTAATGCTTCCATCGTATTTGTTCCGCTGATACCTATTTTTCTCGCGAGCTATTATTGGTGTGATTAGTTCGTTTAGATAATCACGAGTTCACCGCGTAACGCGCCTGCCTGACGAAGTGCCTCTAATATTGCCATTAAGTCGCCCGGTGCCGCGCCCACTTCATTAACGGCACGTACTAGCTGGTCAAGAGTGACGCCTGGCTCGAACTTGAACATTCTGCTATCAGCCAAGTCCACATCAACTATTGATTGTGTGGTGACTACGGTTTCACCCTCGCCAAATGCATTAGGTTGAGAAACCTGCTGGTTTTCAGAAATAGTCACGGTTAAGCCACCGTGAGTAATTGCCGCAGGAAGTAAACGTACGTCGCTGCCAATAACAATGGTGCCCGTTCGGCTGTTAATGACTACCCGCGCCGGCGCATCAGCAGGCGTGAATTCAAAGTTTTCAAGCGTAGCTAAAAAGCCCACACGCTGACCCACATCGCGAGGAGCAGTCACACGTACAGAGGCAGCATCAATAGGTTTAGCAATGACGTAACCGTTTTCAGGTTGTGCGCCTAAACGCTCGTTGATGGTATCTGCTAGTGCTTTAGCTGTTGAAAAGTCTGGATAATGCAGGTTAAGTGTTAGCGTGTCGCCATTAGCGAAGCCACTTGGTACAGACTGCTCTACCATTGCGCCATTTGGAATCCTGCCTACGGTAGGCGTATTAACAACAATACGCGACCCATCGCCGCCCTGTGCACCAAAACCACTAACAACCAAGCTGCCTTGCGCTACCGCGTAGACCTTACCGTCAACACCGCGAAGAAACGTTTGAAGCAAGGTTCCACCTTGAAGACTCGACGCCTCGCCAACCGACGATACTGTGATGTCAATCGTTTGACCCGGCTTGGCAAAAGCGGGAAGCTCTGCGTGAACAGCAACCGCCGCCACATTTTTGATTTTTGGTTTGGTATTAGCATCAAGGCTGATACCAAAATTGCTTAGCATGGTCCTAAAGCTTTGTTCAGTAAAAGGACTCTGCTCACCGGTTCCAGGTAAGCCGACTACTAATCCATAACCAACCAATTGGTTACTTCGCACGCCCTGTATACTTGCTAAATCTTTGATGCGCTGCGCTACTGCTTGTGAAGATAAAAGCAGCGTTAATACGGCTAATACAACTGAAAATAAACGCATGTTCACTCTCCTACCCTAAAGAGGCCACCAAGTTGAATCAAAGAATTTGGTCAACCAGCCTTTTTCCTGCGCTCGGGCAAATGTCCCCGTGCCTGAATACTGAATGCGAGCATTAGCCACTTTCGTAGAGACTATCTCATTCTCGGGGCTGATGTCGGCAGGGCGAATTATGCCTGTTAAGCGGATATATTCGTCCCCCTGATTGAGGGTTAACCACTTCTCGCCACGAATAACTAAGTTACTGTTTGGCAGCACATCCACTACCGTAACTGAAATAGCACCAATCAAACTATTACTCTGATTAGCAGCAGCATCGCCCGTGAAGTCTCGCGAAGAGCTTATGCCAAGCTGCACTGATTGACCGCCAATATTGATCGCTTGGCCAGCTAATCCAGTTATGGGATTGAGGTTTACATTCGTATCTTTAGCAGTGCTTGTATCTGCTGATTTACTCGCTTGCGTATTTTCACTGAGCGTCACAGTAATAATGTCGCCTACTCTTCTCGCGGTAACATCTGAATACAAACTGTTAGCCATGTGCGATCGGAATAACGAACCGTCTTCGACCACCGTCTCACGCGGGTAATCTGGCACTACCGGCGCAAACGAGGGGTCGTTTGCCTGAACGGGAGGCTCATTTGTACTGGCGCAACCGCCAAGTAAAAGCAGTGCAACAGATAAACCTAAAATACGCATGATGCTACCCATTATAGTTGCTGAATAACCTGACCAAGCATTTGGTCGACCGACGAGATGACTTTTGAGTTCATTTCATACAAACGCTGGCTTTCGATAAGGTTTACTAGTTCTTCGGTCACGTTCACGTTAGATGTCTCTAGCGTGCCTTGAGAGATATAACCCAAACCTTGTAAGCCAGGGATCCCCTGAATAGGTGCACCGCTTGACGCCGTCTCGACATAAAGGTTCTGCCCAGTTGGTTGTAAGCCGGTTGGGTTAACAAAGTCGGATATATTAAGCTGACCGAGCACCTGTGGTTCAGCTTGGCCCCGTATGCTCACGCTGATTTCACCATCTTGAGAAATAGTAATCTGCTGTGCATCTTCAGGAACTGCAATTTCAGGCTGAAGCAAGAAACCAGCACCAGAGGTAACGATTTGCCCTTGGTCATTTAATGAAAATTGACCATTTCGTGAATAGGCGATAGTGCCGTCAGGCTGCAAAATTTCAAAGTAGCCTCGGCCTTGAATTGACATATCCAACGCGTTTTCAGTGGTGAGCAAGTTGCCTTGCGTATGTGCTTTTTGCGTAGCGACCACTTTTGAACCTGAACCAAGCATTAGTCCAGAAGGCAACTCTGTATCAGCAGAGGAACGCCCACCTGGCTGATTGATATTCTGATATAGCAAATCTTCAAACACCGCGCGGTCTTTTTTAAAGCCCACTGTTGAAGCGTTCGCAAGGTTGTTAGACACAACTGCCACATCAGTCTGTGCGGCGTCTAGTCCGGTTTTACTAATCCACAATGCTGGATGCATGTTAACCTCCGACGTTGCTCATAGGGCAACGGTGATAAAAATTCTTTTACAGGATGCGCAGTAGCTGGTTACCGCGAGTATCAAGCTCTTCTGCTTGCTTCATCATTTTGACTTGTAACTCGTAATGACGTTGAAGGCTTATCATGTCCACCATCTCTTCAACGGCATTAACGTTTGAGCCTTCAAGCATGCCAGACATTACTTTGACGTTGGCATTGGCTGGCGCAATTGAGCCATCTTCCATTCTAAACAAGCCATCAGTGCCTCTTTCCATGTCGGCGTAATTTGGCGAAACTAACTTAAGGCGACCCACTTCTTCGATCACATTGGCCGGGGCGCCTAACTGCCTCATTGACAAGGTGCCATCAGAGGCAATATTTAGGTTATCAAGAGGCACAGGTAAAAAAATCGGCCCGTTGTCCCCTAGCACGACACGGTCGTGAATGTCTGTCAAAATTCCGTCGTCGCCTAATTTGAAGTTACCATCACGGGAATAAGCTTCTTGACCATTTTGGTCTTGTACTGCGAACCAACCATCCCCTTGAATGGCCACATCTAAATCGCGGTCCGTTTTTATCATAGGCCCCGACTCATAATTGTTAGACGGGCTTTCAGTCATAGAAAACACGCGGGTTGGCAAGCCTTCGCCGTAGGCCGGCATTGATCTAGCTTGCTCTAGCTGAGCTCTAAAACCCGTCGTTTGTGCGTTAGCTAAATTATTGGCTCTAATTCCCGTTCCTAATAGGTCTTGGGAGGCGCCACTCGCTGAAATATAGAGAAGTTTGTCCATGACTGACTTTTGACTCTGATTAAACCTTAAACAAGATTTTGCAAAGGCAATGCCAATCTGTGACTTTTTAACTCAGGTAGAAAATATAAAGCGTATTAAGTTGATATTTAGAGGAAAATAACAGAGCCGCTATTCTGCGGCTCATGTAAATATAGGCAATAATGGAGGGCTTGGACGTCAAGGTATTGCCGCTTTTTTGTGTTATTTAACAAGTCTAAACGCTAACTATCGAATGTTCAGAATAGTCTGGTTCAGTGAATTATTTACTTCAAGCGCTCGCGAGTTAGCCTGGAAGTTACGCTGAGCAATGATCATGTCGATTAGCTCGGTGGTCAGGTTAACGTTGGCTTGTTCAAGGGCTGATGAATTAATCTCACCGAAGGTACCGGTTGTTGCTTCACCCGCTAGAGCCTCACCTGAAAGAATACTTTCTTTCCACTGTGTGCTGCTCTCTTGTGTTAGGCCTTGTTCGTTAGAAAAACGCACCAGTGCAACACGAACAATAGGCTCAGAGGTTCCGTTGGAGAAAGTAGCGCGAACTAGGCCATCAGGGCCGATATCGATACCTGTTAATCGGCCTACTGGCAGACCATCTTGCTCTAATGACGTGACTTCAAACGCTGAAGCGAACTGAGTCGGCTCATTAGGCGTAGCGTTATTCACATCAAGGTTAAAATCTATACTTATCTGTTGCGTCGGATCTGAACCATTTGCAAGAATGCCTGCGCCTAGTGCTTCAGTTTGCATTTTAAAATCTAGCGTAGGTAAGCCATCGGGTGTTTCCATAGCCGAGAAATCACCACCTTGAGAGAAAATAAGCTTAGACGCGGTTACGGCATTACCTGTATTTCCGCCAACTGAGTTAACCGCTGTAGCTGGGTCAGTGTCAGCACCCGTTGAATCTGTCATATCAACGAGGGTATCGTCAACTGCTGTAGCCACGTACCATTCGTTATCAACACCAGGTGAACCGTCTTTTATGAAGTAATAGGTCATAACGTGGCTATCACCCAGTGAATCATACACAGTAACTGACGTGGCCGCGTTATAAGTCAACGGATCTTCAGGGTTGAAGTCTTGCGGATCTAAACCAACGTCGCCAGCAGGAAGGTTCATACGAATATCAACCTCTGAGGTTTGTTGCGGTGAACCCGAAGAGTCAGGAATACGAACAGGCTCAGTAGTACTTAGCGCAACAGAAGCACTGGTTCCATCAGCATTTACCGGGAAGCCTAGAAGGTTGTCACCATTACTGTTTACCACGAAGTTGTCACTATCGAGCTTGAATTGACCTGCACGAGTAAACGAGAAGTCACGTGAAGTAATTTCAGGTACTGTCGCAAAGAAACCGTTACCCGTAATCGCGAGGTCTAACGAGGTATTGGTAAACTGAAGGCTACCTTGAGAAAATTGCTGTGCGACTTCTTGGGTGAGTACACCGTCACCCACTTTCGTTTTACCACCAGCTAACAATGATGCCGCATAAACATCACCAAATTCAGCACGGGATTCTTTAAAGCCAACTGTATTTACGTTTGCGATGTTGTTGGCGGTTACATCCAAATCTTTTTGTGCGGCCGATACGCCACTCAGTGCAATATTAAAAGACATTATTGATTCTCCTACTAACTGCCGATTTGAATGACGTCATCAAGATTGATACTGACATCACCATCCAAATTCAAAATTACGCCCTGACCGCTGCCGGCCAAGCTTACACTTCCAACATGACGATTAACGGCAGTATTAAGCTGCACACCTTCACCGTTTAGTTCGCCAGTGGCACTGATAACATATTCACCCGGCGCCATCTGGTTGCCATGTTTATCTTTGCCGTCCCATTCAAACTCTATGTTGCCTGCACTCTGTGTACCTGCATCAATGGTTTTAATCACTTCACCAAACTGGTTCTCAATGCTAATTGTCATGTTTTGAACCGTTTTCTCATTTACGATGACGCCTGAGATTCCATCACCTTCGTTTGCCATGTAACCAACGTTGCCTTGAACTAGCACGTTTTGCCCTATGAGACTCGACGCCTGCAGTGCCTGATTTGATGTCATTGAAGCGGCAAAAGATTCGAACTTCTCGTTAAGCTGAGAAATGCCGTCCGCCATCGTAAATGATGTCATCTGCGCCACCATCTGATCATTATCAACCGGTGCAGTGGGATCCTGATTAGCTAGCTGTTCAGTTAACATCGAAAAGAAATCTTCCTGGGTTAACTGCTGCTCTGTACCATCAGCAATTTTGACGGTTTCTTCCTGCCAATACAGATCAGTATTTAAGCCGGTGTTATTTATGGTGTTCACTGATAAATCCTCACATTATTCAAGCGGCAAACTACTGCCCTTGACCTAATTGCAATACACGGCGGAAGATTCGCTTAGTGGTATCCGCTACCTGTACATTCGTTTCATACGCCTTAGACGCCGACATCATATTCGCCATCTCTTCCACAATGTTGACGTTAGGCTTATAGATATATCCGTTTTCATCGGCCATTGGATTATTAGGCGAATACTCCACATTAAGCGGTGCGTCACTTTCTACAATGCCTTTAACCTGAACACCTGCCCCCTTAGACTGATCACGCATGGCATCTTGTAATGCTGTTGCGAAAACTGGATGGCGAGCTCGGTAGGTTTCGTCATAGCTGCTGCTTACCGAGTTTGCGTTGGCGATATTACTGGCCGTGGTGTTAAGGCGAACATTTTCCGCCTCCATACCCGTGCTCGAGATTTGCATAACATTAAATAAACTCATGACTATTGACCTCCTGAGCTAAGCGCTTTTTTCATGCCTTTAATTTTTCCGTTTAAAAATTCGAGGCTAGCTTGGTAACGCAAACCATTATCTAAAAATCGGTTTCTTTCCGCTTGAACTTCAACCGTATTCCCGTCACCAGTGTCTGGCTGAGTCGGAATGCGGTACTGCATGTCAAAATTTGCCGCCACTGACGTGGAATTGCCGCTTAGGTGGCGCTCATTAGTCCGCACCATTTTCGAAGAGTGCCCTGTTGAACTGCCTGATGCCTCTTGCATAGCAGACTGCATGGCTTTATTGAAATCGATGTCTCGTGCTTTATAACCAGGCGTATTAGCGTTGGCCAAATTACCGGCGATCACTTCCATACGCTCGGTACGTATAGTGAGCGCTGATTCGTGAAAACCCACCAACTTATCTAGGTTTATAGCCATAACATGACCTCTGACAAACTTAAGAATATTTCCTGATGACAGATTAAACGCGCGTATTTAAAGTCAGACTTTTGCCGTTTTATTGTCGTTTGAAGAAATAGTTAGCAAGGCAGATGCCAGAATGAGATTTAGAAGGGAAATAGAGTCGTTATAATTCTGACCTGATCTATAAAAGCCTTTATTAATCAGGTCCGTAAATTAAGTTATTTTTTTTGGTAGTAAAGGCCTGGGTGGCACTTTACCATGCTGTATATATCGCTTGCGGCACTGATAGATTCAGATGCGCCAAGGAATAACACGCCCTTAGGCTGCAATTGTCCGGCAATTTGTTGCAGGATCCGCTGTTTTACTTCTGCAGAGAAATAAATCAACACGTTGCGGCAAAATACAATATCAAAACGGCCAAGTGCTGCATAACTCGTGAGCAGGTTTAAACTTCTAAAGCTCACCATACGGCGAACTTCAGGTTTTACCTGCATTAGGCCTTCTTCATTTTGTTGAAAAAATGCTTGTCTTCGTTGGGGAGATAAACCTCTCGCCAACGACAATTCATCATAAATACCAGATTCGCACTTCTGCAACATTTCAGATGATAAATCAGTCGCCACTATTTCGACACCAGCTCTCAAGGCTCCTGGGCGTTGACGTTGAAATTCAAGCACCGACATAGCAATGGAATAAGGTTCCTGACCAGATGAACAAGCAGCACTCCAAATACGGAGTTTTTGGTTCTTTGCAGATAAGGTCGGCAGCAGCTCCTTTATAAGAAGGTCAAACGGATAATTATCGCGAAACCATAATGTTTCGTTAGTAGTCATCGCGTCGATAACGCTTTGCAACAAGGTCCTGTCAAAACCACGTACAACAACATCAATAAGTTCGTCTGCTGACTCATATTTATGCTTAAAAAGCAACGAAGCCAAACGACTCCGAACGAGATATTGTTTATTCTCCCCCAACACTATGCCGCATTGCTTTTCAAGAAACTCTCTAAACTTTAGATAACTTGCAGGCGAAACGTCTTTATTAGCCAATCCGTTTTTGCTCCGTTACTCGCACTCAGTCATTAGCCATTTCTGAACTGCTGTCGCTAATTCGTCTGGATGGAATTTCGCGATAAAGTCATCCGCACCGACTTTCTGTACCATAGCTTGGTTGAAAACACCGCTTAACGACGTGTGCAGTACCACATGAAGTTTCTGAAGTTCGGGTATATTTTTAATTTCTGCAGTAAGGGTATAGCCATCCATTTCCGGCATTTCAATATCTGAGACTAATACACCTACACGATTTGTCACATCGCCGTACTCTTCGGCAATTTCTTTAAGTCGATTGAGTGCCTCAAGACCATTTTTCGCGAGTTCAATTTCAAGCCCTAGCGATGAAAGTGCCTTTTTCACCTGATTTCTCGCTACCGCCGAGTCATCTGCGATGAAGATAATTTTATTCTCTTGCCCTTCGGTAGTCAGTCCTTCAGCAACGTCCGCACTCACTTCAGCATTTAGAGGAGAAATCTCGTTTAGAATTTTTTCCACGTCTAGAATTTCAATGAGTTCGTTTTCAACTTCGGTCACTGCCGTCAAATAGCTTGCTCGCCCTGTCCCTTGTGGCGGTGGCATAATGGCATCCCAGTTGGTATTAATAATACGTTCAACAGCGCCCACCAAAAAACCTTGAACAGAACGGTTGTACTCGGCAATTACAATAAAGGCATTGGAAAGGTCTTCAATCTTTCGACCGCGCGTTGCCATACTTAAATCGATGACCGAAATAGTTTGGCCGCGAATATGCGCTACACCTCGAACCAATGGGTTTAATTTCGGCATTGCAGTAAGCGGCGGACACTGAAGTACCTCGCGCACTTTAAACACGTTAATACCAAACCGTTGACGACCGTTCAGTCTAAACAGCAACAACTCTAAGCGATTCTGCCCAACAAGCTGTGTTCGCTGGTTTACCGAATCTAAAATCCCCGACATAGGTCACCTCTAAGTAATACTGGGCATGATCATTGCCTCTTATGATAAAGATAGACAATATCACTAAATTTTTGCAGGTCAAACGACAGAAAAATGACGCCTATGGTTAATTTAAGCTTCACATGAATTTCAACGTTACCCGCTAGATGAGTCGTTGTCGAAGCATTCTAAGCAAACCTTTGAAGTTTATTTTGTCGCCAAACCTGATATTCACAAACATATATTTTATTAAGCATAGTCAATAACTCGCAAACTGAACACGAAAAGTCATGATGAAAAATATAAACAACAAAATGCGGATTACATTTTATCGCTCGTTCACCAGCTTAGTGCTCGGTTTACTTAGCGCACAATGCTATGGGGCAACGACTAACCATGAGCGAGTTGAAGAAGGTGCTAAGCAGTATTTGATAAATCAACTCATTGATACTACGCAGGATACTAACATTGATGTCGACATTGTGAAGATAGACGATAGGATAAATATTCCTGACTGCCCAACGGGCTTTCAATACAATGCATCGCAGGAAGCACTTAGCCAATCTTACATATCAGTGAGAGTAAGCTGTAAGAACAATGAATGGTATTTGTTTACTAGCGGACAGGTAACGCGCACCAAGGAAATTGTAGTCACTCAAGGAGCAATAAGCCCGGGAACTGTTTTAACGTCATCTAATTTAGCCCTGGCAAAAGTTGACGTACGACGGTTACGTTATACCGCATTTACCGATTTAGATTCGTTGATTGGCGCCAGAATGAAGCGTCGTATCACCGATGGTCAAGCTATACAGTCAAATATGCTATGCTTTGTATGTAAAGGCGACAGAATTACAATTACCGCAGAGGTTGCGGGAATGGAAGTTAAGACGGCAGGAATAGCGCAGCAAGATGGCGTAGTTGGCGATAACATAAAGGTGATTAATGCCAGTAGCCAGAAGGCCGTAATTGCCAGAGTCGCAAGCCCTGAAGAAGTCGTGATACACTTGTAAAAGTGAGCGTGAAATATCTACTAATTTGTTTCCAATTTAGCTAAAGATATTAGCCTAAAGGCCGATATATATCACAGAGGCAAAAGAGTAGTGAGGACCAGATATGGCAATTAACAATATAAACAATGGGTTACCTAAAACACCCGTTGATAACGGGAAAGTTGCGCAGCAAAATCAGACGCAACAATCTCAACAACAAGCTTCAGCGCAGTCGGCACAAACAGCTCCAGCGCCAAGACAAGACTCGGTTTCATTGACGCAATCTGCTCAGCAGTTGAATCAAGTGCAAAAGAAAGGGTCTGAAGCACCTGTGAACCAAGAGAAAGTGGACCGCCTTAAGAAAGCGATCCAAAGCGGTGATTACAAAGTAAATCCAGAGGCGTTGGCGAATAAAATAGCGAAACTTGAATCCGAGATTTTTGGCGCTAAATAATTCTTCGTTAATTTAATCGGTGTTACGTAATCGATCGCAGCAATTAATATCCGTATCATGAGATAAGTACAGTGACAGAACAAGCAAGCGAACTAAAACAAGCATTATCACGTCAAGTAGAGCAGATGTCTTCACTTGCCGCTTTGCTTGAGAAAGAATTGCAGCTTATTAGCTCACGTGATGCTGAATCTTTAATGAATTTATTGGATGAAAAAACAACCCTTCTGACGTCTATCCAAGCGCTGGATGCCAGTATTGAAAGTGCTATCGGCAGCGAAGTTACAATGTCGGAAGAAGATGAAGCGTTAATGGCTGACGCTAAGAAGCTTCTCGAAGATTGTAAGTATCGAACACAGGTCAATCAAAAAGCCGTAGAGCAAGGACAGCTACGCCTCACACATTTGCGAAATTTGATGATGGAAGTTCGAGCAAAAGAGTCGCTTACTTATGACAAAAAAGGGAAACCGAAAGGCGGAACTTTGGGCTCCGGAGTGAGTGCTTAGGCGTTTACGCCGCGGTGTCTATGCCGCACCAGCAGGTAATTTCACGCCCTTATTACGCACCTTTATGTGCTGAATGACGAGGTTGCTGGTGCAATTCTCCTTTGGATTACCTCTAGTAATACTTTACATCCTTCACTCGACGTGGCTTTGCAGTTGACAAGTAAATATCGTATACCTGCTGCATGTCTAGAGAAAGCTCGGTAACGTAGGTATCATCTCCCACAGGATAAGTCTTTATCACCTCGGCACCTCTTATCACTCCTTCGACCGACGCGCGTAATGTTTCGCTGTCAACAACAAGACCAGATACAGACTGACTACCTTCAATTTTTTGACCATATACCTGCTCGGTTAACTCACGGTATGCATCTAATTTTGACGCTTTCATTGCCATGATCAATTTCATACTGTCGGACTCGCCATTTTGCGATGAAATAGGCGCATAGCCCACAGCCTTTAAAACAGGATAAGTTTCAGGCTCAACAGTTTCCCATTCAACGTGTTTATCGATAACGCCGCAACCGCTCAATGAGATTGCTAGGCCAAATATGGAAGACCGCAAAAGTAACCTTGAATGCTTTAGTCTGTTCAACCACATAACGTAAAACCTCTGTATGCATCAGTAACGAGTTAGTGACATGTAAATGTTGATCTTATTAATCTTTATAAGCTAATAGCATTTCATCAAAGCGTAATGAATAACGTCAAACTCCATAAAGTCGCTTTGCAGTCACATACCTTAGTAATAGGGAAATAAGCAATAAATGCGCCCGTTTTTTTCAAAGACAACTTCTCTCTTTAATTGGCACTTTTTTCGCATAGTTCCCACCAAGGTTACGACATTATTTCAGCGCAATAACTAAGCAACCACAGAGGTGCAACGTGCGAAAACCGAGCAGAACAGCGCTTATGGCATGTTTAAGTAGAATCATGGCGGCAGTTTGCCTACTAGGCCTTGTGGCGGGGCAAGTCCATGCCGTTTGGTATGAAGCTACCGGGCAAGCCGTGGTAGTGAATGGTAATAAAGAAGCAGCAAAACGCGCTGCAACACAAGATGCGCTTAAACAAGCTATGTTGTTTGCTGGGGCATCCGTGCAAAGCGTAGCCAATTTAGCCAACGGACTTCTGAAAAACGAAGAGATGACTATTCGCTCAACGGGCGAAGTCGAACAATTAGAACTTGTGAGCGAAATTTATAACGGTGATGTAGTCACGGTTAGTGTGCGTGCAGACATATTTCCCAGAGGAAAAATATGCTCAGCGCAGCAGGACGAAAAGCACTTTGCGACAACACATTTTAGGATAAGAAACAGAGCGCAATTAACCCTAGGAAATATTCCGAACTTTGATAAAGCGTTTACACAACGTTTAGCAAAGGCCTTGCAAGAACAGACAGATAATCTGAGCCTTACTTACGTTGCGCCCCATACTGCAAAGTTTGATAGCCGCTATACCGACCAAAACGTTCGTACGCTGTCAGATCAAAGTAACACGCAATTCGTTATTATCGGGGTTATTGATGATTTAAGCGTTACGCAAAAAGAGGCATCCGTATTTACACCGTGGCGAAGCAACACTTCACATCGTGCGTTTGCGATGTCTGTACAAGTTTATGACGGAATAAACGGCGGTCTGTTGTTCAGTTCCTCTTACGATACTAACGAAGAGTGGGCATTTGATAGGTTTGAAGACGTCGATGAATTTTCGTCAACCTTTTGGCAGTCGCGCTACGGCCAAGCAATAGACGGGGCGATCAATCAATTAATAGAAGATATTAAAGAAGCGACAGCCTGCCAACCAGTTACTGGGCGAGTCATCAGTATTGCGAACAATAAAATTTCGATATCTCTCGGACGAGATAATGGCATTTCTGAAAAAGATGAACTATACCTTTATCAAGCCAAAGAAGTGGTCGACAATCGCGGTAGAAAATATCTTCAATATACGCTCTACCCTGGTACATTTATTGTTGATAGTGCATTTGGCAATTCGTCTGTGGTGGTCAACGCTACGACGGGCATTACGGCGAATATTCAGGAAAACGATTTTGTAGTTAAGAAATAACTCAGCTTTCTCTTTATCAATTACTTATCGCTATGGTTGGAATATCAACAAGGTCGTGTTATATCTATAACAACGTATCATATTCGATACTTAAAATTTAGGTAGAGGCAAGTACTCTACCTTATACTTTAGTATGACCTATACAAATCAAATATGACCCTTTCTCTGTTTGCGTCGCATTGCTTAGCATTAGTAGGCTTGTTACTGGCTGGACAACAACTGAGGGATCACTACGTAATCGAGTTCCCAAAACTCGAACAGGAAGTTAAAAATAATTTTGGAGCTGACAAAGTATTACATGTCAGCGCGCTAGAAATAAGACTTCACGACCTTGAAAATAAGGCCGTTAAAGAGCAGCTTATCGGTGTAAACGCTTTCTTTGACGAGCATATCCAATACGCCACTGACGATGTCGTTTTTAAAGAAAAGGACTATTGGGCAACACCTTCTGAACTTTTTGGCCATTCTCGCGGAGATTGTGAGGATTATGCCATTGCAAAATACGTAGCTCTGCTACACTTAGGTATCGATAGCTCTAAACTTCGCTTAATTTATGTTAAAGCAAAGATTGGTAGAAGCCGGGTAACCCAAGCACACATGGTTTTAGGATACTATGACACCCCTTCATCGGATCCTCTAGTGCTCGACAGCTTAGTGTCTAATGTGTTGCCAGGCTCTCAACGGACAGACTTAATTCCTGTTTTCAGTTTTAATGATTCAGGAATTTGGCAGCCTGGGAAAACGGCGCAAGTCTCGACTTCTACAAGCAGACTATCAAGGTGGCGTGACGTTATTGAACGCATGAAGCAAGAGGGGATTAGCAGAAGGTCTTAGGAGTTTATGTCAATAACAAGAGAATTATGGCTTGCCATAGCAGCTGTCGTCCTTGTTGCAATTGCGGGTAGTGTCACAATTCATGGGTTTACTACGAAACAATACGTAGAAGAACAACTTTATTCAAAAAACTTAGACAATGCGAGTATGCTTGCTCTAACGTTAAGTGGCCTTGAAAAAGACCCTGTTTCTTTAGACCTCTTTATCATGTCACAATTTGATATTGGTCATTATGCCTCTATCGTACTTCAAAAATCTGATGGCGAAATTGTTACTGCGCATACACATGAAGTGCAATTAGATAAGGATACACCGCAGTGGTTCTCAGATAACTTTTCCCCCATCGTTAAACCAGGCGTTGCTCAAGTAAGCGAAGGATGGGGTCAGTACGGCACGGTTTATGTAGAGACCGACACTAGCTTTGCGGTTGCATCTATGTGGCGAGCTACACAGCGACTTATTTTCGGTTTATCACTTGTAGGTATATGTGCGGGCCTATTGGGAGGCTGGGCATTACGCTTCATTATTCGCCCTCTAGATGGTGTTGTGCGCCAGGCTGAATCATTCCAGAAAATGCAATTTATCCAGCTCAAAGAGCCTCGCACATTAGAGCTCAAGCGTGTTGTACGCGCGATGAACTTTCTCGCCACTAATTCTAGAAAGATCATGGAGGAAGAGAACACGCGTCTTGATATTATGCGCTACAAAACGCAATTCGATGACGAGTCTGGTGTAGCAAATAGGGATTATTTCATTTCAATTCTAAAAGGACAGCTGGCTTTTAGAGACACGGAAGGTGTGAACTGCCTTTTCTTTGTTAGATTCACCGAAGGCGAAGGCTTTTTACGCACACCTGCAGCAACCAGAAAAAAGCGTATTCGTGATTTCGTTGGGGAAATTAACGACTGCTTATCACTACATCATCATCAGTTTACCGACAGCCGGATTGCAAGAATGCAGAAAAACGAGTTTGCTATTCTGCTTACAGAAACCCATGACGCTATGGGTATTTCAGAAGCGGTCCACGGCGCTTGCTTGAGTGCATTCAGTGAAGCAGGCGATCCGAAGGTATTCCAATCTGTTGTTAAACTTCGTCCTGACGACAGTTTTTCTGCCTTGTTAATGCGGGCAGATGCGATGATTGACGAAGCAGAATTATTGGATATGGACGAACCCTTCATAGAGTCAACACTCAAAGAATTTATTAGCTTAGTAGAGCAAAAACGCTGGGAAAAAGAACTTCAAAATACTATTGAAGAGTGTGGCGTAGAAACCTTTAACTTCCCCGTTTTGGATATTGATCGCAATTTGGTTCACTACCAAAGTTGGGCGGGAGTAACTATAGATGGCGAACTAAGAAAAAGTGGTTATTATACCCACTGGGCTCGCTATTTGGGGCTTTTACCTCAGCTCGAGCTAACTACGATTACTAGCCTAATTAACTACATAAACCGCACCAATACAGATTCGAAGTTTGCCTTTTTGTGCTCTGAGCAATTAATGCTTAATCCTGAAGTTCTTGCTCAACTTTATTATCAGATTGGTAGCAACGAAAAAGCTGCAAAACAATTATGTTTCGAGGTACGCGAATCTACCGCTACGCGCTTCCCTGATGAGTTTAGAGATTTTTGTACAACGCTCAAAGCCAAAGAATGCGAAGTGGGTTTAAAGCGAGTTGGAGAATCCTTCTCTCAATTGTTGAACGTTCAAGAGATGGGGTTGGATTATGTGAAAATCGATTCAGCGTTCATGTCAGACATCGACTACAACCCAGCTAACCACGCCTTTATACGTGGCTTCTGCTCTCTTGCACATACTTTTGGCATAAAGGTCTATGCAGACGGCGTAAAGCGTTCAGATTACCAAGAACTATTCATTGAATTAGGGATAGACGGTGTGGTCTCGCATATTGAAGTTATAGAGCATCTTTTAGATGACTAAACTCACCTATACGAAGCAATAAGCTTATCCGGTCTTTCGCTTCAAACTTGTGAAGGAGCGTACCAACATATTCTTTAACGGTACGCTCAGTAATACCATGCTCTCTTGCTATCTCTTTGTTACTTAACCCTTCCAAGATACCATTCAATACATCTTTTTCTCGGTTTGTAAGTTCTTGCAATGAGGGTAGAACCCGCTTCGTTTGCATATTAGCGGCTATATTTGATGTGGTCTGTGTTAATAATTCATTGGGCAACCACATGCCTCCCGCCTCAATAACACGTGCTACCGAAGAGAGTAGAGATTGTGTACCCAATGCATGGCAGTACGCTCTAGCGCCTAACATTAACGCCGTTTGCATCTCTGTCCGGTCATATTTGTAAGTTAGCAGTACAAGGTTATTTACTTTTTGTTTGGCTTCTATCAGCTGTTGGCGCCAGCTATCACCGGCTGTCAAAACCCAAACGCAATCGCTATTATCACACTTTAATTCAGTGATACTACTGTAACTAGACCATGAGTATTGGGTGGGTGCACCTTGCAAGTCTTTTTCAGCAATGAAATGTCTCATTAACGCTCCCGCAGCGCAGAGGCTGTCACATTAAACAAAGGCGACAAAATATAGTTAAGTACCGTTTTCTTTCCCGTCAAAATGTCTACTTGCACAATCATACCTGGCAGAATATCAAGAGACTCATCGGCGATACTGCGCTTTGTTTCAAGTCTTACAAGGTAATAAGTTTCATCTTTGTCATTGGTGATAGCGTCGGCACTAATATGCTGAACTTCGGCCGACATTCCGCCATAAATGGTAAAGTCGTAAGCACTAAACTTAAGAATGGCAGGCTGCCCCTCTCTTATAAATGCGATATCCTTTGGTGAAACTTTTGCTTCGACAATGAGTTGATCATCTTGAGGAACAAGCTCAACAACGGCACTACCAGGCGTAATAACGCCGCCAACCGTATTAATAAGTAGCCGTTGAACCGTTCCATTAATCGGCGAACGTAAATCCGCTTGCGATACCACATCTTCCAAACTGGTTTGAGATTGCTGAAGCGTCGCCATTTCAGCGGTGGCTTCGGTCAATTCTTGATTCCATCGATTAACGAGTTTAAGACGTGCTTCTTCCTTCTTAATTATTTCTTCTTCAATGGCGTTTAAACCACGCTCAATCGCAACTTTAGATTTAGTAATATTTCCTTCTAGCTCTACTATTTGACGCTCTAAACGAAGGATTTCTATTTCTGAAACCGCACCTGATGCTAACAATGGTTTGGTTACCGCAAGCTCTTTTTGAGAAAGAGAAAGCACATTCTGATATTGAGAAAGGTTTGCCCGTTCTTCTTCTACATCCTGTCGACGCTGCATAATTCGAGAATCTGACCCCGCAGCCACTTCATCAAGTTCAGCTAAATTTGAGTTGTAGAGTTTTCGTTCGTTATCAACAATGGTAGGTGCCTGTTCGCGAAGATTTCGATTAAAACGCAACACTTCTCCCTGAGTCAGTGCTGACAAGCGCTGAACCTTCGCAGCAAGTGCTGCAAATTGCGTGGTATTCTCTTCCAAACTGGACAAAAAACGTGTCGGGTCTACTTTCAACAACACCTGCCCTGCTTTAACCGTTTGTCCTTCGCGTACTAAAATCTCCTGTACTATCCCGCCATCGTAAGACTGCAGCACTTGAAGCTGTTGAGATGGAATAACTTTGCCATCACCTTTGGCAACTTCGTCAATTTCTGCGAAGTAAGACCACACCACCAACAGAAACAGCGCTATAACTACTGCATAGAGTAAACCACGGGCTTTCACTGGCGTTTGCATAATGCGTGACCATTCAGCTTCTAACACCCAATCTTGACCTGGGGGCGGCGCAAGCCAGCCTCGCATAAGCCGCTGTAACCAGTCTTTTTTCTCACCATCACTTTTCAAAATCATGGTGCCCTCTTCAATACTTGACTGGGCTGCTTAAACTGCACTAGCACTTCTTCCTTCTTACCGTCGGCAATCACTTTTCCGTTTTCTACTACAATTACCCGCTCTACCAAATCAAGCAGTGTGGTTCTGTGCGTATTAATAATAAGAGTCTTACCCGCTGTCGCCGCCTTGATCGTTTCCTTCATTTGCGCTTCATTGGTCGAGTCCATGGCTGAAGTAGGTTCATCCATAATGTAGATGGCAGGGTCTCGCACTATGGCTCTTGCCATAGCCACAGCTTGACGTTGCCCGCCAGATAACAAGCAGCCGCGCTCTCCTACATTCTGCTCTATGCCACTCGCGCTTCCATTAACAAGCTTTGCCAAACCACATTGAGTTATGACCTCCCAAAACTCAGCGTCGTCGATATGCGTGTCATCTGGCAAGATATTGTCTTTTAGTGAGCCATGAAAAAGGCTCACGTCTTGCGGTACATAGCCTATTTGTTTACGTAGTAGCGTAGGGTCATATTGCTGTAGGTCTATTCCGTCCAACAAAAGTTGCCCGGATTCAGGACGGTAAAAAGCCATGAGGAGCTTATTTAAGGTTGATTTTCCACATCCGTTTTTACCCAAGATGGCAACGTGCTCTCCTTGCTTGATAGAGAAGCTCATGTCTTTTAGCGCAAGAACGGTTTCGTCGGGATACTTAAAGCAGAGCTGGCTAGCGTCAATATTTCCTTTAAGCACAACGTTGTTTTTTATTTGTTTATTCCTGCCTGTTTCACTTGGCAGCGACATAATGTCATCAAGGGCATTCTTTGCGGTTTCAGCGTGATGAAATTGTGCAAGCAAAGCAGCAGCCTGAGAAACCGGTCCCATAGCTCGGCTTGATAGTAAATAAGCAGCAATCAACCCACCTTGGGTAATTACCCCCTCAATAATGAGGTAAACGCCAGTGAGGATGATAACCACACCCACCGATTGCTGGATCCAAAGCGCTGCGTTATTTACCGACATTGATACTAAACGGAGTTTAGCGTTCACTTTAGCTAGAAATATCGTCTGCTTTTCCCACGCACTTTGGTTTCTACTTTGGTAACCGAAGGCTTTAACGTCCTCTAAAGACGTTACGCTTTCAGTCACAAGCGAACTTTTACGAGAACTGATTTCCATCGATTCTTCTGACAAAGAGCGCATTACCCGCTGCGCTTTCAGGGCATAAAGAAAAAGCGCAGTGGCGCCAATAAGGATTGGAATGATCAGATAAAAATCGATCATAGCGATAATAACCACAAACAGTAGCCCAAAAGGTAAATCTACTAGAGCCACTAAAGTGACAGAACCAAAGAACTGACGGATACTCTCAAAAGACTGTAGACTGTTTATAAATGAACCGCTTTTAGCAGGTTTGCTTGCCAAATTTATAGACAGCACTTTTTCCATTATTTTTGCCGACAGCGTGACATCCAACCGGCTCGCCGCCAGTTCAACGAAGTACTGCCGAAGCATGCGTAGTAAAAAATCTGCCGCTAGCACAAGTAAAACGCCAACAGCTAGCGCCCACAATGTCTCCAACGCTGCGTTTGGAACTACCCTGTCGTAAACATTCATCACAAATAGGGGTAATGCGATAGAGAGCAAACTGATAAATACAGATGCTAAGAGTACGTCACGATATAAGCCTTTTGCCGTTCTTATAGATGACCACAACCAGTGCCCCACTGATGACTTATCAATTTGAGCATTGGTATCTTGCGCGTTCATTTCAGGCCGAGCAAAAATGACGTACCCCGTATAGCAGGCGCTTAGTTCATCTCTAGGTACTTCCACCACAGCATCGTCGAGTTCTGGATAAGAAACTCTGGCATGTGTTTTATCGAGCCCATGCAGTACACAGGCCTGCTTCTCATTAAGCACTAAAACAGCGGGTAAAATTGCAGTGTTGATATGGTCTAGTTCGCGCTTTACCGTTCTGCTGGCGAGTCCCGCGCGTTTTGCTGCGCGCTCAAATCCAGTAGGTGATAGTTCACCGTGATCTAAAGGCAGCCCGCTAAGCAAGCTAACTCGAGATACATCTAAATGGTGGGCGTGACAGATTGTTATTAAACAATCCATCAACACTCCCCCTTGTCTCTCCAAATAAGATATGTCGTCTACGACCTTTTTTTCCTTCATATAGGCCTACCACATCGCTATTCGTTTGAAGGAAGCTGAATGATAGCAGCCTCAATCCTGCGGTTACGGGCATTAGCTGCTTCTGACTCCTCATCAACAAGCGGACGACTTTCTCCGTATCCAACCGCAGTAATTCTTCTAGCTTCAATGTCTGCCTTCGTCATTAGCAGTGACGCTACGGCCTTTGCTCTTCGTTCAGACAAGCGCTGGTTGTAAGCTGCATCGCCATCTAAAGAAGCATGACCATGGATAATCACGCCTGAATTTGGGTCGTTGTTTAACGCGTCGATAACGTCTTGAAGTGAATTCTCATATTCAGGCAACACCTCGGTAGAGTTGGACGCAAATTCGATATTGACGTTAAATGAATTAATTATCTTTGCATTATCTAACGTAAAATCTGCGGCACTTGGTTCTGGCACCATCTCGGGCTCTTTGGCTTCACAACCAAAGTCATCTACCATAGACCCAGGCGTAGAATCGACGCAATCGTCCCATAAATCCACAATGCCGTCGCCATCACTGTCTCGCTTGAGGATATTAAGTTCATCTACAAAGTTCGTGCGAACGGCTGGGCAAACGTAGTTAGGGTCGTAGCTGATTCTCTCTTCAGCTTTGTCTAGTACATCAGGAACACCATCTTTCGTAATGCCTAATGTTTGTGCCAAGCTACCCGAGGCTGCAAGTAGTCTTACGCGCGCTTTTTCTAATGTATATTGCGCTTCCAAATACGCGCGACTAGACTCGTAATACTCGTTTTCGGAGTCGAGTAAATCCAATAGAGAACGTTCGCCAATGGTAAACTGATCCATGTATGCAGACTTCACTCTGTCAGAAGACAGGCGATGGGCATTCAGTGAAGGCAGCTGCTCAGTAATATTGATAATGTCGTTATAAGCTATCTGTACCGTTTGTCTCATGTCTATACAGGCTTTGTCTCGCAGATCTTTTGCTAGGTCTACCTGCGATAAAGCTTGTCGAATCGCTGCGCGGTCCGAACCACCATTATATAAGTTGTAAGAAAAGTTAACGCCAACGCTAGCCTCGGTAATGGTGTTATTTAGGGCTGCCTGGTCTCGCGTTTGCGCGCCATAGCTTGCGGTTAAATTGACTTGTGGATGATAGAGACTTTTCGCACTGTCCACGGCGTAGCGCTGGGCATCAATGTTGTAAATGGCGGCATTGAATTGTGGATTAGTGCCATAGGCGCTAGTGAGTAAGGTTTGAATGTCTGTAACACTGGCATCAACATAGGCGGAATTTAAGGTGACCGGTTGCAAATTGTTCGCAGGTTTCTCGCCTACTAAACGCAAGAAGCGCGCTGTAACATCGTGCAGGTTAGACAGCTCAGTAAGTACATTAGACTCAGCCAGAGACAAACGGCCGCTAATTTGCTCCAAATCGGCACGTCGACCTACACCCGCTTCTACGCTTTCTTCAATTTGCTTAAACACATCTACATGTGTAATCAGGTTCTCTTCAGCAAGCTTCAACAGCTCGCGAAACATTTTTACATCCATGTAGGCAAGGGCTGTATCAAGTGACTTCTGCTCTATTTCTCCCATTAGCTCAAAAAAGCGTACAACCTGTGCTTGCTTAAATCGTTTAACTTCACTGCTTGTTAAGAAACCATCGTAGAGCATCTGAGTTAAAGCGATTTGCGCGGTATGACCCATATACTCACGATCTAGCCCATAGTTTCTATCAGTATAAGCACTCGATGCCAATACATCGACTTGCGGACGAAAGCCGCCACGCGCAATGTCTACGTCTGACATTGCAACCTGAAGTTGACGCCAGCTGGCTTGCACTTCTGGGTTTTCGTTCACTACCTTGCGAACATAGTCTTCCAATCTGACTGACGAACCACTAACACCATTACTTTGAGCAATAGCTGCATGAGCAAGCACAGCGCCAGTTGCTCCAATAACAACTTTGGAAAGCACTGAATTCATCAACTTCATATATGCATCTCACTATGTAAACCCTAGGCGACATTTGTGTCGTTTCTTACTTTTTTAAAGTAGACGCTGTGTGTATTTCTGCAAACCTCACAGCCAAATATTAGACTAAAAATTAATTAATTAGGGGTAACTCCCTACAACCTATACCAAAGGATATGTGTCCCCCGTACCACGGTCCGGTAACCAGATAAAAAAGCCCTGCTACGCTTTTTGTATAGCGTGAATATTTATCGATTGAGAGGGAATGATGGCTGAAGTAATCATTGCAGAAGTAAACGGTGAGGCTTCCTTGGCTCGTGGTGACACAGGTGAACAAGTCAATGTAACAGTTGGAATGACTGTCGCTGAAGGTGATGTGTTAACTATTTCACCCAACGGTGTGGTTACCGTTAGCGTGGACGGAGAACTTCGCACGCTACCTGCTGGACAAAGCGTTACTTTTCCACTTCAGCTAGATTTTACTGACAGTAGTTCTGATGACGAATTCGCTGTGTTTGACGAAAGTGTTGATGAACTTGCAGCATTACTTGATGGCGTAGAAAATATTGAAGGAAACGCTCAAGAGGGAGATGCCGATTTCCTTGATGTGCTTGCTGGTGAAGGCGATATTTTAGAATCGTTGGAAGCGACGGCCGCAGGTCTTGACGGAGGCGCAGGTTCCGATGGCGGTAGTAACTTTGTTCGCATTGATCGCATAAATGAAGAAGTCGACCCAGTGGGGTTTCAGTTTGATCAAAATGCTAATAGCAACGACGATGTTACGCCAATTGAGTTTTCTGGAACAGGCGAGCAAGCACAAGACATTTCACTTACCCTAGATGCGATAGGCTTAACGAGTGACACTACACCAACACTTTCAGGGATTACTTCAGCAATTCCAGGCAGTACAGTCACACTAACCGTTACCGACAGCGCTGGAAACACTCAAGTTCTAACCGTCATAGTACAAGACGACGGTACGTTCAGTGTAGACGTACCAAATGCACTGGCTGACGGTGAGTTCACGGTAGATGCTAGCGTGTTAGAACCTACTGGTAACACTGCAGATGGTTCTACTACCGGTGAAATTGACGCTTCCGCTCCAACCATTACTATTAATGCGCCAGGTTCTGATAACGACACCACACCTACCCTGTCAGGTACTACTGATGCCACACCGGGTAGCACAGTTACGCTAACCATTACGGATAGCGCGGGCAATACGCAAACCGTGACGGCTACTGTGCAAGCAGACGGCACCTATAGCGTTGACGTACCTGCTGAATTAGCCGAAGGCGAATTTACCGTTAACGCCAGCGTTACCGACGAAGCAGGCAATACAGCAACCGCTGACACCACGGGCGTGATTGATACTACGGCACCGTCGATCACTATCGACACCATAGCGACAGGTAGCGACACTACGCCAACCTTGTCAGGTACCACTGATGCTATACCGGGTAGCACAGTTACATTAACTATCACCGATAGCGCGGGCAACACGCAAACTGTAACTGCCACTGTGCAAGCAGACGGCACGTATAGCGTTGCTGTACCTGCTGAATTGGCCGAGGGTGAATTTACGGTTAACGCCAGCGTGACGGATGAGGCTGGCAATACAGCAACCACAGACACCACGGGCTTAATTGATACCACTGCACCGTCAATCACTATCGACTCCATAGCGACTGATAACGACACCACACCTACCCTGTCAGGTACCACTGATGCTACACCGGGTAGCACAGTTACATTAATTATCACCGATAGCGCGGGCAACACGCAAACCGTGACCACTATTGTGCAAGCGGACGGCACCTATAGCGTTGATGTACCTGCAGAATTAGCGGAAGGTGAATTTACCGTTAACGCCAGCGTGACCGACGAAGCGGGCAATACAGCAACCACAGACACTACGGGCGTAATTGATACCACTGCACCGTCGATCACTATCGACTCCATAGCGACTGATAACGACACCACACCTACCATTTCAGGTACCACTGATGCCGCGCCTGGTAGCACAGTAACATTAACCATTACCGATAGTGCAGGTGTTACTCAAACCGTGACTGCCACTGTGCTAGCCGACGGCACCTATAGCGTTGATGTACCTGCCGAATTGGCCGAAGGTGAATTTACCGTTAACGCCAGCGTGACCGACGAAGCGGGCAATACAGCAACCACAGACACCACGGGCGTAATTGATACCACTGCACCGTCGATCACTATCGATACTATAGCTACAGGTAACGACACCACGCCTACTCTTTCAGGTACCACGGATGCCGCACCTAGCAGTACAGTTACGTTAACCATTACCGATAACGCGGGCGTTACTCAAACCGTGACAGCTATTGTGCAAGCAGACGGCACCTATAGCGTTGATGTACCTGCAGAATTAGCGGAAGGCGAATTTACCGTTAACGCCAGCGTGACCGATGAGGCTGGCAATACAGCAACCACAGATACTACCGGCGAAATTGATACCACTGCACCGTCGATCACTATCGATACTATAGCTACAGGTAACGACACCACGCCGACCCTTTCAGGTACCACCGATGCTACGCCGGGCAGTACAGTTACGCTAACCATTACCGATAGCGCGGGCAACACGCAAACAGTTACTGCCACTGTGCTAGCCGACGGCACCTATAGCGTTGATGTACCGGCTGAATTAGCTGAAGGCGAATTTACCGTTAACGCCAGCGTTACCGATGAAGCAGGCAATACGGCCAATGCCGAAGCACAAGGTGCTATCGACGTGACGGCACCAACCATCTCATTAAACGATCCAGGAATAAATGGCGATGCTACACCCACACTTTCTGGTTTAACGGATGCGGTGCCCGGAAGCACGATAACCCTTACCGTTACCGATAGTGCTGGCGTTACTCAAACCTTTACCACTACTGTGCTTGCCGATGGCACCTTTACCGTTGAAGTTCCAAATGCGGTGGCTGAGGGTACATACAGCGTAACTGCCGAGGTGACAGATGGTGCGGGTAACACCGCACAAGCAACAGCAAGTGGCGATTACGATTCTACAAGTCCTTCGACGACCGTAAATCAACCTGCGCCAACGAACGATACTACGCCAAACGTTTCTGGTGAAACCGATGCCCCTCCTGGCAGTGAAGTCGTGATTGTTGTTACAGATAGCGAGGGTAACGAGCAAACAATCGTCACTACAGTGGGCGCTGACGGCACGTTCAACGAAGATGTACCAGCGGAGCTTAGCGAAGGTGAGTACACGGTAGATGTTACTGTAACAACACCAGCTGGTAATAGCTCTACCACCACAGTGACTGGCGAAATTGACACCACGGCGCCGATAATCAACCTTGATCCTATTGGATCAACCAATGATGACACGCCAGTGATAAATGGCGACACCGACGCAGAGCCGGGTGCAATAGTCACGCTAGAAATCGTACATTCAGATGGCACTACGCAAACCCTTACTGCAACAGTGCAAGAAGACGGTAGCTTCAGTGCTGAAGTGCCGCAAGCACTCGCAAACGGCGACTTCACGGTAACCGCTACTGTGTCTGATGTGGCGGGCAATACCGCTTCAACGACAATCGATGCGGTTATTAATACCCAAGGCCCTAATGTTGTCATTGAAACCGGCTCTCCTACCAACGGTAGTGAAGGCATAGGGGGGTCGTCAGACGCCCCTAATTCAGAGGTTGTGGTTGTTATCACCGATAGCGACGGCAACAGCCAGACAATAACGGGGACAACTGATGAGAATGGCAACTTCAATGTAGCATTCCCTCCTGGATCTGAAGAGGGCGAATACCAGATTGAAGTAACGGTGACAGACGAAAATGGCAATAGCTCTACCGCAACGGCCACTACTGTACTTGATACCACCCCACCGGTTGTGAATATCGACCCACAAACGGATACTAACGACACAACACCTACGATTTCAGGTAATACGGATTTGCCCGCGGGCAGCGAAGTCGTTATTACCGTTACCGATAGCCAGGGTAATACACAGACTGTTACCGCCCTTGTTGATGAAAATGGTAATTTCAGCGCCGATGTCGAAGAAGCGCTAGCACAAGGCAACTATGAGGTTTCTGTCGAAGCAACTGATGCAGCGGGTAATACAACTACCGTTGTCGACAACAGTGGCAACATAGACACTACCGCACCAGCGCTTTCTTTAGACCCGCAAACTGACGGTAGCGACACCACGCCAACGATTTCAGGCTCTACCGATTTACCACCTGGTTCAACAGTAACCATTGCGGTGACCGACAGCGCGGGCAACACACAAACTATCGATGCCATCGTTGATGAGAACGGTGATTTTAGCGTCGACGTGCAAACGCCGCTTACTGAGGGTGAATATACCGTAGAGGCCAGTGCAACAGACGAAGCAGGCAATACAACGACTGTCACTGAAAATGGCGGCAACATTGATACGCAAGCCCCCACCATTTCACTAGAGCCACTTGGCACAGGGAATGACACGACACCGTCAATTAGCGGCTCTACAAACTTGGAAGCGGGCAGCACGGTTACACTTACCGTTACCGATAGTGCTGGAAACAGCCAAACTTTTACTGCCACAGTAGACGGGAACGGCGAATTTAGTGCAGACGTTCCTGCTGAACTCGCTGACGGCGACTACACTGTTGAAGCAACAGCTACCGATGCTGCGGGAAATAGTGCTTCAACGTCACAAACTGGCACCGTGGACAGCAATGCGCCAAGCTTAACCCTTGACCCACTGGGTGATGATAACGACACCACGCCTACTATCTCAGGTACTACCGATTTACCCGCTGGCAGCACTGTTACACTGTCTGTTACCGATGCACTTGGCAATACGCAAACATTTACGGCAACGGTAGACGGTTCTGGTAATTTCAGTGTCGATGTGCCCAATCCGTTAGCTGAAGGTGAATATAGCGTAACGGCTACAGCGACCGACGCCAACGGCAATACTGCAACGGCAACGGAAACTGGCGGTAATATCGATATTACATCGCCGCTGGTTAACCTTGATGCTCAAGGCAGTACCAATGATACTACGCCAACCATCTCAGGTAACACAGACCAGGCACCGGGTAGCAGTGTATCAATCACTGTTACAGACAGTGCGGGCAATACGCAAACCTTTGACGCTCTTGTCCAAAGTGACGGTACTTTCTCTGTTGACGTGCCGGCAGAGCTTGCCGACGGCAACTTTACCGTTACTGCCACTGTCACAGACGATGCGGGCAATCAAGATTCTGCAACAACACAGGGCAATATTGATACCGCAGCTCCAACGCTATCGCTTGACCCACAAGACATTGACAACGACACCACGCCGCTAATTAGTGGCACGACAGATTTACCCCAAGGTAGCACGGTAACACTGGTCGTCACCGATAGCTTAGGTAATCAGCAAACTATTGAAGCCGTTGTTGATGAAAACGGAGGCTTTAGCGCTGAAGTACCTAGCGCATTAGCAGAAGGTAACTACTCCGTTACAGCAACCGCTGTCGATGAAAATGGTAATACCGCTAGCGTGACAGAAAACGGCGGCATTGTAGATACAACCGCGCCATCGCTATCTTTAAATCCAGTGGGTTCTGGTAACGATCCCACACCAACTTTATCGGGCAGCACCGATCTGCCCGAAGGAAGTGTTGTCTCGCTAACCGTCGTAGATAGCGCAGGCAACACGCAAACCATCAACACCTTAGTCGATGCTAACGGTAATTTCTCTGTCGACGTACCGCAAGAACTGGCTGATGGAAACTTTACTGTTACTGCCACGGCAGAAGACGAAGCAGGCAATGGAGTTACAGACAACGCAACGGGTAACATTAATACTAGTGCTCCTACGTTAGTGCTTGATGGACAAGGCGAAACGAATGACAGCACGCCCGCTATTTCAGGCACTACCAACTTGCCTGAAGGAAGCACGGTTACTTTAACCGTGACGGATAGCGCAGGTAACACGCAAACGATTACCGCGACAGTAGGTGCAGACGGAACATTTAGTGCGGATGTTACCACCCCACTCGCTGATGGCGCTTACACCGTTACCGCCAGCGCTACTGACAGCGATGGCAATACGACAACAGTAACCGACAATGGCGGCGTTGTAGATACTACCGCGCCTACGCTTACCCTAGAAAATCCTGGCAGCACGGGTGACACCACACCAACACTTTCAGGCACGACAGACCTTCCTGAAGGAAGCACGGTTACGCTTGTCGTTACAGATAGCGCTGGAAACACGCAAACTATCAATGCCTTGGTCGATGCAAATGGTAGCTTCAGTGTAGATGTGCCAAACGCACTAGCTGACGGCGACTTTACTGTTACTGCCACTGCAACCGACAGTGCAGGCAATACCGCGAATGCCAATACAACAGGTAATGTAGATAGCGAAGCGCCGCTATTAACCCTTGATATACAAGGCGCTACTAGCGACGTTACGCCAACTATCACAGGCACTACTGATGTTGCTCCCGGCACACTGGTTACCATTACTGTAGTCGATGCCAATGGTGATTCGCAAAGTTTCCAAGCAGCCGTGCAAGCAGATGGAACATTCAGCGCGGACGTGCCTAACGCACTGGCCGAGGGCGACTTCACCGTTACGGCAACAGTAAGCGATGCACAAGGCAACACCGCGACGGCAAACGAAGCAAATGGAAGTATTGATACTCAAGCACCTATTGTTAACGTGAACCCGTTAGATTCAGGTAGTGACACTACGCCGGTTATTTCAGGTAATACAGATTTACCTGAAGGCGCTGTTGTTGTGATCACCGTGACTGACAGCAATGGCGACACGCAAACCATTAACGCATTGGTTGATGCAGACGGTAACTTTGCAACAGACGTATTGTCTCCACTGCCTGAAGGAGACTACAGCGTCGAAGTTACTGCAACAGATGATGCAGGTAATTCAACTACCGCAATAGAAGACGGTGGCAATATTGACACCACCGCCCCTGTACTTACGCTAAATCCGCAGGGCACAGGCAACGATGAAACGCCTAACATATCGGGCAGCACTGATTTAGCGCCGGGAAGCACAGTAACGTTAACCGTAACAGATAGCGCAGGCAATACACAAACCTTTGACGCCATTGTGGACGCGAATGGTGACTTCAGCGCAGATCTTCCAAACGCTATACCAGACGGCAGCTACACGGTAACAGCAAGTGCCTCAGACGATGCAGGTAATACAACCACCACCTCTGATATCGGTACGTTAGATACCAGCGCCCCTGCGTTGACACTAGATGCGCAAGTTACGGTTAGCGATACTACACCAACCATTTCGGGTACGACTGACCTACCCGCGGGTTCAACCGTGACGCTTTTTGTCACTGACAGTGCAGGCAACACCCAAACCTTTACTGCACTTGTTGATGCAAGCGGTAACTTTAGTGCTGATGTCCCCGCGCCTCTTGCCGAAGGTGATTACTCAGTAACCGCTACCGCTACAGACAGCAACGGAAATAGTGCCTCTGTCACCGACAATAACGGTATCGTCGATACTGTCCCCCCCGTTATTTCACTAGATGCGCTGGGTTCAAATAACGATACTACGCCGACCATTTCAGGCACTACAGACTTAGCAGCAGGTGAGAGCGTAACGCTGTCGATCACCGACAACGCTGGCAATACACAAACAGTGACCGCAACGGTTGATGCAAACGGCAACTTTACTGTGGATGTGCCAGCCGCACTGGCCGAAGGTGACTATACGGTTACTGCAACGGCCACCGACGATGCTGGCAACAGTGCGTCAGCCAATGCAACAGGCACCATAGACACCACTGCACCTACCCTAACCTTAGACGCTCAAGGATTAGGCAATGATACAACGCCAACCATTTCGGGAAGTACAGATCTAACCGAAGGTAGCGTGGTTTCCTTGGTTATTACAGACAGTACTGGCAACATTCAAACGGTTACAGCAACAGTTGATGCTGCAGGAAACTTTACGGTTGATGTGCCCAGTGCCCTTGCTGAAGGCTCTTACAGTGTTGAAGCTACTGCCACTGATGAAGCAGGCAACAGCACGTCGGTTCTTGATAATTCAGGCGTTATCGATATCACGCCACCTGAGCTAAACCTTGACGGACTAACGCCAGAGAATAACGCTACGCCAACTATTTCTGGCACCACAAACCTTCCAGCTGGCGCCATTGTCACACTAACGGTGGTCGACAGTGCTGGTAACACGCAAACCTTTGCCGCAACGGTACAAACCGACGGCAGTTTTGCCGCCAACGTACCCTCACCACTAGCTGAAGGTGACTATACGGTTACCGCAACGGCTCAAGACGCGGCTGGCAATCAAGGTTCTGATTCTGAAACGGGTGGCAGCGTAGATACCACAGCGCCTGTTATCACTTTGGATCCGCTTGGTACAGGTAACGATAACACGCCTACTATTAGCGGAAGTACCGACCTGGCCGCAGGAAGTACAGTAACGATTACAGTAACTGACAGCATTGGCACTGTGCAGACGTTTACTGCAACTGTTGATGGTAACGGCGACTTCAGTGCAGATGTGCCTAATCCTATGGCTGACGGAAACTTCGACGTTACTGCAACGACCACTGATGCTGCAGGCAATACTGCTACAGATACAGTGAGCGGCGACATAAACTCTGCCGCGCCTACCCTATCCCTTGATCCTCTTGGGTCGGGCAACGACACGACGCCGACCATTTCAGGTAATACCGACGTAGCGCCAGGTAGCACTGTAACGCTGACTGTGACTGACAGTGCTGGAAACACACAGACATTCAGTGCCATAGTTCAAGGTGATGGAAGCTTTACGGCTGATGTTCCTGCAAGCTTACCTGAAGGTGACTATTCTGTTACTGCCACCGCCACAGACGGCGCTGGCAACAGTGCATCGGTAACCGAAAATGGCGGTAACATCGATACCACAGCCCCATCGATAACCATCGATACACAAGGGCTTGGCAATGATGCAACGCCGTCTATCTCTGGCACCACAGACCTCAATGCTGGCGACACAGTTAGCATAAGCGTGACAGACAACGCTGGAAATACCCAAACATTCACTGCAACCGTTCAAAACGATGGTACTTACAGTGCTGATGTTCCTGCCGATTTAGCTGAAGGCAGTTTCAGTGTGACTGTCACTGCGACTGACGATGCGGGTAATTCAGCAACGGCAATAGATAATAACGGTGTCATAGACACAGCAGCCCCCACCATAACGTTAGACGCACAAGGTCTAACCAACGACGCTACACCGACTATATCGGGAACCACCGACTTGGCTGCGGGCAACACTGTAAGCATTAGCGTGACTGACAGCCAAGGCAATACGCAAACTTTCACTGCCACCGTTCAAGCGAACGGCAGCTTTAGCGCTGATGTGCCGGTTGACCTTGCAGAAGGTGATTACACCGTAGAAGTGACGGCGACTGATGATGCAGGTAATCAAAACACAGCGGTTGATAACAACGGCACAGTTGACACCACCCCACCTGTTATCAACTTAGATCCAGTGGCCAGCGGCAATGACGCAACGCCAGTATTAAGCGGTACTACCGACTTGTCAGAGGGAGCAACAATTACACTGGTTGTCACCGATGCAGGCGGTAATGTACAAAACCTTACCGCTACGGTAAACGCGGATGGCACTTTCTCAGTTGAAGTACCCAGCGCGCTTGTTGATGGCGATTACGATGTAACAGTCAGTGCGAGCGATGCTGCGGGCAATAGCACGACAGTGTCAGATAGCGGCAATATTAATGCAAGCGCCCCGGACATTACCCTAGATGCCCTTGGCCAGACAAACGACGCTACCCCTCTTATTTCAGGTACAACTAACGCGCCAGTTGGTGCCACCGTCACTTTAACAGTGACAGATAGTGCTGGAGCAGTTCAAACCTTTACTACAACCGTACAAGGAGATGGCACCTTCAGCGCAAGCGTACCGTCAGACCTGGCCGAAGGTAGCTACACAGTTGTCGCAGAGGTGACTGACGGTGCCGGAAATACCGGTTCTGACTCTGAAACTGGCGGTGTGGTAGATACCATATCACCGGCTATTGATGTGGCAGAGCAAGGTGTTGGCAATGATGCAACACCGACCATTAGCGGAACGACAGACCAGCCAGCCGGAAGCACGGTTTCAATTACCGTCACCGATAACGCTGGTAATATACAAACCTTAACAGCAACCGTACAAGGTGATGGCTCCTTCAGCGTAGACGTACCCACCACTTTGGCTGAGGGTAGCTACACAGTTCAGGCTACTGTTGTTGATGAAGCTGGCAATACAGCGTCCGACGCTGAAACCGGCTTAATCGACACAATTTCACCTGTTATTACGCTGGACGAGCCAGGCACAGTCAGCGACTCAACCCCAACCATAAGCGGTACTGTAGATTTACCGCAAGGTTCTACAGTGCAAATAACTGTTGTTGATAGTGCGGGTAATACACAGGTGTTCTCTGCATTGGTTGGCGCGGGCGGCGTATTCTCTGCCGACGTACCAGCGGCGATGGCTGAAGGAAACTTCACTGTTTCAGCAACCGCCACTGATACAGCTGGCAACAGTACAACCGACAACGAGGCAGGCGTAGTTGATACTCTAGTACCTACTCTTACTATAGATGTTGCCGATACCACTAACGATGCGACGCCACTCATTACCGGTACAACCGATGAACCTGCGGGCTCTGTGGTCACTATTTTGGTAACGGATAGCGCTGGTGCGACCCAGACCTTAACTGCAGTGGTACAGGCCGATGGTTCTTTCTCTATCTCCCCAGGTACGGATTTAGCTGAAGGCGACTTCACGGTAAGCGCTACCATCAGTGATGAGGCAGGTAATACAGCAACAGCCAGTGATGCTGGAAACATAGACACTACAGCACCATCACTAACATTAACGCCACTTGAGGAAGGCAATGACACAACACCTACTCTATCTGGTAGCACAAACCTTGCGCAGGGTAGTGAAGTTACGCTTGTGGTAACTGACAGCGCAGGAAATGTTCAAACCCTCACAGCTACAGTTGATGTAAATGGAAACTTTACAGTGGATGTGCCTGCGCCTTTAGCTGAAGGTGCATACAGTGTTGAAGCCACGGCGAGTGATGAAGCGGGTAATAGCACTACCGTCGTAGACAACACAGGTATTATTGATACAACAGCCCCTACTCTATCGTTAGATACACTAGCCTCAGACAGCGACACAACACCTACAATATCAGGGAATACTGACCTGCCTGCAGGCGCGACAGTAACGATTACGGTTACGGATAACGCAGGTGTAAGTCAAACCTTCGATGCAACCGTTCAGGGAGACGGCAGTTTCTCGGCCGATGTGCCAAGCCCCATGGCTGAAGGAGGGTATACTGTTACCGCCGTTGCCCAAGACCCAGCAGGCAATGAGACGACTGCCACTGAAACAAACGGTAGCGTAGACACTACCGCGCCGACTATCAACTTAGATGCACAAGGCACAGGTAACGATACTACGCCAACGATCACCGGTAGCACCGATTTAAGCCCAGGTAGTTCAGTGACCATAACCGTCACCGACAGCGCGGGAGCAGAACAGACATTTACGGCTATTGTCGATAGCCTTGGTAATTTCAGCGCCGACGTGCCCAATGCAATGGCAGACGGAAACTTCGATGTTACTGCTACCGCCACTGATGCCGCTGGAAACTCGGCGTCTGATACTACCAGCGGCAATATCAATACAGCCGTGCCAAACCTAACCTTGGATCCGCTTGGCACAGGAAACGACACAACACCAACCATTTCCGGTACTACAGATATTGCGCCAGGCAGCGCCGTATCCATCAGCGTTACCGATAGTGCAGGAAACACCCAAACATTTAACGCCATTGTTCAAGCTAATGGCACCTTCTCTGTAGATGTGCCAGCAGCCTTATCTGAAGGTAATTATTCAGTCACCGCAAGTGCAACAGATGGCGCGGGTAATACGGCAACCGCAAACGAAAATGGCGGCGTTATCGATACTACTGCGCCAGCTGCGCCTACTGTTGATGCAGGCAACGGTACCGAAATTACCGGCACAGCCGAAGCAGGCGCTGTCGTAAACGTAGACGTTGACGGTGATGGCACACCTGATTTCACAGTGATTGCTGATGGCGATGGTAACTGGTCAGTAACACCCACAACACCGCTAGCCGATGGCGTGGTTGTAACGGCAACAGCAACCGATGAAGCTGGCAATACGAGTAGCCCAGCGTCTGATACGGTAGATGCTGTTGCGCCAATCGTTGCCTTTAACGACCTAACGACTAATGACACCACGCCTGCACTTACCGGTTCGGTGGACGACCCAACCGCCATTGTGGTCGTTACCATTAACGGTACAGACTATACCGCGACAAACAATGGTGATGGCAGCTGGACACTGGCTGACGATATCGTTGCCGCGCTGGCTGAAGGTAGCTATACCGCTACGGTTACTGCCACTGATGCCGATGGTAACACCGGAACTAACTCTGGTACTGTTGTGATTGATACCACTACTCCAGCAGCGCCTACTGTCGATGCTGGTAACGGTACTGAAATTACGGGTACCGCTGAAGCAGGGGCAACTGTAAATGTAGACGTGGATGGCGACGGCACGCCAGACTTCACCGTCATCGCCGATGGCGATGGCAATTGGTCAGTAACCCCCACTACACCGCTGGCCGATGGCGTGGTTGTTTCGGCGACGGCGGCTGATGAAGCTGGCAACGTCAGTGCACCAGCGTCAGATACAGTAGATGCTGTTGCGCCAGTCGTTGCAATCAATGACTTAACCACTAATGACGCTACACCAGAGCTAACCGGAACGGTTGACGATCCAAGCGCTATCGTAGTAGTGACCATTGATGGCGTGGACTACACCGCAACTAACAATGGCGATGGAAGTTGGACCCTGCCTGGCGATGCAGTGGCTACACTTGCAGATGGTAGCTATACCGCTACCGTTACTGCCACGGATGCCGATGGCAATGTAGGTTCAAATTCAGGAACGGTAGTGATTGATACTACACCACCTGCCATACCTACTGTGGATGCGGGCAACGGTACCGAAATTACCGGTACCGCTGAAGCAGGCGCAACCGTAAATGTGGACGTGGATGGCGACGGCACGCCCGATTTCACCGTCATCGCTGATGGCGACGGCAATTGGAGCGTAACGCCAGATACACCATTAGCAGATGGAGTTGTAGTAACGGCAACGGCTACTGATGAAGCGGGCAACACCAGTGGGCCGGCATCTGACACGGTAGACGCAGTGGCACCTGTTGTAACCATCAATGATGTGACGACTAACGATACTACGCCTGCACTAACGGGTACGGTTGATGACCCAACGGCTACTGTAGTAGTCACCATTGACGGCGTTGACTATACCGCTACCAATAACGGTGACGGTACGTGGACGCTGGCTGACGATGCGGTGGCGGCACTTGCTGAAGGTAGCTATACCGCAACGGTTACTGCAACCGATCCAGAAGGTAATGTGGGTACGAATACTGGTACAGTGGTTATTGATACCACAGCACCAGCAACGCCTACCGTTGAAGCGGGCAACGGCACTGAAATTACCGGCACAGCCGAAGCGGGCGCTACGGTAAATGTGGATGTAGACGGAGACGGCACGCCAGATTTCACCGTCATCGCTGATGGTGACGGCAATTGGAGCGTAACGCCAGATACACCATTAGCAGATGGAGCTGTAGTAACGGCAACGGCTACCGATGAAGCGGGTAACACCAGTGGGCCGGCATCTGACACGGTAGATGCCGTGGCACCTGTCGTAACCATCAATGATGTAACGACCAACGACACTGCGCCTGCACTAACGGGTACGGTTGATGACCCAACGGCTACTGTAGTAGTCACCATTGACGGCGTTGACTACACCGCTACCAATAACGGTGACGGTACGTGGACGCTGGCCGATGACGTAGTCGCTACACTCGCTGAAGGTAGTTACCCAACATCTGTTACTGCAACTGACGATGCGGGCAATACCGATACCGACACTGGTACTGTGGTAATTGATACCACCGCGCCTACGGTTGCAATAAACGATCTAACCACCAACGACACCACACCTGAGCTTACCGGTACGGTGAACGCCCCCAATGCAGTTGTGGTGGTAACGATTGACGGCAATGATTACACCGCTACCAACAATGGTGATGGCACATGGACGTTGGCTGATAACGTAGTCGCCACACTCGCTGAAGGCAGCTACCCAACATCGGTAAGTGCAACAGACGCCGCGGGCAATACGGTGACTAATACAGGTACAGTGGTAATTGATACCACCGCACCTACCGTTGCAATTAACGATCTTACTACCAACGACACCACGCCTGAGCTAACTGGTACGGTGAACGACCCCAATGCGGTTGTGGTGGTAACGATTGACGGCAATGGTTACACCGCTACCAACAACGGTAATGGCACCTGGACGTTGGCTGACAACGTAGTCGCCACGCTCGCTGAAGGCAGCTACCCTACATCGGTAAGCGCAACAGACGCCGCGGGCAATACGGTGACCAATACTGATACAGTGATAATCGATACCACCGCGCCTACCGTTGCAATAAACGATCTTACTACCAACGACACCACGCCAGAGCTTACCGGTACGGTGAACGATCCCAATGCGGTTGTGGTGGTAACCATTGACGGCAATGATTACACCGCTACCAACAATGGTGATGGCACGTGGACACTGGCTGATAATATCGTCGCCCTGCTTGCTGAAGGCAATTACACGGCTGTAGTCACCGCTACAGATGCTGTGGGTAACTCTAACTCAGCTTCAGGTACAGTTGTTATCGATACGAGTATTGATGAAAACAATAATGGTCAGACAGTAACGTTCGACAGTATCTCAAACGACTCTGGGGTGGCTGGAGACTTTATTACTAGCGATAGTACGCTTATCTTTAATGGAACGGTTGACCTTGGTGACAATACTACCCTAACCGTTACCGTTGATAGCACGTCCTATATCTTTGGCACTGACCCTGAACTTACCATTGATGGCAGCGGTAATTGGAGCCTTGATTTAACAGGCACAACGCTACCAGCAGGTACCTACGCGGTGGTGGCAACCGTTACCGACGAAGCAGGTAATTCGGCAAGTACAGCAAGTCAGAATGTTGTTGTACAGGCCCTTGATGCTATAAACGACGGTAACACCGTTGATATGGGCGAACCTGTGGTTACTGTAAACCCACCGGAAACCACTAGCAACGTAGATGTTATCGGCTTAGCAGAATCTACAGGTGGCGTGGATGCAAGCGCCTCCTTTACTGTTTCCCCAAACCATGTAGGTGAAGTGTTAGTAGAGGTTGACCAAATAGCACTAGTGGCTGTTGCCGATGCCTACATTGTTGAGGTGTATGACGAGAGCGGCCAACTCGTTTACAAAGGAGTAAGCGCAGACTCACAAGTTGCCGATGTCGGTGGCCTAGACATCTTCAATGTGACTGGCGATGAGACTATTTCGTTCTCGTTAGCAGGCCTTGACGCTGGCAACTACAGCGTGGTGGTCCGAAATGATGAAGATATATTGGAAGATTTATTAGACAATGACAATAGTAACGACGTTGACCTTGATGAACTAGGGACAGCAGGTGTCGTGCTTGGGCCCGATAACCAAACGGAAATTCTTGATTTCGTTGAAACAACGTTAAACGGTGGAATTTTAAATGTCGTCTTGCCCGGAACCATTGGCACGCAAGTTAGAGGGATCCTTGAAGGTCTGCTTGATACAACTACTGTAATTGGCGCAGGTCAGCTGGTTGGTCTACTAACTACGCCAATAAACGCGCTTGGTATCACAGGCCTCCTCGACGCTGTGGCCGATGTTCTTGCCGATGCATTGCTCAGCAATACATTAACCTTATTGCAAGACACTGATATCACCACCACATTAACCGAATACACCTATACGGGTGATTTAGTGGCCCAAGGTAACCTAATCGACGGCGATTTAGGTGGCGTGGGTACCGATACCATTTTAGACGGCGCTCAAGTGACGCTGGTTACTAACGCATCAGGTGACAGTGTTGTGGTTCCTGCTTCAGGTACGGTTACTATCCAAGGTAACTATGGCGTACTGGAAATTGCTGCAGACGGCACTTACACCTATACCGCTGATGGCGATCGTAGTGCAATTGGCCAAGACGAAGTGTTTAACTACACCTTATCAGATGGTGAAACTTCTGACGTTGCGGCGCTTACCATCACCATATCAGGGAGCGACTTCCCGCCAGTAGTAGCTCAAACCGATAACAATGACATGGAGTTGGGCGCACAAACGGCCATTGTGAATGCACCGGTTAGCGACAGTGACTTCCGAGTCATTGGCTCGGACGCAGTCTCACCTGTGGCAGGGTCACCAGAGGCTAGCACAACGCTTACCGTTGATGCTGGTTTCTTTGGCGAAGTGGTTGTAGAAGTTAGCCAAACAGCGTTAGTCGCCGTCGCTGATGCGTATCGTATCGATATTGTCGATGCAGATGGCAACGTGGTCGCCTCAGCTATGACACCAGACAACCCGTTAATAGGTGATGTAGCTGGTGTAAACCTTATCGGACTCACCGGTGACGACACGTTAGTTGCTAAATTCTCTGGGCTACCTGCCGGTGATTACACCGTGGTTGTGCGCAATGATGAAAGTGCCCTTGAGACACTATTCGATCAAAATAGCGACGGCTCGATTACGCTAACAGAATTAGGTGATAGCGGCGTAGTGCTTGGGGAAGAGAACCAAGAGGTGGTGCTAACTGCTGTTGAAGACGCACTAAACGGTACTGAAGCCAGTTTATTAAATGGGCTTGGTTTAGGTACGATTGTTCGAAACCTTATTCTTGAGCCAGCTTTAAGCACCGCAGACACGATAGGCGCCGGCGACTTAGTAAGTACCATTACCACAGGACTTAATCTCTTAGGTTTAGGCACATTTGCAAGTGCTGCTCTAGATGCGGTTGCGGCAGCACTGCTGAGCAACACGGTCACTTTACTACAATCTACCGATATAACTTCAACACTTACTGAATATGCATTTGAAGGTAGCACGACAACGTCGGGGAATGTTATTGATGCGGCCAACACAGGCGATGTAGCCGATAGCATTGCCGAGGGCGGCGTAGTGACGCAAGTTACTCATACCAATGGAGAGTCAGTGACTGTATTGGGTACTGGTTTATCTGGTATTACCATTGAAGGTGACTATGGGGACCTCACCATCTTTGAAGACGGCAGCTACACCTATGTAGCCAACGGTGTGCGTGACGGCTTAGGCAATACAGATAGCTTTAGCTACACCATTTCAGATGGCACCAATACGTCTACTGCAAACTTGAACTTCAATCTATCAGGGCAAGGCGTATCCGCAGACTCGGCACGTGCTGAATTGACCTACGACTTTGTTTCGGAAGCAGGCCCTAGTGTACTGGATGCGCTACAGCATGATTATCTCCTAAGTTTGTTGATTACAAGTTTTAGCGATGAATTTGGCCCTATTAATGTGACTGCAAATACTACTCAAGATATCACGTTAAATGTAGATGCGGTGGGGTTAGTCTCATTAGGCTCTAGCATCACAATAACGGTTGAAAAGTTTATAAACGGAGCATGGGAACCCTATAGAGTGTTCCCCAACGATGAGCTTATCAGCTTGTTAGGTATTGATGGCGATACCGCACTTACTGTCAACGGGTTAACCGAAGGACTTTATCGCTTATCAATGGACGGCACTGTTGCTGCTGGATTAATAGGCAGCATTAGTGTAGACCTATCCTCTACCATCAACTACCTTGACCAGTTTGAAGTTAGCGGCGTACAAACCGCCACAGGCAACCTGTTCGAAAACGATATACTGTTTGGCCCAACATACGACGTGACGGTATCTACCGATGGAATTAACTTCCAAGACGCTTCAGGCGGCATTACGTTACTGGGCGAGTATGGCACGTTGCAAATTGATGAAACTGGCGCGTACACTTATACCCCAGACAACACGCTAGCCGTATTTGGTGGCACCTTAACGGATACCTTTACTTATCGTATAGAGTATCCAGACGGTACTGTCGAGCAGGCAGAGTTTAACGTGTTTGTGACGGCATCTGGTGAAGGTGTACCTGAGGTCGTGACAACCACTTCATCTGAGTCTGTAAGCGCGTCAGACAGCAGCGGCACCGTTGTTACTGACGAGCCTACAGCACCTGATGTGATTGACCTAACGGGGCAAACGCTTCAAACCGTTAACCTGAATGCTGAAACTCAACTGGTAACGCCAGAAAACGAGCCGAGTGCGCCGCTTGTGAGCTCTGAACCTGTCGAGAGCATTCAACCTATTGAGAGTACGCCAGACATCATCACGCTACCTGAAGAGGAAGTGAGCACGCTTGGCACCAATGTTGGCGATGGTTTTGGTGGAGGAGACACTATTGACTTGTCTGGTATTAAGATTGATACCGTTGATATAGGTGAACCTTTGCCTACTGCACCGAATGAAGGCACAAACCCACTTTCACCTGAGGCTTCGACGCCTGAAAGTACTCTGCCTGATGACACCATCACGCTTCCAGAAGAAGACGATATAGTCTCTGGGGGTCCGGTGACAGAGGTAACTGTTGACGTCGTCGACATTGATCTTCCCCCAGAAGAGTTGATTCTGCCATCAACAGAGCCTACTTCAGTCGATTCAAATGGTGAGGGCGCATCTCCTGATGCTAGTGACGGACTTGTAGGCGATACGTCTAAAGAAAGTGGCGGTGACGTGACTACCGCTTCTCCGACAGAGTCCGAAGTGCTGAAAACAGCGATAGATAAACTTCCACCAACGGACATCTAATCTTGTTGTGAAGTTAACCTAAAGCCCTCGCATTCGACGGGGGCTTTTTATTGGGTAGCCTAGAACCACATGGTATTCAATACTAATCTGCATAGATAAGCCGCTTTAGCCGCATAAGTGCGCTGTTGTAAAACACTGCACCTTATTGATTAATCGAAGGGTTTCGTATTTTGCGGAACTACGTATAATAGATATTCTTACGCATTAGGTCCCCATAGTTTAATGGATAAAACAAGGCCCTCCTAAGGCTTAGATGTTGGTTCGATTCCAGCTGGGGACGCCATTCTGGCGGGCTTAAACCCAAAATACAGTAAACCTTGCTATACATTTCGCTCCCCTATCATCATGTTTATTTCATCTACTTTGGTTGTAATTCAATCGAATTGAGCAATACTCTGCTAAACAGGAGAGTACAATGACTTTCGATTCGTCCCCCCAAAAAGAAACTGGCGATGATGTTGAAACACCTAGTGATTCAACATTTACCGAAGAGGAATGGTTTGCCATAGAGGCACTATCTGAGCCCGGTGCTATTTTCTAAACGATGAAATTTCAAAATTAATCCCCACTTTTATAGCCGTTGCCTATTTTAAGCATCGTCTATCTGCGCGTTTAGCTTTCCAATAAGTACACTTCGCATAGACCATCAGGCAAAAAATAACGTATAAATAATGATGTAGTAGTTAATACGGGGAATAGTATGAGCCAATTTGAAAACGACGATATCGATTCGTTTTTTGCAGAAATGCAAGATGTAAAACCTATTGCATCAGATGATAAGGCTTTATTACACGACCCTGAAAAGGCGCTCGCTGAAAAACAAAAACGTGCCGCAAGGCAGTTAAGCGTCCGCGAGAAACTCGCTAATCCACTGAGCATGGAAGGTGTAAAGCCAGTACCTCCTGATGATTTTATACACTTCCAACAGCCCGGTATTCAAGACGGCGTTTTTAAAAAGCTTCGCCTTGGTAAATACCCTTTAGAGGCTAACATAACACTTTCAGGAAAAACCTTAGAGCAAAGCCGCGACCTGATTTATAGCACTATTAAATCAAGTCACGAACGTGGGGTTCGTGCCATGCTCATAAAGCATGGAACAGGGGAAAATAGTAAGCCGTTTCCCGCTTTGAAAAAAAGTTATGTTAACCATTGGCTAAGAGAACTAGACGAAGTCATTGCCTATCATACTGCGCAACCCATGCACGGCGGGTTTGGTGCTACATATGTGCTTTTGAAAAAGCATCCTCAGCAAAAACTAATAAACAGAGAAAAAAATAAGAAAGGTTAAAGTGATAGATAAGTTTTGTAGGCTTCGACTGTGCATTTGGTTCGTCTCTTTTTAAGCTTTTTATAAAACGCAACAAGCCAAAAGTTTTTTCATAGCCTCAATGATTAACGCCCGTATCAAGTAACTTGATACGGGCGTTAGAATTTTTCTTTCAGACTACTTAACTGAAGACAGCACACTTAGCGTTGTTGGAGCTTCGGCAGACTTCGCAGATGTGCTAAAAACAGCAGTTACGAACATCAGCACTACAGCTACAGCCACTCCGGTTAAGCCAAACCCTTTTGAAGAACGATTCATTGGTCGTCTCTTATTATTAAAACCAGTAAGCAAATGCCAAATACTGGTACAACCCTAACTCAACTCCTGTAACCTAGATGCAATCCTTGCTTGCACTACAATAGATCAGTGACAAACTGATGACAAGGGCAAAAATCAGATTTTTGACACTTTGCCAAAGCTTTGACGCCTATTTATAGTATGTATATTTATTAAACAGTATTTTTCTACTGACTAAAACAGGGGTTTCCCCCTGTTTTAGTCAAAATAAGCGTGTTTTATTACCCAACAAATTTACGGGCATTTCTGAAGATACGCATCCACGCACCGTCTTCTTGCCAATCGTCTGGACGCCATGAGTTTGCAACGGCTCTAAATACACGTTCAGGGTGAGGCATCATAATAGTGCTTCGCCCGTCTAGTGAAGTTAAGCCCGTAATCCCTTGTGGTGAACCGTTCGGGTTAGCCGGGTATTGCATGGTTGGCTTGCCGTAGTTGTCTACGTAACGCATCGCCACCTGCGCGCCTACTTGCGATAGCGCGTTGTCATTGGCAAATTCAGCCTGACCTTCACCGTGCGACACAGCAATAGGCATACGCGAACCTGCCATGCCATCAAGCAGCACAGACTTAGATTCCATCACTTCGACCATTGCAACACGGGCTTCAAATCGCGCCGACTGGTTGGTCACGAAATGTGGCCAGTGCTCAGTGCCAGGAATCAATGATTTAAGGTTCGATAGCATCTGACAGCCGTTACACACACCTAAGCTGAACGTGTCGTTCCGGTTAAAGAAGCTTTCAAACTGATCGCGAGCTATGCTGTTAAACAATATAGATTTTGCCCAGCCTTCACCTGCACCTAACACATCGCCGTAAGAGAAACCGCCACAAGCCGCAAGACCCGCAAACTGTTCAAGGGTAATGCGGCCAGCCAACACGTCACTCATGTGCACATCGATAGCATCGAAGCCAGCACGAGTAAACGCCGCTGCCATTTCAAGATGCGAGTTAACGCCCTGCTCTCTTAAAATCGCCACTTTTGGCTTAACACCTTTGGCAATATAGGGAGCTGCCACGTCTTCGTTTACATCATAAGACAACGCAGCATGCAAACCTGGGTCGGCAGCATCTTGCTTTGCCGCGTGTTCTTGTTCAGCACACTCAGGGTTATCACGCAGTTTCTGCATTTCAAACGTGGTTTGTGCCCACGTCGTACGCATAGATACGCGGCTATCTGCAAGTACAGCAACGCCACCGCGACTAAACTCAATCATGTCAGTGCTATTAAGCGTACCGATATCGTGAGTCAATTCAGTTAAACCGAATTCAGTCAGTACTGCGTTAACGGCATCCATATCGCTTTCAAGCACTTGGATTACGCCACCTAGTTCTTCATTGAACAATACGGCAATGTCGTTTCCAACTAGGCTATCAAGGTTGATGCTTACACCTGTTTTACCAGCAAAGGCCATTTCAGCAACGGTGGTAAACAGGCCACCGTCTGAACGGTCGTGATAAGCACACACCAAGCCTTTTTCAATTAACGTCTGCATTGCGTCAAAGAAGGCTTTAAGGCGAGTTGCAGAGACCACATCTGCTGGGCTATCACCAAGCTGAGTATAGACTTGTGCCAGGCAGCTCGCGCCCAAGCGATTTTTACCTTCGCCCAAATCGAGTAGCAGCAAGCGGCTTGCGCCTTTGTCTGTACGTAGCTGAGGCGTTAGGGTCTTGCGAATATCTTTTACTGCGCCAAAGGCAGAGATAACGAGTGATAGCGGAGAAGTCACCGCTTTATCTTCACCGTTTTCATTCCATGCCGTTTTCATCGACATAGAGTCTTTACCCACAGGAATGGTTAGGCCTAGCTCTGGGCAAAGCTCCTCACCCACGGCTTTAACCGCTTCATATAGACCTGCATCTTCACCGGGGTGTCCGGCTGCTGCCATCCAGTTTGCAGACAGTTTAATGCGCTTAATATCGCCGATGTTTGCTGCGGCAATATTGGTTAACGCTTCACCCACAGCAAGACGCGCAGACGCGCCGTGCGATAGTAACGCGACAGGCGTACGCTCACCCATCGACATCGCTTCACCGTGGTAGGTGTCAAACGCTGTTGCAGTAACCGCCACATCTGCCACTGGCACCTGCCATGGGCCCACCATTTGATCACGACTTACAAGGCCGGTAACTGAGCGGTCGCCAATGGTGATAAGGAAGGTTTTCTCTGCCACGGTAGGCAAAGATAAAATGCGATTTGCTGCATCACTTAAGGTAATGCCTGCCTCGTTTAGCGCTGGCGAGCTAACCTTGGTCGAGCTTACGTCGCGGTGCATTTTAGGCGGCTTGCCTAAAAGTACATCAAGAGGCATATCGATTGGTTTGTTGTCAAACTGGCTGTCGTTCAGGTTGAGGTGCTGCTCGGCAGTGGCTTCACCAACCACAGCAAACGGCGCACGTTCGCGGGCACAAATTGCTTCGAACACTGGCATATTTTCAGGCGCAACAGATAAAACATAGCGCTCTTGGGATTCGTTACACCATAGCTCCAGAGGTGTCATACCTGGCTCATCTGACAATACTTTTCTAAGCTCAAAGTTACCGCCACGGCCACCGTCATTAACCAGCTCAGGCAGTGCATTTGAAAGACCACCTGCGCCCACATCGTGGATAAACTGGATAGGATTGTTATCCCCTAACTGCCAACATGCATCAATCACTTCCTGACAGCGACGCTCCATTTCAGGGTTGTCTCGCTGTACTGAAGCAAAATCTAAGTCTTCGTTTGATTGGCCAGACGCCATAGATGATGCTGCACCGCCGCCAAGACCAATATTCATTGCAGGGCCACCAAGCACAATAAGCTTAGCGCCTACCGTGATTTCGCCTTTTTCAATATGCTCGCGACGAATGTTACCTAAACCACCAGCTAACATAATAGGTTTGTGATAGCCGCGCACTTCAACACCGTTGAAGCTATTTACTTCTTGCTCAAAGGTACGGAAATAACCCAGTAGAGCAGGACGACCAAACTCGTTGTTAAACGCAGCGCCACCTAGTGGGCCTTCAAGCATAATATCAAGAGCACTTACAATACGCTGTGGCTTGCCGTATTCAAATTCCCAAGGCTGTTCAGCACCAGGAATACGCAAGTTAGATACGGTAAAACCAACCAAACCCGCTTTAGGTTTTGAACCACGACCAGTAGCACCTTCATCACGGATTTCACCACCAGAGCCTGTTGCCGCACCTGGGAAAGGTGAAATTGCCGTTGGGTGGTTATGGGTTTCTACCTTCATCAAAATATCAATATTTTCATGATGGTATTCGTATTGGTGTGACTGCGGGTTCGGGAAGAAGCGACCTGCTTGCCATCCTTCCATTACCGCTGCGTTATCTTTGTAAGCTGAATACACGTGATCAGGTAACAACTCGTAGGTGTTTTTGATCATTTTAAACAGCGACTTCTCTTGGTCCTCGCCATCAATGGTCCAGCTAGCGTTAAAAATTTTGTGACGACAGTGTTCAGAGTTTGCTTGCGCAAACATATAAAGTTCAACGTCAGTCGGGTTCCTGCCTAGCTTAGTAAAGCTGTCAAACAGGTAGTCAATCTCATCATCAGCCAATGCAAGGCCTAACGACACATTTGCATTAACTAGCGCGTCTTTGCCTTCGCCTAATACATCTATACTGGTAAAAGTATTAGCTTCGGTGTGAGCAAATAATACCGCCGCCTCTTCAGTGTTCGTAAACACTGACTCAGTCATTCTGTCGTGTAAGAAGCTAGCGATAAGCGCAAAATCATCTTCACTCACAGCATGTTCTGTTTCTATATAAAACGCACAACCACGTTCTATGCGGTTGATATTTTTTAGACTGCAGTTGTGAGCGATGTCGGTGGCTTTAGAAGACCAGGGAGAGATAGTGCCGGGGCGAGGAGTAATGAGGAAGAAGGTTCCAGAAGGGGTTTGTGCTTGCCTCGCGGGGCCGTAAGTGAGCAGCTTCTCGAGTATCTCTATTTGCTGCTTAGACAAGTCACCTTGGGAATCGACTAGGTGAACATATTCGCTATATAGGTTTTTAACCCTAACGCCGGATTGACCCAGCTTTGCAATCAGTTTAGTTTGGTTAAACTCTGATAGTGCAGGAGCGCCTCGAAGGACCAACATATTGATTTACCTGGTTTGTTAGAAACAACGACCACCAATGCGACGCGTTGCCTCTTGGATTGATGAGTATTTCGGCGCGGATTATAGAGTAATTATGCGCAGTAAGTAACCTCATAACGCGCTTACATGAACTTTTTTTTAAACTTAGATGGTTTAATGACAATAAGTAAAGGTCTATGCAGTCACAAGACTATAAAAAACGATTAAAACTACAATTAATAATCATATTATCTATTGCTGTTATGAGCTGTGGCGTTCCTACAGTCCCCACTGCCCTTTCTTCATTGTTGGAACGGGAATCGATCCGCGTGGGAACCGTTTATGGTGCAGGGACATTTTATAACGGCGCAGAAGGCCCACAAGGTTTTGAATATGAATTACTGGCGGGTTTTGCCGATTACCTTGGCGTAACGCTCGACCTGTATCCGTTCTACAGCTACGAAGTCATGCTGGAACAATTAGAAGAAGGTAACCTAGACATTGTCGCAACAGGCGATGCAGTAACGTCATCGCTTAAAAACCGCTTCGCTTACGGGCCTGCCTATCAACACGTGAAACAAGAACTGGTTTTTCAGGCAGGCACATCAAAACCAAGAGAGCTGTTAGAACTCGACTCCCCTATCATTGCAGTTGCAGGAAGCAGCCAAGCACACCTACTTTCAGATTTACTTAACGGTTTTAGCGATAAAGAAACAGATAGCCAGAAAGTCTCATTAAGAACCGAAGTCGTCACTACTGAAGATTCTGACTCTGAAGAACTATTGCAGCAGGTTGCTAATGGCGACATCGCATACACAGTTGCCGATAGCAACCGCTTGGCCTTACAGCGCAGACGCTACCCTAACCTCGCCGTAGCCAAAACGCTTCATGAAGATATGCCGATGGCGTGGGCGCTCCCATTAAATCAAGACGACTCGGTGAAAGCAGCACTGATAGAATACTTTGGTACCGTACATCAGTCAGGCTGGTTTACGGTGTTAGAAGACAAATACTTTGGTCATATTCGCCAGTTTGATTACGTCGACAGTCGCGCCTTTAATTATGCCGCCGAGACAGCTCTAGCCCAATACAAACCCTTATTTCAACAGTACGCTGGTGACTTAGACTGGCGATTACTTGCGGCCATGAGCTATCAAGAAAGTCATTGGGACAGTGACGCCATTTCAAGAACTGGGGTCCGCGGACTAATGATGTTAACACTGGATACAGCAAGTGACTGGGATGTGGATGACAGAACCGACCCCGAACAAAGTATTCGCGGAGGGTCGCGTTATTTTGCCAGTTTACTCAATCGCATACCCGCGCGAATAAGCGAGCCTGATAGAACTTGGATGGCCATGGCGTCGTATAATATCGGTATGGGTCATTTAGAAGATGCGCGGGTACTTACCGAGCAACAGGGCGGTAACCCTGACTTGTGGGTAGATGTGAAACGCCGCTTGCCACAATTGAGGCAAAAGAAATATTACCGCACTACACGCTATGGCTATGCCAGAGGCGATGAAGCGCTGCAATATGTCGAAAACATTCGTCGCTATTATGACAGCTTAGTTTGGCTAGACGAACAGGGAAAAATTTAATGCTGTTCGTTTTCTCATTCTATTGAAAATTGTCATTTCGATGTCATCTTTATGCCGTACTCTTAAAGGAAGTTAGTCAGACGCTGACTTACTTTCTCTAAACAACGGTTTTTCTTAACGATAATAAGCTCCCAAAAGAGCTTAGGCACTTTAAGAGCGCACGCTCTCTTAGGCTTCCCCTGGATAAACGCGGGGATCGAGCCAAAAAACAAAGCGCTTTGTATGACGGAAGAAAGTGGCCTCGGCAAGCAAGGAGTGCCCACAATATGAGAAAGGAAAGTAAATGAAAAAAAATCGATTTATGAAAAAAGGAATAAAATTGAAAAACAACAATAGACGCAGACTTATGCTTAAGCGTTGTCACCAAAAAGTACTTCAACGCCGCAAGCTATTTGTTACGAGTGATATGTTCACCCAGTTAACCCGCACACCTAGCTAAGCTAACTTTATGCTGTTTGGTTCTTTATGATTTAACCTGTAAACCATACGAACCCAAAAGGCGAACACGCTAATAAGCACGTCTTCATACAAAGCTATAAAATCAGCTTGAAGCATCACCCTCTAGCAATCGTTTCGCCTTTTTGGCTGCCTTGATCTCTTTCCTGCGCTTGCGAAAAAAATCTGACAACTTGTTAGCGCACTCGTCAGCTAGTACGCCAGATACGATCTCAAGATGATGATTAAGCGCAGGATGTTGTAAGAGGTTCATTACTGAACCTGCAGCGCCAGTCTTCGCATCCTTAGCACCAAACACCACACGCTTTACTCGTGCATGCACAAGCATACCTGCACACATAGAACAAGGTTCTAACGTAACATACAAGGTAGCATCAATAAGTCGGTAATTTTGTACAAAAGATGCGGCTTCTTTAACAGCGCGCAGCTCTGCATGGGCAGACGGGTCGTTATCCGTTATCGGGGTATTGAACCCTTCACCTATAAGCTTGCCGTTTAACACCACACAGGCACCAACAGGCACTTCGCCGTGCGATTCAGCCTTATCAGCTAACGCGAGTGCATGTCTCATCCACATCTCGTCTTCTTGCGTCACGATTTCTTCCGTAGAAATTACAGCCTGCTGTTCTTGCACAGCTTCTGGTTGCAGCGCTTGCTTATTTACAAGGCCTAAGTCTGAAGATGAACAGTTGCTATTTTGGTCACTCATTCGTCAATTTTGCTACTTTACTTGGTGAATTTCATTAAAAATTATTTTGTTTTAGCTTAGGTAAACATTCTAACTTGTTAGAATGTAATGACTTTTGTCACTTGGCAACCTACTTGCAAGCTCTCATTATAACACTGCTGGTGTGAAGGACTTAACTGGTTACATTTTTTACTAAAAACCATATTAGATAACCACTATAGTACTTGAAGCAATGCAGTAATTATTACCAATACGTATTTGACAAAATACTGGGTGAATTAGGCAACAAACCAAATTTTCACCTACACTCTTTTAAAGCCATTTGTGAGGGATACCACCGTGGACATGACAGCGATTGCAATAGTAGCCATTTGTGCTTGGGCGTTAGTTACCATTGTCGAAAGTGCAAAAGACAAAAGTAAAAAGAAACTTAGCAGTAAAGAGACCGAAGCCTACAAAGCCGAAATTGCAGAACTTAAGGAGCGTGTTTCAGTGCTCGAGAAGATAGTGACAGATGAGCGCTACGACCTAAAAAAGCAATTTGCAGACTTAGAAAGCGACCGCGTTGCCTAAGTTTTAATTCACATAATGCAACACTTATTCTCCGGCAAGCGCGCTACATTTAAATGCGCGCTAGCTCCCTTCTAGTAACTTGCGTTCCGCCCGCTCTACCCGACGGGGTTTACCCGCGATCACCAGTACGTCATGGGCTTTCAAAATAGCATCTTGATCTGGGTCTTTAACTTCATTTCCATCCCGCCTTAACCCTTTAATCGCCACTCGCATTCTCGAAAAATCAATATCTTTTATGGCTTTGCCAATACAGGACGCATGTTCGGACAACACCACAGCATGGATAAACTCTAACTTGTCTTCGGTGCCGTAGGTGATTTCTGTCGTTTCTCCCGGGTAAAAGCCATGCAGATGATCATAACGACCTTTCCTCTCAGCGCGAACCCGTTTCAAAATTCGCGACATCGGCACACCAGCATAGTGGAGCACCTGCGATACCAACATCAAGCTGCCTTCTTGTAACTCGGGCACGACTTGATTAGCGCCTGCGTTATACAAGCTTTCTAGTTGATAATCTCGCTTAGTACGCACCATGACATCAGTAGTGTTCGTTATACTGCGTGTCTGCGTTATCACCTGCTTCGCCTTATCGACTTGATCAAAGGTAACAAGCACAAGCTTGGCGCTTTCTGCATTGGCATTAATCAATATATCTTTTTGACTCGCATCACCGAAAATAACGGGCTCTCCCGCGTTTCGACTCTCGTGCACCCTGACAGGGTCCATATCTATAGCAACAAAATGAATGCCTTCCATTTTCAGCATGCGAGCTACCGACTGTCCTACGCGGCCAAACCCACAAATAATGACGTGGTTGGTTAACGGCTCTGCACTACCAAAGCTCGCATTTTCATCGAACGAGATATCCTTGTTAACAATGCGTCTTGCTATGGTGACGCTGTTATTCATAAGCCAGGGCGTTAACGCCATACTGATTACACCCATACACACAATCAGCGATGACTGCTCAGACGTTAGCACGCCGTGTGTCGTAGCAAGCGCAGCAATTACAAAACTAAACTCGCCAATCTGACAAAGTTTAACCCCAGCAGACCAGCCATCTATTGCATCGGTTTTAACTAATAGAGATGCGCCTCTTACTAAAATGACTTTAGCTATCATCAAAGCAAAAACGCCAAAAACAATCTCAAACAGGCTGTTCCACAGTACAGTGAGTTCTAACTGCATACCCACGGTAACAAAAAATAACCCCATTAAAATATCTCGAAACGGACGAATGTCGGCTTCAAGTTGATACTTGTATTGGCTTTCCCCCAACATCATACCCGCCAAGAAAGCGCCTAGCGCCATGGATAGCCCGAAGTAATAAGTTAGCCCTCCTGCCAATAGGGCAATCAATATAGTGGTCAGAACAAACAGCTCGTCAGTCCTTGTTCTTGCTACCTCTCTAAACACCCAAGGTAGTAACCACTTACCCACTGACATTAGAAACCCAATGACAAACACACCTTTAAGCAACGCCTCGCCTAAAGCTAGCGCAATACTTACCTCGCCAGTTTGTGCTAAAAGAGGAATAGCAATTAGGAAAGGAACCACCGCTAAATCTTGAAAGAGTAAGATACTCACCGCTAACTGTGTACGCCTGTTATTAAGAATACCCATTTCGGTGGCTTGCTTAATTACAATAGCGGTTGAGCTTAACGCCAGCGTACCACCAATAATGATGGACGCACTTATTGGAATACCGAGAAACAGAGGAACACAGGTAAACACTGCAGTAGTGAATAACATTTGCCCGAGTCCCACGCCAAATACTAAAGAGCGCATTGCCAACAATTTAGGTAACGAAAATTCAAGACCTAGTGAAAAGAGTAAGAACACTATGCCTACTTCAGCGAGCAGGTGCATTTCTTCTGGGTGTGCAAACACGGAAAGTAATTGTGGACCAGCGAGCACTCCGGCAAAGAGGTAAGCAAGAATTGGAGGGAGATGAATGCGTTTAAATAATGCGACGGCACATACCGATATAAACATCAGTATTACGATATTCAAAAAACTCGTTCCCACGTAACCTCCTAGAACACGTTCACTTCCATTCGTAAAAAAACTCGTCAAACAGGACGGCTTTGCGTTTTAAGCTAAAGACTAGCGCCATAATCATGTTGTTGGCATTTAGCTTGCAGTATCCCCTTTACAAATGCAGATCCGGCAAGTTTTGCCGCTGTGATCGTCATAAATATCGCGAAAATGCGATTGTGGCCACAGAAACGTCAGGGCTTTGACACTTGTTTCTTTGCATACCAACGCATTTTGTATAGGGGCACTACTGTGGATTTTTCAACGTCAGTCTACGATAGCACACAACATAACAATTTTTACCCTGCTGAGAGCACAGGTAAATCACTCTCTTTTAGTGAATTATCAGGCTTTATCACGCAGCTACTTTCTACGCTTGAACTACAAGAGCTAGGTGGCGTGTATTTTCAGCAGCTAAATACGTTACTGCCGGTTGTTGGTTTCAGCTTATCTGATTTTGACTCCCGTTGGGTGTACGGTAATGCAAAAATATCGTCAACACTGATGGATTTACCACTACAAGGTGCTAATGCCGTTAATGGCGATCAAGCTCATGTCTATTATTACATTAGTTCACCCTTATCGTTATCGCAACGGGAGGGTCTATTCCAACTGCATGATTTATTTGGAAAACAAGTAAAGCACGCTCTTTCATTGATGCGTGTGCAGCAGATGGCAACTAAAGATGTGTTAACTGGCTTGGGTAACCGTACGGGCTTTGAGCAGTCAATGACAAGACAACTCGGTTGGGCGCATAGACACGACGACCCTTTCGCACTTTTGGTGATCGACTTAGATAACTTTAAATACGTGAATGATAATTTTGGTCATAGTGAAGGTGACAAAGTACTTGTCCATGTTGCATCACATTTAGCTAATGTTTTGCGGGATGAAGACGAAGCGTTCCGCTATGGCGGCGATGAGTTTTGTTGCTTGTTAGACTGCCAGACCCAGCAACAATTAGCGTGCGCCGCTCAACGAATACAAATGAGCATAAATAGCTCCAACTACTTGTCTCGCTTAGGAATATCAACCAGCCTTGGTGGCGCGATTTATCGCGACGGCGACACGATAAGCAGCTTGTTTGACCGTGCTGACAACGCCCTGTATCGCGTGAAAAACTCTGGCAAAAATAGCTATCACGCAGCGTAACGTCGCGATTTGAATTTATCAGGATGGCGGCAAAGCAATGCCGCTTTTGCACATTATTGCCATGGATACCATAAACAAGAGTATCTAGCCCTTTCCAAAAAAAGGCACTTTTAGTGCTACATAGATTCAGTCGAGACTAAAGGTTATTTCTATATCTGGCGCTTTGGGCTGCAGATAAACACACCGTCCTTCAACAATCAGTGCGATGGGCTCGTCGTTAATCAAGATTGCCGGCACGCCGTTTCGCTCCCACCTTGGCACGCGCCATACCTTAAACCATTCTTTCAGCAACTTAGATACGTTCGCATTTTCTGGCTTTACTTTAAGGTTGCGAGCATTGGTTTGCAGAGAAACGGTATCTTCTTCTCGCGCTTTTGGCACTGCAATTCGAATATGGCCTCTAAGCCAAGGAAGCGCGATATCTTGGTTGGGCGCTAATTCTAGGTTTTGCGGTACTTCATGAGTAGCGTTCACCACCCAATAAAGGTCTTGGTCAAACCGTATTACCCTGCCCCATTTAAAGTTTACTTCAGGGGTTGCGTCGTGCTTTGCCTTTAGCATTGCGAGAACTTGGTCTGTCTGTGCTTTTGACGGCGACAGCTCGCCTTGAGCTCGAAACCACGCGCGAATGACCATAGCCTGCCACGGTAACGACAATGCAGCGAGTTGTTGCCCGTCGAGCCTGAGAGCTGTTCGTTTACAATCTTCAAAATATTTTTGGGCAGAATCGCTGACTAGTGCGCTTTGTTCAGCACAAAGCTCGGCGCTGCGCCCCACGGTTTTGGTCAACTTAGGCCATCGCGCCAGCAAGTGAGGTATAATTTCGTTCCTTAAGAAGTTCCTATCAAAGCTATTTTGCTGATTAGATTCATCCTCAACCCACTGCAACATTTCCTCTTCGGCATAAGCCACAATCTCGGCTTTCTCTAGTGCTAGCATAGGGCGCATTATCAAGGTGTCACCTCGGTACTGAACTTCTCCCATACCCGCTAAGCCCTGAGGACCAGCACCGCGTTTGAGCTGGAGCAATACGGTTTCAAGCTGATCTTCGGCATGTTGTCCTAATAACAGTACACCGCCTATTTGGTCACACACTTCTAACAATGCGTTGTATCGAACCTTACGCGCTTCTGCTTCCAGGCTTTTTCTCGACCCCGTATCAACATCAACTCGATACAAATGAAATGCTACGTCTTCAAGACGACACTGTAATTCGCAGTGCTTTGCCCACTGTTCGGCATTATCACTTAAACCGTGATGTACATGTACAGCATGAATTGGGCTATCAAACTGTTCCCTATACGCAATAACGGCTTGGAGCAGGACGGTCGAATCCACACCACCGCTGTAAGCAACGACGAGTGGCGTTTGAAGTGGTAGCTTTACATCGGTAAGAGATGTCGCTATGCGGCTAACGATATGTTCGATTGTTGGGGATTGTAGAGGGGTCACAGACCGATAATACCTTATTCTTTCAACTCAATTTCTATTAGGGGTACTTGGCTTAGCACTGGCTTTCTAATAACACACTTTCTAATAACACACTTTTTAATAAGACAAAGGGGTTGGTTACCTATGGTAAACAACCCCCATGTTCTTATGCCACATTACATGAACCAACATGAATTAAGCCACCGCTCGCGAGATTTTATATCAAGCGTCTAAACTGATAGAGCGCAGGTGTACATAGCGGCTAAATGCAATTTTATGCTAGTTTTCTTAATGAAATTAGCAATAACCAAACGACATTAAACGCTGGTAACGCTCTTCCATCAATTTAGTCTTATCTAGTTCTTTAAGCTGGTTAAGCTGCTGCTTAATCACGGCCTTCAAATTAGCCGCCATGCCATTGTGATCGCGATGTGCACCACCTAAAGGCTCTTCAACAATACTGTTAATCAGGCCTAGCTCTTTAATCTGTGGCGCACTTACGCCCATCGCTTCAGCAGCAAGTGGGGCTTTTTCTGCGCTTTTCCACAAAATAGACGCACAACCTTCTGGTGAAATAACTGAGTACGTAGAATATTGGAGCATATTAACGCGATCGCCAACACCAATCGCTAGTGCACCACCTGAACCACCTTCACCGATTACGGTACACACGATTGGAACAGTAAGCTCAGCCATTTCGAATAAATTTTTCGCGATTGCTTCACTTTGGCCGCGCTCTTCAGCGCCAACACCTGGATACGCTCCCGGCGTATCGATAAAAGTGATGATAGGCATGTTAAAGCGCTCAGCCATCTTCATAAGACGCAAAGCTTTACGGTAGCCTTCTGGTTTAGGCATACCGAAGTTACGCTTAATTTTTTCGTTGGTGTCACGCCCTTTCTGATGACCAATAATCATCACAGGCTGATCATCAAGCATTCCTGGGCCACCAACAATCGCTTTATCGTCAGCGAACGCGCGGTCGCCAGCTAGCTCGTCGAATTCGGTAAAAATACGAGGAATGTAATCTAACGTGTAAGGACGCATTGGGTGACGTGCAAGTTGAGAAACTTGCCATGCGCCAAGATCAGAAAAGATCTTTTTAGTCAGCTCTGCGCTTTTACCGCGAAGCTTATTGATTTCTTCTTCAATACCAACGTCAAACTCGCCACCTTGATTCACCAACCTAAGCTCTTCAATTTTTGCTTCTAGTTCGGCTATTGGCTGTTCAAAGTCCAAAAACTGTATACTCATTTCATGTCCTATTCGTACTACGCTCGTCTATGCAAACGCGAGATGTCCAATCTATCGACCTCTTGCCCCTAATGGTAGAGAATTGAAACGGCTTTGTCTCCCAAACATTGTTTGAGATCGTGCAAAAGTTGGTCTTCAGGGGTAACGTACCATCTTGCACCACACGCCAAGGTTACTTCCGCGTCTGGATGGGTTACCGCTAACTGAACAGGACAACTTCCGCCGTTAAATGCCTGCAGGATAGATTGCATCTGACTCATTTTCTTCGGTTCAAGCAGCTGGGTATCAATATTAAGTGCCAGCGCTCTCGCGTTTTTCTCTCGTGCCTGAACAATGTCCATTACATCACGGGCGGTGATTGTATTGCCCCCAGAGAAATCATCAAAGCTGACCTGTCCCTTTATAAGCAATATTCTGTCAGTTTCTAACACACTTTCGAACTGTTCGTACATATCTGGGAAGAAACGTACGTCTATTCTGGCACTCTTATCATCCAGTGTCACTATGGCCCAGCGACGACCCCGCTTGTTCGTCATTACGCGTACGCCAAGTACCAATCCTACTGCACTGGCCATTTGATCTTTGTTGGTTGGTTTTAAATCAACTAGCCGGCCGTCGGTGTAGTAACGCAGTTCTTCCGCATACTGATTGATGGGGTGGCCGGTTAAGTACAAGCCTAGCGTGTCTTTTTCACCTTCTAGCCATACTTTTTCAGGCCACTCAGGGACGTCGGCAAACGCTTGCTTCACGTCTTCTGGCTCGGTAGTCAGTAGGCCAAACATGTCTGACTGACCAAAAGACTCAGCTTTTGCATGCTGTCCAGCGGCGGCAAGGGCTTCGGGTAAGCTCGCCATAAGACTAGCGCGATGGGGTCCTAAGTTGTCCATTGCCCCCGCTAGTACTAGCTTTTCTAGCACTCGCTTGTTTACCCGTTTAATGTCTATCTTGGCGCAGAAATCAAAAAGATCCTTAAATGCCCCTTGGGTCTCCCGCGCTTCAATAATCGCTTCAATCGGGCCTTCACCTACCCCTTTAATCGCACCGATACCGTAAACAATGCGACCTTCGCTATCGACGGTAAATTTGTATTTACCCGCATTTAAATCTGGCGGCAGTATTTCGATGCCCATGCGCTCACATTCATCGACAAGCGTCACGATTTTATCGGTGTTATCCATATCTGCCGACATTACCGCAGCCATGAATTCCGCAGGATAATGCACTTTCAGCCACAAAGTCTGGTAAGACACTAAAGCGTAAGCGGCAGAGTGAGATTTGTTAAAACCGTAACCCGCGAACTTTTCTACCAAGTCGAAGATTTTCATCGCAAGGTCCGGGTCAATATTATTGCCCTTCGCACCTTCGGCGAACGTGCCGCGCTGCTTCGCCATTTCTTCAGGCTTTTTCTTACCCATAGCACGACGAAGCAAGTCAGCGCCGCCCAGTGAGTAGCCCGCCATTTCTTGGGCTATCTGCATTACCTGTTCCTGATACAAGATAATGCCATAGGTAGGCTCTAGAATTTCTTTCAAGCACTCGTGCTGATATTCTGCATCGGGGTAGGAAATTTCTTCACGTCCGTGCTTACGATCAATAAAGTTATCTACCATGCCTGATTGCAGCGGGCCCGGACGGAAAAGGGCCACCAGTGCGATAATATCTTCGAAGCAGTCAGGTTTAAGGCGCTTAATTAGTTCTTTCATACCGCGAGATTCCAGCTGGAATACCGCAGTTGTCTCGGCGTTTTGAAGGGTTCTGAAACTCTTAGGATCTTCAAGAGGAATGGCGCTGATATCGACATCAACGTTCTTCCCTTCTTTGATCATATCTATTGCCCACTGAATAATAGTCAGCGTACGAAGACCTAAGAAGTCGAATTTTACCAAGCCCGCCGTTTCAACGTCGTTTTTGTCGAACTGGGTTACGGGGTTTTTACCTTCGTCATCACAATACAACGGCGAGAAATCTGTGATAGTGGTTGGCGCAATAACAACACCACCGGCGTGCTTACCGGCATTTCGGGTAACCCCTTCAAGTATTCGCGCCATATCGATAAGGTCTTTCACTTCCTCATCGCTTTCATACACTTCTGGTAGCTGTGGCTCTGCTTTAAACGCTTTTTCAAGCGTCATGCCTGGATCTGGTGGAATAAGCTTTGAGATCCTGTCTACAAAACCGTAAGGGTGACCAAGTACACGGCCTACGTCGCGTACAACCGCTTTTGCCGCCATAGTACCAAACGTAATGATCTGCGATACCGCCTGACGCCCGTAAAGCTCAGCAACGTGATCGATTACCTCGTCTCGTCTATCCATACAGAAGTCGACGTCGAAGTCGGGCATGGATACACGCTCTGGGTTCAAGAAACGTTCGAATAGCAAGTCGAATTCAAGCGGGTCTAGGTCGGTAATTTTTAGGGCATAGGCCACTAATGAGCCCGCACCAGAACCCCGCCCTGGCCCTACCGGAATTCCGTTATCCTTACTCCACTGAATGAACTCCATTACAATAAGGAAGTAGCCTGGGAAACCCATTTGGTTGATAACTTCAAGCTCGATGCGAAGTCGGTCATCGTACTCCGGACGTTTCGCTTTGCGCACTTCTTCATCGGGAAATAGAAATTCTAAACGTTCTTCCAACCCCTCTTCAGACACCTTAACTAAGAAGTCTTCGGTGGTCATGCCGCCGGTTGGAAATTGCGGTAAGAAGTACTCGTTTAACCGTACGGTAACGTTACAGCGCTTAGCAATTTCAACCGTATTTTCTATGGCTTCAGGAATATCGCTAAATAACTCCACCATTTCTTCAGCAGTGCGTAGATATTGCTGGTCGCTGTATCGTTTAGGTCGGCGGTTATCATCAAGCGTGTAGCCATCGTGAATACATACTCGAATTTCGTGAGCATCAAAACCTTCCCGGTCTATGAAGCACACTTCATTAGTGGCGACCACGGGTAAATCACGCTGCTCAGCTAGCTCAACGGCAAGGTGTAAGTAATCCTCTTCACCCTGTCTGCCGGTTCGAATAAGCTCTAAATAGAAACGGTCAGGAAAATGCGTTTGATAAAACTCAAGGGCACTATCGAGAATTTTGGCGTTGTTTTTCATTAAACCCACACCAACGTCACCGTGCTGTGCGCCTGACAACACAATCACACCTTCACTATGCTCTGCTAACCATTCTTGATCGATAACCGCACGGTGTGCCAAGTGTCCACGAAGGTAGGCCTTGGAGATAAGAATTGTAATGTTCTTATATCCCTCATTGTTCATTGCAATAAGGGTTAGTCTGAAAGGTTCATCGCCAAAGACTTCATTGGTAACCCAAAAATCGGTACCAATGATGGGTTTTATACCTAAGTTATGTGCTTCTGAATAAAATTTTACCAAGCCACACATATTCATTTGGTCGGTGATCGCCACGGCAGGCATGCCAAGCGCGGCCACTTTACCTAGAATAGGCTTAACCTTATTCAGGCCGTCCATCATCGAAAAGTCGCTGTGAACACGTAAATGAATAAATGGCGATGACATGATGTTATTTCTCTTCGAGTAGCGCTTTTACAGGTTTAAAACTTTTTCGATAGCAATCTAAGATGCCATATTCAGCGATGGCTTCAAAGTGTGCTTTTGTGGGGTAACCTTTGTGCCCGACAAAGTTATATTGCGGGTAGGCCTCGTGAAGCGAAATCATATCGTTGTCTCGCTCTACTTTGGCAATGATGGACGCAGCGGAAATTTCTGCGTGCAGGCTATCGCCTTTCACTACCGCTTCAGACTCAAAATTCCACGCAGGAACCCGGTTACCATCTACGCGCACAAAGTCAGGCCTTACTGGCAGGCCTTCCACTGCGCGGATCATAGCGAGCATGGTAGCGTGCAGTATATTGAGCTTATCTATTTCTTCAGGGCTAGCTCTACCGATATTCCAGTAGAGTGCTTTTTCACGAATTTCTTGGGCAAGGGCTACGCGCTTTTTTTCACTCAGTTTCTTAGAGTCGGTTAGCCCTTCAATGGGGTTTTCAGGGTCGAGAATGACCGCGGCGGTGACCACATCACCTACTAACGGGCCGCGACCCACTTCATCAACGCCGGCAATTAACTTATGCAAACAATTCCTCCACGACAGCTTTTGCTGCTGTTTTATCAGCATTGCATTTTAGCGTATGGTGGAGGTCGGTGAAACGGGAAATCAGGGCAGAATTATCACTTTCGAAAAAGTTAAGTAACTGATTGCTCATATTCTCTGCGTTTACCTCTTCTTGAAGTAATTCAGGAATAATTGCCTCATCAGCCAATAAGTTTGGCAAAGTGAAAAACGGCGCTTTGTACAAGCGCTGCATAATTTTATACGTGAGCGGTGCCAGTTTATAGGCAGCTACCATAGGGCGTTTGCACAGCATCGCTTCTAAGGTAGCCGTGCCTGATGCGAGCAAGATAACATCGCTAGCTATCATCGCATCCCGCGATGTGCCTTGGGTTACCTGAATGGGTAAGCGTTCCTCTGCATTATCAGCTTCAAGCAAAATTGCTTTTATTTGCGCAAACCGATGCTCGTTAGCCGCAGGAATTAGAAATTGAATGTCGCTGCGTTTAGCATGAATAGCTTCTATGGTCTCAAGAAAAACTGGAAGTAGTGTATCCACTTCGCCGCGTCGCGAGCCGGGAAGTACTGCCAGTATGGGAGCATTACCATCTATACCTAATGCGTCTCGTGATGCGCGTTGATCCGGCACAATGGCTATAGCATCAGCCATTGTATGCCCTACGAAGGTGTAGGGAACATTGTATTTGTCGTAAACCTGCTGCTCAAAAGGAAATAAACCTAATACGCGATTAGCCGCTTTCGCTATTTTATGAATGCGCTTTTCACGCCACGCCCATACAGTAGGACTCACATAGTGCATGGTTTTGATGCCGCGGACTTTAAGTGCTTTTTCTACTCTTAAGTTAAAATCAGGCGCATCTATACCCACAAAAATATCGGGTGGGTTTTGCTCGAAGTGTGCGAGCAGCTGCTTTTTAACTTTTAAGATGGCAGGTAGATGGGAAAGGACTTCAACAAGTCCCATAACTGACAAGGTTTCCATATCGAACAGACTATGAAAACCCGCGTTTATCATATTTGGACCGCCAATACCTTCGATAACCGCATCGGGATATTGGCGTTTTAACTCTGCAACCATTCCGGCGGCAAGGATGTCACCAGAGGGCTCTCCGGCAACCATGCCGATACGGATTGGTTTAGACATAATTAGCGAATAATGCCTCGCTTCGAGTCTTGTAAAAACTGGACCATTAATGCCACACCATCAAATTTTTCCGATGGTTCAGCAAGTTTATCCACTGCCTCGTCAATAGTATTGCCTTCACGATAAATCGCTTTATAGGCGCGCTTAATTTCAAGCACTTCTTCTTTTGAGAAACCACGGCGTTTCAAGCCTTCAGAGTTTATCCCCTGAGGAATATTCTTCTGGCCACTTACCATTACAAAAGGCGGGACGTCACGGAGAATAATACCGCCAGCCCCTAAAAATGCATGAGCGCCGATTTTGCAGAACTGGTGGATACCTGTAGCACCTCCAACAATAACGAAATCATCAATATGAACGTGACCTGCAACAGCAACGTTATTTGCAATTATGATATCGTCACCAAGTACACAGTCATGGGCAATGTGTGCATTAGCCATAAATAAACCACGAGAGCCAATAATAGTGATGCTGTTGTCTTGGATAGTGCCTCGGTGAACGGTTACCCCTTCCCTAAACTCATTATCATCACCAATAACAAGCTCAGTAGGTTCACCCGCATATTTTTTATCTTGGCAGTCTTCACCTATTGAAGAAAACTGATAAAACTTATTGTTTTTACCGATACGCGTTGGGCCGCGTACCACCACATGTGATTTCAGAATACAGCCATCGCCTATGGTGACGTTGTCGTCTACCACACAAAATGGACCTATAGTGACATTTTCACCAATTTTTGCACTTTCTGAAATTACCGCAGTAGGATGGATCACGTTACGCTATCTCTCTCATCGCACACATAAACTCTGCAACACAAGCGATGTCACCATCGACGCTTGCAGTACCTTTAAATTTCCAAATCCCTCTGCGCTCTTTTACCAGAGCAACATCAAACTCAAGCCTGTCACCTGGAACAACAGGACGCTTAAAGCGTGCATTATCAATCCCTGCATACAAGTATAACTTATCATTGTTGCCCATGGTCTTAAAACCTAAAACGCCGGCGGCCTGTGCCATCGCTTCAAGAATTAATACACCTGGGAAAATTGGCTGTTCAGGGAAGTGCCCCATGAAACACGGCTCATTGATAGTGATATTTTTATAAGCCTTTACAGACTCACCCAGAACATAGTCTGTTACACGATCAACAAGTAGGAACGGATACCGATGTGGTAGTAATTCCAATATTTCCTGAATTTCGATGGTATTAAGTGAATTGGCCAAAAACTTTCTCCTGTATACAAGCATGACCTACAACTGTTTTATACCAATGTTTGTGATTGGTATTTTGGTCAAACTCGCCGTAAAAACTAAAAACGGCGGCAACCATACGCTGTTAAGCGCAAAAAACAAATCAGACCAACACCTTTGGGGAGTTGGCCTGATAAATTTTACAACTACTCGTGTAGTTGATTAGTTGGTTTTGCTTACTTGCTGAAGAACTTGCTCAGATAAGTCGTGCTCTTCTTTTGCAAACGCAACTGCACCAGCATTCAGCACTAGGTCGTAACCTTGCTTCGCTGCAACAGAGTCGATAGCTTGCTTGATAAGACCAAGAAGTTTGTTGCGCTCTTCGTTGCTACGACGTTGGATATTTTGCTGTAAAGGTTGACCCTTTTTAGCTAGCTCTTCACGTACTGACAAGATTTTTTGTTCTAGTTCTTTCTTCTCTGCATCGCTCATTGTTGCCGCGTCGCGTTGAAGACGTTCTGCATAGAACTGACCATCGCGCTGCAGTTGATTCACTTCTTCAAGCTGATCTTTAAACTCAGCCTGAATAGCGTTTTGAATTTCAGCCGCTTGAGGCATCGCTTGGAAAATACCTTGCACATCGACAACCGCAACTTTCTGCTCTGCCATTACAGATGTACTAACTAAAGCGCTACCCAACATTGCTCCTGCAACGATATGTTTAACCAACTGTTTCAAAGGGAACTCCTTTTGTGAATCTTATTATAGAGCGCATCTTAGATGCGCTCGCTTTAATGTCTTAGAAAGTTTGACCAATATTGAAAGTGAAGAATCTTGCATCGTCACCATCACGTTCTTGTATCGCTTTCGAGAAGCTGAATACCATAGGTCCCATTGGTGAAATCCACTGAACCGATACGCCTGCCGAGCTACGATACAGACTCCAGTCAGAATAGTCCAATAGCTCACCACGTTGAGTTGATGCTACATTAAACTGACTGTAGTAGTCATAATCGAACTCAGTATCCCATACGTTACCCACATCCACAAACAAACTTGTGCGAACTGAGTTATCCATTTCTTCATCTACAAATGGCGTAGGAACAATTAGCTCAACGCCACCAAGCACCATAGCGTTACCACCTAGGCTTCGCGTCGACCATGAGAGTGCTGCGTCAGCTGGATCTGCTGGGAACACTTCACCATCTGGGCCGCTAATGCTTCCCGAGTTACCAAGAAACACACCACGAGGGCCTACTGTGTTGTTTTCAAAACCGCGTAATGAGTCTGAACCACCGGCAGTGAAGTTTTCCGTAAACGGAAGTATTTGCTCATTGCCGTTGATATCGCCATAACCGTTACCATAGCCAAGACGTACACGAGTTAGGAAAGACCAGCGCTGATTACGAGATAATGGGAAATACCACTTACCGTCAAATACCGTTTTAAAATAATTAACGTCTGAGTTTGGCGTAGTAATACTAACTGACGCACGTTGAGAAGAACCTGCCGTTGGGAATAGACCACGGTTAAGCGTGCTTCTGCTCCAGCTTACACTGGCTAAGTAGCTATCGTATTTAATTGCAGCATCAGGGTCTTCACCGTTTGTAAACTGGTTGTAGAACTGCTCAGTTTGCTCGTAGTAACCACGGTTAAATAGCTCGACGTTACTGTAGGTCAAACCAAAATTAATACGGTTAAATTCGTTAATTGGGTAACCAATATTAGCACCGATTGACCAACGCTTAGAGTTGTACTGAATAACGTTAAAGTCGGAGCCGTCAAACTCGCTATACCCTAAACTACCACCTAGGCTTATTCCATCAATCGTAAAGTAGGGGTCGTTGTAGGTAATCTGTGCGCTGCGCTGGTACGAAACTGTGCTCAGGTTAAGACCTACTCGTTTACCCGTACCTAAGAAATTATCTTGCTGGATACCTGCCTGCAGGCTTAGCTTGGTTCTATCACCGTAACCGATACCCGCGTTAAACGAGCCCGAAGGCTGTTCTTTGACGTTAAAGTTAACGTCTACTTTATCTTCCGACCCCGGAATACGTATGGTTTCAAACTCAACTTCTTCCATATAGGTAAGTCGAGAAAGCTGGTTCTTAGAAGACTCCAGTAAGTTATTCGACAGCCACGTGCCTTCCATCTGGCTTACGTTCTGGCGTAGTACGCTATCTGCTGTTACCACGTTACCGTTAAACTTAATACGGTTGACGTATATACGCTTACCTGGGTCAACAGATAGTGTCAGCTTAACCGTTTTGTCTTCGTCATTAATTTCAGGAACCGTAGTTACTGTTGGGTAAGCGTACCCAAAGCGACCAAGATACTTACTGATAAATTCTTCTGTGTAAGTCACTTCCGCTTGGTTGTATAGCTCGCCCTCTGTCAACGGCAATACGCGCTCTATATATTCTTCGTGCCCAAGTACATCACCCACCAGTTCCACTTCAGAAATGGTGTATTGCTCCCCCTCTGTCACGTTCATGGCAATATAAATACCCGACTTTTCCGGGGTCATCGACACTTGAGTAGAGTCAACGTTAAATCGAAGGTAACCACGGTTTAAATAGTGGTTACGCAAAGTCTCCATATCACCTTGCAACGTTTGTTGCTGATAGCGAGTTTCTGATAAGAAATCCCACCAAGGCGTGTCGTATTGTAGCTCGAAAGCCTCCATCAGCTCTTCGTCTGAGAAGAGTTCGTTACCAACAATATTGATTTGCTCAATCTCAGCGGCATCGCCTTCTTCAAACAGTAGTTTCAAATCGACACGGTTACGCGGTAATGGAGTAATAATAGCCGTCACGTCAGCATTATATTTACCTATGCTGTAAAAGAAGTCTTTTAGGCCATTCTCAATAGAAGTTAGTACGGTCTTATCAAGCGGTTCACCAATGCGAACACCGTTTCCATCCAAGCTTTCTTGAAGCTGCTCATCTTTAATATCATCGTTACCTTCAAAGATAATATTACTGATAGTTGGGCGCTCGGCCACACGCACAACAAGCGTGTTACCGTCGCGAAGAATTTCTACATTTTCAAAGTGAGTTGAAGAGTATAACGAGCGAATAAGCTGCGTTACCCTGAATGTATTAAGCTCGTCACCAACTTGAACGGGCAAGTAGGTTAGCGCTGCACCAAGTGCAACACGTTGCAAACCTTCAACGCGAATGTCTTCAACGACAAATTCGCTGTCTTGCGCCGCAGCATTGGCAAAGCTAGCACTGGAAAGAATGGCTCCGGCTGCTACTAACTGTTTTAACTTCATCTATTTTTCTTTTCCTGGCCGCGTTTTGTATTAGCTGTTTTGTACTTCCTGATTTGTATCAGGTTATGCGAGCGATATCGTTAAAAATTGCGATACCCATGATCATAAAGAGAAGCACGCCACCTATTCTGTAACCCCATTCCTGCACCGCTTCAGGCACAGGCTTGCCCGTGATCCACTCCACGATAAAAAACATGAGGTGACCACCGTCAAGCATGGGCAAGGGTAATAAATTTATTATGCCTAAATTTACGCTTATTAAGGCAAGAAAACTCAAAAAGTACGCAAGTCCATACCCAGCACTTGTTCCCGCACCTTGAGCAATTGAGATAGGGCCGCTTAAATTCTTCACAGACACGTCGCCTGTGATGAGCTTTCCTATCATTTCGACACTAAGTGTCATCAGACGCCACGTTTTATCTAGCGCTTTCCCAATAGCCTCTATAATGCCATATTGATGAGTAAACACATACCCTTCAGGCCAAGGCTCGAATGTTGGGCTCACACCTAAATACCCACTTTGCCCTTGTGGTGTATCACGGCGCGCTATCGTGGCATCTAACGTCAGTTGTTGTCCATCCCTTTGTATATCAAGTGATATATTCTCACCGGGACTTTCAACAATCACGTCAACTAGACTTTCCCACGATGACAACTTAGTTCCATTTAATGCAATAAGCTCATCACCGGGTTTTAACCCTGCTTCCTGCGCTGCACTCCCTTCACCTACAAACCCAACCGTTAACGTTGCATCTGGACGATAAGGGGTTAGTCCTAAGCTGCTTAAAGGAGACTCACTATCTGGGTCAAAGTTCCAAGAACCCAGTGTAAAAGTCAGTTCTTTTTCAACGCTTGCTGAATTTTTAACCGTAACACTGGTATTTTCAGCACCAATATTTGAGACAATTTCTAAGTTTACCGCTTCCCAATCAGGTGTATTTCTACTGCCAACTTTAATAATTTCATCACCAGGTTGCACACCAGCAATAGCTGCGATGCTTTCTGACTCAACCTGTTTAACTACTGGCTTAACCGTGTCCAGCCCCACCAAATACATTAACCACAGTGCGAAAAATGCGAAGATAAAGTTAACGCCAGGGCCAGCAGCAATAACCGCCATGCGCTGCAGAACGGGTTTGTTGTTAAACGCTTTATTTTCTAACTCGGGCGGTACGTCATCAATGCGTCCATCGAGCATGCGCACGTAGCCACCCAATGGGATCATAGCGATGACATATTCTGTACCTGACTTACTTGTTTTACGCCATATAGGCTTTCCAAAACCAATTGAGAAGCGCTCTACCTGTACACCACATTTTCGAGCCACATAAAAGTGCCCCCATTCATGTACAGCAACCAAAATACCTAGGGCTACAATGAATGCACCAAGGCTCCATAAAAATGCTAGCACTGGAATTTACCTCGAATAATCTCGTTAGCTTTTGCTCTTGCTAAGCTGTCTTGCTCTAGTATTTGCTGAATAGAATTCACTGACACATAGGGCATAGCATTAAGCGTGGCGTCATTCACTTTGGCAATATCGCAAAACTGAATCTTGCCTTCTAAAAAGGCTTCAACTGCCACTTCGTTTGACGCGTTCACTCGCGTTGTGGCGCATTGCCCTTCCTTACACGCATCAATAGCCAGCTTCAAATTCGGATAACGCTCAAAACACGGGGTTTGAAAACTGAAATTGGCAATGTCAGAAAAGTCGAGCGGCGTTACACCCGCCTCGATTCGCTCTGGATGCGCCAAACCATAGGCGATAGGGGTGCGCATGTCAGGGTTACCCATTTGTGCGATTACCGAACCATCAACATATTGCACCATAGAGTGAATAATACTTTGCGGATGAATGACTACATCGATATCATCCGCGCCAGCACCGAACAGCCAACAGGCTTCAATAAACTCCAACCCCTTGTTCATCATAGTTGCAGAATCGATTGTAATTTTTCTGCCCATTGACCAGTTAGGGTGTGTGCTGGCTTCATCGATGGTAATTGACGAGAAGCTATCAAGCGACCTTTCTCTAAACGGACCACCAGATCCCGTTAAGAGAATTTTACGAATGCCAGATGCAGCCAAATTACCGTATTCATAATCGTGCGGGAGGCACTGGAATATAGCGTTGTGTTCGCTGTCGATAGGAAGGATTTCAGCGCCGCTTTGGTTCGCAGCCTCGATAAATAAAGCGCCAGACATGACCAAAGCTTCTTTATTCGCAAGCAAAACCCGTTTGCCCGCCTTTACCGCCGCCAGTGTAGGCAAAAGGCCGGCTGCACCAACAATTGCAGCCATTACAGCATCAACTTCAGGCGCGCTGGATACTTCTTCCAGCGCCTTAGCGCCAGCAAGAATCTCTGCATCAACTTCATACTGAGATGCTAACTCACAGGCTAGTTTGTAGTTAGCGTCATCAGCAATTACCACATAGCGCGGCGCGCACTTTTGTGCCTGCTCCATAAGCAATTCAAGCTGTGAGTTGCCAGTAATAGCAAATACGCGATATTTTTCTGGGTGGCGGTTTATTACGTCAAGTGTATTACAACCAATGGAGCCTGTGGCCCCTAACACTGTTACTGTCTGCATTACGCCATCCAGGTTACATAGCAGAACGCAAAAACAGGGAATGCGGCAGTTAAGCTATCGATGCGATCGAGCACTCCACCATGTCCAGGGAGAATTTTACCGCTATCTTTAATGCCCGCACAGCGCTTAAGCATGCTTTCGTTTAAATCACCAAGCGCTGAAACAGCAACAGTAATACCACCAATAGCAAGGTGAAGCCAAATACGCGAAGGCTCTACCTGATAGTGAAGAGCCGCAAAAGCGATAATAGCGAACGAGGCTGCAATACCGCCCAATAAGCCTTCTAAACTTTTACCTGGCGATACATTCGGGCGCAGCTTGTGGCGTCCAAATTTTACGCCAACAAAGAATGCTCCTATATCTGCCGCCCAAACGATCCCTAGCACATAGAAAATAAGTGAAGCACCGTAAAACGGGTCTACATCGTGCAAGCTCGTGCGAAGCGCAACAACTGCTACCCATGTTGGAATAAGCGTGAGCGCTCCAAATAAGGTTCTAACACTGCGGCTGTCTTTCCAGAACTTGGAATATTTGGGATAGGCTAGCACCATAAACAGAGACGCTATCCACCATAATACGGCAACCGTTAATATGGCACGGTATAAACCATGTAACTGCCCCTGATACCAAATGGTGCTCGCATCAACAATAAGAGACAAGGCAATACATATAGCAAAGGCACCTGCCATATAAATGAGTTTTTTAGGACGTTCACATACGCCCGACATATTCGCCCATTCATAGGCGCCGATGCCCACGACACCGGCAATGGCTATTTCAAACCAGAATATGGGAAGGAAAAGAATAGCGTAAAGCGCCAGTGGCGCTAGGATTAATGCAGTTATTATTCGTTGTTTTAGCATAATTTGCCCTTGGCTATCGTTACCAGGGCAAGCCTGATAATTGCCTGTATGGTGTTAACCATCGGCTGTGACTACCTGTTCACCGGTTAAACCGAAGCGACGTTGGCGAACATTAAAATCGTCTACGGCCAATTGAAACACGTCTTCGTTGAAGTCGGGCCATAGTACGTCGGTAAAGTACAACTCAGCATAGGCACATTGCCACAGCAAGAAGTTGCTAATACGGTGTTCGCCACCTGTGCGAATAAGAAGGTCTAACTCAGGAAGGTTAGCTGTTGAAATGTGCGCATTCAGTGCGTCTTCACAGATGCTTTCCACATCAAGCTCGCCGCTTTTCACTTGCGTAGCAAGCTGCTTAGCCGCGTTTACAATGTCCCATCTACCACCGTAATTTGCGGCGATATTTAAGACCAAATCTTTGTTGTCTTTGGTCATGTCTTCAGCTTTACGAATTTTTTCGACCAGCTTGGCATCAAACGCCTCAACATCACCAATAACCTGTAGACGTACACCATTTTTGTGTAACCGTTTTGCTTCACTATTGAGGACAAGATTGAACAGCTCCATTAAGACACTGACTTCTTCCTCAGGACGTTTCCAATTCTCACTTGAAAACGCGAATAGCGTAAGTGATTCAATACCGTTTTGACGTGCAAAGCGCACAACAGAACGAACCGACTCTACCCCGGCTTTATGACCAAAGGTACGAATTTTCCCTTTCTTTTGCGCCCATCGACCATTGCCATCCATAATGATAGCAACATGCTTCGGGCCAGCAGATTCTGCTGGCACCTCTGCTTTCGTCGATTTGGCTGCGCTTAAACGCTTTCCAATCATAATACTTACTTATACTTCCATTAGTTCTTTTTCTTTGTCAGCAAGCATGCTGTCAACTTTCTTAATGAAATCGTTAGTAATAGATTGAATGTTCTCTTCAGCTGCACGGCTTTCATCTTCACTGATCTCTTTTTCTTTAAGAAGATCTTTGATGTCACCGTTAGCGTCGCGACGGATATTACGGATAGCGACACGACCACCTTCCGCTTCATTGCGAACAACGCGAATTAGGTCTTTACGACGCTCTTCAGTAAGAGGAGGAAGTGGAATACGAATTGAACCACCTGCACTCATTGGGTTTAAACCCAAATCAGACTGCATAATGGCTTTTTCTACCGCTTGAATGGCACTTTTATCAAACACAGTTAACGCTAGAGTACGGCTGTCTTCTGCAACGACATTAGCCACTTGCTTTAGCGGCGTGTCCACGCCGTAATAAGGTACCATGATGCCATCTAGAAGGCTTGGATGCGCACGACCTGTGCGGATTTTGCTGAATTGGCCCTTAAGAGAAACTAGGCTTTTTTCCATGCGCTCTTGCGCATCTAATTCAATTTCATCAATCACGATTTGTATCCTATTGTTCTTAATTAATCGTTGTCAGCGTGGCGAATAACGGTACCTTCTTTTTCGCCCATTACAACACGCTTCAGGCAACCTGGCTTATTCATGTTGAATACGCGAATTGGCAAGCTATGATCGCGCGCCAAAGTAAACGCTGACAAGTCCATCACTTTAAGTTCTTTTTCTAGTACCTCTTGGTACGTCAGTTCTTCATAAAGCGTTGCTTCTGGGTTTTTCACCGGATCATCGCTGTAAACACCATCAACTTTTGTCGCTTTTAATACCGCATCGGCTTCAATTTCGATGCCACGTAAGCAAGCCGCTGAATCTGTAGTAAAGAAAGGGTTGCCTGTACCGGCAGAGAAGATAACAACGCGGCCTGATTTTAAGAGGCTAATCGCTTCGGCCCAGTTGTAAGCATCACATACGCCGTTAAGTGGAATGGCAGACATCATTCGCGCGTTAACAAACGCTCTGTGAAGCGCATCTCGCATGGCTAATCCGTTCATCACCGTTGCTAACATGCCCATGTGATCGCCCACTACGCGATTCATACCTGCTTTTGCTAGGCCTTCGCCGCGAAACAAGTTACCACCACCAATAACGAGGCCAACTTGAACACCTAGCTCAACCAGCTCTTTAATTTCTTGTGCCATTCTATCTAGCACTTTAGGGTCTATGCCAAAGCCTTCCGCCCCCATTAGGGCTTCACCACTAAGCTTTAACAAAATGCGTCGGTATGCTGATTTTGGTGTGATACTCATAGTTTGAATTGTCCTCGTAAACCCGTTTTGTCCTATGTCTTTCAATAAAGCATTGACGTAAAAAACATAGGACAAAGCGCTTTCGTTTGTCAGGCAGGCGCGTACATACTTCGCCTAGCTTCACACTTACGTAGTGCATTAGCAATACCAAAGATGTTCAGCTATAAAAAAGCACCTCCTAAGAGGTGCTTTGTAGTTTATCTAACTATTGCTTAATGCAAAAGATAAACACTCAATTATTTCTTAGCAGCAGCCATTTGAGCAGCTACTTCAGCAGCGAAGTCTTCAGTCTTCTTCTCGATACCTTCACCAACTTCGAAACGTACGAAGTTGATTACGTCTGCGCTGTTGTTCTTAAGAAGCTCAGCAACAGAGATTGAAGGATCTTTAACGAAAGGCTGACCAGTCAAGCTCACTTCGCCAGTGAACTTCTTCATGCGGCCTGCAACCATTTTCTCAGCGATATCAGCTGGCTTACCAGACTGGATAGCGATTTCGATTTGGATTTCTTTCTCTTTCTCAACAACTTCTGCTGGAACGTTTTCAGGCTTAACGAACTGCGGGCTTGCAGCTGCAACGTGCATTGCAACGTCTTTCGCTAGCTCTTCGTCACCGCCAGTAAGGATAGAGATAACACCAATACGGCCGCCATGTACATACGCGCCTAGTGTATCGCCTTCAACGTTGATAACGCGACGAGGAGAGATGTTTTCGCCGATTTTAGCAACAAGTGCATCACGCGCTTCACTAACTTTAACGCCGTTCATGTCTGCGTCGTTAAGCGCTTCGATGTCATTGATGTTGTTAGCTGCTGCTACTTCTAGAAGCTCGTTACCAAATTTAAGGAAACCTTCGTCACGTGCTACGAAGTCAGTTTCACAGTTAAGTTCAAGCATAGTCGCGCGACCCGCTTCAACCTTAGTAAGGATTACACCTTCAGCTGCGATACGGCCTGCTTTTTTAGCCGCTTTCGCTTGGCCTGATTTACGCATGTTTTCAATGGCTAACTCAATGTCACCATCCGTTTCAACCAGGGCTTTTTTACAATCCAGCATACCTGCGCCAGTACGTTCGCGCAGTTCTTTAACTAGTGCTGCAGTCACTGCCATTTTTCAATTCCTCAGCATTAAATTTTAAATTCGTTAGGTAAAAGGGGCGATACCGCCCCTCAATACGTTTCGTATTATAGCGCTGCCATATTATCTTGATATGACAGCAAGCAGTCAGAATTACTCTGCAGCTTCTACGAAGTCGTCTTGCTCAGCTTGTACTTCAAGGTTGCTTTCGCGACCTGAATTGATAGCGTTAGCAGCAGCATCCAAGTAAAGTTGGATAGCACGGATAGCATCGTCGTTACCAGGAATGATGTAATCAACACCATCTGGGTTAGAGTTAGTATCTACAACACCAACAACAGGGATACCTAGATTACGCGCTTCAGTGATAGCAATGTGCTCGTGATCTGCGTCGATAACAAAGATTGCGTCTGGAAGACCGCCCATGTCTTTGATACCGCCAAGGCTGTTTTCAAGCTTGTCCATTTCGCGCTGAAGCATAAGTGCTTCTTTCTTAGTTAGTTTCTCAAACGTACCATCTTGGCTTTGCTGCTCAAGATCTTTAAGACGTTTGATTGACTGACGTACTGTTTTCCAGTTAGTCAGCATACCACCTAACCAACGCTTGTTTACGTAGTACTGGTCGCACTTAAGAGCAGCATCTTTAACTGCTTCGCCAGCGGCGCGCTTAGTACCAACGAAAAGGATTTTACCTTTCTTAGACGCAACACCTGAAAGGTAGTTAAGTGCGTTGTTGAAAAGTGGAACCGTTTTTTCAAGGTTGATGATATGAACTTTGTTACGAGCGCCGAAGATGAAAGGCTTCATCTTTGGGTTCCAATAACGAGTTTGGTGACCGAAATGCACACCGGCTTTCAGCATGTCACGCATAGAAACATTAGCCATTTTATTTTCCTCTTGGGGTTAGGCCTCCATATACCCCTTGTATCGATTCAGGCCAACCTAAGCGGAACTGAACACCCCGATACGAAGTGACGGTATATGTGTGTTTTAATAAAATAAATTTACCCTCTAAAACGGTGCCAATTACACAGAGCAATATGAGCTTTCCGTCAGGGCGCGCGCTTTATATCACAATCCCATCTAAGCCTCAAGTTTTGAGGGTAAAAAGCGACAATTTGAAGTATTTAGGTTAAAGAAAGAATGCCCCCCTGAACAGGATCACTTTCCATCTCTGCATTTAGCAGATAAACGCCAACAATATCATCACCTTACTAAGATTGACCTGAATAGTGTTATAATGTGTAAGTAATCAAAATTCTTCATCAAACTAGTTTCAAACGATTTGAGAGGCGCTGTGACAGCTATTATCAAAACCCCAGAAGAAATCGAAAAAATGCGCGTAGCCGGCAAGTTGGCAGCAGAAGTACTCACTATGATAGGGCCTTACGTAAAAAAAGGCGTTACCACTGATGAGCTAAATACTATTTGCCACGACTACATCGTCAACGAGCAAAAAGCGGTACCCGCGCCGTTGAATTATGGCCACCCGCCTTTTCCAAAGTCTATTTGCACATCAGTGAACCACTGCATTTGTCACGGTATACCTTCTGATAAGAAACTGAAAGACGGTGACATCATTAATATCGACGTGACAGTTATTAAAGATGGCTATCATGGCGATACATCAAAAATGTTCGTGGTAGGTAAGCCTTCGATCCTTGCCGAACGCCTAATTCGCGTTACTCAAGAATGCTTGTACAAAGCAATTGAGCAGGTGAAGCCGGGCATGCGCCTTGGTGATATTGGTCACATTTGCCAAACCCACGCAGAAGCGCATAACTATTCAATAGTTCGTGAATATTGTGGTCACGGTATTGGTGCAAGCTTCCACGAAGAACCGCAAATTGTTCACTACGGTAAGCCAGGTACGGGCGATGTACTCGAACCAGGCATGTGCTTTACCATCGAGCCTATGGTGAACGCAGGTAAGCGTTATTCAAAAGTACTGCCAGATCAGTGGACTGTTGTAACGAAAGACAGAAGCTTAAGTGCTCAATGGGAGCACACTCTTTTAGTTACTGAAACTGGTGTTGAAATTCTTACGCTTCGAGAGGAAGAGACCTTAGACCGCGTTATTTCGCACGGTTAGTTCTGTTGGTATAGCACGAATAGCGTGTCGAACAACCTATTTACAGCGCAGTCACCAAACGATAGCGCTGTAACGATTTGAATAAAACGGCCGTTTAACTCACGGCCGTTTTTTATTGGCTCGTTAAATCGAACTCCCACGCTCAAATGGCGACAGTGAATCGTCCTTTCCTTTCTTATTTAACTCGCTACACACCTATAACAAAAAACCATAAATATTCACAATTCAACATAACTTATGCATAAATTTGGTACTGCGAACTACTGGTAATTCATGCTATTGTTCATAGCGTCCAAAAAGAAGTCTATCTCAAAGGTGTATTTTGACGCTGCAATCACTGATAAAGAATATCGACACCATAAATTCTGTTGATGAGATCCCTATCATCAAATTGTGCGTGGAATCCAGTTACGCGTGGATCACTGAGTCTTTCGACGCTACGCCAGTCAATCAGCTTGTTACTGGACGGGCACAATTTGTCGATGCGTTGCTTTGCCATCTTTGGCAGCTATATGGCTTAGATACCGTTGACGAATTATCGCTTTGCGCGGTAGGAGGTTATGGCCGTGGTCATTTACAACCTCACTCAGACATTGATTTACTCATTGTTAGCAGAAAAAAGCTCAAGCCCGATGTACAAGAAAAAATCGGCATGTTCATCACCCTTTTGTGGGATATCAAATTAGACGTTGGCCAATCGGTTCGCACCATAAAAGAAACGGTTAAATTAGCGAAAGACGACATAACGATAGCGACCAATTTAGTGGAAAGCCGATTACTTTGCGGCAGTGAAGCCACCTTTGATAAATTGTGGGATGAAGTTAACGGTCGAAACTCATGGTCGAGCAAAGCGTTTTTCTCAGCCAAGTATGACGAGCAAAAAAAACGCCACGCCAAATTCAACGGTACCGCTTATAACCTTGAACCGAACATCAAGGAAAACCCGGGCTGTTTGCGTGATATTCAGTCTATTGGTTGGGTAGCGAAAAAGCATTTCAAAGAATACGACGGCTGGAATCTAGTAGGTCATGGCTACTTTACCGAGCAAGAGCACAGTGAATTAATTGCCTGTCGCATGCATCTTTGGAAAATGCGTTGTGCGCTGCATCTAGTTGCCGGCAGAAGCGAAAACCGTCTGCTTTTCGATTACCAACCTGACGTTGCAAAAATGATGGGCTACGGTGAAGAAGGTAAGGCTTCAGTAGAGAAAATGATGCGGGACTTTTTCCGCACCGTGGCGCGGGTGTCTGAACTGAATCAAATGCTGCTTCAGCGCTTCAAGTACGACATGCTGAACCAAAGCGTTCAGAAGAGCGTGATCATAAACGAAGATTTCGAGCTGCTCGATAATATGATATCGCCACGACACGAAACCGTGTTCTCCTCTCCCGAAGCAATCTTGGACTTTCTGCATTTGGTGGCCAACACGCCAGAGGTACAAGGCCTCAGTACGATTTGCATACGTCAGCTGCGCAACGCTCACCGCGCTTTTGAAGCAGAATACTATGTTGAGCGCCCGCTGTGCCGCGAAAAATTCATGCGCTTAATGAAACAGCCTGAGTTCTTTGATTTTGCATGGGACATCATGCATCAATACGGCATTTTACAAGCTTATCTTCCTGAATGGGATGCCATTGTAGGTATGATGCAGTTTGACTTATTCCATGCCTACACGGTTGACGAGCACACGCATCGACTAGTGAAGCATGTAAATTATTTTTTCTCGAAAGAAAACAAAGATTTTCCGCGCTGCGGCAGAATCTGCAAAAACCTCGACAAACCTGAAATACTTTACATCGCTGCTATTTTCCACGATATCGCCAAAGGTAGAAATGGCGATCATTCCACATTAGGCGCCCAAGATGTAGCAAAGTTCTGTCAGCAACACGATGTTCCCAGCGACGATGCTGAAATGATTGCATGGCTTGTAGAAAACCACCTGCTAATGTCAGTGGTAGCCCAACGCCGTGATATTTATGACCCTGACGTTATAAGCGAGTTTGCTGGCGCGGTAAGAAGCCACAATCACCTTAATTTGCTTTATACGCTCACCCTTGCCGATATTCGTGCCACCAATGACAATCTTTGGAACGACTGGAAAGCATCTTTACTTCGCGAATTATATTTAATGACGCAAAAGGCATTGGATAATGGACTACAGTGTCAAGTAACATTGAACGAGCGAGTAACTACTCACAAACACCAAGCAAGGCAAATTTTGCAAGAGCGCGCTATTGAGCCTGTTGCTATTGATGCATTGTGGGCCCGCCTGGACGACGATTACTTTGTTCGCTTTAAGCCTACGCAAATCGCGTGGCATACTGATGAAATTATTAAAGCTCAGAATGAATGGCTAACACCAGAGCACGATGGTCTGTTAGTAAAGGCAAATGATAACAGTGCGAAAGGTGGCACTGAGGTGTTTGTTTACGGCAAAGATAGAAAAGCATTGTTTGCGCAAGTCGCTTCAGTGCTAGACAGTCGCAACTGTTCAATTCACGACGCCCACGTTACCGTTACCAGAGATGGCTATGTGTTCGATAGCATGCTTATTCTTGAAAATGACGGCAGTCGTATAAGCTCAGAGTCTCGCATTGCGTCCATTGAAAATGCTATTTCTGCCCAACTTGAAAAGCCGGGGCGTTCGCACGAAAATAAGCGTAAATTGCCTCGGCAAATGAAACAACTTGACGTGCCTACTAAGGTACGCTTTTTCAATATCAACGATGAAGCCACGCTTATTGAGTTAGAAGCCCTAGACGCTCCGGGCATTTTAGCTAAAATTGGTCACGCATTCGTTGATACTAATATGACGCTTAAGCTTGCGAAAATTGCCACCATTGGCGAGCGAGCCGAAGATATTTTTATCGTCAGCAATGAGGCTGGCAAAGCATTAACCCAAGAACAACAGGTGAACCTTAAAAAGCGTATCCTGTTTAAACTCGATCAACTTGAAGATATCACAATACCATGAATGAATTGAAAGCCATCATTGAAGACGCCTTCGAAAATCGCGATAGCATTAGCCCTTCATCTGCACCTGATGAAGTGAGAGATGCAGTAGCACAAGCTATTGACCTTTTAAACACAGGTAAAGCACGCGTTGCAGAAAAAATTGCTGGCGAATGGGTAGTACATCAATGGCTTAAAAAAGCTGTTCTACTTTTCTTCCGTCTTCACAACAACGATGTAATTGAAGGCGCCGAAAGTAAGTTTTATGACAAAGTACCGCTTAAGTATACAAACTATACTGCTGAACAGTTTGCAGCCGACGGCGCGCGTATTGTTCCACCAGCAGCGGTACGTACCGGTACATTCGTAGGTAAGAACGCGGTTGTTATGCCTTCTTACGTAAACATTGGTGCGTTCGTTGACGAAGGTACTATGGTTGATACATGGGCGACGGTAGGCTCGTGTGCGCAAATTGGTAAGAATGTTCATCTTTCAGGTGGCGTGGGTATTGGCGGCGTATTAGAACCACTTCAGGCTAACCCCACCATTATTGAAGATAACTGCTTTATCGGCGCCCGTTCTGAAATCGTAGAAGGCGTGATTGTTGAAGAAGGTTCTGTTATCTCAATGGGCGTTTACATCGGTCAGAGCACTCGTATTTATGACCGCGAAACCGGTGAAGTTCACTATGGCCGTGTACCAGCAGGTTCAGTAGTAGTGGCGGGCAACCTGCCAAGCGCAGATGGTAAATACAGCCTTTACGCCGCTATCATCGTGAAGAAAGTAGATGCGAAGACCCGCGCGAAAGTAGGTATCAACGCGCTACTTCGCGGCGTAGAATAAGCAGTACTTCTGGCTTATCGCTAACGGCTCGGGTTAATTTCAATTAGCCGAGCCACATGCTGAAAGACTCACAAATTAAAAGAGGCGCTTATGCGCCTCTTTCTTTTCGTAATCAGAACATCTCTAAGAATTAAGCCAACAGCTTGTCTTTAATGGTGTTGACCCACTCAACTACGTCTTTTTCGGGCTCTAGGGTTTCAATCGCGTCAACCTCTAACATATCGGCAACGGCGTTACCTTGTAGCTCGGTAAGCAACGCATGAAACTGTTTACCTGCACCACAGAAACTTTCGCCATAGCTGCTATCGCCTAGGGCTGCCACCGCGAATGGCTTGCCGGTTAGCATAGGCGATTCGTCTTTCAGATCTGAAAACACAAACTCAAGGTTTGGTGGTACATCGCCCTGCCCTGTTGTAGAGGTAATGATCAAAAGTGCGTCAGCATCAGTAAAATCTGCAACCGACGGGTCGCTTTCAAGTGAGCAATCCACGCCCTGTTCAGCTAAGTTCTCTTCCACCTGCTCAGCTACGTGTTGCGCATTGCCGTAAACTGTACCCGCAATAATTTTCAATGTTGCCATTTTTACCTCTTAAACCAATGATCGTCGCCTTTGTCGACAGGCGGAAATTCTTACTATTTTATCAACCTAAACGCAAAACGGCGCTAATTTTTCGAGCCATAGTCGCATTTCACTGTGCATCTGTGAATTAATCGTTACCCACTTTCCAGTGATAGGATGAGAAAAGCCCATTTGAGTACAACTTAAGGCCAAATTGTTAAAATTAAAGTGCTGCTTGGCGAATTTGTTTTGTTTACCGTCCCCGTGGGTCGTGTCGCCGATAATGGGGTGACGAATATGAACCATGTGCCGACGAAGCTGATGTTTGCGACCGGTACTAGGAGAAAGCTTAACTAGCGAATATCGTGCACTTTGGTATTTGCCCACAGGCTCAGGCACTTCGAATTTTGCCACTGACTGATACATAGTTGATGCAGGTTGTGGCGGCTGCTGCGGGCGCTTATGCTTGTCTGCAATTTTGTCGTAGCGGTATTTTAGGGCGTAATCGATATACCCTGTGTGATGCACAAAACCGCGAACTATAGCGTGATACGTTTTTACTACCTGCTTGTCCATCATCTGCTGTCCAAGCTTTGCTGCAATTTCTGAGCTAAAGCTAAACACCAGCACACCTGAAGTGGGTCGGTCTAAACGATGAGCAGGATAGACGTGCTGGCCTATTTGGTCTCTAAGTGTCTGTACTGCGAACACCGTTTCATGTCTATCAATCGGGCTTCTGTGTACTAGTAGGCCAGGCGGCTTCTCAATCGCGATGATATGTTCATCTTGGTACAGCACAGGTAAATGAAGAGCATTAACGCTATCTTCCTCACCAACGTCTACCTTTCCTATTGTTTGCTCATCTGAATGCACAGTTAATTGGCCTTTTAAATCGTTCTGCATAGTGCGTTGTGTTTACTCACCCAATGTCTCCATTGGCAATATTATCAATAACTTGAAGCTGGGACAGAGTGCGCTGATGCGCCGATGACAGATATATTTCTGCTGCGGGCGCAATTTGCATGGGTGGTAAAGGCATTTCCTGTTTCAACAAAATGCGCATTTTGGGTATAAAAATAAAAGCCAACCAACTCTCAAACGCTAAACAGTCGACCGCAAAAGGAACCGCACTTTCCATAGCATTATTTAGGTCTTGTTCCGAAGGCTCTTCATTTGGCCAAATACCATCCTGATACATGTCTGTTTCTAATTGTATCAATGCTTTACTTAATGCTATGTGATGAGTGCTATTCGTTTTAATCACATCCTCTCCGCAATTCAAAAACGCTTCTATTTCGAAGCGCGCAGTATATCAGGGGCTAAAGGTCAACATAAGTCCGCGTGTCTTATCGTTGAATTTCTTCTGCTGTGATACCATTACCCGTCTTTGTTGGCGGTATCTCATCGATGTGCCCCTTTGAATAGATGTGACAGCCTGGCAAATTTTGATTAAAGCAGTATTTTGGAACGAGTTATGAGCGCTAACGGTATTAATTCTATCAGCGAGTTTTTGTTACATGCAGGCACTGAATATCAGGTTTTTGATTTAGGTCGTCGCCTTGAACCCACCGATAGTCAAACCTTTCTAGAAATAGAAAACGGCAGTGCTTACGCGCCCTACCCTCGTCAGCAGCATGCGTGGTTCGGCATCGTCTTTTGGAATAAAAATGCCTCCACGCAACACTATATTTGGTTTGTGAAACTGCCGCTTGATGAGCAAGGCTTAGTGGTGGCCGCAGCAAGAAATCATTTTCTAGAGATCATAGTTGATGCACTTGGTCAGTCTGTTGCTGAAGATACTGAAAACGCGCAAACTTTGCCTGATAATCCTTATTCGTTTGTTCCCAATCAATCGCAGCTCGCTCAATTTAACGCATTAGTTAAACGCACCCTAAACCAACCTTTAAGTGAAGAGTCGCAGAAAGTTGAGGCCTACATTCAAGCCCCGCAACTTGTTGATTGGCAGCAAATATCCATGCAGAGCGTGGCCGACTTTGTACATAGCCTAAGCCATCACCCCAAACAAGATGTATTAGCGCAGGCAATTAAAAACAACACCTCACTTTACTCGGACGTTTTCCTTAACACATTGATGGAAATGAGTGAAAGCGTTTCTCTGCCTGAAAATTTATTAGCGGCGTATTTGGATGAGATAGATAAAAGTGACGACATCAATTTAGCGGCGTTAAGAGGCACGTCAGAGGGTACCTTTAACCCGACCATTAACAACAAACTACTCGAACTATTAAAAAGCGAAAAGTCGCAGAGGCTTGATATTTTAAGCGTTATTGCAGCACGTCATTTCGAGCAAATGGAACCACTACTGCTTAGTGCCTTTTTAGAGCAGGCGGCAAACGTTGATGAAAAAGAGGGTCATAAAGGCGCCTTATTTGCAGGGTTCTTTTCAGATTTAGTTCAAATCCCGAAGTTACGCAGACAAGTGCTAACACTCCTGCATTCCGAAGCCAACCCTCAGATTCTCAGCAATGCATTTCAACAATTGTTTGCACAAGCGAGAAAGTAAATGACGTTACTTGAGTTAGTGGTGTGGATGGTTATTGGGTTTACTGGCTACCAGTTTTGGCGCATTCGAGCCATTTCTGAGCAAACAAACACTTACCTTAAGCAATACTGCGATAAATACGGTTTACAATTGCTGAGTGTGGCGAGAGCCAAAACACGATTTTCATTCAAATATGGAAAGCCTGACTGGCACAGTGTATTCAACTTTGAGTTTTCGAGTAATGGTGAGGACCGATATACTGGGGAAGTTGAATTGATAGGTGTAAGGGTTATGCGAACAGAGGTGCCGCCGCATAGGGTTTAAGCTTCTATGTCGAAGAGCGTTGGCGGCTCCTAATAGCATTTAGGTCAAGTTTTACAACAAGTGCATACGGATTGATTCTAATAAACGCAAAAAAAGGGAACCTAACGGCTCCCCTTTTTCCTGGAATTTTGAGTATCCTTCTCCGCGATCCTTTGCGACTAAAATCTTCCCGATTAAAATCCGTATACGCCCCTTTCCATCTACTCTCGCGCCTTCCTGCGCGAGCTACACATCCATGCGTAGGTCCCTTTCCTTTTATCCTAATTTACTGTACATCCTTCATACAGTGTTCCTCTTCCTGAGGCTGTCCTTGTCAGACTCCGCTGACGTTCCCTTCCCTCATTCCATTATTTGCTGCACATCCTGCTACAGCTTTGCCAATCCCTTAGCATGTCCCTCTTTCGTCCTTGGTTTGCTCGTCCATGCAAACTAGAAATTCCTTAAAGGCTATCCTGCCGTTGGCTCCTTGCCTCTAGCTCCTTGCTAGCTCTCGTCCATTTTTCCCTGCTACATCCTGTATGCGAAGTCCTTTCACGTTTTACGTCCCTGAATCCCTTTATATCCTTTAGAATCCGTTTCTAACATCCTGTTAATGCAGTGTCCTATCTGCTTTCCTTTCCCTTTCCCCACTGCCTTGTGGGAGTCTCATCCTTAAGTTGTCCTAACTTATTCCGTTGATGATCCTTGACTCAATCCGTGACTCGTCGTGTTTCCTTGTGACATGTTCATAGTATCCCTTCCAATTATTACCGCCATATTGAATTACAGAGATTTAAGAAAGATTCTTGTACGACTTTTGACTAATTTTTAGAAACTTCAATATAATCAATGACTTTATACTTTAGTATAAATTAATCTTTCATCATTTAGGTAAGATCACTCACAGCGTTTGTAGGAAATGTCTTACAAACGCTGTAGTAAATTTGGTGTAAAAATTAGAACTGCCACTGGTGAGGTTTTGGTAGGAGTATCACATCGAATAAAAAAGCATCATTTTAATCTGAACATTACCTCACCGTTCACATGAGAGAGGCTTAATTGTCCTACAACCTGATAATTGTCATCGTTAAAGAAAGCCCGATGTTTTTCTATGGTCACGAATACCGAAACACCCTCACTTTTTTCATCTTCCTCTACCACGCTATCAATAGCGCCAAGTAAAATATGCCCAAGCCCATGATGTTGATAATCTGGATGTACTGCAATGAAACTCAGCATGTGGAAGTTATCGGCGGGAACTAATGTTCGCACTTTTTCTTCTTTTTCTAGCATTTGCTTTGTACCGAACAAACCTGCCGTCAAAAGCATCCGCAGTCTCCAGTGCCAGTAACGTCCTGAGCCAAATGCTGCATCGGGCGCGGTCAAGCATGCAACGGCAACAAGCCGCTCATCATCGAACAGGCCAATCATCGGCTGCTCTGCAACCCAAAATGCATTGAGCTCTTCACGGATAGCTGACCGTAGACGGCTCTCATAACCTTCTTTTTCTGCTTGGAAAATGTCAATGAACAATGGGTCATCTACATACGCATTGTAAAGAATAGAGGCGGCAACTTTGAGATCATCTACAGATAGATAGATGGCTTTAACCGTGTCTTGCAAGGGGGCTATTGCATTATTAATAACATCAGTATTCATCAGGGGCTCCTTGTACGCAAAGTTATACAGCTGCTTTTACCCACTTAAATAAAATGGGAGAAGTGGACACTACCGCACAACTTTTATCATTGCGCCAACCACCCACTTAAACTGATTAAACTTTAGCCTACGCGAAAAACCCCTAAATGTTAACTTTTTATTAACATTTAAGGGTAGTAAGTAATGCCTACTTTCGTAATCAATTACCAACTAACGATTATTAGTGCATTAAGCTATAAGCACTGTCACCCCAGCCAACTAAGTTTCCATTTCTGAAAACCAACGGCGTACACTCGTCTTTTGTGGTGATACCATCGCCCATCGTTTTTTGAGTTCGGTAGTAAAGTACGCGATATGTGCCGTCTTGCTTTTCGAACAGTTCGTTAAAATCCGCTACGCCCATTTTTCTCAATACACTTTCATAAGTTGTCCCTGTTTCAAGATTCGCAATGTGTTTACGATTGTTAAACTCTCTGTCTTCCCAATCAGCACCATAGTGACTGTCTGAACCGCCACCTACTGACACGACGCAACCTGAAAGCAAAACTGAAGATGCCAAAGCTACTGAAAGAAGAACCGTTTTCATGTGAATTCCTTATTTATGTGTGTTGTTTTTATTCGATACTACGCCTACTTTGTGAACCGACACTGAATAGACATAAATACGCTAACGTAAGCACCACTGCGTTTATGCGTGATAATGTAATTTATGTTTGATAAACAAGATTAAGGCCAAAAATTAAACCATTGATTTTTATAACAATCTTAATAACACCAATCTACGAAGGCTTTGAAAAATAGTGAAATCAGTAACTTATTAGTGAAATTGACTACGTAGACAGGCTACACTGCGACTATTCATGACTTTGAACCATTTTCGTATTATGAGTAACGCTAACCTGCAGCAACTTCACGTTTTGTGCCTTCAAATGCATAAAGAAGGAAAAACACCGTCCGTAGGCATTTTACGTGCAAAAGCTCCCTTTAAGGTATCGGTAACCGAAGCTATTGAAGCGATTAAGCGATTTAACGCACACAAACCTAAGCTAGAGGTATCTAACGACGAAAACGTAGCACAACAAAATCCTGTCGCCACAACTGATGAGCCGGGCAATTTGCATGCACGGATAGAATTGTTAGAAAAAGAAGTGGCGGAGTTGAAGCGGGCGCTACAACAAATTATTAACGCCCAATAGCTTTTAGTCTTGCAGGCCGGTAATTTTAGGTCTGATTGACGTCAGTCAAAGCGTTAACATCATATAGCAGGTGTAAGTTGCTCAATAAACACCGCAAGAGATGGCGCAAGAATTTTGGCAGGCTCTCTGCCAACCTGCTCGAGTGCCACTTCGCCACTTTCGTTGACAACGGTTAAAATAAAATCTTCTTCGTCAGTTAAACCAAAAAACAATGTTGGCGCTTGCCTAAGTCTTTGCTTCATCAACAAATGCCCAATCAAGTTTTGCTGAAGTCGCTCGAAATCTTCAAAATTGAAAACTTGAAGCAATTCACAGCGACCTTGCGGGGCGTTAGCCTTTAAATTATCGCTGTAGTAACGAGTAAAATACTCGCAGTAGTCAGGATTTAGTTTTAGCGATAATGCCTCTTCAACATTACTGAAAGACTGCACAGGCGATTGAAGCGTAGGAGACCATCTAACAAGTTCACCGTCTTGCGCCGTCGTCTCATAGCACGGCGAAGGCCACTCGCTATCATATGCTATCTTGAGTCCCTCGCCCTCGGCCTGTTCGACATAAGATGATACAAATTTATCTAATTGTGCTGAAATTGTTAGAGCCATTATGACGTTACCTGCGTATTTTTGGGGTACACTATACAACTAAACAGTTAAGTCAATACTGGGGTTAATTCTACTGCGCCGTAAGACTCTGTGCCACAGTGCAGTTCAACAATTTAAATCCCGCGTAGATACATAAAAGGTTCTTATGTCGACGGACAACTCACCTCAAAAAATTACTATCTCTGCACCTGATGACCTCTCTTTGGGTAAACAGGTTGACTATGAATTTGAATATAATCCTGATTTGTTGCAAGGCGTGCCGCGCAGTTTAAGTCGTGATACGTTGAACTTGGCTGGCTCAGGTTTACCTTTTGATGGTATTGACACTTGGACAGGGTACGAACTTTCTTGGCTTAATTTAAAGGGTAAACCTAATGTGGCAATTTTAGAATGCCACGTTCCTATTACCTCAAAGAACCTAATCGAATCAAAATCATTTAAGCTATATTTGAATAGCTTCAACCAAACAAAATTCGCTTCAGCAGAGGACGTACGACAAGTGCTTCAAGCGGATTTGTCAGCGTGCGCAGGAGAGCCTGTCGAGGTAAAGCTAATTCTTCCAGAGCAGTTTTCTTCGCTACAATTCCAAGAATTTAACGGAACCTTGTTAGATAGTCTGGATGTAGAAATCGATCAATATTCCCCTAATACTCAATATTTGACGGTTGCGAAAAATGAAACAGGAGTTGAAGAAACACTTGTGTCACATTTGCTTAAATCTAATTGTTTAATCACAAGTCAGCCAGATTGGGCTAGTATTCAAATAAGGTACAAGGGAAATGCGATTGAACACGAAGGGCTTTTGAAATATCTAATTAGCTTTAGGCAACACAACGAATTTCATGAGCAATGCGTTGAGCGCATTTACAACGACATCATGCAGCATTGTCAGCCAGATAAGTTAACCGTTTGTGCGCGTTACACACGACGAGGAGGTTTAGATATCAACCCTTTCCGTTCAAATTACGAAGCGCCTTATGCTAATCATCGTCAAGCACGTCAGTAATATAACGGTGAAGTACCTACCAACGCTACCTAAGCCGCGGCAGTAATAGCGAATTAGAACAAAGACGAGATTATGGAAGCAAAACAACTACAAACCCTAAAACAAAATAACGCGCTTCTTTGTCAGTTTATTGTGAAACTCTCAGCATTTTATGAGGGCTTCTCGGATAAGATCGATACTGAACTTAAGGTGTTACGAGGCCACCTTTCAGGCACACCTAATTTTAGTCTTGCCGCTGTGAGCATAGAGAAACTCAACAAATTACTTCAGCATCAAGAAATAACGCTTAGAAAATACAGTGTTGATACTGTTTCATCGCTAGAAGATGCAATGAAACAACTACAGAAAATAGTATTTGAAGATACTGAATTAAAAGGGTTAACCACGCAGGAATTGATTAAGCTAAATCAACCTGTAGATGATATCTTCAGTATTTACAAACTCTATTCAAAAGCCATTGCGCTTCACCGCATTGCGCTCAACAAGGAAATGGTTGGACTAGAGCCATCTGAAACCACAGAAACTAAGTCCACTAACAATGAAAGCACATCGGCTCGTTCGATTAAAGATGATAACCCTCACTACCGTTCTATTTTGGTTGAGCTTAATCACCTTATTGCTTCTTATGCGCAAAAAAAACCTAACGATCAACAACTCAATGATATAAAACAACGTCTTGATGAAGGCATGGATGAAGACCAGCTGCTTAAAAGCTGCGTTGTAATTTTGCGCATGATCGTTCAAGACGCTATGTCAGAGGCGAGCTTAACAGGAAAAGTGATTCAGAGTCTGCACCGTTCATTAGGTGAAGTGAGTAGCGACGTCAGCAATACGATCCAAGGCAGCCAAGCCCAGTTCCAGCAGCGCCAAGCTGGTAATGAGCAACTTAAACGCGACATTATTCACATCGAAGAAGCCGTATCGGAAAGCAGTTCTCTAGAAGCACTTAAAGAGCAGACACAGTTTCGCGTAGAAAAGCTTGTGACTACATTAAGCGAGCAACAAAGCAACGATCAGCAAGGTCAAGAAGCGCTAATGGCACTGCTCTCTTCTATGCAATCGCGAATAGATACACTTCAGCAGCAAACCAGCGTCTATAAAAAGAAGCTGGCCGAACAAGCAATGCAAAGCCGCACCGACCCGCTCACTCGGCTTCCAAACAGGCAGGCGTATAATGAGAGACTAGAAGCTGCTTTCACTAAATTTAAAGAAAATGGTGACTTGCTTGCGGTCGCCGTTGTGGATATTGATCATTTCAAGTCAATCAACGATAGATTCGGGCACGCAGCAGGCGATAAAACCCTTCAGGTAGTGAGTAAATTCTTAAAGCAAAGTTTGTCCGAAAATGATTTTATTGCCAGGTGGGGAGGAGAAGAGTTCGTAATGCTACTGCCTCAGGCGCAGATGGCAGATATAGATAAAAAGCTTAATGAAGTTAGAACTAAACTTGCTGCAATGCCGTTTAAATTCAAGCAAGAAAAAGTAAAAATCACCGCATCTTTTGGCGCAACCTGTTTCAATGACAATGATACTACCGAAACTGTGTTTGAACGCGCCGATGAATACCTCTATAGAGCAAAACGAAACGGCCGCAACCTCGTAGTCACTGATTTAAGCACTGACTTATAGGAAGTAAAACCATGAAGAAAGTGCAGCTTAACCCTGTTGGCTGGATGAGCCAGCTATCACAAGTAGAAGTTTCTCGCCTTCAAGACGCCACCAACAGCGAACTCTTTGCTATGTTCAGAAACTGCTGCTTAGCAGTATTGAACAGCGGCGTTGACGAAGACAATTTCGAAGCACTTTTTGCCCCATATGAGAATTTTGAAATAAAACTCATTCGTCGTGAGCGAGGCGTAAAAATTGAACTAGTGAACCCTCCTGAAGTGGCTTTCGTTGACGAAAAACTCGTTCGAGGAGTGCACGAACATCTATTTGCGGTCCTACGCGATTTGCTTTACATGGGTAATAAGTACGCATTTCTTCATCAAACCACACCGGCTGAAGGTAACGACATCACAGACATGGTGTTCGACATGCTACGCCACGCTAAAGCGCTTGAAGGGAACGATGGCGTAAACACAATTGTCTGCTGGGGCGGCCATTCCATTAATCAAGTTGAGTACAAATATACGAAAGAAGTGGGCTATCAGCTCGGCTTGCGTGACATGAATATTTGCACAGGATGCGGACCTGGAGCGATGAAGGGCCCCATGAAGGGCGCTACCATTGGCCATGCAAAGCAACGTCACAAGACAGGCCGTTACATTGGCATTTCTGAGCCGAGTATTATTGCCGCCGAGCCGCCCAACGCCATTGTCAACGAGCTCATTATCATGCCTGATATTGAAAAGCGTTTAGAGGCGTTTGTTAGACTCGGACATGGCATTATCGTGTTTCCAGGCGGTGTAGGCACTGCCGAAGAATTACTTTATCTGCTTGGCATTTTGATGAATGAACGCAATGCGCAGCAACCTTTTCCTTTCATTCTAACAGGGCCTGCTGGTAGCGAAGAATACTTTGAAGCCATAGACGCTTTTGTTGGTGCAACACTGGGTCCAGAAGCACAATCAAAATATCAAATCATTGTAGATGACCCTGAAGAAGTAGCACGTACCATGAGTAAACAGCTTGAAAAAGTAAAGAAATTCAGAGGTGCAATGGGTGATGCATTTAGCTTTAATTGGTCATTAAAGATTGAGCAGGATTTCCAACAGCCCTTTATTCCTACCCATGAAAGTATGGCTGCGCTTCAGCTGCACTTAGACCAGAGCAAAAGTGATCTAGCGGCCAATTTGCGCAAAGCGTTTTCAGGCATTGTTGCGGGTAACGTTAAAGCGGAAGGCATTGCTCAGATCAAAAAACATGGTCCGTTTGAGCTCACCGGTGATAGTACACTGATGGGGAAGGTTGATACGCTACTTGAGTCGTTTGTAAAACAACATAGAATGAAGCTACCTGGCAGTGCTTACGAACCTTGCTATGTTGTGAAAAATGGCTAAAAAAGCAAAATCATTGGCGACGCATTTGCTTACGTTTACTACTTATGTTTAGTGGGCGTTTTAAGGTACACTTACCTAGAGTGTATTTAAACGAAAAAATGTTACATGCAGCGAACTTCCTTTGTCTAATGCTTATGCTTTTGACATTGATATCCCTCACTAACATTTGAGTATAGAAAACGAGAAGTAACGGTCATGAATACCAAGGTTATTCGTCTAATTTTAGCTGGCGTCGCTTTATATGCGGTGTTTGTTTTTATGATTATCGCTTTTTATCCCGATAAGCCTGAAAATATGGATTGGAAAGACCGTGAAGAATACAACCGCGTTCAAATCACAAAATTAAAATTGGGCAGTACCCGAGAAGAAGTGCTTGCTTTGCTAGGCTCACCTGATATTACAGAAGCCAAGCGACAAGGTACTACAGCAATTCAGGTTATGTTTTTTAGAACTCAACATGTGCGCGCAGATGGATTAACGACACAAGACGAATGCACGCCTTTATTGTTTGAGAATGACAAACTCATTGCATGGGGTGAAGGGGCTTACTCCAGCTACCAGAAAAGTTAAAAGGATGGGGAATGACAGGCATCATTTCCACACTTAAACGCCTGATACATGTAGGCGAGGCTGATTTATCGGTCGAGCAGCGTATTAATCATTGGTTAAAAAACGCAAAGCGAATATTAACCTTGGTTAACGCCAATCCAGCGCTATCTGCAGCCACCCTTCACATCGATAATGACTTGCCTAAAGGCACACAGCAACTTTTATTACTCGCACTATTCGGCAAGCTGTGTCGATTTAACGATCATTATTTACAGCACGTTCTCGCATCTATACTCGCCACCCTTTGGCTATCAGATAGCAACACGCCGCGCGATACGATACCAGATGTACTTCGCTTTTTGCGTAAGCACAATCTGGCTGTTTGGTTAGATACAATAAAGTTACAAAAAGCGTTTCGGGGTGAGAAACATAGTCAATATATCGCCGACAGCCGGCTCAACTTAGCGCAAAGACTTTGTCTTCTGGCAGGTGTTTTCGCCAATGGAAAGAAGAAAGCTGACTACAAAATAGTGTTCTCACGCGTAGCAGTTCGCCTACCCGCGCACCATAGACATCATTTATCTCATCTTATCCCTCTTTTCAACGGCTTACTTCCCGGCGCAAAAGTTTATGCTGAAGGAGTACCGGGCGCTTTGGTAGATATTCAGCAAAATCATGGATTTGTTTTCATGCTGAGTAAGGATGATGAAGATGGTAAGTGGCTACCTTTATCGTCTATTAGCGCTCCCGTTTCTCTCTCGCTACCTTTTGAACACTTCGTTGCGCTATATACAGACACGGCCCACGCCAGAGTAAACCAAGGCGGATCACCATTTCTACCGTCCACATTTGCAATACAGCACCCACCAAAAGCTCTCATTACTATTATTGATGAGTTGCAGAAGCGAGATGTTGTTATTGATGAGTTGTGTGAGAAGATTCAAAAAGTGCCCACTTTTAATCACTTTTTAATCCATACTGCGAGCCAAGACAACAGATTACAATTGCCGGTTAAGAGCATAAAACAGGCGGTATTAACGTATGGTATAGAGCGCGTGGGCGATATGCTCATCCAGTTTGCTCTGTTAGAACGGCTTACGCAAAATCAATTCCCTTTGATGGGAATGTGCAAACAAATCACGCTTCTTGCGTGTTCATTTGCAAGTCATTTTGCTCAAGTTGCAGATTCAAAATTTACGCCACAATCAGCGGCATTAACAATGACGTTTATTTGCACACCGCTGTTCACACTTCCCGGCTTTAAGGTGTCTCAGTCCTTGCCTGTCGACCTAACCAAAACCGTTTCAATCAACAACGCATTTAAGGTAAAAACCGACACGACGTGGCTCGCAATAGCTTCTGAACTTGCCGGAAGTTGGCATCAGAGCTCGACATGGCGTGCTGTTATACACCAATGCGGGAAGTTGAGCTCTGACGTTCCAAAATCAATCCAAAAAGAACAAGCGATTTTGGTGTTAAGTTTTGCCCTGACAAAAGCCTGTTTGTTTGATCAAAATATTTACTCTCTCCTTCAAGATACAAAGGTAAAAACGCTTTTAAATATTCTTGGTATCAAGCACGAAGATATATCTGCAGCACTCGAGTCCAATGGACACTTGCTTTTTTGCCCTCTGGCCGTCTAGCGCTTTTGGACCTTTATCACCCGCATTACTCCCAGATATCAATATTTATCCCTCACCGCTTCAATTAATCTTTACGAATGGCTATAACTTGCGCCGGCTATCATATAAAATATGGCAACTTTTGCAGTGCTTTACCCTTTTTCCCTACATTTTCCATTATAATAAGTAAGCAGGCAGAATTTGACGCTTTAAGCGTCACCCTAAAAATTGAATAAACCTAACGATTTTGACAACAGAATTACCAGAGGATCCCTCCACATGACTCAGCAACGTATTACAGTCATTCGCGGTGACGGCATTGGCCCGGACATTATCGATGCAACCACAAAAATTCTAGATAAGGTTGGCTGTGACTTTGCCTATGACTATGCCGATGCGGGCTTAGTTGCACTGGAAGAACATGGCGAGCTACTACCTCAAGAAACATTAGACCTGATCGCTAAAAACAAAGTTGCCCTAAAAGGCCCTTTAACCACCCCCGTTGGTGAAGGCTTCACATCTATCAACGTAAGTCTTCGTAAGCAGTTCAAGCTTTACGCAAACCTTCGTCCAGTAATGTCTTTCAAAGGCACTAAGGCACGTTACGAAGATATCGACATTATTACCGTTCGTGAAAACACGCAGGGTATGTATTCTGGCCTTGGCCAAGTTGTTTCAGAAGACGGTAATGAAGCTGAAGCAATGAGTAAGATTACTCGTGACGGCGCTGAAAAAATCGTAACTTTTGCTTACGAACTCGCCCGCCGCGAAGGCCGCAAGAAAGTCACTGCTGTTCATAAAGCTAACATTCTTAAATCAACTTCAGGCTTATTCCTAAAAGTTGCTCGTGAAGTTGGTGAGCGTTACCCAGACATCGAATCAGCGGAAATGATTGTTGATAACTGTTGTATGCAGCTTGTTATGAATCCGCACCAGTTTGACGTTATTGTTACAACGAATCTTTTCGGTGACATCCTATCTGACCTGTGTGCCGGTCTTGTCGGTGGTCTTGGTATGGCACCTGGCGCGAACATCGGTGAAGATTGTGCAATCTTTGAAGCGGTTCACGGCTCTGCACCAGACATCGCAGGTAAGAACCTTGCTAACCCGACGTCAGTAATCTTGGCTGCGGCACAAATGCTTGAGTACCTAAACATGGGCGATAAAGCAGAGAAAATTCGCGCAGCACTGAAAGATGTGATCGAATCTGGCGACCGCACAACTCGTGACCTTGGTGGTGAGGCTGGTACAACAGAATTCACACAAGCGCTTCTTGACCGCCTATAGGCTTCATATGCGTTCACGCAGACATTAATTCAAAACGGGCTTTTAAGCCCGTTTTTTTATTTATTTTCCCCGCTTTTTTTAATTAAAACTGTACTAAAACTGGACTACCGCTTTTTCAACCCGTCTTTATCATCTTATGTGTACACGCTGAAGTATGCCGAATTCTGTAACTAGGTAATTATGTGAGGCGTATGCCGTCTCGACTTAGCCTATTTGTTGTTAAGAATTAGAAAATCTGTGTGCTTCAGGTACACCTTTTAATCTCAATTAGCTAAATAGCAGCGCCGATAACGTTTATGGCGCGTTTAGCCACATACAAGGAAAGATGATGAAAAAATTAATCTCAGGTTTACTCGTACTATCTGCACTAGCCATTCAAGCGCCAGCGGTTTGTGCTCAACCAGCGGATAGCGAAAATGCTCGGTTTAATCAAGGTACGGACCAGCAACAACGTATCGATTTAAACTCAGCGACCGTAGAGCAATTGATCACCCTACCCGGCGTTGGACAATCTAAAGCGAAAGCAATTATTAAATACCGAGAAGAAGTGGGACCGTTTCTTGAAGTCGCACAGCTAACCCAGGTCAAAGGTATTGGCGAAAAAATGCTTAACAAAATTGAAGGCTATGTACAGGTAAGATAGACGAGCTAAAGCGAATAAGCGGTACGCTGGCTCCTCGCGTAAAAAATGCGCCGTAAAGGCGCATTTTTTATCTTTTTAAGCTATTTGATTGCCCTAGTCTGTTGTATCTTGATATATAGTGCCGATCAACAAACTCTAATAATACTATTTTAAAACAGAAGCTAAGTACTCTTTAAATTCGTCGCCTAACGACGGGTGACGTAACGCGTATTCAACGTTAGCTTTCATGTAACCTAACTTACTGCCACAGTCGTGACTCTTACCTTTCATGTAGTAGGCATCAACTTGTTCAAGTTTCATCAGTGCATCAATAGCATCAGTCAGCTGTACTTCACCACCCGCTCCTGGAGGAGTAAACTCTAACAGATCCCAGATTTTTTCTGACAGAACGTATCGACCTACCACAGCAAGGTCAGAAGGTGCTTCGTCGCGAGGCGGCTTCTCCACCATTTTGTGTATCTTCGCTGACTGACCTGGGGCAATAGCCGCGCCGTCTAGATCTGCGATACCGAATTTAGAAATATCTTCGTCTGGGACCTGCTCAACCATAACCTGACTTACTCGGCTGGTGTTAAATTTGGCAACCATGTCTGCAAGGTTATCTTTCTTAGGATTACTTGCTGCATCATCAATAATAACGTCAGGTAGTACTACCGCAAATGGCGCATCGCCAATCAGAGGTCGAGCGCAAAGTACTGCGTGACCAAGCCCATTCGCAACGCCTTGGCGAATGTGCATGATAGTTACATCTTTTGGACAGATTGACTGTACTTCTTCTAACAGTTGGCGTTTTACACGCTTTTCTAGCGTGGCTTCTAGCTCAAAAGAGGTGTCAAAGTGGTTTTCAATGCTGTTTTTACTCGCGTGTGTTACTAGGATAATTTCTTTTAGCCCTGCGGCAACACACTCACTTACTACATATTGAATTAGCGGCTTATCAACCACTGGTAACATCTCTTTAGGGATGGCCTTTGTTGCTGGAAGCATTCTGGTCCCTAGACCTGCTACAGGGATTACCGCTTTTTTAACCTGACTCATTAGTTAATATCCTTCTTAAAATCCTAATTACACGCTCAAGTCGACATCACGTCGTCAATTCTTCCTTAAGCTGGTTATATTCGATGCTGTTATCTAGAGTAATGCAATCGATGTTCCAATTACCTTTTTAGAGCATTAATGTCTTGAAAGTGGGCATTACAGCTTTTAATCACCGTTGAACGCACAAAATTTGGGATAAATAATATCTAATGCACCAAATTAGTGAAAGGGGGACGCGAAGATTTTTCACTGTATCTGCTCGTTAACTAGCGACACGTTGCTAAATGCCGACGCTATTTAACAACTTTATCGGGTTGAATCGGGCCACTGCGATGTTTGAGGCCATCTTTTAGCCCAAAACGCATGTATTTGCCTCTCTCATGTCCCTGACCAAAACAAAATCTATTAACAATGTACCTTACGGGTATTGCACAAACATGACGAAGCTTCCAATAAAGTGGAACATAACGACGTCTTGCTAGAATTAACACATTCCGAAATTGGTAGTAGAGCCTAATGGGTGCCCCTTGCTTAAAGGTAATTCCACACACCTTTATTCTGTCATCGCCCTGCCGATGAGGCATGCAGGCGCTAAGCGACTGATAAATAGTCATGCCCTTGGCTCGTGCACGCCAGCACCATTCGTGATCGACGCCGTCAATAAATAGGCCATTCTCTTTTTCTCCTACCCGTTCAAAAGCGTGGCGAGAAAGGAGCATGCCTGAAGCTATTATTTGTTTTACTTCTTTTAAGCTCTCAGAGATTTTTTTGCCTTTTTGTAAAACACCTTGGTCAACGCAATCTGAAAATTGACAGTAAATAGAGGGGCCTATGGCAGCAATGGAAGAGCTTTTCTCCATAGTTTTAAACTGCTGCAATAACTCAACGGCAATAGTGGGCGTAAATAGACTATCTTGGTCTAGCAAAAACGCATATTCAACGCCTCTATCAAAAAGCGTTTTCAAGCCAATATTTTGAGCTTTAGCAATGCCCACATTGGTACCACAATGAATGTACTTGAAACGGGGATCACTAAGGCGGTCGTCAGCACCGGCCGTGTTATCAACGACCACTAAATCCCACTCAGGCGCACTGAAAGCCTTAATGACCTCAGCGACGTGACTAAAATCCGGATTATAGAGTATTACGACAACGCCTGTTTTCAATGCTTACCAAACCTCTCTAGCAAGTGACGGTCGAGTTTATACGCTAGTTTCACAACTTTACCGGGCATTAAACGCAACGACAATACTCCGCATGCATAGAAAAAATTATAGGGAGAATATTGCTTTAGCTTGGTTATCGCGTAAATTCGCGCTTTGAATTCATTAAGGGACTTGCTCAGTCCTCGGCGCTTATAGAAGTTATTCACTCTCCTAAATTTTAACAAACGGTCCTTTAAATTCCTGAAAATATACCCTTGTGAAGCAAGAGTAATCCAGAAAAAATAATCTTGAGTGTTAAGTAAGTCATCATTGTATCTGTGCCCATCGAGAAACACATTGTACCGAATAATTACGGTAGGGTGATTGAGAGAACAACGCCTTGGTAATATGCGCGTGATCTGCTTGTGAGATGCCGGCATTACACGTGCTCCCACCTTCTTACCACTTTCGTTGATTTCAGTCAGCGCTGAGCCTAGCACAGAGATGTTGCTGTGCTTTTTAAGGTAAGTGATTTGGCGCGAAAGGCGGTGCTGTTCAGAGATATCGTCTGCGTCCATCCTAACAAAAAAAGACGGTTCAAACGCTAAACCAAAATCGATGGCTGAATTCATACTGCTTGCAAGTCCCATATTGTGACTATTTTGCGCTAGAACAATCCTATTATCACTCATAGTTGCAGTGTTGAGGACTTGAGTTATCGAGCCTGGTACAGGCCCATCAATAACTATAATAAAAAGGAAATCGGTATAACTTTGGCTGGTTATGCTCTCAATAGACTCCTCGAGCCACTTAGCATTGTCTGCTTGATAAACCGCCATTGCGACAATCGATTCAACGTGCTTTTTTTTATTTTCGTTGTGAAGAATAGAGAATTGATTTATCAAGAATATTTTTACCAGCCTAAAAGAAACAGAGAAAATAAAAGCGCTCTTACGCGCCTTTATTTAGGAAGGTATGTTACAACTATTTCGCGCAACCTGCTATGGGGCTCACCAAATTTACGACGAGAACCGCTTGATAAAGCGAAGGACGCTCCATATATGTTGGATCACTAAACTGTAAATAATCAAAAGACCAATAAAACTATAAAACATTACAGCTTCTGGCACTTGATATACTTCACCTAATATACCAATCAAGCAGTAACACGCACCAAGGCATAGTATAGCGACCAATGACTTCCTACTACTTAGTCCGGCCCGCATAAATATATTGTGAAGGTGCTGCCTGTCTGGCTTTAACATTGATTGCCCCTTTCGAGCACGGCGATACATAATTGCCGCCATGTCCATTAGAGGAAGCCCTACCAGCCACACCGCTGTTATAGGTCTAAACGCAGCGGAGCCACCTTGTGTATGATCAACAAGCAGCCACACTATCGTAAGCCCAACGAACATACTACCAGCATCGCCCATGAATATTTTATTACCTTTAAATCCTTTCCAACTTAAATTGAAAGCAAGAAAAGGAACGATTGCGGCAACGATGATAAGCGGCTCCATAATCGACGCGCCATTACCGGTAAAAATCAAAAAGCCTGCAACGGTAAGCAATATAACCAAGCTCATACCACCTGCTAGACCATCAATACCGTCGATCATATTAAATGCATTGATAACACCAACGACACAAATGATAGTGAAAAAATACCCGCCGAGGTCGAGCAGCACTTCGCCAGTGCCAAAGATGTTGCCTAATGAAGTAATATAATTTTGTGCGCTCCATGCCATGATAGCAGCCACACCAAATTGGCACATAAGGCGCCCTTTAGCACTTAAATCGAAACGGTCGTCAAGCATACCAAGCAAGACGACAAAAGCGGACGCAGTAAAGAAAAGGGGATCATTCTTCATCCATACATCTGTAGCGACACTTGCTACAAGAACAGCCATGAATATCGCTACCCCCCCGGTTAACGGGACGATTCCTGCATGGCGTTTGCGCGCAGTAGGTTGGTCAACTAAGCCGAACTGATGCGCTAATGGCGTCATCACCACTAAAAGTATTAGGGCTACGAAAAATGCAGTGAAAAGCGGGACGAACTGCAAGTACGCTAGCATAGAACACACAACCTCTCGTCATCGGACAGCGAAATATTTGGATTTTCGAACATAACCAATGCACTTTTAAATTTGTCTATAAAACTCAATGTTGATTCCATTTACATACAACTTCCATTTCTTCCAGCGCGGTGAGGGCTTGTTGTTATAACTGTGCGGGTAGAAAACCGCCATATGATATAAAACATTTGTTTAAGTAACCACCCCAATCAAAAAAATAACGTTTCAAAAAAATTTCATACAATACGCTTAGAGCCCATCTCAACGAGCCAAGCTGCCTTTAGCATTTAGAATAATGCTTAATTTTTTATTAACGAATTTCATCATCTTTTATTCCGATGAATAGTAAATTTTTTCAACACTTTTGAACTTGCTAGTAAAAAAGCGGTCTTCTTGCTTCGCCAGACCCTAGCGCCAGAGCGATAGCAAACATGCTTTTTTTAAAACTTATGTTATCCTAGCGCCAAATTGCTATATGGATATGAAAGCTAATGTTCAAACAATTCAAACGTTTTTTATTGCCGTTCGCACTAATAGTGGGCGCAACAGGGTGTACTAACTCACCTACAGTTACTGAAGCTGACATCCCTTTGGTACACTCTTCTCTTGCATATTCTTTAGCGCCGGACAAAGAGCTTGCAATAAACATTCCAAAAGCCAATATCTATTTTGATACAAAGGAATCTTTCAAGATACGCTTTGATGGTTACGATTACGAAGCATCCAAGCACTATGTTTCAGCTACCGGCAATAAATGTATCCGCTTTTCTTTACAAGATAGTGACTCGGTTCAAAATGGAGCGCAGCGCAAATTAACAACTTGTCAGCGAGATGGGCAGTGGAGAGTCGTATCTCCTCTCGTTGTTTCAGCAGCCGTGCTAGGTGAATAAAACAATGAAGTTTATGGATATGAAAGACACATTAAAAGCGCTGTCAAAAATAGCATGTACAGCAGTCATTGGCAGCATGATGTTACAACCGGTTTTTGCTCAAAGCATGGAGCAACTGCAGCAGTTACGTGAAAGAGCTCAGCAATCTCAAAGCGGCATTTCGGCCCAGTCGGTATCTCCGTTGAGCGTATCAACACAGCGAACGTTGCCAGGCGCATCAAGCTCTGCAAACACGATGGGGCAATTCTCAACCCAACCAAGAAATGGGGTTAATCTCCCTGGTGAGCCCACAATTGACACCGTGTTTCCAGCACAAGCGCCTATGGAGAACCCGCCATTTGCTGCAAACCTCTTTATTGGTGGTTTTGAATCCGAACGCAGTTCAGGGTTAAACGACAATTACTTAGTAGCACCTGGCGACAAAATAAATATTTGGCTTTGGGGGGCAGTGAATTTTTCAGACGTAGTAACCGTTGACAACCAAGGCAATATTTTTATTCCTAATATCGGTCCTATTCGAGTAGCAAACACACCTGCAGGCACGGTAAACCAAACAGTTACAGCTAAAATTAGGCAGGTGTATACCAACGATGTGAATGTTTACGTAAACCTTCTTACATCGACCCCAGTGTCTATATTTGTATCAGGGCCAGTTTTGCGCCCCGGTCAATACGCCGGCCTTGCTTCAGATAGCGTACTTTATTATCTAAAACGTGCAGGCGGTATCGACTTCCAGCGTGGCAGTTTTAGGCAAATAGATGTCGTTCGCAACGGCAAGACAGTAGCCACTGCAGACTTGTATGCTTTTTTTAGAAGTGGAAAGCTTCCAGCTGTATCCTTCAAAGACGGCGACACTATTTTAGTGCACCCAATTGGCAACACAATTGTTGTTGAAACCGGAGCCCGTAATAGCTTTACCTTTGAATTTCTAAATGAAGAATTAAATGGCGGCGTAGTTAACTACTTTGCACGCCCCGGTGAATTCGCTTCTCATGCCTCAGTATCGGGTGTTCGCAATAATAAACAGTTCGCACGTTACTTAGATTTAAAAGCGTTCGCTTCTTTAGAACTAAGCGCGGGCGATACGGTAGAGTACATTGCAGATCACGAACCGCAAATATATCGCATCAATGTTGCAGGAGCCTTCGCAGGCGCATCACAAATTATGGTTGATAAAGGTGCGCGCTTACTTGACGTGCTAGACCATATTGAAGCTGATACCACGCTCTCTGATACGCAAAACATTTATTTACTGAGAGAAAGTGTAGCAATAAAGCAAAAGCAAATTATTGAAGAGGGTTTACAGCGTCTTGAAAGAAGCATGTATACCGCCCCAATAAGCTCTACTGGTGAAGGTGCGATTCGAGCTCAAGAGGCGCAGCTTGTCGCAGACTTTATTGCGCGAGCAAGGCAAGTAGAACCGCAAGGCCGTGTCGTTGTCTCTGAAAACGGCGACATAGCTAATATTTTGTTAGAACCCAACGATACCATCGTCATTCCTGAAGTAACTGACTTGATTCACGTTGGCGGGGAAGTATTGCTGCCTCAGTCTGTGGTGTTTAACCCAGATGCAACTACCGAAGATTACGTTGCATGGGCTGGCGGTTTCACTGAACGCGCTGAAGACGAACGTATACTAATTGTTCGCAAAAACGGTAACGTTACTTTTTCAAGCGTGAACGACTCATTCCTTTCAAGTGACAAAAGCAAGCTTGAGCCAGGGGACCAGATTATCGTTCTGCCTGCAATTGATACCAAAGTACTGCAAGCTGTCAAAGATATCACTCAAATCGTCTATCAAATTGCTATTGCAGCTAACGTAGCTACTAATTAAGCATGGTAACCTTTAAAGACCAGCTCTACGCATGGAGAGGCGTGATATTCGCGCTTTTCCTGCGTGAGCTTCAAAGTAAATTTAACGATAAATTTGGCTTGGGCTGGGCGTTTTTAGAGCCTTTTACGTTCATATTTTTAATGTCATATCTACGGGGTTTGATAAGCGGGAGCGTTATACATTCTATACCTCTTTTTCTGTTCATGATGATTGGAATGGTGGGCTTGCAGTCTCTTACATCATGTTTGCAATCAGTTTCAACTTCAATTCGAAGGAACAAACCTCTATATGCATTTCGTCAAGTTCAGCCAATTTCATCAGTACTCACTGCAGGCTTTCTAGAATTTTCGATCAAAGTTCTGGTAGTAATACTTTTAATCCTAGCTTTATATTTGATGGGCGAAACATTTACCGTGAATGACCCCCTGCTATTAATTTCTCTATTTCTTTTGTTATGGATTTTCTCAATATCTATAGGTCTCATATTTGCGATTGGGGCAGCTTTTATTCCAGAGGTAGACAAGATTAAATCTGTACTTACTCGTCCACTAATGTTTATTTCGTGCGTATTTTTCAGTCTACAAGACCTTCCTGAGGAATATTGGCCGTATCTGACGTGGAATCCACTAGTACATTTCAACGAACTTGCCCGCTACGCATGCTTTGAGTCTTATGGCACAAAGGGCGTATCATTGACTTTTCTTTACGAAATAACAATCATCTCAGTATTCCTCAGCCTCGCGATGTATCACATCACATGGAAGAAGGTGTTGTCTCGATGATAAGAATTGAGAATCTAACAAAGAGTTACCCCAGTAAAATGGGCCCTCAATATATTTTCAAAAATTTGAATTTTGATTTTCCTACGGAAAATAACGTCGCAATTTTAGGTAAAAATGGCGCTGGTAAGTCGACTCTTTTCCGGATGCTAGCCAAAAGCGAATACCCAGACAAAGGCCGAGTTTTAACGAATAAATCAATGTCGTGGCCGGTTGCCCTTCAAACAGGTGTACACCCGCAAATGACAGGGCGTGAAAATACGCGTTTCGTGGGAAGAATTAATAACGTCAAGTCGCTCCCAGAATACGAAGAAAAAGTGCAAAAGTTTGCCGAGTTAGGTAAACGCTTCGATCTTCCCGTGCGCACCTACTCGTCGGGCATGCGCGCAAAACTCGTGTTTGCGTGCTGCATGAATATCAATTTTGATATTTATCTTATCGATGAAGCGACATCAGTAGGCGATCCGCTGTTCAGAAAAAAAGCGCGTTTATCGCTAAAAGAAAAAAGTGAACAAGCGGGCGTTATTATGGTTAGTCACGAACTCGACCAAATTCGCGAATTCTGTACCTCCGCCGTTATTATTGATGAAGGTAAACTCACTTATTATCACGATCTCGAAGAAGGCATCGACGTTTATACGCAGGATGCAGACAATAAGAAATCACTTAAATAGGTTCAAATCACAGTGGAAAAATCTCTTACACAGCTCAATGCCCTTCTCAGCAAACACAAAATGCTGTTGCTTGTACTTCCATGGGTTCTTTACGCCGCCTATCTGGTTTTATGGGCTGCGCCTCAATACGAGAGTAAAAGTCAGTTAATTGTAAAATCTAGCGATGGCGGCAGTAGTTTCGACCCGTCATCTCTTCTGATGGCAGCTGGAGTTTCTGGTGCTTCAGGCGGTACAGAAAGTCAGCTTGTAGAAGCGTATATTCAGTCTGCAGATATGATTAAGTATCTCGATGAGACTATTGGCCTTCGAGAACATTACATGTCAGACAAAGCCGATTTGTTTAGCGGCCTATCGTCTTCACACAAACAAGAAGATTTCTACCAGTTTTACTTGGATCATATTGACGTTAGCGTTGACTCGGCATCTTCTGTAATTAGTTTGCGAACCCGCGCATTCGACGCTGAATATGCCCAAATAATCAACCAAGCTATTGTTGATAAAGCGGAAGAGTTTATTAATAACATCAACAATAACTTAGCAAAGTCTAAGCTTACGTTTGCCAAGGGTGAACACGAGATTGTTGAACAAAAGCTGCAACAAGCAAAAACTGAAATTTTAGGCTTCCAATCCAAGTACAACGTGCTCGACCCTACTGCTGAAGGTGCAGCGTTTCAGCAGATTGCTTTTTCATTAGAGGCAACCCTTGCGCAGAAAAAAGCTGAGCTAAGCACCATGTCGACCATGATGTCTAACGTCGCACCTGAAGTGATTAACATTAAGCGAGAAATAGCCGCACTACAGAAAGAAGTAGAAAAGCAGAAGGAGCGCATTAGTACTGCTGAAGGAGAAAGTGAAGCCCTGTCAGTGAGTGAGTTAATGGCGCAATACAGTAACCTTCAGGTGCAGCTTCAATTGGCTATTCAAGCGTACTCTTCATCGCTGATTACACTTGAAAATGCGCGCGTAGAGGCATATCAAAAGCTACAACACTTGGTCACCGTAGAATCACCTACCCTTCCGGATGATAATGCTTACCCCACGGTTATCTATAACCTTGTTCTTTTTGGTGTGTCATTGCTGCTTATTTACGGAATAGTGCGAATTGTAGTAGCTACTATCCGCGAGCTTTAGTGCCTCCATCTATTTAGCAAGCCAACTCTTCAATCGGCTAAGTCGTACAAGACTTAGCCGATTGACACCGCTTTGATGAAGTTTGTCGCCCAAATCTTGTGTCTTTAAGCAAGCTCTAGTATAAGAAGCTATCCGCCTTACGGACGACTATCAAAGAGCCTATCCTATAAGTGCTCTACAATAACAACCATAAGCAATATGGAATTAAAATAGAATTATGAAACCATCTAACGATACTAGCTTTTTCGGCCATCCAGGGGGCCTAAGAACGCTATTCTTTACAGAAATGTGGGAGCGCATGAGTTACTACGGTATGCGCGCGCTACTTGTTCTTTTCATGACCGCGAGCTTACAAACGCAGGGCTTGGGCTTTACCGTTGCAACCGCTGGCGCTATCTACGGCCTATACACAGGTGCGGTATATTTTCTTGGCTTACCGGGCGGGTGGTTAGCGGACCGCTTAATCGGTGGTAAAAACGCCGTATGGTATGGCGGTATTATCATCTTCGCAGGCCACGTGGTACTGGCCATAGACTTGCAAAACCTTTTCTTTGTTGGCCTTATTCTTGTTGCTTCTGGTACTGGCTTACTTAAACCTAACATTTCAGCAATGGTTGGCCAGCAGTATGGCGACGACGATGGCCGTCGCGACAGTGGTTATGCGCTGTATTACATGGGTATTAACATAGGTTCACTCATCGCCTACCTAGTTACCGGTTATTTACAGGAAAACTGGGGCTGGCACTATGCATTTGGTGCAGCTGCCATTGGTATGGCAATCGGCCTAATTCAATATTACTTCAGCAACCGTTCGTTATCGGCGGATTCTGTTGCTCCTGCAAACCCATATCAAGGTGCAGCTAAACAGCGCGCATGGATGGGCGTATGGGCAGTGATTGCACTTGCTGTTGTGGTAATTGTGCTTGCACACATGGGCACTATCGTTATTGAGCCAGTTGCCCTTGCTCAACAAGTTGCCGTTGTATTTACCATTATTTTCTTCGCTTACTTTGGTTTTATTTATTTCAAAGGTCAGCTAAGCGACAACGAGAAGAAGCGCATGTGGGCGTTGTTCTTAGTGTGTGTTGCTTCAGCGTGTTTCTGGTCTGGTTTCGAACAAGCTGGCTCTTCACTCAACTTATTCGCTCAGAACTACACCGACCGCGTACTTGAAAGCGGCTCGCTACTTACCTCTTGGTTTGGGATGGACGCTATCCCAACGGTATGGTTCCAGCTTTCAAACTCGCTATTTATCATTATTTTGTCACCTTTCTTTGCTGCCCTCTGGATCAATCTTGCGAAGCGAATGATTGACCCGTCGTACACTATAAAGTGTGCAATTGGTATCGTTATTATGGCGTCGGGCTTCTTGGTAATGTTTATGGCATCTCAATATGCTGCACAAGGCCTTAAAGTTGCGCCTATGTGGCTTGTTACCACTTACTTCTTACACACTGTTGGTGAGCTGTGCCTGAGCCCTGTTGCACTAAGTGCAGTAAGTAAGCTATCGCCTAAGCGTTTCGCAGGGCAAATGATGGGGGTGTTTGTACTTACCTACTCCATCGGTAACATCATTGCTGGCTTACTTTCAGGCAACTTCGACCCTGAGAATGTAGAGCAAATGCCAGATCTGTATCTTCAAATTGCCCTATTTAGCATCGCCATTGCCATCGTGATTGGTTTAATGAGCTTTAAATCTCGTTTCTGGGAAAAAGCAGGCATTGAAGAAAAGGCGTAATTTATTGTTAGCATGTTTTAAGTGCTAACTAATTACCCTACAATAACCGCCGCAACGTAACGTTCCGGCGGTTTTTTTATTAAGGGCTTTTGGATAAACCTATGAAGTTTTATTTTTCTACCAGAGATATTCCTGCCTTAAAAGGTCTTCCATTGACAGAGCGCGTTAAATTGCTCGACCAGGCCGCAAAGCGGCTATCTGTCCCAGAGAAGACTTTACTGAATGTGCTAAAGTTACTCGTCATTGTTCCGGTATTCGCATTTATTCTTCAAACCGCGTCAAATTGGACCTCGTTACTGTGGGCTTTTGTGGTATTTTTAATTTATCCATTGGTTATAAAACCTATTCAATATTCCATCTGCGCTAAATACATTGCGCAACCGTCTAGCAAGGAGAATGCATGAAGACCATCTTAGTCACTGGTGGTGCAGGCTATATAGGTAGTCACACAGTTTTACAGTTACTTGAACAAAACTACGGTGTTGTAGTGCTGGATAACCTTGCAAACGCAAGTGCTGAATCACTTCGTCGTGTAGAAGCGTTAACAGGCAAGTCGGTTACGTTTGTGCAGGGCGACATTCGCGATACCGCCGTGTTAGATGACATATTCAGCGAGCATAACATTTATGCCGTTATTCACTTTGCGGGTTTAAAAGCCGTTGGCGAGTCTGTGCAAAAGCCCCTTTCATACTATGAAAACAACGTTTACGGTACGCTGACACTATGTAAAGCTATGCAGAAGCACAACGTAAAGAATATCGTGTTTAGCTCATCTGCAACGGTTTACGGCGATCCTGCATCGCTACCTCTACGTGAAGATATGGCGACAGGCCACCCGACAAACCCTTACGGTATGTCGAAGCTTATGGTTGAACATATGCTTAGCGATCTTTACGTGTCGGATAACGAGTGGAATATAGTATTACTTCGTTACTTCAATCCCGTTGGCGCACACGAGTCTGGCCAAATCGGTGAAGATCCGAACGGCATTCCGAACAACTTAATGCCTTATATCTCTCAGGTTGCTACCGGTAAGCTAGAGCAGCTAAGCGTGTTCGGTGACGACTACGATACCGCTGATGGCACAGGCGTTCGCGACTATATCCATGTTGTTGATCTTGCCAATGGTCACTTGAAAGCACTTGATCGTTTAAACCTTAACATGGGCTTAGACAAATACAACCTAGGTACAGGTCAGGGCTATTCAGTCATCGAAATGATCAAAGCATTTGAAAAAGGTTCGGGTAGAACCGTATCCTATAAGATTGCACCGCGTAGAAGTGGCGATGTGGCAGCCTGTTATGCCGATCCAACAAAAGCTGCTACAGAGCTTAACTGGCATGCAGAAAAAGGCTTGGAAGACATGTGTGCCGACACATGGAACTGGCAGTCACAAAACCCGATGGGCTATCCAAAGGATTAGCTTGTCGTTTGAGCGCTGCCAATAGGCTTGTTCACATACCTAGAACTAAAAAGCCATGCTGTTGAGCATGGCTTTTTTTGTGCGGCGCATATATGGCTGGAGTGACGTTGAAGTTGAGGTTGAAATTAGATAGTAGTAACTAAACCCTGCCCCGAATTTCATCCAACATCGTTTTTATTTATCACTCTTTCTCTATTTGCCGTCTTTCGACTTGGCGTCTTTTTCTTTTAGCTTAGCTTTCTCACTGTCATCAACTGACGCATCTTCTGAATCTGTCGACTCATCAACACCTTCTTCCGACGTTTCTTCATAGCTATCAAAGTCATTGCCTTCCAGCATTGCTTCAAAATCAGCAAAGTCATCTAGCTGCTCATCATCAATGGCTTTATCGCCGCTTTTACCGTCGGTAACGCGAAACTCCAAGTTTTCAAAGTAAGCATTTTTTACAAAAGCATAGTCATCAACAGACTGCTCTAGCTGCGCTTCTTGATCAAGTAATTGGGCTCTTGTTTCAAGTACCGAAATACCAATACGCGCTAAGTTTACAGAACCTTCAAGTAACGACATTGGAAATGCAAAACCGTCGACATAATCACCGGTAAAGCTTCGCGGATCACTTGGGCCTAAAAACGGCAGCATTAAGAAAGGCCCGGTATCTAATCCCCACACAGCCAGAGTTTCACCAAACTGCTCCCGTTTACGCTCAATACCAATTTTAGACGCAACATCAAAGGTGCCAACTAACCCTACCGTGGTGTTAATTAAAAAACGAGCCAGGCTATCTAAACCATCGTCAACTTTGCCTTGAAACATATTATTCAAAAAGTTAGCAGGCTCTTGTAGGTTGTCCGTGATGTTCACCAAACCAGTTCGCGCAGGCTGAGGCATTACCGTCACGTAGGTAACCGTTATTGGGCGTAAGATATAGGCATCCAACACATCCCAGTTAAAATCCCAGATTTCACGGTTAACCGGCTCGAACGGGTCGCGGGGGTCTGAAGTATCTACTACAGCCGCGCTCGCCCCAGTGTCTTGAGAATACGCTTGAGCCTGATCTTGAGTATGGTTACTCGCACAGCCACCTAAAAGACTTGCGGCAATAATCAACCCAGTGGCGAGTGATTTAGACAGTTCCATACTTATAATTCCTTATCAATAATAACGCTTAGTGAAGATATTTCGTTGGCAGCAACGCTTGCGCTCACACTGCCTTGCCATTCGCCTTTTGCAACTGCCACATTACCGTCTTTAGATAGTCTTGCGGTAACCACCACATCAGAAAGTGTTGCTAGCGTGAATTGTGGCATCATTGCGTTCTCTGTGGTTAGAGTAACGGAAACAGGGAAGTCTTCTATGGGCAGTTTAACTACAGCAGCGGGCATTTTGTTGTCAGAGTTTGCGTCTTGAGCGAAAACTATTAGAAAACCCTCTTTAGGCGCTTTTGTATTAGCGTCGTCAGACAGCCTCACCGTAATATTAAAGCCGGTTTGTGCTTCGCTGCTATCACTTTGAGCTGTTGACACATTCGCAGGCTCAATTCCCGTATTTTGTAGCGCTGCCATTTCATTGGTATTCCCTTTTAGCTCTTTTATACGCGCAACTAAACGCTGCGCCATATCGCTATCAGCTGGCAACTTACCTTCTACTTGTTGATAAAAACGCTGAGTATTTTCAAGATCGCCAAGCTGAGCGGAGACCACCGCCATCATCAGCGCAAGATTATCATTCGCTGGATTGTCGTTTAGCAAGCCCAATAAGATAGATTGTGCACGTTCTAAGTTATTTACATCCCCTGTGGTCATCAAGGCTTGAGCAAGCGTAATGCGATTAGCAGAGTTAGATGGCGCCAAACTCACCGCTTTATCAATAGCTTCAATGGCCTGTACTTCTTGACCAATACTCAGCATCAATCTGCCAAAATACATCCATCCCGTGTCATCTTCGGGCTCTTCTCTCAAACGCTGGCGTATAGCAAGAGCAAGGCTAGCAATGTCTTGTTGGGTCAGGTTGTTTGCATTACCGCTGGCAAGCTGTTGACTCAATTCGGGCAACGCTTCAATGGCTTGGCTTGCCTGGGTAACACGACCCATTTGGTTTACCTGCGCATATACAATTACTCCGCAGGCTATCGCAAGCACGGCGCCAATCGCGAGCGGAAGTTTTGCATTACCCGTTTTATGAGATTGAAATGCGCTTTCATCTACCAGCGCTAGTTTTAGTTCGTCAACGGCTTGTCGTTTGTCATGCTCACTAATGAGCCCTTCTTGCACTTCACGATCAAGTTCGGCAAGGCGCTGCTTAACAATTTGCGTATTGCTTAAACTGTCTTGTTTTGCGTGATTTTTATTACGCAGCCATGGGAAAGCGACAATTAGTAGAACAAGCGTAATTAAGCCTGAAACAATAATATAAAACTCAGACCAACTCATTCTTTCTCTCGCTCCAACATTTCATCTGCTTTAGCTAACTTAGCGGCCATATCTTCTGGTGGTGTTACCGATTTGCGGCGAATCACCACAATTAGGGCAATAAAAATAAACAAAACAGGGCCAGCCCAAAGCCACAAGGTCGCAGCTGTAACTGGCGGTTGATAATGCACAAAATCGCCATAGCGCGACTTCATAAAATCAATCACCTCCTGCTCTGTTTTGCCTTGCTTTAGTAACGCGTAAACTTTTCGGCGCATGTCATGGGCAATCATGGCGTCGCTATCAGCAATATTCTGGTTTTGACACATAGGGCAACGTAATTCGGCGGTAAGCTTTAAAAAGCTTTCACGCTGAGCTGGCGTGTCGAAAGAAAACTTATCTTCAGCCGCACTTACTGAAAAAGCGCTAAACACAAACAGCAGTGCGAAAACGTTAAGCGCAATGGCTCTAGCGTTTGCGAATCTGTGGATAGAGGTCGTCAACAACATAATCATTTCCCTCCCTGTGCACTTGCGGAGCTCTGATTATTCTTTTCATTAAGCGTGTTCGACAATGTAGGCTCTGAGGCCATAACTGCATCTACATCTAACTTTTTGCCATTGCCTGTTTTGCCAGATGCTTCTGCCACCAGCTTGTTATATAGCGGGCCAACTTTGGAGTTCCAAACACGCTCGTTAATATCGCCTATGTGGTGCATGCGAATGATGCCATCAGCGTCGATAACAAAGTGTTCTGGCGCTCCTGTTACGCCAAGGTCGAGCGACGTATCGCGATAGACATCAAAAATATTATACGCGTAAGGGTTACCGTAACGGCTGAGCATGTCGGTAACTTCTTGCTGAACGCGGCTCAGTGTTTTTGTGCCAAAGTCTGGGTCTAAGTCCTGATCAAAATACAATCCTACAATGTGGACGTTTTGTTCGTTCTTTAGCTGAGTTAGGTACGGCATCTCAACAGCGCAGGTCACGCACCATACACCCCATACATTTAATATGGTGACCTTGCCCTTTAAATCTTCAGGTGTATAGGTCACCTCTGGCTTCATCAGGTCTGGCAGTGAGAATGCAGGTAAAGTCTTATCCTGAACCTGAGAATCTAACTCTCTGGGGTCAGAAAAAAGCCCTTTAAACAGAAAAATGACCAGCAAAGAAAACAACACTAACGGAATAGCAACGAGTGGTGCTTTTTTCATTATGCGCCTCCTTTCACTGACGCATTTGATGGAGTGGATACTTGACCATGAGATTGCTCAGCGTCGCTTTCACCTTTCCCACCAAATACACGTTTTATCTTTTTTACTTTAGCCATACGGTAACGTTTGTCGCTAATAGAGAAGATACCGCCTATAGCCATAACCACTGCGCCCGCCCATAGCCAGATCACAAATGGCTTAATATAAATACGGATGGCCCATGCGCCATTGTCTAAAGGCTCGCCCATAGCGATAAATAAATCTCTTATAGGATTTGAGTGAATAGCGGCTTCAGTCATCGGCATACGCTGTACGATATACAAACGCTTTTCTGGCTCTAGATGCGCGATCAATTCACCGTCTTGATAAACGTCGAATACGCCCTTGTCCGCGTTAAAGTTCGGGCCTTGGACTTTGACGACGTCTCTAAAGCTAAAGTCATAGCCGCCAAGAGAAACGGTATCGCCGATGTCCATGCGCACATCCCGCTCCATTTCGTAGTTTGAAACAAGGGTAATACCGATAATGCAGATAGCAAAACCCACATGGCCCAGCACCATTCCCCAGTGACTTGGCGTAAGCTTGCGAAGTTTAACTAGCACCGATGCATTATCACTGTTACCTGATGGCATAGCCGATAAGCGCTGCATCACCTCTTGCACCGTAGTAACGAGGATCCAAAACACTAATATCATGCCTAAAACGCCCATATAGGTTGGTTCATCATAGGCAAAGTTAACTAGTACACCGGCACTTAGCGCAATACCGCCAGCGATTAATAGCTGTTTTTGTAATTCACTGGCTTTTTGCTGTTTCCAGCGCGTAAGCGGGCCAAGACCGAGCATTAGTACGAATGGCACAATCAATAACGTGAACATTTGATTGAAGAACGGAGCGCCTACCGAAATACTGCCTAGACCTAACTCTTTATGTACAAGAGGCAGTAGTGTACCCAACAATACAACCAGTGTTGCTGCGCACAAAAATACATTGTTACCCATTAACAACACTTCACGGGAAAACGCTTGATAGCGGCCAGGGCTTTTAAGTGAAGCAGCACGCATAGCGTAAAGCAGCAAGCCAAAGCCACTAAGTACAATCAATATTCCCAGTATAAATAAGCCTCGGGTTGGATCGCTTGCAAACGAGTGTACCGAAACAATCACTCCAGAACGTACTAAGAAGGTGCCAAGTAAACTCAAACTAAATGCGGCAATAGCAAGCAGTACGGTCCACGACTTAAACGCCTTTCGCTTTTCGGTTACGGCTAGCGAGTGCATTAAGGCAGTACCGACCAGCCAAGGCATGAAAGAGGCGTTTTCGACTGGATCCCAGAACCACCAGCCACCCCAGCCAAGTTCGTAATACGCCCACCAGCTACCCAGCGCAATACCCACGGTAAGAAACGCCCAAGCTGAAATGACCCAAGGCCTTGACCAGCGTGCCCAGGTTGAGTCTAGCTGCCCTGAAATTAGTGCTGAAATTGCAAAAGCAAACGCGACAGAAAAGCCAACATAACCCATGTAAAGCATAGGCGGGTGAATGATCATGCCAAAATCTTGCAGCAGCGGATTAAGATCTCGCCCATCGACCGGGAAAAATGGCAGCATGCTGTTAAACGGGTTTGAGGTAAGCAGCATGAATAAGTAAAAACCGATGCCCACCATTCCCAATACCGACAGCACCCTTGCAACCATAGCAAGAGGAATACCCTTGCTGAATATCGCCACTGCTACTGTCCATATGGAAAGCATCAGCACCCAAAGCAGAAATGAGCCTTCGTGGCCTCCCCACACAGCGGTAATTTTATAATAAATGGGAAGTCGACTATTTGAGTGCTGGGCAACATAGGCCACACTGAAATCGTCAGTCACAAAGGCGTAGGTTAAGCATAGATAGGCAATAAGCGTGAAGGTAAATAAGCCAATTGCCAGTGGTTTGGCCGTTGCCATTAACGCCTCGTGCTGACGGTGAGCCCCCCAAAGCGGATAAACTGCCAATAATATAGAGAGCACTAGCGCAAGCGTCAGCGCAATATTTCCAATTTCTGGCACCATTATTTACTTGCCTCCGCTGCCGGTAGTCGACTCGTAGGATGGCATATTTTCAGGTTTAACGTGCTTAATGCCCTTCATTTTTTCAGCTAGCTCAGGCGGCATGTATTCTTCATCGTGCTTAGCCAGCACTTCCTGCGCTTTAATGTTGCTCGCGCCAGTGAGTACACCCGTTGCTACAATGCCCTGACCTTCGCGGAATAAATCAGGAAGGATACCGGTATAAGTCACGGTAACCGTTGGGCCAGTATCGATAAGGTCAAAGCTGACGGCTAAGCTTTCTTGATCCCTTTTCACACTACCAGGCACTACCATACCGCCTATACGAAGACGCTGGCCAACCTGCGGTTTCTGGCCGTTTTTACCTTCAATGATTTCGCTTGGCGTATAGAAAAGGTCAATACTGTCGTTAAGCGCGTAAAGCATCAGTCCAATTGCACTTACTATTAAAAAACCGATAATTCCCACTACGGCTAGTCGCTGCTTTCGTCTCGGGTTCATGCAACTCTCACTTCGAAAAAACTAATAAACAATAAAAACGCGAATGAATGCTAAGTTCACTTTTCACATTAACACTAGGTGTTGTCTTGCTGTTGCTGTCGCGCTTTTTTAATACGCGCTTTTCGTTCTTTTTCCACCACTACCTGCTTTAAAAGGTCGCGATGTTTACTAAAACTCTGAATAGCGATAATGCCCATTGCTAAGAACGTAACGCCAAACGACAGCCATACATAAAATGCATAGCCTCCCATATTTAAAAAATCGGCAAAGGATTCAAACTGCATCTTAACTGCCCTCTTTTAAACTAGCAGTAGCCGCATCACCAGGTTGTTGATTTAATGCTTTATTCATTGCTAGCGCTTGTACCCAAGGTCGGTGCATTTCTCTAAGCACAATCTCATTACGTAATCGTACAGTGATCACAGCCCCAATAAAAAAAGCGAAGCCCAGCAGGTTAATTAACAACGGCCACAGCATTTCAGGGGCAATTGAAGGGTTGTCGAATTTACTGATAGTCGCCCCTTGATGCAACGTATTCCACCACTCTACCGAGTAGTGAATAATGGGGATATTTACTACACCTACAAGCGCCATTACGCCTGCGGCTTTGCCCGCCTGTTGCTTATCTTCAAACGCACCGTAGAGCGCAATCACGCCCATGTACAAGAAAAGCAGAATAAGCTCGGACGTCAGGCGTGCATCCCACACCCACCAAGCGCCCCACATTGGCTTGCCCCAAGCGGCGCCGGTGAACAAAGCGATAAACGTCATTACTGCGCCGATAGGCGCCATAGCAATCATGCTCATATAAGCGGTGCGCCACTGCCAAACCATACCCACCAAGGCCGCAATCGCCATGGCCACATAGGTGCCCATAGACAAAATGGCGCTAGGTACGTGGATATAGATGATTCTAAATGAATCGCCCTGCTGATAATCTTGAGGCGCAAAGGCCAGCCCCCACACGGTGCCTACGCTTAAACACGCTAGAGCGCCAACCCAAAACCAAGGCTGTAAAGTTAAACAAAGCTGATAGGCTCGCTCTGTTTTTGCGTAGGGATGTAACCACTTCCACATTAGTTTTGACTCACTTTTAAAGAATATGCGATGGCAAACGGTGCCAATGCCGCAGCCAATAAAAGCATGGCGGCAATAATAGCAAGTTGCGCATGATAAGGTAATTGCAGTGCGGCAGAATCCACAGCCGACGTGGCAAATATCAGTAACGGAATAAAGACAGGGATAAGTAGCAGTGCCAACAGCACTCCGCCTTTTTGCAATCCAACGGTAAGCCCTACTGCGATGGCACCAATTAAGGACAGTAATGGCGTGCCCAATAACAAAGTTAAGACAAGGGCGATATACATATCGACCGTTAAATTCAAAAACATGGCTAGTAGCGGAGACAACAGTAATAATGGTACAAAGCTAACCAGCCAGTGGGTAACCACTTTTACCGCACTCACCGCTGGTAATGGCATACCAGATAACATGTACTGCTCTAACGACCCGTCTTGAAAGTCATCGCGAAAAAGCCTTTCCATCGCCATAAGCGATGACAAAATTGCCGCAATCCATATTACCCCTGGCCCAATGCGCTGAAGGGTGTCGGGAGACGGACTAACGCCTAAGGGAAATAAGGTCACCACCATTAGCAAAAACATCAGAGGTTGCACCAATTCCGCTTTTTGCTTGAACGCAATGTGCATGTCGCGTTTAAAAATTCCTTGATAAAGTGACATTAAAAGCGGTACTCCAGGTCAAATACGCGGTGTTCCCCAGCCTGTTCTGACAGTGGTTGATGCGAAGTAGTAATGATGAGACCGCCGCGACCAACGTGCTCTTTCATACTTTTTTCAAGCATGTGAATCCCTTTCACATCAAGCGCTGTAAACGGTTCGTCCAGTATCCACACCTTTGCTGGCTTTAGCCACAGTCTCGATAGTGCAACGCGACGTTGTTGACCGGCCGATAAATACCTTACGGGCACATCTTCAAGTCCAACTAATCCCACTTTCTCTAATACATCAAAAAGCGTGTTAACAGGCACCGATACATTATGTTGAGCTAGCCAGAACGATAGATTGTCTAGGGCAGAGAGACTGCCGTTAGTTCCGCTTTTATGGCCAAGATAAAAAAGGTCTTGGTAATAACCTGTCTTGTCCGCTGAAATGTCCATGCCGTTGTACAATACTGCACCTGAATCAGGCGAACTCAGTCCTGTTAAAATGCGCAGCAAGCTGGTTTTCCCTGCACCGTTAGGACCGCGTAAATACAGCAACTCACCGGGTTCGACAACCAGTGAAAGCCCTTCAAAAAGGGTTCTGTCTCGTTTGCTGCAGGTTAATTCGCGCGCCTCTAACACTACCTGGCTACTCCAACCTTAAAAAGAGGTTCTAAAAAATGGCGCTAGTCTACCACATGAACGCTTTTTCGCAGTCGCGAATTCCAATTAAATATGATTTACTTCAATGACAAAGGTATTTTTCCTAAGAGCCATCCGTCGTGAGTAAGTGTTATCCCTCCGCCTTAAGGATGAATTCTTTTGCTTCATCTTATCAACTGGTCAATAACAAAACTGCCAAACAGAGCTTTGCTATACTTAAATAAGTAAGGAAAAGCGCGACATTGCCGATATCTCAATTATGACAACACCACTATCATCTCTATTGGCAGCCGCTCTAAATCAAACAACTGGCCCGACGTCGCCTGTCTCGGCCGCTTTATCGTCTACAGATGCCGCTACTCAAGGATCTAGTCGAGGAGCAACGCCTGTGATTGCCAACGCTGCGCTTTCGCAGGCTACCGCTTTAGACAATGCGGCGAAAGTGATAGTTGAACGCTTGCCTGAACGAGTGCTTTCGATAACGGTTACACCAAATAATATATCGTCAGCAGCTCAAGTACTTAACGTTGTCTTACCCGCAGAAGTTAGCGCTAAACTCTCCAAACACGCTATTCATAATGCGCAAATTGCTCTTCTGCCCCAAACTTCAGACCAGATTTCAAACCCAGAAACGAAAAGTGTTCAAAATGCTTCTCAAAGTCAGTTAAGCGCTCAATCTGCAATACTCCTTTCTACAAGTTTGTCTCAACAAGGCGCGTCATTGTCTGCGCCTGATAAAGCTGAATTACTGAAAGCTGTGGCACAAGCGCTTGCTGCAAATAACGCCGCCGTTACCCTGAAAGGTCAACTTTCTATTTCTACAAAAAATGAAAGCTTCGGGCAGCTCTTGCTCACTACGGCTAAAAACGAGGTTGTTGCTCTTACAGACATAAACACTGAAAAGCTGGATAGCACGGCGAAAGCAGCGCTTCAAAAGCTGGTCGGCCAGCAGGTCGTTATAGGACTAAGCCGAGCTAGCAACGGTGGAATCGCGCTGCAAATCTCTCAAGGTTTTTCCAATGAAAGCGCCACTCCAAGGGCCAACCACAATAACTTCGCCGTTATAACCCATAAAAACGTAAGTACCAACTTACAGCAACAGCTTATTTCCAGCGCTCTTACGCAAGGTGGCATAGCCGTAGAGCATAACTTGAGCAACCCGCCTCGCCTAAGCGCGCTGTTAGAAAGTTCAGGTACTGACACTAACGCGTTAAAAGTGCTTTCTGCGTTAACCTTAATGGGTAGCAAACTCTCAATTCGCACTGCGCAACAAAGTGCGTTATTACAAATAAGTTTACCGCAGAGCAAGGCCCCTTCCCTTTCAGCTCCAACTTTGAATCTGGAGCAGGTAAATAAACTTAACCTTTCACAATTACCAAAAGTGACGGCGAAAGGGCTCGATGCCGTCACGGGAAATCGCTCGCTCGAAGCCTCTTCATCCATTACAAACCTAAAAGCAGCGGCTCCCACATCGCTTAAAGGAACGGACGTACACAACGCGATTAGTACACTTTCTCGGGTATTACTGAGCCAAACAGGCAGTACCAGCCAAGCATTAAGCCAACTCGTTGCTATTGTTGAGAATGGAAAGTTACCGCCCGGCAGCGGCGCTACTCAAGCACATGGAGCCCAGCATTTCGATAAAATTTTGCAGCTCCTAAAAGGTCTTGATGCACTCAACGCGAAACCTTCGCAAGTTAAAATATCTAATGGAGAGTTTGTCGGCCCGCCTAAGCCTTCCAGTGAACAACTGCTAGCAAAGGCAAAAACTTCTCTGACTGACGGAAAAGATACCATGTCATCCGAGACTATTGGCATGCAAGGAAAAGACAGTGGAAGTAAGCCTTCACTTGTGTCATTTACCTCTCTCGCGCAAGCATTAAGCACACAGGCCAAAGGCTTATCAAATAGCTTACTGAGTAATATCGCTGCGCAACTTGCGGCTACACAAAGTAAAGGCGCAGAGATGTCATCTGTGATTTCAGATAGCCCCACCAGTCTAGCCGGCTCAAAAACAAACGAAAGTGTAGCTGGTGAGAACGTAGGCGCTGTCGGCGAATTAAAAAACGGCGCGAAAAAACTAGCGCCCGATATGAATGAACAAGGATTGTCGCAACGCTTGCAGCAGCTGATATCCACACAGGCGTTAGTTACCACACCAATAAACTTAACCTCTCCCGTAAACGCTTCCAACTTCGTTCAAGGGCTGGTCGCCTTAGTTCAATTAGCACTAGCGGGGCGTGCCATGCAGCGTCAGCCTGGCTTAAAAACGCAAATAGATGCGCCTGACTCTATCGTTTCAAAAACGTTAGCGAATATGGGGGTAACGACTCAACCAAGTCGCGTTAGCCAAGACATGAACCAACTAGACGGCCGACAACAGCTGCTTTCTCAACTTAAGACACTGTTAAGTAGCCACCAGCAAAACAAAATTGCTAATGTGGACAGCCGTATTCAAGGACAAGATAGTTTTTATTACATTTTGCCATCACTTTCACAGCAGCACAGTCCGCCAGAGCTCTTGATAAAACGAGAGCAAGGTGGGCAGAACAACAAGCACGCACCAGCAGGCCAGCGTTCTCTTTGGAATATCACGATGAAACTGGATATTGGTGACAGCGGACAAGTGTTGGCAAAATCAAAAATTGATAAAAGCACCATTACTTTAGACTTATATGCATCCAACGATGAAGTACTTAAGCGTATTGGCGATACCCTACCCTATTTACATAAACGCCTTACTGCCCTCGGCCTGGTTGTTGAAAACACCAGCTACCAGCGAGGCCACATACCGGACACATTAAATTCGCGCCCTCATCAAATTTTTGAAACTAGGGTTTAGGTAAAGCGTTTATGACTGATTCGCAAAAGACAAAACGCGCCATCGGCCTAAAATATGACGGCGGCGATAAGAAAAACGCACCTAAAGTGGTAGCAAAAGGCTACGGAGATTTGGCGGAAGCCATTATAGCCATGGCTGAAGAAACCGGGATATTAATTCATGAAGACCCTTACTTAAGCGAAGTCCTTGCTACCCTTGATGTGGGGCAAGATATCCCTGAATCGCTGTATTATGTGATTGCCGAGTTACTCGCCTATTCTTATGTCCTTCAAGGAAAAATCCCTCCTGGTTGGGAGGGAATTATCAAGCGTATCGACTTTGAAGTGTAGTAAACACAAAACTAAAGCGTATTGAGCCTGCACTTCGAGTATCAATTTTGTCCACCACATAAAAAACCTTGCTGACATAAAGAATAAGCCCGCTTTTAGCGGGCTTGTTACAAGAATGCTAGGTAAGCAGCTTTGTTATCTAAACAGAACCTTTTCTTTGTTAAACCAATGGATACAGAAAAAAATCAATCCGGTTGCAATCACTGCGGTAGACGTAAATATGCCAAAGAGCGCAAAGTAGTCCATGGTACCTTTGAACAGCTCTTTCATCGCTAGGGCAACGTTAGTCAGCGGTACCCAAACCCAGCCACCTTTAAGCTCTACACCCGGCATCATGGCTATAATTACAGGGAAAATAACCACCATAATCAGTGATCCCATATAGCTTTGCGCTTCTTTAAACGAGCGAGCATAAATTGAAAGTGATAGCAGGATAGCGGCGAAAACTGCTACTACCGGCACCAACATTAAGAAGATCAGCAAGAAGTCTACAAGACCAATCATCGACATGATCTTAACCACAAACTCAACGGCCATGCCTTGCGATAACACCAGCCCCCATATAGCCATGGAAGAAACGGTAATAAGCGCAGTAATTATCCCCGCAGTAGCGATAGTAAAGAATTTACCCAGTACCAGCTTATGACGGTCCATCGGCGATATAAGTAGCGTTTCTAATGTACCCCGCTCTTTTTCACCGGCACCTAAGTCAGCCGCTGGGGCCATGGCGCCTTGAAGGCACAAGATGAAGATGAAATATGGCAGCATACCGCCTAAGCGTTCACCCCAAACTTCGCGATCGTCGGCGACATTTTGCTTTTCTATCTTGATTGGCTTTAGCAAGGCCTCTTGCTGAGTTTCATCTAGATTAAGCTGCGCAAAGGCAGTCTGCTGGAAAGCATCGGTATATTCATCAATGATGTCGGATACACGCCCCATCACCTTATTAAGACCAGCATCGTTGAGATAAAGCTCAATCTTATGCTGACCTGAACGCAAAACATCGCTATCAAAGGTTTCGGGAATAACCAAAACAAAATCTAGTGTTTCGTTTTTGATGAGTTTGGCGTAGTCAGTCTCATCGCCAATCGCAACCGATTCGAACTTATCAGATGCGTCATTAAAAGACTGCACAATTGCAGGCGCGTAAGCTTCACCCACTATCGCGTATTTAAGTACTTTGTTTTCCGCTTTATCCGCCGCTGAACTCATGAAAAAGAACGCGACACCAAAAATCGCTGGGAATAACAAAAGCGGCAAACCAATCATGAATATGATGGTTTTCTTATCCCGTAATAGCTCTTTGAATTCTTTTTTAAAGATTAACCACATTGCCCATCTCCGCAGAATCCATTGATAGTGTTTTTAGGAAGCTCTTATGCATTTGCCCGCCAGCCCCGTCATTACCAGACAAAGCGCTAAAGGCAGCTAGCGAGTCGTTAAATACCGTTTCACCTTGGTTAATCACGGTCACCTTGTCACAAAGGGTTTGCACCTCATCAAGATGGTGAGTAGAGAAAATAACCGGGGTACCTTTATCTTTAAGGCGTTGAATAAATTCCATCACGGTACTGGTTGCCATAATATCAAGGCCGGTAGTAGGTTCATCAAGTACCACTAGTTCAGGCTCGTGTATAACAGCGCGAGCAATAGAAACTTTTTGCTTCATCCCTGATGAGAAATTCTCGGCTCGTCTATCAAGGAAGGTTTGCATATCGAGTAAATCAGCTAACTCTTCAATACGCGCGTTAATCACATTTTTTGGAATACCATGCAACTCACCGAAGTAGCTAATATTCTCTCGGCCACTCAAACGACCGTAAAGGCCCGTTGAGCTGGATAAAAAGCCAATTTTTTTACGTGCAATATTAGGGTTAGAAAGCACATCCTCACCACCAATAATAACTTTCCCGCTATCAGGCTTTAGTGCTGTTGAAAGCATGCGAAGTGTGGTTGTTTTGCCTGCTCCATTTGGCCCTAACAGCCCAAGTACTTGGCCTTTTTCGCAAGTAAACGACACATCTCTTACCGATTGGAAATAGCGTCCTTTTAGTCGCGGGTCCTTTTTTTCCTGTTCGCTAAGCTTTTTCGGGTTCTCCACCTCAAAGCGCTTAGCAAGGCCTGATATTTCAATCATTTCCCTTCCCTCTTCTCACGTGTGAACAGTAGCACCGTTCATTATTGCTGTAGGCTTGCTTTGCTGTAGCCGCAAATTATGCCGTTTTAATTGTTTAAAATTGTTTTAGCGTACTTAACCAGCTTAGGCTGCGATAGCCATTGCATCCTAGTAGTCTGTATTTACAAAAATTTATTACAGCATTCCTTGTTTTTATTTGTTGTACAAGTTTCAGCCACACATTAAGTGTTAGTAAATATTTCTTAATATACCCCTTGATGAAGCCATAAAAAAACCCACCTAGCGGTGGGTTCTTAGTATGCAGTTAAGCGTTAATTTTACTCAGGGAGCACATCGTCTTCTTGCTGAGGTATCGCTTCCTCTGCTTTCATTGTTTTAGAAAGCAAAAGTTCTTGGCGGATCTTGGTTTCAATCTCGTTTGCGATCTCAGGGTTCTCTTTCAAGAACTTCATTACGTTCGCTTTACCTTGACCAATGCGGTCGCCCTTGTAGCTATACCAAGCACCCGCTTTATCAACTAGCTTTTGCTTAACACCAAGGTCGATAAGCTCAGCTTCTTTGCTGATACCTTCACCGTAGCGGATCATAAATTCAGCTTGCTTAAACGGAGGTGCAACTTTGTTCTTCACTACCTTAACGCGAGTTTCGTTACCGACTACCTCGTCGCCTTCTTTAACTGCACCAATTCGGCGAATGTCTAGACGAACAGAAGAGTAGAACTTAAGCGCGTTACCACCGGTTGTAGTTTCTGGGTTACCAAACATAACACCAATCTTCATACGAATTTGGTTAATGAAGATACACAGTGTATTTGAACGCTTAATGTTTGCAGTTAGCTTACGCAATGCTTGCGACATTAGACGTGCCTGAAGACCAACGTGAGAATCACCCATGTCACCTTCAATTTCAGCTTTAGGTGTAAGCGCCGCTACCGAGTCAACAATAACAACATCTACCGCACCTGAACGTACTAGCATGTCGCAAATTTCTAGCGCTTGCTCACCAGTATCAGGCTGAGATACCAATAGCTCGTCAATGTTTACGCCTAGTTTCTCAGCGTATACAGGGTCTAGGGCATGTTCAGCATCAACGAAAGCACAGGTTTTACCTTTGCGCTGCGCTTCAGCAATAACTTGAAGTGTTAGCGTGGTTTTACCTGATGATTCTGGTCCGTAGATTTCAACAACACGTCCACATGGCAAACCGCCTATACCTAGAGCGATATCAATGGTAAGTGAGCCAGTAGAAATCGCTTCAATATCCATGGCCTGGTTATCGCCTAAGCGCATGATTGCGCCTTTACCAAATTGCTTTTCAATTTGGCCAACTGCGGCGGTTAAAGCTTTTGATTTGTTATCGTCCACGTATGTATCCTCTAGGATTTGCGGTTAAATTCTGCATTGGTGTTTTCCATGTCTTGTATGAAATTACCAAATAATGATCACATTCTATACTGTACAAGCATACAGTTTCAACCCGTGTTTTTAATTTTCACTCAACATTTTAATTAACTGAGTAATGGCAAAGCTAATAGCGTGTTGACGAACCTCGTCGCGATTGCCGCTAAACACCTGTTTGATTTGCGCTTCGTGCTCCCCACATAAAAAGCCAAACCACACTGTGCCCACCGGTTTTTCTTCGCTGCCACCGCCAGGGCCGGCAATGCCACTAACCGTTACAACAAGTTGCGCACCGCTATTACGGCGCACGCCTTCAGCCATTTCTTTCACCGTTTGCTTCGACACCGCGCCGTACTCTTTTAGCGTCTGCTCTGTTACGCCCAGTATGCTTTGCTTTGCGTCGTTTGAGTACGTCACCCAGGATTGGTTAAACCAATCAGAACTGCCAGCTACGCTGGTAAAAGCAAAAGCGACTCCACCGCCTGTACACGACTCAGCGCTTGATACAGTCCAACCTTTTTCCCTTAGTGCGTCGCCTAACACCTGAACTTGCGCAGATAATGCGCTATCAAGCGTTAAAGGGGTGGCGTTTGCTGTCGAATCAGTTGAAAATGTTGTGCTCATTTGGATATACCTAATTACACCTGTTGTGCTTTATCAGATCTTCGCTTGATCTTAGTGGGCGTGAGTTTATCATTTATTCCCCTCAACAGGCATTAAACCCAGCAACAAATTCGCAGAGGCATTTTTTGGAATCACATACTCCTATGATGCGCCAATACCTGACTATTAAGGCGCAGCATCCGAATATTTTACTGTTTTATCGCATGGGCGACTTTTATGAGTTGTTTTACGACGATGCCAAAAAAGCTGCTGAATTACTGGATATCTCATTAACAGCCAGAGGAAAATCGGGTGGTGAACCTATTCCTATGGCGGGTGTGCCTTATCATGCGGTAGAAAGCTACCTGTCACGCTTAGTGAAAATGGGTGAGTCAGTAGCCATTTGCGAACAGGTTGGAGACCCAGCCACCAGTAAAGGCCCTGTTGAACGCGCGGTACAACGTATTGTTACGCCTGGTACAGTCACTGACGAAGCGCTGTTAGAAGAACGTCGCGACAATATTCTGGCCGCCGTTTGTGGTCACAGTATGCACTATGGTCTGGCAACCCTAGATGTTACAAGCGGGCGTTTCGTTGTGTTTGAATGTGACAGCGATGAAAGCTTACTTGCTGAAATTCAGCGCATTAATCCAGCTGAACTGCTCTATCCTGAAGGATTTGAAAGCTTAGCATTGGTTGAAAACCGCAAAGGACTTAGACGCCGTCCTGAATGGGAATTCGACATTGATACCGCCACAGAGCAATTAAACGCACAGTTTGAAACCAAAACATTAGATGGCTTTGGAATAAAAGGCGTCACTAAAGGCTTAGGCGCAGCGGGCTGCGTTTTACAATATGTAAAGGATACCCAGCGCACTGCTCTGCCTCACATTCGCCGCATTCAAACAGAACAGCAAGACAGTCGCGTACAGCTTGATGCAGCCACCCGCAGGAACCTAGAACTTACTCATAACTTGTCGGGAGGACAGGAAAATACGCTGTTTAGCGTGATGGATACCACCACTACGGCCATGGGTAGCCGCATGTTACAGCGTGTTATTCATTCGCCTTTAACCGACCAGCATGAACTTCACAGCCGCCTAGATGCTGTTGAAACGTTTATTAATGATGACCCTGAAGATATTCGCACCGCGTTAAAACACATTGGTGATATAGAACGTATTATGGCGCGATTAGCCCTTCGTTCAGCCAGGCCTCGAGACTTTGCTCGCCTAAAAAATGCCTTTAATGCGCTGCCTGATTTACAAGATGCCCTAGCTCGATTCGACACAGGGCAAATCAGAAGTATCAGCGAAACCATTGGCACTTACCCTGAGCTTCAAGCCCTGTTAAACGACGCCATTATCGATAACCCGCCAGTGGTAATACGGGATGGCGGCGTGATTGCCGAGGGCTATAACGCCGAACTTGATGAGTTGCGCAAGCTATCACAAGGTGCTACCGACTACTTAGACGCTATGGAACAGCGTGAGCGCGAGCGCACCGGCATTTCTACGCTAAAAGTGGGCTATAACAAAGTTCACGGGTTCTTTATTGAAATTAGCCGGGCGAACAGTGCATTAGCGCCTGCTGAATATATTCGAAGACAAACCCTTAAAAACACTGAACGTTATATAACGCCAGAACTGAAAGAGCACGAAGATAAAGTGCTAAGCAGTCAGGGCGCTGCGCTTGCTCTTGAAAAGCAGCTTTATGAAGCACTGTTCGACAATTTTGCTCCGTACCTTAACAAGTTAATTGAAACAGCCTCTGCGCTTGCTAAGCTTGATGTACTGTGCTGTTTTGCTGAACGTGCCGTGTCACTTGATTGGTATCGACCTCATTTGAGTCAAGAATGTGCGCTTACTTATGATGCCGGCCGCCACCCTGTGGTTGAGAATGTAATGAAAGACCCCTTCATTGCCAACCCGCTACAGCTAGATACCGAGCGCCGCATGCTAATTATTACTGGCCCGAACATGGGCGGTAAATCAACTTACATGCGCCAAACAGCGCTGATTGCGTTACTAGCCTGTATTGGTAGCTTTGTACCTGCTGAAAACGCCCACATAGGAAAGCTTGATCGCATCTTTACCCGTATAGGCGCATCAGATGACTTAGCCTCAGGTCGTTCTACCTTTATGGTTGAGATGACAGAGACGGCGAACATTCTAAATAATGCCACAGAAAACTCGCTGGTATTGATGGATGAAATAGGCCGTGGCACCAGTACCTATGATGGATTGTCTCTGGCGTGGGCATGCGCGAGTTATTTGGCAAAACAGCTAAATGCTTATACGCTTTTTGCCACGCATTATTTCGAACTTACTGAACTTCCAGAAACGCAAAGTGGCGTAGTGAATGTGCACTTAGACGCGATGGAGTTTGAAGATACCATACGCTTCATGCATACCGTGTCAGAAGGCGCGGCGAGCAAAAGCTTTGGTTTACAAGTTGCCCAACTTGCAGGCGTACCTAAGGCGGTAATAAAAGCGGCGCAACAGAAGCTTGCGGTGTTGGAATCATCACACCTTATGACCAGCACGGAAAATGGATCAGAGAACGCCAACGATGAGGCTTTTGTAGTGAAGAGCTCGGTAAAAGGTGGAAATAAGACAAGCGGTTCAGGTAAAGCTACATCAAATACCAAAGGCCAAGCTGAAATGCTGTTCCCTGATAAGCCGCACCCGGTAGTAGAAGCCCTTGAAAACTTGTCACCCGATGAGCTATCACCGCGCCAAGCGCTAGACCTTATCTACACACTTAAGCGCCTGAGCCAGTCTTAAAGCAAGCTTAGGCGCGTATAAATTGCGCATCATGTGGGCAAATTGATTGTCTGCCCACATGAATTTGCGTATACTATCGCCCCGTCCAAAGTGTAGCTGGTTTTGTTCTAAACTCAGCCTATATTTACCATACAACCCAAACGTTCTAGGTTTCGCATGACAAATTATATTTTCGTCACCGGTGGTGTAGTTTCATCGCTAGGTAAAGGTATTGCTGCAGCATCGTTGGCCGCAATTCTGGAAGCTCGCGGTCTCACCGTAACCATGTTAAAACTCGACCCTTACATCAATGTCGACCCGGGCACTATGAGCCCTATCCAGCATGGTGAAGTATTTGTTACCGATGACGGCGCTGAGACCGACCTTGATCTTGGTCACTATGAGCGTTTTATTCGCACCCGCATGACCAAGCGCAACAACTTCACTACCGGCCGTGTATATGAAGAAGTGTTAAAGCGCGAGCGTCGCGGTGATTACCTTGGTGCAACTATTCAGGTTATCCCTCATATCACCAATGAAATTAAGCGCCGCGTAATTGAAGGTGCTGAAGGTCACGATGTAGCTATTGTTGAAGTGGGCGGAACCGTTGGTGATATCGAGTCACAACCTTTCTTAGAAGCTATTCGTCAGCTAGGTACCGAAGTAGGCCGTGAACGCGCAATGTTCATGCACTTAACGCTAGTACCTTATATGCCAGCATCAGGCGAAGTAAAAACTAAGCCTACGCAGCACTCGGTAAAAGAGCTTCGCTCGATTGGTATTCAGCCAGACATCTTAGTATGTCGCTCAGTGGGTGCGTTGCCCGCCAGCGAGCGTTCTAAAATTGCACTTTTCACTAATGTTGCTGACAAAGCCGTTATTTCACTGAAAGATGTAGACAGTATCTACCGCATTCCAGCGGCACTTAAAGCACAAGGTATGGATCAGCTAGTAGTAGACCGTTTTGGCCTTGACTGCAAAGAAGCAGATCTATCTGAATGGGAACAAGTGCTGTATGCAGAGTCTAACCCAACAGCCGAAGTAAACATCGGTATGGTTGGTAAATACGTTGAGTTACCAGACGCCTATAAGTCAGTTAACGAAGCGCTGAAGCACGCAGGCCTAAAAAACCGTCTGACTGTGAACATCCACTATGTAGATTCACAAGATGTAGAAAGCAAAGGTACTCAGATTTTAGAAAAACTGGATGCCATTCTAGTACCGGGTGGCTTTGGTGAACGCGGCATTGAAGGCAAAATTGCCGCTGCACGTTATGCGCGCGAAAACAAAGTACCTTACCTTGGTATTTGCCTGGGTATGCAGGTAGCACTTATCGAGTACGCGCGCAATGTTGCGGGTATGGAAAACGCGAACAGCACAGAGTTCGACTCTGAAACCCCTTACCCTGTAGTCGGCCTTATCACTGAGTGGTTAGATGCTGCAGGAACAACTGAAACTCGCACAGAAAACTCAGATCTTGGCGGTACCATGCGTCTAGGTAGTCAGCTATGTCACCTTATTGAAGGCACCAAAGTACACGAAATGTATGGCAGTGCTGAAATTTACGAACGTCACCGCCATCGTTACGAAGTCAATAACAATTTGCGTGACCAAATTGAAGCTGCAGGTTTAAAAGTAAGTGGTTTGTCCACTGATAAGCGACTTGTAGAAGTTGTCGAAATCCCTGATCATCCATGGTTCATTGCGGGCCAATTCCACCCTGAGTTCACTTCAACCCCTCGGGATGGACACCCATTATTTACTGGTTTTGTAGCTGCGGCTGGCAAATACCAGAAAGAAAATCACTAATTTCTAATAAAGGGGCGCTCTCTCCCGTTGTGCCCCAATCAATTGTTGAGGAAAAAACATGGCGAAAATTAGTCGCATTATCGGACGCGAGATTTTAGATTCACGCGGAAACCCTACCGTAGAAGCAGATGTATACCTAGAATCAGGCGTAATGGGCCGAGCTGCAGCACCATCTGGTGCCTCTACTGGTAGCCGCGAAGCACTAGAGCTACGCGACGGCGACAAGTCTCGTTACCTAGGTAAAGGTGTAACAAAGGCAGTTGCAGCAGTTAACGATACTATCGCGCCTGCACTTATCGGCAAAGACGCACTAGCGCAAGCTGATATCGACGGCATCATGATTGACCTTGATGGCACAGAAAACAAAGAAACCCTTGGTGCGAACGCAATCCTAGCGGTTTCACTTGCAGTAGCGAAAGCAGCGGCAGCAGAGAAAGGCGTAGCACTTTACGAGCACATTGCAGACCTAAACGGTACATCTGGTCAATTCTCTATGCCAGTACCAATGATGAACATCATCAACGGTGGTGAGCACGCTGATAACAACGTAGACATTCAAGAGTTCATGGTACAGCCAGTTGGCGCGAAGAGCTTTAAAGAAGCACTACGTATGGGTGCTGAAATCTTCCACGCTCTTAAGAAAGTACTGTCTGCTAAAGGTCTTAACACAGCAGTTGGTGACGAAGGTGGTTTTGCCCCTAACCTTAGCTCAAACGCTGAAGCGCTTGCAGTAATCGTAGAAGCCGTTGAAAACGCTGGCTACAAAATGAATGAAGACATCACCCTTGCATTAGACTGCGCGGCGTCTGAATTCTATAAAGAAGGCAAATATGTACTATCTGGTGAAGATAAGAGCTTCGATTCAGAAGCGTTTGGCGACTACCTTGCTGACCTTTCTTCACAATACCCAATTGTATCTATTGAAGACGGCCTGGACGAAAGCGACTGGGACGGCTGGGCAAGCCTAACTAAGAAGATTGGCGACAAAGTACAGCTAGTTGGTGACGACTTGTTTGTAACTAACACTAAAATTCTTAAGCGCGGTATTGATAACGGTATTGGTAACTCAATCCTTATCAAGTTCAACCAAATCGGTTCACTAACTGAAACCCTTAACGCTATTAAGATGGCGAAAGATGCGGGCTTCACAGCGGTTATCTCTCACCGTTCAGGTGAAACTGAAGACGCCACTATTGCTGACCTTGCAGTAGGTACAGCAGCGGGCCAAATCAAGACGGGTTCACTATGCCGTTCTGACCGCGTTGCTAAGTACAACCAATTACTTCGTATTGAAGAAGCACTAGGTGACGCTGCAACTTACAAAGGCCGTAGCGAAATCAAAGGTCAATAATTGACGCCTGAGATTATGATGAAAAGCCGCTTTCTATAGCGGCTTTTTTTGTGTCTATTTTTTCGCATTGTTTAATGAAACCGTGTAGCAACAAGCGCTTAATCTTGCTAGGGTTAAATAACTTTAGACAGGTATTTGATAATCCCGATGGCTTCAGGCGACAAACTTTCCCACTCTATACCCAACTCCCAAGTTGGCTTTTTCAGTGAAGCTGGTGAACTTGGCGGAAGCCACCCTCAATTCAATGAAATATGTACTGCTCTGTATGAAAGAGAAATCGTTTCTCTAGCTCATAGCGAGATAAAAAACCTATCGCTGCTTAAGCGTCGAATGGGCGGGCTTCCCTATCATGTGAAAGCTATTGCTCGGTATATGATTAGTGATGGCATCGCAAACAATCCATCCCCGCTAAAAACAGACACACATAATGGAAGTTGGTATGCCAAGCAATCTGCAAAGTGCCCCGGCATTAATCATTTAGACGATGTAGAGAAGCGAGAAGCGTGGTATATGAAAAACGCTAGGTATGGTCTTGTTGTACCTGTTTTAATTTTAAATATGGAAGGTTCTCACATTGAGCTTGATTCCATTGATATGGTAAACCAAGACAATACCCAGCTCCATCTGAACAAAAATGGATGGTTTGCCAATACAGGGGAGTGCATTTCTTCAACTCCACTACGCGATGAAATGGAAGCGGCCACGGCACTTTCAGTTCAAAACAAAATACTGCTACGGCCTTCAAAGGCGATAATGACCGCTGCATGCTGTGGCCACACATGGAGCTTTAAATCCAAGCGTTCACCACGTGCCTTATCCCTTCGCGAAATGCGCTTATCGACTCAAATCAACTGGAAGAACTTTACGCTGCTTAATAGGTAACAAAGCCCCGAAAAGAATAAAAAACCAGTATATCCGCATAAAAAACCACAATCTCTTTTGCACTTCCACAGCCAAATTTAGTACAAACATCCTAACCAACATCATCTATAGTAAATTAACCCCCTCACAAATGACTGCAGCTACTGTCACGTTGCTATCAGACTAAGATCGTTAGGACACATATCCTAAATAATTAAAAGAAAGTATTTATACACGAAAAATATACTCATTATTGTAAACAATGGTTGACCTCTTCATGCCACATGGGTACATTGTCGCTATCAACTTGGTCAGCAAAGAAACAACAAATGCGTATTCGTTTCCTTCTTCTATCTCTACTCCTTATGGCAGCCAGACTGCACGGGTAGATTGCGACCAGCGATTTAATTTCACAAAAACCCGTGCCAAGCACGGGTTTTTTTTTAACTATTCAACTGAGAGAGCGTCATGACAAATCAAGTGAAGATCTTTGATACCACATTGCGAGACGGCGAGCAGGCCTTACCTGCAAGCCTAAGTGCCAAAGAGAAATTGCAGATCGCGCTAGCGCTCGAACGGTTAGGCGTTGACATCATTGAGGCAGGCTTTCCCGTATCGTCACCCGGCGATTTTCGCTCTGTACAAATGATTGCCAAAGAAGTTAAGAACTCGATTGTTTGTGGCCTATCTCGCGCATTGCCGGGTGATATTGATACATGCGGACAAGCATTAAGCGTTGCCGAGCAGTTCCGAATTCACACGTTCATCGCAACGTCGGAAATTCACGTAGGTGCCAAGCTACGTAAATCACAAGATGAAATTGTTGATATGGCAGTGGCTGCAGTGAAACATGCTCGTAAGTACACTGACGACGTTGAGTTTTCGTGCGAAGACGCCGGTCGTACTCACATCGACTATCTATGCCGCATGGTAGAAGCTGCAATTAATGCAGGTGCAACTACCGTTAATATCCCAGATACAGTGGGCTACACTACACCCACAGAGTTCGGCGGTATTATCCAGCAATTATTCAATCGCGTTCCCAACATCGACAAAGCGACAATCTCCGTTCACTGTCACAACGACTTGGGTTTAGCGGTAGCAAATTCATTGGCAGCCGTTGAGCAAGGCGCCAGACAGGTAGAATGTACGATTAACGGTATTGGCGAGCGTGCCGGTAATGCATCGCTTGAAGAAATTGCGATGATCTTACAAACCCGTAAGAACATGCTAGGTTTTGACACAAACATTAATTCTACTGAGATTTCACGTACATCGAAGCTGGTCAGTCAGCTTTGTAATATGCCTGTTCAAGCCAACAAAGCCATTGTTGGCGCTAATGCGTTTAGTCACTCATCAGGTATTCACCAAGACGGTGTCTTAAAAGCGCAAAATACCTATGAAATTATGACCCCAGAAAGTGTGGGCATTAATAAGAACAACCTAAACTTAACGTCACGCTCTGGCCGTCATGTGATTAAACATCGCTTAACCGAACTTGGCTATAAAACCGAAGACTATGACTTAGAAGCGGTGTATGACGCATTCTTAAAGTTAGCGGATAAAAAAGGCCAAGTATACGATTACGACCTTGAAGCCTTGTTGTTCTTCGATAAGCAAAAGCACGACCAAGCACACTTCCAGTTGCTTTATCTTCAAGCTAATTCAGGGCGTGAAATCATTCCAAGTGCTACCGTTAAAATGAAAGTGGGCACTGAAGAAATTACCCAGTCTAGCATTGGAAACGGCCCGGTAGATGCGGCTTATAAGGCCATTATGTCTATACTAGGTCACGAAGATTTAGAAGTTGTCGACTTTAAACTAGATTCAAAAGGTGAAGGTGCCGACGCTTTGGCACAAGTGAGCGTTATCGCTACATATAAAGGCCGTCGTTTCCATGGAATCGGCTTGGCTACAGATATTGTGGAAGCCGGCGTTAAAGCCCTTATCTTTGTATTAAACAACACATATTTGGCCGATCAAATTGATCAGCAAAAAAATCAACAAGAACGCGTTGCAGGAGTATAAATGAGCCAGTATTCAATTGCCGTATTAGCCGGAGACGGTATCGGCCCAGAAGTTATGCAGGAAGCCAATAAGGTTTTAGATGCTGTTGAAAAGAAGTTTAACGTCACCCTGAACCGCACTGCATATCCTGTGGGTGGCTACGCCATTGATACTGAAGGCGAAGCGCTACCCTCAAAAACGCTATTGGGCTGTGAGCAAGCCGATGCAATTTTGTTTGGCAGTATCGGTGGCCCTAAGTGGGACACCTTGCCGTTAGAACAACGTCCAGAACGTGCCGCACTGCTTACCCTTCGCAGCCATTTCGACCTGTTTAGCAACCTGCGCCCAGCTCGCATTTACCCGGGCCTTGAAAGCCTGTCTCCTCTTCGTGAAGACATCGCCAAATCTGGCGTAGACGTTTTAGTTGTGCGTGAGCTAACCAGCGGTATTTACTTTGGTCAGCCTAAGGGCCGAGAAGGTGAAGGCGAAGAAGAGTTCGCGTATGACACCATGCGCTATAGCAAACGTGAAATTCGCCGTATTGCTATTGCGGCATTTGAAGCAGCACAGAAGCGTCGCGGCAAAGTGACGTCGGTGGACAAAGCCAACGTACTGGTAACCAGCCGCTTATGGCGTGAAATTGCTGAAGAAGTCGCAAAAGACTATCCAGATGTAGAGCTTGACCATATCTACATCGACAATGCCACTATGCAAATAATGAAGAATCCGGCGCAGTTCGATGTGATGCTGTGTTCAAATCTTTTTGGCGATATCGTTTCTGATGAATGTGCGATGATGACGGGCTCTATGGGCTTGTTGCCATCGGCAAGTATGAACGAAGAAGGCTTTGGCCTTTATGAGCCTGCAGGCGGTTCGGCTCCAGATATTGCAGGCCAAGGCATTGCTAACCCTATCGCACAAATTTTATCAGCCGCCATGATGCTGCGTTTCAGCATGAACTTGAATGATGCTGCCGACGCAATTGAAAAGGCAGTAGTGGCAACGCTAGAAGCAGGTGTACTTACGGGCGAGTTATTACCTGCAGATAAACGCAGCCAAGCGGCAAGCACGTCGCAAGTAGGCGATGAAATCGTTAAACAATTAATGGCGCAGGAGTAAAACAACCTCATGGCCAAGACCTTATATGACAAAGTGTGGCAAGCCCACATTATCGACCAAATCGGTGAAGACAGCTTAATTTATATTGACCGTCACTTAATTCATGAAGTGACGTCACCTCAGGCATTTGCTGGCCTTAATGAAAAAGGCCGTAAAGTACGACGTCCTGATCGCACTGTTGGTACTATGGATCACAGCATTTCAACCCGTTCATTGGCAATTGATGCCTGTGGTCCGGCGAATGCGCTTCAGCTACAAACCTTGGCAAAAAACTGTGAAGAACACGGCATTCAGCTATTTCCAGTGGGCCACCAGAAGCAAGGTATTGTGCACGTTATGGGCCCTGAATTAGGTCTAATTCAGCCTGGTATGACGGTGGTGTGTGGTGACTCACACACTGCAACCCACGGTGCATTTGGTGCGCTGGCATTTGGTATTGGTACCTCTCAGGTAGAGCATGTATTGGCCACGCAAACGTTGAAACAAAGCCGCGCGAAGAGCATGCTTATCAACGTAAATGGCAAGCTCCCTGTCGGTATTACCGCAAAAGACATTATTCTTGCCATTATCGGCAAAATTGGCCACGCTGGCGCTACTGGCCATGTTATCGAATACGCAGGTGAAGCTATCCGCGGCTTAAGCATGGAAGAGCGCATGACGGTGTGTAACATGAGTATTGAAGCTGGCGCGAAGGCTGGTCTTGTTGCGCCAGACGAGAAAACCTTTGCCTACCTTGAAGGCCGCGAATACGCACCTAAGGGTCAAGACTGGGAAGATGCTGTCGCTTATTGGAAAACCCTTTATACCGAAGAAGGCGCTATCTTTGACACTGTGGTTGAACTTGAAGCGGCGGATATCGCTCCTCAGGTTACGTGGGGTACCAACCCAGGCCAGGTTATTGGCGTAAACACACCGGTACCTGCCCCTGAAGACTTCAGTGACCCGATTGAAAAAGAGAGCGCAGTAAAAGCGCTTGAGTATATGGGTTTAAAACCCGGTGAAAAGCTTGCCGACGTTGCAGTAAACCACGTATTTATCGGCTCATGTACCAACGGGCGTATTGAAGATATGCGCGCCGCCGCACAAATTGCCAAGCGCGGTAAAGTCGCCGATTCAGTAACTGCCATTGTGGTTCCAGGGTCGGGTAATGTTAAGCGGCAAGCAGAGGCAGAAGGCTTAGATAAAATATTTATCGATGCGGGTTTTGAATGGCGCTTGCCGGGCTGCTCTATGTGCCTTGGTATGAATGACGACAAGCTAGTGGCAGGCGATAGATGTGCCTCTACCAGTAACCGTAACTTTGAAGGCCGTCAAGGCCGTGGTGCGCGCACTCACTTGGTAAGCCCAGCAATGGCTGCCGCTGCTGCAATTACCGGTCGCTTTGCTGACGTTAGAGATTATCAGGAGTAAGTTATGTCTGAACAAGGTTTTACACAACACACAGGCATTGCTGCGCCGCTTGATCAGGCCAATGTCGATACCGACCAAATTATTCCAAAACAGTTTCTAACTGGCGTAACACGTGCTGGCTACGGCAAACATTTGTTTCACGACTGGCGTTATTTGGATTTAGAAGAGAAAGAGCCAAACCCAGCGTTCGCGCTGAATAAGCCTGAGCACAAAGGTGCGAGTCTGTTGCTAGCTCGCGAAAATTTTGGCTGTGGTTCAAGCCGAGAACACGCGCCGTGGGCACTTGCCGACTTTGGATTTAAAACGGTTATTGCCACCAGCTTTGCTGATATTTTTTACGGCAACTGCATTAATAATCAGCTAGTGCCTGTGGCATTATCAAGCGAGCAAATGGACGCTTTGTTTGCTGCAGTGAAGGCAGACCCGGCAACTAAGATCACCGTTGATCTTCCAGCGCAAACAGTAAGTTTTAACGATACAAGCTTCAGCTTCGATATTGCTGAGCATCACAAAAACAACCTTATTAAAGGCTTAGATGCTATCGGTCAAACGCTTGAACTCACAAGTGCTATAGAAGCCTTCGAAGATAAACAGCCCGCGTGGTTGTAAAAGCGTGGGGCTTTAGCGCTTAACAACGCCCTAGCATGACACATGGGTACTGTCTCGAGATGGTACCCTGTTTATTTCTCTCATCTATGTCTCCACCTTAACTTCGCATCAAAACGCCTAATACCAATCCGCATTAAAAATATCAGTTCACCTGATTTGAGCTATAAGCAACTTCTCGGCACATTTACACGTCACGCGTTTTCTCACGAATTCGGTCATCCTACATTCGCCGACTCTAGCTATACTAAAGACTAATAAACTCCTCACTTTTTTCACTGGAATATCGTACTATTCGTTTCTATTGTAATTGAAGGCTATGGCAACGTTGTGCTTCACAGGAGAGATAATGCTAGAACAGGTACCCATTGATGATTTGCAGCCAGGAATGTACGTCAATCAAGTACTTGAACAAACAGGTTCACTTAAAATGCGCTCTAAAGGCATTGTGAAAACCCAAGCCATTATTGATAGTCTAAAATCGAAAGGTATTTTAAGCGTCGAAGTAGATCTTGCGAAATCTAAGCTGCCCGAGCCAGCTGTGCCACCCGAGCCAGCTAAAGAAAAAGAGCCTGAAGTGACTAAACCGGTTGTTAAGCCAGTGGGCCGTGATTCAATTAACGAAGCCAACGAGCTTTACAGCAGCGCAATTGCCATTCAAAGCAGCTTTTTGAAGTCGCTTAAAGACGGGGCGGTAAAAGATTTGTCTCCCATGGAGTCGCTGTCGCACAGCCTCATCGAAAGTGTATTTGACAATAAAGATGCGCTGAGCTGCCTAACTATGATTAAAGATACCGACCAGTATCTTCTTGAGCACAGTATAAATTGCAGCGTACTAAGCGGCATTTTCTGTGAGTTTCTTGGCTATGACAGAGATACCACAGAGCAAGTGAGTTTAGGTGCCCTATTGATGGATATCGGCATGTCTTCCCTGCCAGATGAAATTCGCAATAATACAGGCGAATTTTCCAGTGATGATTGGGAAGTGATGAAAACTCACGTTGAAATTGGTGCTGACCTAGTTGAACAGTGTGGCGATATTTCTGACCTATCGCTACGCATCATTGAAGAGCACCACGAGCGCGTCGATGGAAGCGGCTACCCGAGAGGATTGGTTGGTGGCGAAATCTCAGAGTTCGCGCGTATTGCTGCCATTGTGGATGCATACGATGCCATGACATCTAATCGTACGCACAAAAACAGTATCACGCCTACTCAGGCGCTAAAGCGACTAACTGCGACAGAGAACTTAGACCAAGAATTGGTAAAACAATTTATTCAGTGTATTGGCGTGCACCCTGTTGGCTCCTTGGTGAGGTTAAAGAGCGGTAAATTAGGTATTGTGAGCAAGATTAACCCTAAAGACCCCGTAAGCCCTCACGTTATGACCTTTTACAGCGTTACGTCGCAGCATTTCAACGAAGTTAAGCGCGTTGATTTGAGTCAGTACGACGATGAGATTGTGTCAGGCGTTCGCCCCGAAGAGTTTAGTTTGAACTTACCGAAGTTCTTTAAAGACGTTTTCATCAATCAGATGCCGCTTTAGAAAACAAAGTATAACCAGCGAAAAGGCCCTTATTTGAAAGGGCCATTTTTGTATTTCTTGTTAGTGTTTTCTGGAATTAACAGATAGTAATTACCAATCGGTTAATGCTGCCATAGTAAAAATCTCATCTTCGAAAGCAAGCACCACACGTTGCGCTTCAATATTGACGATTTGCACTCTATCAGCAATCCAGTCGCCCTCACCTATTTGACGGCCATTGACTCTCACCCATCTATCGGCAGGACGAGACGCATACATATGCGCGCTAAAGTTCATGGTAGGAAGTCGTGTTAACAAGCGAACGGGTAACTGATCTACACGGGGTAGTTCGTCTTTAACCGTCACCCTTGTTTGCTCTTCAGCGGGTGTATTATCTTGTGCCTTTGAGTCTAGCGCTTCAACGGCAGCATTAAAACGGGCCATGAGCTCTGGCGACACGGATACGTCAGATTGAGACGTAGCTTCATTTAATACTTTCCCTTCATAATTCCCTGAAGTCTCAGTTTGTCTTGTATCCATTGAAGAGCTACGCTCATATCCATTACTCGGCTCGGCGCCAGAACGTTGGGACACATCGTTATTGTAGCGATTCTGAGTACCTGTTGTGTTTGGGTTTGTATTTGGAACTGCACCTGAATCAGTATTTTGCGTTGCAGCTAAGTTGCCAACAGACTGGTTATTTACCATAGCGTTCGGTTGCGTGCCTTGCTGGGATGCACCGCCGTTACTAACGTTGGCATTTACCGCTGTGTTAGCAGTTTCATTTAAACCTGCGTTTTGCCCGCTTCCCTGAATGTTAGAAGACACCTGTTCACTTTTGTTGCTGGAAGTGCCTGGTGTTTCATTACTACTTTGCGTGGTCGTAAGCGCTGAAGCGCCTCCGCTTGTTTCAACCTGTGAAACTGAGCTTTCAGAGTCTGCCACCGGTACAGAAGCGGGTGCAGTTAACATTGGCCACCAGCGCTTTGCCGTGGCGGCGGAAAAGCCAATGCATAAGCCGCCAAGAATAACGACGGCAAAAAGGGCAACTTGTTTGGTGTACAGCTTCCATGCTGACGGAAGCCCTTCAACTGTGGGTAAAAACAAGCTTCGATTAAACTGCTCGTTGAGGGATTTATCAAATTTGGCGGTAGTGTCGTGCTCGCCCCGAAGCAAAGCTTGGGTCTGTGTTCTATGATGAACTGCCGGCGCTATTTCCACGGTTTGCTCAGGGTCTATTTCGACCTCTTGCACGCCCATTTCAGACAAGCCCTGCACCATAGCGTCACTTGTCACTAAACCCGACTTTCTAATTTTAACAGGCCCGTTCTGCTTGGTAATTTGAACAATCACCATACCGGGTTTTAAATGGTCAGTGGCAACGATATTAGACATACAAACTCCCTAAACCGTAACCGAATATAATGGCCAAAACAAACGCCGATGCTAGATACCATTTACGCTGGCTTTGCACGCGCTGACTGACAACATCTTCACCTAGAATTTGCTCTGCCGCAGCCAAGAATATAGGCTTTTGCACAACCGCATGCTGCTTAGTAAAAGATAAGGTTAACGCTCGGTCGCACAGCAAGTTAATCACTCTTGGAATTCCGCCGGTAATTTGATGCACCGCACGCAATGTAGACTTACTGAAAATGCTGATATCACCTCCAGCCACACTTAAGCGGTGTGCTATGTAAGCACTAACTTCTGGCGCAGTTAAGGGCAGCAGGTGGTAACGAGCGGTAATGCGTTGAGCCAGCTGACGTAATTCGTTACGCTTTAACAACTGCTGTAATTCAGGCTGACCTATCAATACTACCTTTAACAGTTTTTCACGATTCGTTTCTAGGTTGGTCAATAAACGAAGTTGTTCTAGTACTTCGGGCAACAGATGCTGCGCTTCATCAACCATTAGTACCGTATTCATGCCTGACTGATGATTCTCTGCTAACTTAGACAAAATCAAATCGGTGAAGTACTTAAGGCTTGCTTTTTCAGGTGTATAAGCCAAGCCTAGCTCATCACAAACCGTTGCTAATAGCTCGAGGGCGGATAAGGTAGGATTCAAAATCATGGCTACCTGCGTATTATCGGGTAGCTGCTGCAACAGTTTTCTCGATACCGTTGTTTTTCCCGTGCCCACTTCTCCGGTGAGCATTACAAAACCACCGCTTTCTCTGAGGCCAAAGGTCAAATGGGCCAAGGCCTCTTTGTGCCTAGGGCTCATATACAAATAATCGGGGTTAGGCGCAATCGAAAAAGGATTGTCATTTAACCCGAAGTAGTTCAAATACATGGTTGCTGAAGCGCCTATCTGTTTTAATTTTTAACGACGAATAAACTACCAGACGCAACCTTGAAGTGAAAGCGCATAACGATGTGGCTACGAATTTTATTTGTAACATTGCTATACTGCGCCTCTGTTACCTTGGGAAGGTTGATTTTCGTTACACGTCAAAAGTCGATGCATTCCCAATCTAAAAAGTATTACTGACTAATAAATCGTTGGAAGAGCATGCAAGTATATCTCGTTGGTGGCGCAGTGCGTGACGCACTGTTAAACAGAAAAGTTGTTGAACGCGACTATGTCGTGGTGGGCGCCACGCCAGAAAAAATGCTCAGCCAGGGTTTTACCCAAGTAGGCAAAGACTTCCCTGTTTTTTTACACCCTAAAACACAGGAAGAATACGCACTTGCACGTACAGAACGTAAGTCAGGAAAAGGTTACACTGGTTTTGTATGCGATGCGTCAAGCTCGGTGACGTTAGAAGAAGATTTGTTAAGACGGGACCTTACCGTTAACGCGATAGCGCAAGACAACTATGGAAAACTCATCGACCCCTATGGTGGTAAAAAAGATTTAGAAAACCGCGTACTTCGCCACGTATCTGAAGCCTTTAGTGAAGACCCTCTGCGCGTATTTCGCGTTGCTCGGTTTGCAACCCGCTATGCTTATTTAGGGTTTACTATCGCCACTGAAACCATGGCACTTATGCAATCCATGGCCGAAAGCGGCGAGTTAAGCACGCTAAGTGCTGAGCGGGTATGGCAAGAAACAAAGCGTAGTCTTTTAGAGAAAACACCGCATGTTTTTTTCACTGTATTAAACCAAGCCCACGGTCTTAATGACTGGTTTACTGAGCTTGAAAGTAACTTAGATACTGCTTTGGCATCATTAAAAACGGCGGTAGATCTAGAAAAGGCTGAAAACGAGAGCTTTGTTAAAGACACCAGTTCAGAAACCCCATTACCTGAAAGCAGCGATTCAGAAACCGCTAGGCTGATAACAAGATTTACTGCTCTGCTCTCTCACCTTGGTGAGGAAGATGCGAAGCAATTATGTAGCCGACTCAAAGTGCAGAACCAAGTTAGTGAAATTGTCATCCTTGCCTGCAAATTCAAAGATTTTCTATTGACTATGCAGAACTCTCCCGCCGACCTCCTCGCCTTATTCAATGGCTGTGATGCATGGAGAAGAGAAGAGCGTTTTACATTATTACTTAGCGCTTTTGCGCCTTATGCTCATAGCAAAGGCGTAGATTGGCAAGAACAACAAAAGCGCATCGAAAATGCATTAGCCGCCGCCAAACAAGTGAACGTGCAAGACATCATTGCCACCGGCGTTAAAGGCCCCGAAATAAAAGACGCGCTTAACCGGGCAAAACTATCCGCTATTGCCTCGATTACTGATTAGATTAGACGTCCTCTTTCCCTGATATGGTAGGTAACTCCATACCACAATGTGTATTTACCTACGGTGTGTGAATTTAACGCCAGTTTTTCTCAATGTTTTGGTATAGCAATGCTACAATACGCCCCATTCATTTAGAGCGTTTTTTATACTATGACTTTCGAAGAACTCGAATTAGACGAAGCACTGTGTCACGCAGTTGCCGACATGGGGTTTGATACTCCAACTAGCATTCAAGAACTGGTTATCCCGCATGCGTTGGATGGACGAGATATCTTGGCCTCTGCTCCTACGGGTACCGGTAAAACTGCCGCATTCTTATTGCCTGCGTGCCAGTTTTTACTTGATTACCCGCGTAGACAGCCTGGTGCCACACGCATTTTGATCCTAACGCCTACCCGCGAGTTAGCGTTACAGGTATACGAACAAGCGCTTGCTATTACCAAGCATACACAAATTGTGTGCGGCGTAATAACCGGTGGTATTAACTATGGTACCGATAAAGAAACCTTAAGCAAGAATCTCGATATTCTTGTGGCCACGCCAGGTCGTTTGCTTGAGCATATCGAAAAAGAGGCAGCAGATTGCCGTGATATCGAGTGTTTGATCCTAGATGAAGCTGACCGCATGTTGGATATGGGTTTCTCAACGGTAGTTAACCAAATTGCTGCCGAAGCGCGCTGGCGCAAGCAAAACCTATTGTTCTCTGCCACGCTTGAAGGCAAAGGCGTTAAGACCTTCGCTCATGACATTCTTAACAATCCTGAAGTGATTGAAGCGAACCCATCGCGTAAAGAAAAGAACAAAATTCATCAGTGGTATCACCTTGCTGACGATATGAACCACAAGCAAGCGTTGCTAGTGAATATTTTGAAGCAAGAAACGACGACGTCAGCGGTGGTGTTTGTGAAAACCCGCGAACGCCTGCAAATGCTAAAGGACTTCTTAGCCTCGAAAGATATTCCAGTGTGCTGGTTACAGGGCGAAATGCCACAAGACAAACGTATTGCAGCGCTAGCCCGTTTCAAAAGTGGTGAAGTACCTATCTTGCTGGCAACGGATGTTGCAGCCCGTGGTATTGATGTGCCAAACGTAAGCCATGTTATTAACTTCGACATGCCACGCAAAGCCGACGTTTATGTTCACCGCATTGGCAGAACCGGCCGCGCTGGCGCCAAAGGTACTGCAATATCTTTGGTTGAGGCCCACGATTTTGACATGGTAGCCAAAACCGCACGTTACATGGGCGAACCACTTAAAGCTCGCGTTATTGACGAGCTACGCCCTAAAAACAAAACACCTAAAATTGGCCCGAAAAAGAAAAAAGTAAAGGCCAAAGACAAAGCCAAGGCAAAAGCTAAGCCTAAGAAGAAAAAGTAAAACTCGAGCACTTAGAAGCTGAGCGATGCGATGGCCGAAGGTTGGGAGTGGCTTTCGCAAACACGCGGTAAACACATCCATGTGCGCTCCGCTGCCGCATCCCTGCGGCAGAGGGTTTGCTCAAACCACTCTCAACCTTCGTCCTGAATAACCTAAAGTAACCTGATAAATGTGTTCGAGCTTATTTCAGGAGCAAAGAAAAAACGAGGAGTCTGGCACAATGAAATTTCCAGAAAAAATTGTTCTAGCCACAGGTAATCAAGGCAAGGTGCGAGAGTTTGCATCCTTATTTGCAGATTACGGCGTAGACGTTGTGGCGCAAAAAGAATTAGGTGTATCTGATGTGCCTGAAACAGGCACAACATTCGTTGAAAATGCCATTATTAAAGCGCGTCATGCGGCACAAATAACAGGCCTTCCTGCTATTGCTGACGACTCAGGCTTAGTAGTTGACGCCCTTGGCGGTGCACCCGGTATTTATTCAGCCCGCTATGCTGGCGCTGATGCAACTGACGATACCAATATCGACAAGCTATTAGCTGCCCTTAATGGCGAAACCCAGCGTAAAGCGCATTTCTTCTGTACTCTAGTATTTATGCGCCATGCTGACGACCCAGTACCATTAGTTAGTCAAGGCAAGTGGCAAGGCGAAATCTTAACTGCTCGCTCTGGTAACGACGGTTTTGGTTACGACCCAGTTTTTCACGTGCCAACTCATGGCTGTACTGCGGCAGAATTGGAGAAAGCCGAAAAGAACCGTATTAGCCATCGCGGCAACGCCCTAGCGATTTTGCTTGATAATATGAGAGCGACTTTTGCGTAATCCACCGCTTAGCCTTTATATCCACATTCCTTGGTGTGTTCAAAAGTGTCCGTACTGTGATTTTAACTCTCACGGGCTTAAGTCTGATTTACCCGAGAAAGAATATGTGGCGCACCTGCTTGACGATTTAGCCATTGATGCCAAACGCATTGGCGACCGCCCCGTCGAGACAATCTTTATAGGCGGTGGCACGCCCAGTTTGTTTTCAAGCGAGGCCATGGCTGACATCTTAAACGGTGTTAAACAGCGGGTTAACTTGAGCGACACTGCTGAAATAACCATGGAAGCCAATCCAGGTACCGTTGAGGCAGGTAAGTTTACGGGCTTTTATCAGGCAGGCGTAAACCGAATATCGGTGGGTATTCAAAGCTTTCAGCCGAAACATTTAAAGGTGCTGGGCCGTATTCACGATGAGAACCAAGCCGAAAATGCAGTGAAACAAGCGCACAGCGCGGGGCTACCTACATTTAATTTAGATCTTATGCATGGATTGCCGGAACAAAGCGTCGACAATGCCATGACAGATCTAAAGCAAGGTATTGAGTTAAACCCTTACCACCTGTCGTGGTATCAGCTTACTATCGAGCCAAACACGCCTTTTTATTCCAAGCCGCCAGAGTTACCTGACGACGACATTCTGTGGGAAATACAGGAGAAAGGCCACTGCCTTTTAGAGCAGGCGGGCTATCAGCAGTACGAGATTTCAGGCTACGCTAAAGCAGGGCATCAATGCCGCCATAACCTTAATTACTGGCGCTTTGGCGACTATTTAGGCATTGGCTGTGGTGCACACGGCAAGATTACCGATGCCGCTAACGGCACTATTCATCGTACCGTTAAAGTTAAGCATCCACGAGGCTACATGGAAATGAGCCGCCCGTATTTAGATACGCAAACGCTGGTTAGTGCAGACGACCTGCCGTTTGAGTTTTTTATGAATAGGTTTCGTTTAGTTGAGCCTTGCCCGATAAGTGATTTTAACGACTTCACTGGTACTGAGTTAACGGATGACGTCAAGCGCGCGCTGTCTGATGCTCATCAACAAGGGCTACTTTCTATTTCAGAGAGTCACTGGCAGGTAACTGCTAAAGGGCGCAGATATCTTAACTCTCTGCTGTCGTGTTTCGTATAATCTTGCCGTTTTGAGTTAACCAAAAAGCTAGATCAAAAAAGCCTGCTCACGCAGGCTTTTCTGTATTAATCAGTCTTTAAGCACTATTAGTACACGTATTACTTATTTCAACTAGTTTTCACTCTTATCATGTCGCGTAATGATATTGTAAGGCTTGAATGCAGGCACACTTGCTCGAAGGTTCTCTTCCGCTACATCTAGGCGTTTGAGCTTTTCACAAAACCACTCTGCCTTTTTACGCAATGTCGTAGCTTTATCACCTACATCCAGATGCTCGCCCACATTATTAAGCTGACGAGTAATTTCCGCTACTTTCTCTTGGTTAACCTCGCCGCTTCCAGTGTTGATGCCGCTTATCGCCGATAATATACCGCCTACTGAGGTAGAAATTGCTTCCTCAAGCTGTGCTTCAATTTCACTATCCACGAATTCATCAACGCTTTCCAGTGACCCAGGGCCGATAAAATAATGATTACTGGCATGCCTGAATTTATCTTTCACGCGGTTTTGAACACGCTTCATAGCAGCATTCAAACGCTCATAGCTATCGTGATCACTGCCCACTAAGCCTAGGTAAACATGCTCAATGGTATCAATAGCTAAATCTACACCTTCGGTGGCCAAAATAATCATTTTTGGTACTACATAGTGTAACCCTGAAGCATACTCTTCTAGCCACTGCCGTTCTTGCTCATTCAAGGTTTGCCAACGTCCACCTACAAACAGCTGGTTTTGGTTATTAATCTGAACTACGGTGCGGGTTTTATCCATTACGCGAAGCTGCTCGTTATTAACGGCAATACCGTAGGCAAAATCAATATTGCATGTATATTCAGCTTGCGCCGATGTGCTAAGTCCAGCGAATAAACAAATTGTAAAAAGGGCAGCCTTAAGGCTCGATATCATTTTCATACCAACATTGTGGCTAGCTTACTGGGAAATAAAAAGCCATCATGAGTCTAACGTGCTAAAAATCAGGTTGAACATGTCGAGATGATCAATATACGCAACACATAGACGGGTCATGAATGAGAACGATATTTATCTGCACCTTTAACGTTCAGGCCTAGTACAACAAAGCACGCATTATAGAGCGTGCTTTGGTGATAAAAAGTCTAAGTGTCAGATACTAGACTAAAGACGAATGCAAAGTGGTGTAGATCTTTTCCTACCTCTATTCGTTGGTGTAGGTGCGCACCAGTCGTACGTAAATGAAACGGTCTTTCTCTTTAATCGAGTGGCTCGCATTAAAGAACGCAACAACCCAGGCTCTGTCTGGATCATCAGCCGAAGGGGTAGAAGTCCAAAAATCATCCGGAGGCGTAGCTGGGAAAAGCGAGCTATTAATCGCCGGTCGTACGCAGTCGCGTTCCGTTAAGGTGGCCAACTCTTTAACGTTGGGCAAGCGCCATCCTAGCAGGTCTTCGTTACTCGCCTGCTGCGCAAGTTGTAGCGCCTGCTGCCACGTATACTTCACCGCTTCACCGCTACACGTCGAGCCATCCCAAGTTTGTCCTTCGGAACAACGTCTCCAAACTAAATCTGTGGTAGTATCCAACAAAGTACTAGTAGTCACTGCTTCGAAATTATCGTTTGGCGTGGTTTCTAGTCCATCAGACAGACACTCTTGGGCGAAAGCTGAAAGCGACGCACTAGCAAACAATGTCGAGGCCACAACCATTTTGAGTGTAGTTAGCACTGTGCTTTTCTGTACGCGTTGAGCGGATTTATTGACTTTATTGCTCATGACTATCTCCCTGCTCTTACAAGACGAACACGCGCCGCTGATGACTTATTAAGAAAGTTATCGACACCTGAATCGAAATCCAATGCCCATGCATTTTGTGCATCATCACTGTTTACCCCATCAGCACTTGGCACTGAGGTCCAATACCATAGGGGCTCAGTAGAGACTGCGCCGGTGTTAGGGAAGTAATCTTCATCAATGGCCACATCGTCGGCAATGCCTAAATGCATTAACGAAAAGAGTTCATGGTGAGTAGGTAGCCGCCAGTCGTAAAAACCACACAAACCTTGCGCGTTGACCGCTTCGACGTAAGCAGAGGTGTTGCAGTTAGTTAATAAACACGTCGCATTCGAACCCGTTTCATCACCTTCAAATCCACCATTCACCTCGTCGCTGAACCAAGAGTAAGTATAGTCTTTATCTTGAAATGCCCCGTCGTCGGTTTTCACTTCCCACACCAATCCGGTCACATTGTCACGAACGCACGACCATGTATCTGCGCTGGCGTCTTGTTCGTCGCCATTGGCATTTAACCGGGTAAAGTCGAAGCCGGCTTTACCACGCCCAGCTTTTTCAATTAAGCCATTTTGCTCAATAATATCAGCACCACGCTGCCCGTCCTGCCCAGGGAAGTCATTTTGCTGCGCCTCGGTTAACGCATTATTGGTGGCTTGTTGTAAAAAGCCGGTATCGTTCAACAGCGGTGTGGGCATTGGACGTACTCGTACATTGATTGTGTCTTCAACACTGTTGCCGTTGGCGTCAGTCACAGTAAGCGTATAGGCCACCACAGTTGCGGTAGACACAGAAGGTGCAATAGCAAATGTAGATAGCGCATCGCTGTCATCTACTGGGCGAACTGCGGCTCCTGTGTTTGCCCCACTAGTGGACGTAACGTTGTTACTGCGCTCCCAAGAGTAAGCAAGTGGTAGAGCACTGGGAATACTCGTAGTAGCCTCGCCATTTAAAATGACCACTTCGCCACTAAAAACACCTTGCGAAAACCCTGCATCAACGACTGGCAGTGTTTCAGTTTCCGATTGCACTGATACAGTAACGGTATCTGTATCAGTTGCCCCTTCACTATCTGTTACTTCCAACTGAAACGTAAGCTGCTGTGCATCGTTGGCAATGGGTGTAACGATAGTCAAAGTAGAAAGGTTAGTCTCCACACCAGTTATCACATTTGTGCCGCTGGTTTGAGTCCACACGTAATCAGCTATTTCCCCAGTTGTTGACGTTGAATCAGCGTCACTGCTTCCTGTTCCGTCGAAAACAATTTCGACACCGCCAGGAAATGTATTGGCGGGCAATCCGTCCCATGTAGGAACGTCTATACTGGCTACAGGGGCAATATTCACAGGAGCGACCGTAATTACAGTAACATCACTTGCCGTATTTCCGCTTTGGTCGTTAACGGAAACAGTAAGCGTATATTCAGTGGCACTATTCACCAGCGGCGCTACAAAACTTGCTGCTGAAGAACTCGTGTCGTCATGAGTAATGGCTAACGAAGGAGACGCACTCCAGTTATAAGTGTAAGTGCCATCGCCGCCACTCACCTCAGCACTCAGCGAATAGGTTACCCCTTCCGTAACAGTGGCGTCTAGGCCTGCATTTATGACTAAGTTACCGTTGCCCGATCCCCCGCCGCCTGCTCCACCATCGTCGCCTCCGCCTCCACCACAGGAAGCTAAAATAAATGCGCCGCCAAGAATGGCTAACCCGCGCAATACGTTGCGTGAGAGATAGCGTGAAAATGAGGACATACTTGCTTGCATACATACTCCAGTCGCACTCTTAGCGTGTATTTAAGACGCCGTGCTAGAAAAACTTGATGTAGAAAGAATCGCAAAGTGCCTGACAAAAAGGCTGCTTCGCATATAGCGGTTATGAGTAGGTGCGTTTCACGCTATTAGCGACTAATCGCGCCTCTTGCTCTTCGGACATCGTAACCTGGAGTGCCTCAAGCTGCTTCTTTCCAACCGCAACATCCGTCATGTCGTAAATCATCATGCTTATAAAATCTACCTTACCCGTTGCTGACGTGAGTGGAGATAGCGTGATATTTTGATACATGAACGGCTCACTTCCTGTAATCGGCCGGTAATTAGGAAACTTGAACAAATAAGGGCGCTGCTCCCACGTCATGAAAGCACGCGTTTTTAAGTCAAATACTGGCTTAGCTTTTTTCATAAACCAGTCTTGTTTAATTGTGGGAAACAGTGAAAATAAGGTTTTGTCTCTCACTTCACTTGGCAGAAGGCCACTGTGGCTTTCCATAAAGCCATTCCACACTTGCACTGTGAAATTGCGATCTAAAACCACAATACCTACATCTACCGTTTGTAACATGTCCATCATCCAATGGAATTCCTGTAACTCATCTAAATGCTGGCTCATCAGAAATCCTCCAACAAGTGGGCGAGCTTGGAATTCATCATTTTCATAGACTCTTCCGTAAACAATAAGATCAAATCACACTGAACATTGTAACCTTCAAGACCGTAGCTAAGCTCTATAGCCAGCGTGCGCTTCCACTTAATTTGGTTCATACTGATAATTTCAGTGATAGCACGGTGCTGACCAAGCACAATGGGATGCCCCTGACTAAAGTTAATATCCATTTGGTTAGCTAACCCTGTTAAACAGGTTCCAATCAGAATACTTGCCGCGTCCATAAGGAGCTCTAACTGTAATTGGTCGTCTACTTCGCCTTCCACATTGAGAATTTTGGCCACATCGTCAAAGCTTGAATCGCTCAAAATACACAGGGCTTCACCGCTAACACCTGGCCCTAAAAAACCTTGGCAAACGGCAGTGACTTGTTCGTGACTTTCAATGTCAGAAAGCATCATGTGTAGTTCAGAGACTTCAATAAGGTTTACGTTAGGAATAGGGAGTTCTACAAAAACATCCATGGTGCGGGCGAGGTGGTCGCCTGCTTGCCCCATGGCAATATTGGTTATTTCTTGGTAACAATCGCGAATATCAGGGTCAAGCGGTGTCACCTCTTCTTGCGCTTTTTCTTCGACATGAAGAATATTGTATTTATCAAGAACCTCGACAAGTTTGGCTGGTTCAACAGGTTTTCGGATAAAGTCTAAAGCTCCGAGCGATGTAACTCTTTCATGCGCTTCAGGCTGGATATCTCCAGATACCACAATAACTTTGGTTTTAAGCCCACGCTGTTGAATGGCCTCTAACGTGCCATATCCATCGAGAACTGGCATATTCAAATCTAAGAGTAAAAGATCTCCCTTGCCTTCGGCGAGTGCAGACAGAGCATCTTGACCGTTCTTTGCAAAGTGAACAGCCACATCCCAATCTTGAGGCAGGCACTTAGCCACTTGCTTACGCGCAACTAACGAGTCATCACATACGAGTACTGAAAACATTAAGTTCTTTTACCACCTAGCTTTTACAACCAGCCAACGCTGATATCTTCTAGCAATTTCAATTGTATCGGCACAACCGCTGTGAACTGAAGTATTGATTTTTCTTCGGAGATAAACAGCAGAGTTACTATATCAATTTTTTAAAAAGATAATTTGTATATGGTGATATGAAACACCTCACTAAGAAATAGCACTTTTGGGGAATATTGCCAGCGCGTTTTACAATTAACTTGACGCTTATTTGGCGGTAAGTTTCAGGGAGGCTAAAGTAATATTAGGCCGCATAGATCATTCAAACAAACAAACTAAAAACGAGCGGTAGCGCTAGGGCTGTGAAAATGCCGTTTACGCACAACCCAAGGGTAGCCATGGCAGCAACATCTTCCCCCATGTGGATGGATTTTGCTGTTCCTATCGCATGGGCAACGGTTCCTAAAGCTATACCTTGTGCTTGACGATCCTCTATTTTGAATAACGAAAAAACGCCTGTCGCTACAATAGCCCCCACTATACCCGTCGTTATAACAAACACGGCTGCCATCGCAGGAATTCCACCTATGTGAGCCGTCGCTTCCATTGCAAGAGGCGTGGTGATCGATTTCGCCAACATAGTCATTTTTAGAGCTGCTGGAGCATCTAGCGCAAACAGCGCGAACCAAGCGGTAATAGGAGCAACTATTCCACCAAGGACGATACTGACTATTAACCGCCATCCATAGCGCTTTAAAATTTGCCATTGTCGATAAATCGGTAACGCGAGTGCAACGGTGACAGGACCTAAAAGCCAATGTAACAAAGCAGCGGCTTGTTGATAGTCAACAACGCTAGTGTTAGAGAGGTAAAGGCTCAAGAAAACAAAAATAGCGGTGAATACAATTGGGTGCGCTATCGGATGGCCGTTACATTTTCTATTAATCCATAGCGCAATGAGGTAACCGACAACAGAAACACAAAGCCATATTAATCCATTAACGCTAAACGCTTGAGTTATTGCATTGATCATTCAAGCTCCCTACCCACTTGTGATGAGTGGGACTCCTTATGCTGCTTGCTACAAAACAACTTTTGGGCAAACCAGGCGGTAAAACCTAAGCTCAATGAGGTGGTAACAAAAATAGCTATGGTGATCGCAAGCAAATTCTCATAAATATCAACCCAATAGATTGATAGTGCAAGCACTGCCGGAACGAAAAGCAAAGACATATGCTTTAAAGGCAAAGTAACAAAACGTGCAGTGTGTGTTTCGAGTTTTGGAAAAATAAAAAGTATCCCAAGCAGAATCAAAAGCCCCACCAGCGCGCCAGGAATGGGCAAAGCCATGATATTTACGGCGAAAAGCCCAAGATAATACGCCGCGAAAACCAATATAGCTCCCACTAACGCCTTACTAACATCTCGCACTTTATATCCTTGCTTTTAAGAATTAAGCACTAAGTGTAACGATTAGCGAGTTCCATCACCAGCAGGACCATGGTCGTATGATACTGTTAACCGGTAAAGCGCAGTGTTATGAAATTTATCGTCTGTCTACATGCCAGAACTGATAGAAATATTTATAAGTAATTTTGAACGTCTCACCGCCTTGCATAACCACCCTTTGCTGATTAAGTCTCTGCTCTAAGTGCGCTACGTATTTTGCATTTACCGCCACCGAACGATTACATCGTTTAAAGTGTCGCTCACCAAGCCGCTTCAGTAATTCACACAAAGTTATTCGAACCACATAGCTTTCTGACAGCGTGTATATACACATATAATCACCAGCAGCTTCTATCCATTTTATATCGGCAGGATCTAGGCAACACCATCCATCATCGGCCCTAATGGCAACAATGTTGGGTTTAGCGCTTTTACTTAATTGCTGGCGCAATGTTGCTAATAGCGCTGGTTTTGACACACCATGCTGCTCACACAAGCCCTTTACCATTGCGTCAAACTGAAAATTTCGCTCAACATAACGATACTTATTTTTCACGTATTCGATGGCAGGCAATAGCTGGCTCTCTTCAAATGGCAAAGTCACAAAACCAGATGCATTATGCGAAAAAGCAAGCAGCGCATCTTCGTCGTTTTCACCCACTGCCAGCCAATATTTTGAGGCAAGATTTCGAGATGATTTTGATACTGAATAAAAACCGACGGACTGGGGGTACTTTTCAGCTAAGGCTAAGCAATGACCGACCGACTCGGCTCCAAAAACATGACTAAAAACATTTAGCTGCTTCAATATTTTGCAAAGTGATTCTTGCTGAGATGCAGATTGTAAGAAAATCAATGAGATCATCTGCTCTACCTTGCATACAAACTGTGGCTAACGATTTCTAATCCCGATAGCACAGTGAATTAATGCAAAAAGGGGCTATCAATTAATAGCCCAAATTTCAGGGCGCATAACGTTGCTAGCGCTTGGCTGTCAATACACCAGGATCTGCATTGATGCGGCGCGCAATATGCTGAGCGGTTTTAGATGCATTGTGAGTAGTCGCAAAAGTCAGCATATCTTGTCCGTTACATACTAGGCCTTCGTGTAGATCTCTCATATTTAAGCCTGTTGCCTTAACGGCGCGGCGCAACTTTAAGCGGCTATTGCTTTTAACGGCTTCACATACTGCAACTAAGTCATCTTCAAGCTCTACTGGATAAGTACCAGCATTTGCTGCGGTAGCGGTAAAAGAAAGGGTCATTCCGAGTAGAGTGCATTGGGTAACACGGCGTAACGTAAACATAACAATTTCCTCTGATAGTATTAGGCAACGCGGTGACGACCTCTTCATGCCGCCGCACCAATAAACTAGTTAAGGTTTATGATATTTACGCTACAAAAGCGTTAAAGTACGGTTATTTGAGACCTTGCGATAAGCACACAAAAGCCAAGGTTTAATTATCGGTCTAAACGGTTATTAATCGTACTTGATACATACTTTGCAACATTCTCTGAGAGCGAAGTTGTGAGGCATAGCGAATAACCGCTAAAGTATATCCTCGAACCTAGTACAAATTCTGGTAATACGGTTCGCCATTAACATTAATTCAAGGAAGGGCTATGTTAGAGCAACAACAGTATCATCTTATAAGAGCGGATACACAGCCTGGCGGCATTAGTTACAATCAAGAGGATTTCAGTAGTTGGTTCTGCTTAGAACTTATCGCAGAAGGGCTAGAAATTGCAGGAGTGATAAGTGGTGTAAATGCTTCCGAAGTAACCCCAGTAGACATCTGCCGATTCAATATTTTAAATAAACGTTATGTCCAGATTAAAGGTGATAGACGGCTAATGAGTGGCTTTAATTCGTTAAAACCAGATAACTGGGGCCAGATTGCCTAGCCCCAATAGCTAAAAACATCACTGCCTGTGGTAGGTAAGTGAATTTTTAGAAAATACTATCTTGGTGGATTTTGATAAACATACTCGTACCAATTTTCGAGTAGTCAATCTTATATTCTTTTCCATTAAGCGTTTGAATGAACACTAAGGTTTTTTCATCGCCGAAAACATCGCTAGTCGTTACATCGACCAGTTCCATATCCATCATTTTCGCATCGCGCTTATTTTCTGGCACTTTGCCTTCATATTGCTTAATGCCTTTGTAGGTTACGATAATTGGCGGGTTATCATCGCCATTAATAACCAATAGGTCTAACTTTCTAATTTTATGAATGATGGTGTTTCGACCACTTGTAATAAAGGGTTTTTCAGTCATTCTCATCTCCGCGACCGCTTACCTGCTTTTTTAACTATTAACAAAGAATGTGATAATTGAGTCTATCACGATGTTAACAAACAGCACATAAGCATTTGGTTGATTTATATGTGCAAAGTATAAACATAAAACACAAAAAATGAGCAATAAATCACTTATTTTTGCGTGAAACGTGTTTTTCAACAAATTCTTCGTCAGTTAAACTTTGTAAAAATGCCACCAGTGCTGCTTTTTCTTTTTCAGAAATACTAAAGCCTTTAATAAACGGGCTACGATAGGGGTTGGGGCTTTGAGCTTCATTGCCCCCCCGGGCATAAAACGCAATAACATCTTCAAGGGTGGCTATACTCCCATCGTGCATGTAAGGTGCCGTGAGCGCAATATTTCGCAAGGTAGGCGCTCTAAACTTCCCCATGTCCTGCTTGTTAAAGGTTACACTATACAGCCCCATATCTGTTTTGGGGTAACTGCCCGCACCATCTTCGTTGTACAAACCTGTATTGTGGAATGGTTGCGCACCAAATGGCTGAAAACTATGTTTAGACGACTGCGTAAAGTTCACGCCTCCATGGCAGTGAAAACACTCTGTGCGTTCAGAAAAAAAGAGGTTTAGGCCCTCAAGTTGTTGCGCTGTCAGTGCGCTGTCGTCTTGTCGATAAGCATAGGCATCAAATGCACTATTAAAAGACACTAGGCTTCTTACATAACTAGCCAATGCTTTAACAATATTGTTCACACTAGGGGTTTCGTCACCATACGCAGCTTTGAAGAGTGCAGGGTAATCGCCTTGCTCAAAGCGCATTAAAATAACATCTTCATTACCAGTTACCCCCATTTCCACAGGGTGTTCGTTAAAGAGCGGGATCAGTAGTTGTTTTTCAATACTGTCTAAGTTGTTGTGCGCCCACGTAAATGAAGCATTGTAAGCCACATTAATAAGCGCCAGCGCGTTGCGGTTGAGCTCTTCGCCATGTGCGCCCACCGACACTTTTCTAGATTCTGCAAAGGCTTTTTCAGGATCATGGCAGCTACTACATGATGTTGTGTTGTTCGCACTTAATGCCGTATCAAAAAACAGCATCTCCCCCAGTTTAACGCTTTCCACCGTCATGGGATTGTCGGCAGGAACCGTGGGCGCAGGTATATGATTTGGCAGATTCCATTCATAGGGGGTGGGTGCTTTCGAACACGCACTTCCCCCTACCACAATGCAAAGTGAACACACCATTTCCCGTGCATTCGGCGCTCGCGTTTTAAAACGCTGAGGAAGCACTTTTACTGCCACTTAATCCAAGGCCTATGTACGAGATTTTGAATAAGTTTTTTACAAGGCTCTGTTTCCGGAGACTCAAACATGCAGCTTGGTGCTTCGTTCAGATCAACTTGCGCCACTATGTTAGACACCGAGACTTCTAAATCTAAATCCGTATCAAGCTGAGTCATCGGCAAAATAAACTCTACGCGATTAGTGAAGGCACAGGATTTTTCCGGCGATCTGACGGCAGATTCGGAGTTACAGCCAACACTGCCTAAATGATAAGACCATTTTCGCGCTTCTTCGCCACTTTTAGACACATCCAGTCTTAAAAATTTATGGCCATTTTGCCAACTCCAAAACATTGAACTGTCATTTAATGGCGAAGGCTGTGTGAGTGGATTAGCATGATTAACGTCGAAGGGAAGCCCCATGGTAAAACGCAAATTCGTAGATAATTTCAATAACTCTTCAGACACATCCAGCACAATTTTGCTATTCGCATCATTAGGATTGCTGCATTTGTTATGAAATTTCAGCAGAGCTTCATTCGGCGTTTGCCATTGGGTTTGTTTAAACTTAACCCGCTGCCACTTTCCATCAATACGTACTTCCGGCTTACTGAGGTAAAAGCCAAAATAATCAACATTCCAGCGCTGCTTCCCAATACTCATTATCATGGGGCAAGCCCCAGTATCTACCCCAATCAATTTAAACGGGATCTCACCGGGCTCTCGTCCTTTGAGATTTACTACATCACACCCCGTTATCGATACCAAAACCGCCAAGAGTAACGAAGGCATGACACACATGCGAAAAGGCATTTTCATTTACTTATGTACTTCCTTTGATTATCTGATAGTTTTTTAAACAAACCAGCAATTTTTAATACTTGCACGGACGACAAGATGAATGCATTACAAATAACGCTAATAGTGCTGCTTTTAACATTTATGAGTCAAGCTGTGCTCGCTCACACTGACCACGACGAAGCACGCTTTGTTGCCGAAAACGGCATTGACACAGGAAAGTGTGACAACCGTTTCAGACCATGTAAAACCCTGATATACGCGGCTAGGCAGGCCAATAAAGGCGATAAAATTTTAGTCGCTGAAGGCCAGTATTATTTCGACAACGCACAGCAAGCACAAGTTCTAAACGACAGTCTTCTTCCTGTGCTTGGCGGTTTTTCTCGTAACGATCACTTCCAAGCGCAAAAGCCGGCGTTACACAAAACAACGCTTCTAAACGTGCCTGTGTATCTATCAGAAGCGCTTTACGATAGAGGGTTCGACACTATTGTTGATGGTAAAGCCGCTTCACCTCTTACGTCACTAGCCGCACAACATATGGAGCTGGACACCACTGTAAGCGCGAATGAAAGCTGTAGCAGTGGAATGGCTGGGGACTATCCGTGTAGCAATATTGATTTACTTTCTCACGTCCCAGTTGCCGCACTTTCGTCAGTGTCTAATAGCGCAAATGATATTTGGGGGCATGTAGATTTAAACAATCGCAGAGAGTATGCCATTGTAGGCATGCAAGCCAGTATTGCTGTGGTGGATGTAACCGAGCCCACGTCTCCAGTAGTTGTAGGCGAAATCACGGGGCAAAGCACAACATGGCGCGACATCAAGGTCTATCAGTATTTTGATAGCACATCGGGCAGATTTAAGGCCTATGCATACGCCAGTGCAGACAGCGTAACTGAAGGGTTTAGCATAATAGACCTGAATAACTTACCTGAGCGCGTTAGCCTAGTTAGACGTAATACCGACGACAACCGTGCACACAATATCTATATATCAAACGTAGACTACACACTAAATACTCCCTTGGCAGGCGCGACATCTCAACTTCATTTGGTGGGCCAAGATAGTAATGGCGGTGCTTTTCGCTCCTATGCGCTAAGCGCGCCTCAAGCACCCACACCTTCCTATATACCCAATGGACTTACCCGAGCAGACTACACGCATGACGCATCTTCAATGCACATCACAGATGCACGAGCTCAAACTGATTGCGTAAATTCCACTGCATCAGGATGTACCGTAATGCTCGACTTCAACGAAAGCTCAATGCGTCTTTGGGATCATACTGATTCTAACAGTACGTCAGAACTAAGTAATACTAGCTACAACGAGGTTGCCTATACCCACAGCGGCTGGTTTAGTGAAGATAAGCAATACGCGTTTGTCCACGATGAACTGGACGAGCGCAACTTTAGCTTAAATACCCGGGTCATGATTTTTGATATTTCATCACTGACTGCGCCTGTTCTGGCGGGTATTTGGACCAGTGACAACGGCACCATCGATCACAACGGCTACGTGAGAGGCAACCGCTATTACATGTCGAATTACGAACGTGGCTTAACCGTACTAGACATTTCAGATCCTACCGCACCAGAAGAAGTAGGTTTCTTCGACACCTACCCTGCCTTTAACAGCACTAACTTCAACGGTGCTTGGGGTGTTTATCCATTTTTACCAAGCGGTAATATTTTAGTCAGCGATATTCAGCGTGGCTTGTTTGTTTTAAAAGACAACACGCTTACTGCGGCAACTGTTGCAGCGTTTTCGCAAAATAGTTATGAGACAGAAGCCGATACAACATTTAACCTTCCCGTTACTAAAAGCGGCGACAGTGCCATGTCGGTAGCCTACGAGGTATTAGCTGGCTCGGCCCTCAGCGATGATGTTTTGTTTACTTCTGGCGAGCTTACCTGGGGCGCAAATGATTCTGATGCAAAGAACATTGCATTAAGTGTTAGCGCTAATAATGATACAGAAAGTAACGAAGTATTTTTTGTAAGGCTATTTAACCCCCAAGGCGGCGGTATCGCTTCGGGCAACGGCTATACGCAAGTAACAATACTTGGTGCGGCGCAACAAGGAAAAGTTGAACTAAGTAAATCTGAACTCGCCGTTCTAGAGACAGCCCCCGAACTTACAGTAAATATTGTTCGTGAAGGCGGAAGTGAAGGCAGCGTTAGCGTAAATTATTCACTGGAAAGTGACACTGCAATAAACAATGAAGACTTCGTGACCGCAACGGGCATGCTAACTTGGAGTGATGGCGATACTGCCGATAAGATGGTGACAGTAACGCTTATTAACGACAGCGTGGAAGAAGAAAACGAACAGTTCCGTTTAGTACTTGCCGCACAAGATGCCAACGTATTAGGCGGCGTTGTCGAAACTCTCATTACAATAAAAGATGACGAGAGCAACCAAGCCCCCGTTGTGAACGCGGGAACAGATGTTGAAACCGATGTGAGAGCAAGCGTTGAGCTAACAGGTAGCGCGCAAGACCCCGAAGGCGCGCTAATAAGCGTAGAGTGGACACAAACCGCAGGCGAAACGGTCAATATTAGAAATTCAGATACGCTAACTATGTCTTTCACAGCCCCAGCTACTGCAAGTAATTTAATGTTTGCATTGAGTGCAACCGACGAGTTCGGCATTAGTACCACCGACACCGTCACGGTAAATGTAAATGAGAGCGTAGCAAGCTTGCCGGTTGATAACAGATCAAATAGTTCTGGCGGGGGTGGTTCAACTACTTTATTGAGCATGTTAGTTCTAGCTTTGGCAGTTCGATTACGCCGTGCTCGGCTGCAGAAAGTTATACACAACTTATAGTTGAGTGAACAAAAATAAAGCAAACAAATCACAAAGCCACAAGCGAGGCGTGACAAGGCAAATAAAACTGCTTATACTTGCGCTCGCTTGTGGTTGTTATGCAAAACAATTTGCCATGAAATCCACGTCGCACATCTAATATGGCCCCATAGCTCAGTTGGTTAGAGCATCCGACTCATAATCGGCAGGTCCCCTGTTCAAGTCAGGGTGGGGCCACCATTCTCTTCCTTACAACCCATACAGAATGCAGCCTGTAGCGAATTGGCTCTACCCCATAAACGGGGGATCAGCATTCACCTTACACGATTGATAACACCATCCCATCCGGTAACCGGCATAGCACAATGGGTCATCACTCTTATTCGATAATTTTCAAAGTTTCTAAAACCATACGCTCTTCTCGAAACCGACCTTTGAGTCGGTTTTTTTGTGTCTGAATTTCAACAAATAGCCACGCAAGCGTGTCGCTCCATCGCACGGCGACCTGTCTCTTATTAATAAAGCTCCTCAAATCGATTTAGACGAATCACAAGTATTTAAAGAACGAGAAGGTGTTGTATTCTTTTTAGTTGTTATGGGATTACCACTATTTTTTCTATCAGGCATCTCTTGGCCAATGGAAAGTATTCCTGAATCTATTAGATTGATAGCGCTACTCATTCCTTCGACAACGGCTATATCCGCTTTCGTGCAAGTAGACCAAATGGGAGCTGGGTTCAATGAAGTGGCTGACTCAATTCTCATTGAGCTAGCACTAGCTGTCGGATATACAATTCTTGCGTTAGGCCTAATGAAATTCGGACAGAAAAAGTAGCTAGCAGTTGAGATTATTAATACCGGCCAGTTTTGGTAATTTCTACTAATAGTCTCAATTTGTACTTCTCTGACGGGACTTCGATAACCATCGGGGTCATAAATCCTTCATTCGATATTTTACTTGCTAGCCCGGCGTAGAACGGCCCTCAATAGTATTAACCAACAACTTTCTTATCCATAGAGTCAGTGGATCATTTGATAATCGATGATGCCATGTGCTGATAACATCAAATCCTGGCGGCGTTTCATTTAACTCGATAACGCGTAACTTTCTGTTAGGTATAAGCGCACTTGGTACGAAACCACACAAGTCGGTGCTGTGTATTGTTTCAATAGCTGCAGAGAAAGTAGGAAAAGACATAAAAACTTCTCTAGGATGGCCTTTCGCTTCAAACCAATGATGAATAGCCCCACTGAAATCACCCCGAGAAGGCGAAACCACAACCTGAGGTATTTTTGATATTTGAGCCACCGTCATTTCATTTTTGGTTAGCTTACTTTGCGATGACACAACACATTTATAGCGTTCGCGATAGAGCGTTTCACTGGGGTAAGCCGAAGGTGCTAACGACGGATTTGTGATAGCCAGATCTACTTCACCGTTTTTAAGGTCATTCGCCAAGCTATCTAGTTCTAACTTTTTTATCGCTATTTTTAACTTCGGCGCAAGTTGTCGAATGTCGGCAAGTACACTTGGCAGCAGCGACACTTGCTCAAAGTCAGTGCATGCCAACGTGAAAGTCGTCGATGTCGTTGAAGGTGAGAAAGTTTCCGGTGTCAAAAGCGAATCAAAAGCTTCCAGCGTAGCCGTCACTCTGGGCTGTAAAGCGACGGCGAGCGCGGTGGGCTGTACACCATTTCCACTTCGAATAAACAGCCTGTCGTTAAACACATTGCGCATTTTTTTTAAATGCTCACTCACGGCCTGTTGCGAAACACCTAACTGCTCCGCCACTCTCGACAAGTTTCTCACTTTTATAAGCGCAACAAATGTGCGCAACTGCTTAATGTCTAGCTGACTTACCATTTTTTTTTGTATCACATACATTATCCACTTGATTTTATTGTAATGGATAAAGGAGTAGGATCAAATCACAAGCTAAAGAACAGGATTTGATTATGTTTTCAGTAAACTACGTTCCACCCGACGCCCCTCTGGTTTACGACCAAACGTATAAGGGCCCTGGCGCTTCAGAACTTACATCGTCAGTAGATAAACGAACTATTAGTGTTAGTGATATGCGCGCTGAAAAAAGCACGTTTTCACTGGAAAAAAATGGCTTTGAAGTTGTGTCGTTTTCACCCGACTTTGATGCTTTTGAAGATGACGAGGCAATACAAAAGCAACTATATCCATATGTAATCGATATGTTGAAGCGCAGAATGAACAGTGATGACGTGATCATTTTTGATCATACTTATCGCTCGACTACCCGTGCGGATAAGTCTATTCACAATAGAGCCCCGGTAAGAACAGTACACAACGACTACACTGATGTATCAGCGAATCACCGCATGATGGAAGAGACAAAGGGGCAAGAGCATTTAAGAAAACGCGATTATACCTTGGTGAACCTGTGGCTTCCTGTACGAAATAAAGTGGAGTCATCTCCGCTAGCCATGGTCGATATATCTACCGTGCAGCCAACTGATTTTCAGCGACTCAAACTTATCTATCCCGATCGTATCGGTGAACTTGCTGCCATCACTTATAACCCTAATCACAAATGGTTTTATCAGTCGGAAATGACGCCGGGTGAAGGGCTATTGTTCAAAGTGTATGACTCTACATTTGAACAAGGAATGTTTGGGGTACCACACTCAGCGGTGGATGTTTTAAACGATGAAGCTAAAAAACCGCGTACAAGCCTAGAAATACGCGCAATCGTGTTTGGTGGTGAAAGCAATGAATAACATTTTAATATCTCGAAACCCGCTTGATGAACAGGAAGTGGGAAGCGTAAAGGTCGCAAGTAATGACGATGTAGTTACTGCTGTAAATGACGCAAAACAAGCTCAAATTGCATGGGGCAAGCTAACATCAGAGCAGCGAGCACAACTAATTATTGAAGCATTCTCGCGCCTAAACCGTGTTCAAGAGCAGTTAGTAAACCTTATTTCTGAAGAAATGGGTAAGGATCATCGTCGAGCTACCTATGAGGTGATGGGGGTCATACAAAGTGCGTCTTATCTTTGCCGAGAGATCATGCAAGCTATTGCACCAGTAAAGAAGCCAAGCGGCACAAAAATCTACTACCGTCCACTGGGTGTGGTGGGCGTGATTTCACCGTGGAACTACCCTTTGGCTATGGCAAATAATTTACTGCTACCAGCACTTGTAGCAGGAAATACCGTAGTACTGAAACCCTCAGAAATCACTCCCTTGGTTGCTGACATGTTCGTAAGAACACTCAATGAAGTTTTGCCTAATGGCGTGCTGTCAGTTATTCATGGCGACGGAGAAGTTGGCAAAGCGCTTGTTGCCAGCAATATTAATATGGTCGCATTTACTGGTTCAGCGGCAGCTGGAAAACATATTATGGCGAGTTCGGCGAACAAACTTCATCGACTTGTTATGGAGTTAGGTGGCAACGACCCTATGATCGTTCTTGCAGACGCTGATATCAATAAGGCTGCTCGCTTTGCCGTGGCGAGTAGTTTCGAAAATGCTGGTCAAATGTGTACATCAACGGAACGTATCTACGTTGATGAGCGTATTCACAATACGTTTGTAGAACGTGTGGTGGAGATTGCAAAGCAGTATAGCGTTGGGCCGTGGGACCAACCCAGAGTAAATATTGGCCCCATCGTTAATAAAAAGCAGCACCAGCAGATAATTCATCATTTAAAAGACGCGAAAGAAAAAGGCGCGCGTTTTTTACTGGGCAGCGATGATTACCTCCCCCCTTATATTCAACCCACCGTTATCGACGGTTTAACAGATGAGATGTTGATGGCAAAAGAAGAAACGTTTGGCCCGGTCGTCGCTATTGATAGTTTTAGCAATATCGATGAAGCCATCATGCGTGCGAACAAGGTTCCCCTTGGTCTTGGTGCAGTCGTTTTTGGCGAGAGTAACGCTGCCTACGTAGCAGAAAATATAGAAGCTGGCATGGTGGGTATTAACGGTGGCCCAGGCGCAGGTGATGGTCCATGGGTGGGCGCGAAAGAAAGCGGCTTTGGTTATCACGGTTCACTTGAAGGGCATCGCCAGTTTACACAAGTACAAGTAATTAGTGCATGAGGAAACTATCATGAAAGACAACTTTTTCGTTATAGCGCGTGAACCTGGCGCACAAAACCCAGCTATTCCTACATGGGCTGCCCATACAGATAACGCCTTTGCGCTTGATAGTTCATCAGCGCAAACACAGCAACAAACGGTTCGCCGTGAAATAAGTGAAGTGCCTAGCGCCTACCAACTTCTGAATGTTTTTAGTGAACAAGAGTGTAGAAAACTACTGAAAACGTCGGAAGAGCTTGGCTACTTAAAAGATGCGGCAGTGTCACTACCCCGGGAAATACGGCATAACGACAATGTAACTATCGTTGTAGATGATGCTACAGAGCGCTTGATATGGCAGCGCATTGAGTCTTTAACTCAGCAAAACCTTACCATATTCGACGGTAAAAAACCGCTGGGTATTAATACTCGCTTTCGGTTTTACCGATATCAAGAAGGTGATTATTTCAAATATCATATTGATGGGGACTGGCCTGGCTCTAAAGTGGAAGGAGACACGTTAATTCATAACGCCTATTCGGACAGGTATAGCAAAATGACGTTTCTTATTTTGCTTAACGACAATTTCGAAGGAGGAGAAACACAGTTTTTGGTTAATGCTGACCAGCCGGGAAAACCAGCGAAACGAGGCGACAGACAAGCACAAGTAAATGTGCGAACGCCTGCTGGCGGAGTGCTCTTATTTCCACATGGACATCATTCATTGCACTGTTTACACAGTTCAACGCCAATAACAAAGGGCGTTAAATACATTATTCGCACAGATATGCTGTTTGAAATCTGACGGTAACTTAGAGCGTAGACGAACAGGGTATACTTGGCATCATGAGTAACACGATGCCTCGGCTTCCTTAACGCTAACGGCTTGAGGGCCAACCGCATACAGCATAAGCCGTCTATAGCGGTTGTTTCCCTCAAGCCAACGGTAAAAGCTGATTAGCGTATTAGGTAGCTATTTTAGCAGCTGCCTAGCAACGATAAGTTTCATAATTTCACTTGTACCGCCATAAATTCGCATAACGCGCGCGTCTGCGTATGCCCTTGCGACGGGGTACTCCAGCATGTAACCGTATCCACCGTAAAGTTGTAGGCACTTATCAACCACTTTTCCGAGTAGTTCAGTCACCAATAATTTAGCTTTTGATGCAAGTTCTGTAGTGAGGTCTTTCGTCAAATGTAATTCAATACAGCGGTCTGTAAAAGCGCGGGCCGCATCAATTTCAGTGTCTAAATCTGCTAAAACGAACTGGGTGTTTTGGAATGCTCCTATATTTTGGCCAAACGCTTTTCGCTCTTTAACATACTCAACGGTTTGCGCTAAAACAGATTCACACATTGCCATACAATGCACGGCGATTGTTAAGCGCTCCTGTGGTAACTCTGCCATTAATTGAGCGAAGCCACTTCCCTCTGGCCCAAGCAAATTAGACTGAGGCACTCTCACATCATTGAAAAATAATTCCGAAGTATCCTGAGACTTCATGCCAATTTTCGCTAAATTTGAACCTCGCTCAAAGCCGGGTGTATTCGCTTCAACGAGTATTAAACTTAAACCTTTTGCGCCAGCGGTTGGGTCGGTTACTGCGACAACAATAACTAAGTCAGCTAATTGACCGTTCGTAATAAACGTTTTACTTCCGTTGATAACGAAGTCATCACCCTCTTTTTTTGCTGTAGTTTTGATTCCTTGCAAATCAGACCCTGTTCCTGGTTCTGTCATAGCGATTGCCGTCACTATTTCGCCGGAAACACACGCGGGTAGGTATTTTTGTTTTTGCTCTTCAGTGCCTAATCTCGATAGATAAGGAACGACAATGTCAGAGTGTAATGGGAAACCTATTCCGTTTAGTCCAAGTCTGCCGATTTCTTCTGTAAGGATAACGTTGTATAGAAAGTCTAGACCCAGCCCTCCATACTCCTCTGAAACGAGGGGTGCTAAGTAGCCCTGCTCGCCCGCCGCTTTCCAAATTGATTTATCAACCTGCCCAATCTTTTCCCATTTTTCGTAATGTGGAACGGCTTCAGTTTGTAAGAATTTTCGAAAACTATCACGCAGCATCTCGTGCTCAGAACTAAATAAGGTTCTCGGTAACATGGTCCTACTCCAACGTTCAATGTAAGTTTCACAACATGTTAACAACCTAATTAGTGCTTACCGATGACCGAAAGCGCCAGAGAATAGACCAAAACGTTCATTGACGTTCGCGCCATTCCCCAGGAGTAAGGCCAGTCCATTTCTTAAATGCGCGTATAAAGGCACTGGGTTCTGAAAAACCGACCAGATAGGCAATATTTTTAATGGAGGTGTCTTTTTGCGTAAGGTGGTAGGTTGCAATATCTTTCCTAACGCTCTCTTTTAATGCCGCAAAACTTGTATTTTCTTGGGCAAGATAGCGACGAACAGTCTGCGGGCTTTTATTCAGATCATCAGCCACCTTTTTAAGTGGTAAATTTTCTAGATTATCGCACTCTCTCAACATGCGTTTAATTTGCGCAGTAATACTGGCGTCAGACATGCGGTTAATGAGTAAGTTAGAAAGGGAATTTATAAACGGAGTAACACTTTCTTCTTTTTGAGTAACAGGTAATTCTAGGTCGCTTCGATGAATACTTAGTTCCGTCTGCGGCCTTTCGTAATAGTGACGACAGGGAAAAGCAGAGTCTAAATCGTGTGAGTAAGTCGACTTTTTACCGCTGAAATTCAGGCGATTAAGCGATATTCGATGATTTGTTACCCAAGACGACCATCTAAATACAAACAACATAAGCGTTATATAAACCAGCATGTCTGCATCCGACTCTTCTCGCTTTATGTTAATAACAATATTCGCTTCTTCACCGCTCTCAACCAGTTTTATATCTAAATCGTCATGCAACAGCATTAGATATTTAAATAGTCTGAAATACGCATCTCGCAGTGTTTTACCACGTAACGCATACAACACACCTACCTTCACACCACCTAATTTTGTGGGCCGTTCAAAAAAGCCTATGGTTTCATCATTGAGTTTGATTGCCGCAAGTCGAACCAGTTTTCCCAACTTTTCTGACGGCAACCTAAAACTGGCTTCTTCAAAATCTTCCGCGTCATAACCCAACTCGGTAAATAACGCTTTAATCGAAAGCCCATGTTTTTCATAGCCTGCAAACAGGTGTTGTAAAGCTGCTTTTTGTAACGATTGCTTTTTCTTCATTGGATTAAAGTTAGCACACTCTCATACATTGATCTTGTTAATACCGTATCGAATACATGTAGTACAAGGGGGCTCGATATTAAACAAAGACAACCTCTTCCTTGTTTTCACAACATTTTAGGGCATCTGGCTTGAAGCAGCTTTCAATGGTTTTTCGATGGTATTTCAAGGTCGGGGTTAACATTCCGTTATCAATTGTCCACGCAGCCTGAGTAATTAAAATATGCGAAATGCGCTCGTAAGGGGCAAGTGTGGTGTTTATTTTCGACAAATAATGCTTCAGCTTATCGCGCAACTCACTGTTTGTTAATGAACAAGCAGATTCAGAGCGTGTGGCTAACAAAATGGGTTGATTAAGCCCTTGCCCTACGACGATAAATTGCTCTATCTCCGGTACACCGCTAAAGCATTTTTCTAACGGCACCGGATGGATAAATTTTCCTTTGGCTGTTTTGAATTCATCTCCTTTACGCCCGGTTACCACTAGGTTGCCACTCTCGTCGTAAGTACCGCAATCGCCCGTGTGAAACCATCCATCTTTAAGCACGCTCAGCGTTTTTTCTTCGGCTCTGTAATAGCCAAGCATCATGCCCTCAGATCGCATCAGTATTTCGTTTTCATCGGACAGCTTGACCTCTACGATATCACCAATAGGTTTCCCTACCGTTCCCGACGCAGGTATATCCTCAAAGCATCCCGTCCCTGTCGCAAAAGTCTCGGTCATTCCGTAAACTTCTCTTACTTTGATTCCCATATTTAAGTACCACTGGTGTACTTTTGGCTGCAGCGGCGCTGAACTGCTTAGGATCATATCAGCTCTAGAGAGGCCCAACATATATCGTATTTTGTGCTTATCCTCTTCACTCAATGCAGCCTGTGCTTCAGGGGGAATTTTGCTATCTACCGACATTTTAAACTTGTCCCACAGCCTTGGAACCGCAAAGAAAAATGTAGGCTGCACGCTTACGATTTCGTCACTAAAATAGTCGAGACCTGCAGAAAATGAAATACAAGCATTACTATATAGGCCCGTAAATTCGACAAGGGCACGCTCTGCCATATGAGCCAGTGGCAAAAAAGAGAAAAGTGAGGCTCTATACCCTTCTTCTCGTGAAATTTTGAACTCCTTGGCGATAGAGGGCGTTACCTTTGCCGGCGCAGAATACAAGTGCATAACGCCTTTGGGCATACTCGTTGTGCCGGATGAATACACTATCGTCATTAGACTATCGAGCTCTGCTTTTGGGTTGCTTAACACAAGACCAAACGTCTGCTGAATTTGCGCTAAATTGTGGTCTACCGCTATCGAACAGCCGTGCATGCCCACTAGGGTAACGTTTGCCGTATTCCATTCTGCAAACTTTTGCTCTTGCCCACACTCACCAACAAACATTAGCGGCACATCACATTCTTTAAGTACATGATTAGCGGCCTTAACTGATTGATTAGGGAATAAGGGCACGCTGATGTGCCCACTTAGCATGATAGCCAAATCTACCATTATCCAATCAGCTGAATTTGCTGACCAAAGCGCTATTTTGCTTTGAGGAGAAAGGTTACGAGAATGGATAAAGCTAGCTATTTTTCTAACTCTCTCTCCTACTTCTGCCCATGAGTACTCCTCCCACTGCCCATTGCCTAATGACTGCCGCAGAAATATGTCAGTAGGTGTTTTTTCTTCCCAATAATAGAAATAGTCTAACGGTGTTTTTAACTGGCTCATGCTACACGCCCCTTCAGTCTAAAAATGTAAAGCGATATTGTCCGAAGAAATAGGTGAAGTATTTCTAAAGAAATAATTCACCTGCTGCTATTTTCTTTCCTACAATGGCGGGGGCTTTAAATCGCTCACCATATTTTTCAGCAAGCTCTTCACACCTGGCTTGGAAGCGCTCAAGCCCATAGCTATTAACAAATTGAATGTATCCGCCTGTCCAAATGGGTGCACCTATCCCAAAGATACTGCCGATATTGGCATCGGCCACTGATTTCAACACACCCTGCTCCAAACACAGCAAGCTTTCTATTACGTTTATAAACAACAGCCTGTCTTTGATGTCACTATCGGAAATGTCGACGGTTGAGTCGTAATACATATCAAGTAATTGAGGCCAAATTGCCTTGTCACCATCAACATAATTAAAATACCCGCCCTCACCGTGATAGCGACCACCGCGATTGTGTTCCTTCACAAGTTTTTCGATAAGTTTGTTCCCTTCAGGCCAGCGATCATCCTCTGCCTTTATCAAGCCGGCGGCTACTTGCGTTTCTCGTACTTTGATACCAATCGTTAAGCTTACTTCGTCATTTACCGTTAGTGGGCCTACGGGCATCCCAATAGCTTTTCCTAAATTATCAACTCTGACTGGATGAATACCCTCACTGACCATAGTTGCTGCCTCTTGCAATTGCGAGGCAAAGGTTCTGGAAGTAAAAAAGCCAACACTGTCGTTAACGACGATGGGGGTTTTCTTTATCTGCTGGACGAAATCGAATGCTTTTGCGAGGGTAGCGTCACTCGTTTTTTCGCCACAAATTATTTCCACCAGCGGCATTTTGTCGACGGGAGAGAAGAAATGCAGCCCAATGAAATTTTCAGGCTTGTGACTAGGTTCAGCCAGTTGAGTGATAGGAAGTGTTGAGGTATTAGAAGCCCAAATTCCATCTTCGGTTAGAAATTGCTCTGAGCCTGTAAGCACCTTGTGCTTCAGCGACATGTCTTCGAAAACAGCCTCTACAACAAGTTCACAGCCTTTCAAGTCTTCATCATTATCAGTAGCAATGATAAGTGAGAGAGCTTGCTCTTTATCTTGCTCAGTTGCTCGGCCTCTTGCTATTTTCTTGTCATAAACTTTGGCCGTATAAGCTTTACCTTTCTCAGCTGCGTCAATAGACACGTCCTTTAACACGACCTCAATACCTAAACCTGCCGCTACTGCAGCAATGCCTTGCCCCATCATGCCAGCACCAATTACCCCAATCTTTTTGAATGTGAACTTTGTTTTCACGTCAGGGCGGCTTCCACCACCATTAATCTGATTCAATTGGAAGAAAAAAGCTGACATCATATTCTTTGCTACAGGCGTAACAGGCAAAGAGGCAAATTTTCTGGACTCTCTTCTAAGTGCAGTATCAAAATTAACGGTAACCGCTTGTGCTGCTGTGTCTAAAATCGCTTCTGGCGCGGGTAACAAGCCCCTGGTTTTCTTAAGAAGCATATGCGGCGCCATTGCTACAGTTTGCGCTATGGATGGCCTGTTAATATTTCCGCCGGGTATTTTAAAACCTTTTTTATCCCAAGGCTGAATAGCGACCTCACCGTTACCTTTGTTGTTAACAAGCCAGGCTTTGCAATGTGAAATAAGCTCATCTTTGCTCTGTACAGTGGCGTCAATTAACCCGGTTTTCAAAGCTTGCTGCGGTCTGACTTTTTTACCTTCAAGAAGCAGGGGAAGCGCTGCCTCTAACCCAATTAGGTTTGTAAGCCTAACAACGCCTCCCGCTCCAGGTAATAGTCCTAACGACACTTCTGGTAAGCCAATTTCAATGCGGGGGTTATCTACACAAACGCGATAATTACTCGCTAAGCACAGCTCATAGCCACCACCTAATGCTGCACCGCTTATCGCAGCGACTACGGGAACCGGTAACTTCTCTAATCGACGGAACAACGACTTATTCGCCTCTACCGTATCAAATATTTTTCGCTCATCTCCTGGTTCCATTGCCATGAGCATATTGAGATCACCACCAGCAAAAAACGTATCTTTAGCTGAAGTGAACACGACACCTGAAAGATCTGATTCTTTTTCCAAAGTGTCTAGTGCTTCCGACATTTCGCGACAAAACTCGTCATTAATTGCGTTTACCGGTCCATTCATGTCCATGGTAATGACTACAATGCCGTTATCGTCTTTTTGGTATTTAAAAGTATTCATGCTTTCCTCCATTATCCTTCGGTTACAGTCTTTCGATAATGGTGGAAATGCCCATGCCACCACCTACACAAAGTGAAATCATTGCGCGTTTTAACTCACGGCGTTCCAACTCATCTAACACCGTACTGACGAGCATTCCGCCGGTCGCACCTAACGGATGTCCCATGGCAATTGCACCACCGTTAACGTTGGTCACCTCCTCACTAATACCTAATTCACGCATGTACCTAAGCGCCACAGAAGCAAAAGCTTCGTTAATTTCCCAGAGGTCGATATCTTCTTTGCGAAGCCCCGCAATTTTTAAGCATTTTTCGGCAGCAGGCGCTGGCCCGATTAGCATAATAGATGGTTCTGTAGAGGTAACCGCTCCGGCAACAATTCTTGCACGTGGGTATAACCCCAAATCTTTTCCTGCTTGCTCACTACCAATTAGCACGGCACTGGCACCATCAACAATCCCAGAAGAATTCCCGGGAGTATGGACATGGTTAATTCGCTCTACATGCGGATACTTCGACAATAATGTGGCGTCCATTCCCAATTCGCCTATTTTTTTAAAGGACGGCTTTAAACTGGTGAGCCCTTCTAACGTGGCATCGCTCCTAATGAAATCGTCTTTAGCTAATATCATTAAGCCGTTTGCATCTCGCACAGGTACAACTGAGCTATCGAAATACCCATTATCTCGGGCATAAGCTGCGCGTTTTTGTGAAAGAAGCGCATAATTATCTACATCATTTCGAGACCAGCCTCCCAAGGTTGCAATTAAGTCAGCGCCAATACCTTGGGGTGGTGTTCTTTGCGTCATTACAAACTCGGGGTCAAACATCATCGAAGCACCTGCGGCTCCCATGGGGACCCTAGACATAGACTCCACACCACCAGCTACAATTAGCTGATTCCAACCCGACATAATATTTTGAGCAGCGGAATTGACCGCTTCTAAGCCTGAAGCGCAAAACCTGTCCATTTGTACGCCTGCCACACTCTCATCCCACCCAGCAAACTGCACAATTGACTTGGCAATATCGCCACCTTGCTCTTTGATGGGACCGGTACAACCCAGCATTACATCATCGACATAAGACGTATCTAAGTCGTAGCGTTTTTGCAATTCACGTAATAAACCCGCACCCAGCTCTATAGATTTCACTTCATGAAGCGAACCATCAGGCTTTCCCTTACTGCGTGGTGTTCTCACCGCATCAAAAATATAAGCTTGTGTTGCCATAACACCATTCCCCTTTGCTGTGTCAGCAACGCCACAGTACATGGTGAAACCTTTACTATTTCACTGAGACCACGGCCTTGTTAAAAAAATGTTGCTTAAAACTATAGAGAGAATGGACGAAAAAACGATGACTAAAGGCACCATATAAATTGACTAAAAGTGACAAATAAGTCGATTACGTGCACGACACGAAAGATATCGCAGCAGCATGTTGTATTTTGTCAATAATGCTGAGCTTTCTGGTCATTAATAATTGCGCTGTAAAAACATAGATTGTTAAACCAAGGTAAATTTTGGCCACAGATTACAGATTGGCAACGGTAAATAAAGTGCAGTGCTGTTATATGAACAACAACCGAATGAATGTGACCAAAAGCTTCAGAGAAGGCGATAAAACATGTTAGATGGCTTAAAAGTTATAGAAATCGAAGGCATTGGTCCGGGACCTTTTGCGGCAATGATGCTTGCAGACCTAGGGGCGAATGTAACAGTGGTTCACCGGGAAGACGTTCCCATAGAGGGGATGACTGAAAAAAGCCTACTCGATAGAGGAAAAAAGTCTGTCCTATTGAACTTAAAAACAGACGAAGGCAAAGCGTGTGTTCGCGAACTAATTAAAACCGCTGATGTACTTATTGAAGGGTTGCGGCCTGGTGCTATGGAAAAACTTGGCCTTGGACCGGTCGATCTTCATGAAATTAATCCTGCGTTAGTTTACGGAAGAGTGACCGGCTGGGGACAAAGCGGGCCTCGTGCCCAGCAAGCGGGCCATGATTTAAACTACATTGCATTGTCTGGAGCGCTTTGGTATGCATCGCCCCCCAAGCATGCCCCGTTCACACCGCCCACTCTAGTAGGAGACATTGCAGGCGGGGCGCTTTATCTTGTCGCAGGAGTGCTATCAACTCTTTACAGAGTAGGAAAGTCAGGCAAAGGCGCTGTTGTTGATGCTGCTATCGTAGACGGCTCAGCCCATATGATGAACCTAATTATGTACATGAAAGGCCTTGGCGTATTCTCTGATACACGCGGGCACAGTATGTTAGATGGTCCACATTGGAGCCGCTGCTACCAGTGCGCAGATGGTCAATGGATGTCTGTTCAATGCCTTGAGCCACAATTTTACAGGACTTTTTTAATGAAATTAGGGTTGGAACAAGACCCTGAATTCCGTAAGCAAAAAGACCCTGCTCTTTGGCAAAAGCTGGGCGAAAAGCTGGAAATATTATTTGCTGAACACGCTCAACAGCATTGGATACAGCTCTTTGAAAATAGTGACGCTTGCGTTTCTCCCGTACTTAGCCCTGAACATTCGCAGCAAGACCCGCATATGAAAGCAAGAAACATATGGTCTACCTCTGAAGGTTTTATGCAGGCAGCGCCCGCACCACGATTTGTCGGTAGCCCTAGCGCTCATAAGCAAAGCGCGCGAATACCAAGGCGAGGTCAGCATACCGATGAAATATTGAAGGGATTAGAAAAGTAAGAGACACGAGGCTGCAACCTACAGTAGATAGGTTGATTACGTAATAAAGCGGGTCAGTGGGCTTTACGCAAAGCTCATAACAGACCCGATTAGACTTATATTGGCCATTTCATGTTTGAACATCATTATTTTCTGACCATATTCTTAACTTTTCTAATATATGTAGTGCCGTTCTGCCAAACTCAGTTAGCTCGTAAGTAACAGCGATCGGCCTTTCGCTAACTACCTTTCGCAAAACGATTCCTTCGTTTTCCAGTTCTTTAAGCCTTTGATCGACAATTTTTTTACTGGCACCGCCAAGCATCCTTGCTAGCTCATTAAATCTTACAGGCTCATCTTTGAGGTGATAGATAATTGAAGCTTTCCATTTTCCACCAATCAAACGCATTCCACTTTCGATAGCGCAAGGCTTATCAATAATGCTGTTAATTTTTCCTCTTTTTACCATTTGTTTTTACTAAGTTTTCCAAAATTTAACTTATATTCCACATAGGTTACCAAAACACTACTGGTTGATTATTGTATTTAGGTTACTAAAATATACCACATATGATTGAGCGAGAAAACATATCGCTATTTCAGACATTACCAATTAGGAGTATATGAATGAGCAACACAAGTAAAAACAATGTACTAATTATCAATGCACACCAGTATTACCCTTTTTCAGAAGGCAAGCTAAACGCATCTTTCGTCGATAAAGCAGTAACGCTGCTTGAAGCTAAAGGCTACAACACTCGCGTAGTGACAATGACTGAAGAACACAACGTTGAAGAACAGTTGGCCCATCATCAGTGGGCTGACATTGTCCTTCTACAGGCACCAATTAACTGGATGGGTGTGCCATGGTCTTTCAAGAAGTATATGGATGAAATATACACTGCAGGTATGGGCGGCGCATTATGTGCTGGTGACGGCCGCGTTGCCGAAGCGCCGAAGAAAAACTACGGCACAGGCGGTACCCTTACCGACGTTAAATATATGATGTCTTTAACCTTCAATGCACCAGAAGAGTCATTTAACGACAGCGAAGAGTTTTTCGAAGGAAAATCTGTAGACGACTTACTGTTTCCAATGCATATGAACTTCAAGTTCTTTGGCATGAAGCCAATGGAAACTTTCGCTAGCTTTGACGTGATGAAAAACGCCGATGTGGAAAACGACTTTAAACGTTTTGAAGCTCATATAAACAAGCATTTTTAAGGAATTACCATGAGTACTGAATACACCAATAAGTTACATGCAGGTTCTGCCTTTCCAGATATTTCAGCAAAGCTGTTAAATGGCGACACTAAAAAGTTAGCGACACCTGAGAACGGTCTTGATTGGAAAATGATAGTGGTTTACCGAGGGCAACATTGCCCACTTTGCACTCGATACCTCAATCAACTTGAGAGTGTTAGGCATCATCTAGCCGAAATTGGCGTAGACCTTATTGCAGTGTCTGGCGACAGGAAAGCGCAGCTTGAAAGTCACCTGCCTAGGTTGGACATTAACTTTCCAATTGCGTACGGCTTAACGGTGGAGCAGATGGAAGAATTAGGCGTATATATCTCTGCTCCAAGATCTCCTCAAGAAACTGATCACCCGTTTTCTGAGCCAGCGCTGTTTGTTGTGAACAATGAAGGTAATGTGCACGTCGCTGATATTTCTAACAACCCATTTGTTAGACCTGAGTTAGAGACATTAGTAAGTGGTTTGGGCTGGATTCGTAATCCTGATAACAACTACCCTATTCGCGGTATGCACAAATAGGAGCTTCTATGAAAAAAGTGGCTAATTTCGTAGCAGCCCTTTTGGCAACGGGTACTATGTTATCTGGGTGTGCTATGGCGAACGATGACAATTCAGGACACGCTCATATTGTATCGCCAAAGCACTACACTCTTCTTTTAGAAAACGAAAACGTGCTCGTTTTAAAGATGACGCTTCAGCCCGGCGAGGAAGACACTTGGCACAAACACAATGCTGAAACCGTTTATTTTGAAGATGGCGGAAAAGCCATCATCAAAACAGCTGACAAAGCAATGACCTTGGAAATCCCTGATGGTTATGTCATGTGGCATGACGAATGGGAGCACCAAGTTAAAAATATTGGTGACTCAACGATTACTGCAATAATTGTGGAAGCTAAATAACCAAGTCTTCGATTATAGTAAGTGATAGGAACGCGTTTAAAGTTAGTGTCAGGGTTACTTGGCACTAACTTCAATATCTTGGCGCATACGCTTACTTATAATTACCCTCTACCACCGGCAGACCAATTTAGAAACAATCTTTATTTGATTTTTATAGCGCAAACATTATATTAACGCTCGTCGAAAATTCGACATTCAAAATCAGAAAGGGAAATATAATGAAAAAAATAATTGGACTAGCTGCTGCAAGCCTTATTCTTACCTCAGGTTGTGCCACCATTCTTACCGAAGAAACACACAAAATAAACGTTACAACAACTAGCGGTGAAACGACTACAGTTACTGTTGATGGCATGTCTCAAACAGTTCCTGGTGTAGTTACTGTTAAGAAAGAGAACAAAGATAAAGTGCTAGTTGCTGACGATGCAAAATGTACCGACGTTAACTTGAACAAAGAAGTCGAATCTGCGTTTTTCATCAACATTATTAGTGGCGGTGTATTCGGTTCGTCTACCGATTACGGCTCAGACAAAATGTGGAAATACCAAGATTCAGTAAGCGTACCTTGTAAATAAGATATGTTTACACGAATTCTAAAAGGAAGCATTCTTGCTTCCTTTTTTTTGATTTTCGCAGCTAATTCCACTGCCAGTGACGTTACTCAAACTAGCGACTCAAAAGTTGATAGCGCAACGTTACAGCAAATAGCTAACGACCCGTTGTGGCAACTATTGTTACAACTTAAAAATGGGAAGCCAATTACTAACGACACCTCTATTTATATATCAAAGTCGTTCGTCAGCCCGTTTGCCGAAGCGCAAGCTACCATAGACCTTTTTCAGCGTAATACCCAAAACATTTGCAACTACCCTGCTCGTTTACGGCTGCTCAAGCGTTACATACCTGAATTTGACCTTATTACCCCTGCCGAGCACTGCGCAGAATATCGCAAATTTGTTGAAAGTGTTCCTGCCGATAGTATCAAGCTAATTTACGCCTCAGAAAATGTTACATCTGCGAGCTCTATGATGGGGCATATTATGCTTCGTCTAGATGGAACTAATGATAATGGCATTCCCGTTAAGCACGGTATTACATTTTTTACAGAGCTAGACTCTTTAAACGTTCCTCACATCATGTACGAAACATTGATGACAGGAAAAGAAGGCGTATTTAAGGTTGCTCCTTACCAAGAATTTGAGCAGTTTTACCTCTATGAAGAGCAAAGAAACATTTGGCGATACACGCTAGATTTCAACGAGCAACAGCGCCACTTTGTGCAAGACTATATATGGGAATTGGGACAGCAGAGCCCCGCTTATTTTTTTCATATATTCAACTGTGCGACCGTTACTCAGTTGTTGGTAAATATTGCTCGTCCTGCTCATCTAAATCAGGTTGCTAGCTGGCTGACCCCTCTTGATGTTGTTAAGTTTGCACAAGCAAACTCTCTCGTTGCTTCAACCCAATTCGTACCTTCAAATAAGTGGGAAATAACGACGTTAGAAGAAAGCATCGGGAGTAGACGCGCGTCTGCCATATCTTCGCATTTAGCTCGCGCTCAGCTAGATTCATTATCACTTTCGTTTGTTGAAACCAAATACGCACTGGCGCTTAATCAGTACTTTAGGTCAGCACAAACAATTTCAGAACAGAAATATCAAAAGAACTCCGCTGAAATTGCAGCGTTTGATGCTAAATATAAGCACCTTTCTTTAGACGTGTCTGAGCTCCCCGTTCCTTCCTCTCGCCAGCAAGAAGGTTATGTTGCTGCCGGTTTCACTCATCAAGACAGCCGTTCGTTCATGGCGTTTCGTGCCTTTCCTGTTGCAAGAAGGCTAGCCGACGACAACAGGAGCATGATTGGTGAAACCGAGCTTATCTTGGCCGACGTTGAGTTCAGAGTTGGTTTAGAGCAAAGCAACTTAGGTGATATCTATGTGGACAAGGCCATGCTTTACCAAATGGTGTCGCGGGTACCTGTTACGCAAAATATAAGCAACTGGTCATCATCATTTAACATTGGAATAAATCGCGTGCTAACCGGCGAGCGACAACGCAAACTCATTGTTCAATCGGAGTTTGGTTTAGGTTTTACACGTGAAGTAATGCAAGGTTTAGGGGTGTATAGCGACATCATTGTGGGTGCAGGCGCTAACAAGCACGAAGCATTTGTGTACGCCAAACCCGTTATTGGGCTATATGCATATACAAAACTGAATAGTAAGTTGGCGGTTAACTTAAGTAGGACCTACAACCAATATGGAAGTGATGAGCCAATCGATGCAGTATCGTTTAGCTTGCACCAATATGGTTTCGAAAACATCGCGTTAGATTTTGAAGTGAACATACAGAAAGTTGCCGATGAATATGAATCTAGCGCATCTTTTATGTTGGGGTATCGTTTTTAATCTACTCATAGTGGGATGTATTGGGGTTACTTCATTTGGTGCTGCCTAACAATTGAAGTCCCCCAGCAAACCCATTAAAGTCGCTCAACACAAACTTTTCTCACTTTCTGAAAGGCTTTAATTCATGAACATTGAACGAATGGAAACTAAGCAGCGTATGAGTCGCATTGTGAAGCACAATGGCGTTATCTACTTATGCGGGCAAGTATGTGCAGATGCCACGCAAGATATTACTCATCAAACTCAAACCATGCTCGATAAAGTAGATAGCTTACTTGTTCAAGCGGGCAGCGATAGAAAGCATATGCTTTCAGCGACCATTTATCTTAAAACCATGGATGATTTTGCGAAAATGAATGAGGTATGGGATAACTGGGTTCCAGAAGGCTTCGCGCCAGCAAGAGCTTGCGTCACTGCCGATATGGCACGCGAGGCACTGCTTGTAGAAATCTCTGTTGTTGCTGCTGAGATTGTAGAATAAGCATAGATAGCAAGAACTGATTTTAGGCTCTATGATTGTTGGTATGCCGCCATACATAGAGCCAACCATGCTAATTTTATTCAAATATCCCTCGCCGTCATATCTCTGAAATAATTGTCCTATAGCGTATAAGGTTCTCTGAAAGTGCTGTCAAAAGCACTATGTCAAATTGCACATTGCTCCGATATGAGTTTTCATGAAAAAATTGAAACGCTATCAATACGAACGATATGCCATTCTTTGCCAACTTGCCTACCCCGATGCAGACGCACAATATCAGAAAATACTAGACCCATTTCATGAACGCCATCTTGTCGATAAGTACGGCAGAATGAGCGTAAGAATATTGTGGGTTGAGAACAAAAAAGAAGTCATCATCGTTTTTCGTGGTTCGTTGGGCTTCAAAGATTGGTTCGCTAACTTGTTTTTCATACCCTATCGATTGCGTCAGCTGAATCGAAGTTTCTTTGTTCATTGGGGGTTTGCAAGATTACTTGCGCAGCCGATGTATTCAAGTACAAAAACATCTGATGACGCGTTACCTCTTAGAGAGTTACTCGTAAAAGTACTAGAGCCACTTCTCGCCCAAGGTAAACGGTTCTCGTTTATCGGTCATTCATCCGGTGGTGCGGTCGCAGTGTTAATGGCCGATTATTTCGAAAGGCGATTCCCGAAGTCAGTAAAAAGAGTGGTTACATTTGGGCAGCCAGCCGTTGGTACGCGTTCTTGGTATAAGCATTATTTATTGCACCATCGAACATATCGCATTTGCTGCGACCTAGACATAATCACCTTTATGCCGCCCTTCCCTTTTTACTTCTGGCATGTGGGTAAAATGCTATGGCTGCATGACGATAAAATTTATGAAAACACACCTACCCATAAACGCTTTTTAATGTCGCTCCAAAGTTGGATGTTGCGCCCTATCACCTACCACTACATGCGAAAGTATATCCGCAACAAGTCGTTGTTTGACGAACACTAAAAACGATCACTTTTCGCTTCAAGTCCGTATTTTTAATTGTTTCATAAAATGTGTAACCACCTAAACGGCGTAGTTTACAGGCGAAATACAGTATGACTTCATTGACGATTGAACGGGCGAAAGCAGCACTTAAAAACGCATTTGTGGGCGACGCACTTGCTATGCCGGTGCACTGGTTTTACAACCCAGCTGATATCTACAAAACATTCCCATTAGGAATAGAACAATTTGAGGATGCGCCCCCCTTTCATCCCTCTTCAATAATGTCCCTTCACTCCACACAACAAGGTGGGCGTGCAAACAAAGCATCAGCTAGCCAAAAAGAAATTGTGGGTGAGGTCATTCTTAAAGGGAAAAGGCAGTACTGGGGTAAAGACAATGTGCATTATCATCAGGGTATGAAGGCAGGTGAAAATACGCTTAATGCTTGCTGTGCCCGTATTGTTTTGACCTGCGCGCTTAAAGGTTATGATGAAACTGAGTTTTTAAATCAATATATTAGCTTTATGCGCGCCGGTACTCCTAAACACCCAGACACCTATGCTGAGTCATACCACAGAGTTTTTTTCGCGAACCTTGAGCAAGGCTTCCCTGCGGATAAGTGTGGTGCAGTTACCCATGATACGGCTTCTATAGGGGCTTTTGTATCGGTAACACCTTTAGCGATAGTAGAAGCTGCTAGAAATACTGCGCTTAACGACATCAAACACCTATGTCGTAAGCACTTGTTTTTAACTCATCCCGACCAGTCATTAGCATCGGTATGCGATTTCTATGTTGAGCTAATATACAAATTAGCGCATCGCCAAGATGAATCACCCAAAAACATGTTAGAAGGTATTGCGAGTAAGTCTGCAGGGCTGAACTTGGCGTCCCTTACGGCAAAGAACAAAAGCGATATTGAAGTTGTTGGGCGCATGTATTCGCCGGCATGTTATATCTCAGACGCCTGGCCCGCCGTTTTGTATTTCGCATACCGCTACGCAGATAATCCGAAAAGAGCGCTTATAGCAAACACTAATGTGGGCGGTGACAACGTGCATCGTGGTTTTGTTTTAGGGGCCATACTAGGTTTAATGCACGGGACCGAGATAACCTCATGGTTTAGCGAATTAACCGACGCGAAAAAGCTAAACTCCCTAGTCGATTCGCTGGACGTGGAGTGAGCCAGAAGTAGGCATCTTGTAGTTTTAAAGCTAAGCAAATACCGTACATGCTATCATATAAGCGGCCAATCACTGACGCTTGGTTTCACCCAAATTTACGTTATAAAACCTTACAACGTAACTGTTTGACCAGTTTTCGCCGCTTTGAATATGGCGTTAACAATCTTAATATCAGCAAGCCCTTCACTACCGGTTACCATTGGCTGGCGCCCAGTCAATATGGCTAAAGCGTCGTTATCCATTTGAAGCGTTTGCTGCATACCGTCAATAGGTGGCAGCGTTTTCCCGTCTGACGTTGTCCCCGTTACGCCATTGTAGCTCTGCATAGGTTTCAGCTGATACCAACCGTCTTCACAGTCAGCTTTGAAATGATTAAACCCTTTTACTACGCTAGTGCCGCAATTAGCCACTAGCCCGTCACCAAAGTCCATGGTGAATAGGGTAGTTTCATCAACTTCAGTGAATTTTTCTGGGAAACGTTGTGGTGGGTGGCTGCCAGTTACAGACAAAGGCTCTTGCCCCGTTAAAAAGCGCGCACTGTTTATCGCATAAACGCCCATGTCATAGAGTGCGCCGCCACCCATATGCGTTTTCATGCGCCAGTTGTCTGCCGCTCTACCCTGCCCGGCATAACCCGCAAAGCTCGATACTGCGGTTATATCTCCATAGGGTTTAGTTTCAAGGTATTGATGAAAAGTGCGTGTATTAGGCTCGTGCTGCATGCGATAGCCGATAGACAAAGTCACATTATTTTTATTACAGGCATCTATGATAGCTTGGCACTCCTCACTATCCATCGCCATTGGCTTTTCACACCACACGTGCTTTCCAGTATTTGCAGCCTGCACTGCAAAGTTTTTGTGCGTACCTGTGGGCGTTACAACATAGATAACGTCAATATCATCGTTATCCGCAATTTCAGCCATAGTGCGGTATGTGTATACGTTGCTATCCTTAATTCCATGCTTTCTTTGCCACTTAGGAATTTTTTCTTCGCTACCTGTGATGATGCCTCGCAATTCACAATGCTCGGTGTGCTGTAGCGCAGGTGCTAATAAATTTGTGCTGTAGTTGCCTAAGCCAAGCAAGGCTACGCCAAGTTTCTTTTTAGGTGGCTGAGCTAACAAATAAGGGCTGTGGGCAACGAGCAAGCCTGAACCCGCTATTTGAAGAAAATGACGACGAGTAATACGAGGCATTGGCCTTCTCCATAAGAAAAGTATCCATGTGTGGTTTTAGTAGTGTTTTACTTGTCTAAATAGATCACACACAAATTGCCCAATAGGATAAGAAATCTCATGATTGCGGCTAATATTATTTAAAAAGTTATTGGCTCTTAACTATTTTTTAAAATCTTATCTATTGAAGTTTATGCTCTCGTTTCATTAATCTCAGCAATGAAAAGCTCGCAGGCCCGATAACGCTCTCACTGGGCGAGCCCATGTCGCAGTTTTTGTTAGCCAAAGAACTCGGTGAGTTCACTCGGCTTTATCCGTCTATTCAATTAAAAGTGAAAAGCTCTACAATATTCGCCGATTTAGACAAAGGTGAAGCGGATGTCGTAATACGGGGAGCACCTAAATTACCGGAACACTTAATTGGAAGGCGACTTTACAAGCTAGGCTTGTGCTTTTATGCACACAAAGATTACTGTGAAAATACACCCCGTAAAGACTGGCGATGGATTACGCCGTTAGAGAATGAAGTTTGGCCCCAATGGCTAGCACAATCGCCTTACCCAGAGGTACCAATTGGAATAGCAATCGATGACATCATCTCTCGATATCACGCTATATTAAACGGCGTGGGTATGGGAAGAGCAGCATGTTTCATGGGCGACCCACACCCCGACCTAGTACGTCTACCGGGCAGCGCGCCCGTTTTGAAATACGATATTTGGCTTCTCACCCACCCTGATTTGTATGAACAGCCTAAAGTAAAATTGCTGATGCAGTTTTTAACCGATGCGTTAATGACTAAAAAAACGCTCGTTGAAGGAGAGGCATAAGTTTATTTACGGTAAACCATTTAGATGGCTTACTGCTGCAGAACAACGCCTTGTTTATAACAAGCGGACCATGTTGACAGCTGCAAACCTATACCTTTTTTTACAAGAACGCCCCACACGATAAGCCGCCCGTATGGATGTCGCATTATGCAGTGAAAAGGCTACGACACCGCTTTGGGTACGTTAAGCGTATTCCGTGCGTCATTGGTCAGTTTCACTAACGCTTTTCGTACGTCTGTTGACGACGCGCATGGCGCTTCAAAAGGGATAAACCAAGTCTGCTTTTCTGTACCGCAGTGCATGCCTTCTGGAAATACGCTGTGCATTATCGGCGCTTCAGTGTTAACGCCTACTTTGTGCTGCAAGATAAGCTGCATCGCGTCCTGATGGTCTTCATTCATATGGGTAATCATGCCCTCTGGTGCGCTATGCCACTCTTGGACTTCAACGCGCCAATAGTTTTTATCAACCCAATGGATTTTTCCGAACCCACCAATAAAACGTACTCGCTCAGTACGAATAACGTAAAAATTGAAATCGTGGGTTTGCTCGTATTTTTTAGCTTGAGGGAATAAACGAAGATACTGTGCTTTCACGTCATCTTGGTTCGCTAGCTCCGCACTCCCCATAATAGTCACCCGGCCATTCGCCTGAGAGTCATCTTCACCGGCATCAAAAATGGTTAAGCTAACTTTGTCGTTCGCTTTAATATTGCGCGTATGCAGTGCGATATCGCTGATGTAGATAACTGCGTCACCACCAGACGTTAAATAATAAGGTACAACCGAACCAAAAGGGTAGCCGGGCATTGATGTTGAATGCGTACCCAATACACCGCTGTGATGGGTGCGGCTTAGCTGTTTTGCTTGAAATGCAATATCTTGCATACTCATGGTTAACTCCGTTCTTGTTTATCGGTTTTCGTAAAAGTTAATGTGTCACGAAAACGTGTTTTTGTTCGTTTTTAATTAGGTTTAACTGGGTGTGATAGCACCGAGAAAGCATATCGGTAGTAAGTACTTGCGCTGGTGGTCCGTCGGCTAAACACTGCTTTTCCCCCAATAAAATGAGTCTATCGCAATAAGGGGAAATTAAATTGAGGTCGTGACTTACGCAAATAATGCACAGCCCTTTTTCTCGTAGGGCGACCAATTGTTCCATTACTAGTTTCTGGTGGCGCAAATCTAGGGCTGAGGTGGGTTCATCTAACAGCAACAGCTTGCCTTCCAAACTCTCGTTTTGATCGCCCGGTATTATTTGAAGAATAGATTTAGCTAAAAATATTCTCTGCCTTTCCCCGCCAGATAAGGTTTGAATATTGCGAGCTAGTAAATGCGTAATGTCAAACTGCTTGGCAATACCATGAATCAACCGACTCTTTTGTTCCAATGACTCAACGTACTGATACCGCGCCAAATGAAGTAACTCGTCGGCGATAAACCCAAATGGCGTTGACGCGCTTTGTGCCATCACTGCACGCTGTATTGCTAATTGATTTGGGCTTAGCGCACTAATTTTTTGCCCGCCAAGCGTTAGCGTTCCACCAGATGGCGTTTCTACACCACTGAGCATAGCAAGTAGCGTAGATTTACCGCATCCGTTTTCACCCGCTATCGCGGTAAACTCACCAGTGTTAAATGACAAAGATATTTGTTCAAGCAAACGCGTGTCACCTCTGGCTATCACAACATCTTTCAATATAAGCAACGCCGTGTTTAACCGTTTACAACTTTCGCTTTGCTCTAGGATTTCCACTTTCATTTGAGCTACACCCCACCACCAAGTAAGCGGCGTTGCTGCCAAAGTAAGTAAAGGAAAAATGGCGCCCCAACTGCTGATGTAACAATACCAATAGGTATTTCCATAGGCACAAATAAGGTACGAGCCAAGGTATCGGCAACCATTAATAGCAAAGCGCCCATTAGTGCGCTGGCAGGTATTAGCACCTGGTGGTTTACACCAAATATGGCCCTGCACATGTGGGGCACTACCAAACCTACAAAGCCAATAATGCCGCACAGCGCCGTCGCTAGCGCCACAGAGAACGCCACCAGCCATAAAACCCAGTGTTTGTATCGGGTAACATTAAGCCCCATATAAGCCGCCTCTTTTTCACCAAGCGCGAGTAGATTAAGCGCATTACGTGACTTCATAAGACCAGTAAAAGCAACAAGCCCAGCTAGCGCAATAAGACCACAAAGCGCCCAGCTTGCTCCGGCAAGACTACCCATGGTCCAGTAGCTTATTTGGCGAAGTGCGTCATCGCTTGCTACATAACTAATAGCCCCTATCACGGTTCCGGTTAAGGCGTTAATGGCAACACCAGCCAAAATAAGCGCGGCTACCGAAACGCCTTGCGGCCCATTTGAAAACCGAAGCACTGTCCATACAGAAAGTAGTGCACCACCAAAGGCCCACATGGCTACCCATATAGACTCAAGCGCAGGGATGAGCGGAGGTACTATGGTCATACTAAGGGCTGCAGCTGCGGCTGCGCCCCCTGCAATACCAATTAAACCAGGGTCGGCAAGCGGATTGCGCACTAGCCCCTGCATTGCACAGCCAGATACGGCTAGAAGCGCGCCAATCAGCATTGTCATGATCACCCTCGGTAGCCTTATTTCAGACAGTACATACCAATGAGTAGTGTTTGCTGCTGTATTTTCTACCGTATTTTCTACCGTATTTACGCCGCTAATGAAGTATCTAAGTTGCTGTTCAATATCAATTGGCAGACTGCCGCGGGTTAACCCCACATAAGCACAGAACAACAGCAATACAACCAGTATTCCCATGCCAATACGTTTTCGCTGCGCGCGGGCATTAATAAGCTGAAGTACTACAGGCGTCAATGGGTAATCACTTGAATAATCGCTTGGGTAATCACTTGAGTAATCGCGTGGGTTACCACTTGGGTTATCGCCTAGGTTATTACCATGCTTAGCTGCGGGAGATAACTGCATTATTGACTCGTTCTACTGTTAGCAGCATTTTGCGTTTGTTTCATTTCAATGGCTTTTCCTGCGTGCTCCGCGACAAGCTGAAGCGCCACATCAAAGCGCGGAGAAAGCCCCAAACTTATGCTGCTATCCATGGCTTCAACTAGACAATGAATACCAGCAAAGGTGGCTGCTAACGCATGGTGCGTACAAAGTGCGTCCTTCGCGCTTTTCCCACGAAGCATGTGACCAGCGGCAATCACAATATCAGGGTTTTGCATCAGCACAGACTCAGCATGCATCACTTTGTAGCCTTCCACTGCATCACCTATATTAACGATACCCAGCGTATCGAATAGCGCTTGGGGCACAGTATTTTTACCCGCTACCGTTATTCCTCTGTCATTATTCGCCACCACAAAAAGCGCTTTAATTGGCGTATTGAACGCTAAGGTTTTATCTGCGTACCGCGCTTTTTGTTGCTCTACCTTCTTTTCAATATCGTGAACAAGGGTAATGGCGTTATCACTTGCCGATAGTTTTTCGCCAATATCCAATACTAGGCGCTTTAGACCACTTAAGTTTTTGTCGACGTTAAAGGTAGTAACCTCTACGCCTGCATGGGCTATTTGTTCAAGCGCTACACTTGGGCCTGTCGCCTCTGCTCCTAATAGCATTGCGGGCTGTTGGGCCAATACCCCTTCAGTGCTGAGCTGACGAAAGTACCCAAGCTTAGTTAAACTTACCGCTTCATTTGGGTACATACTGGTACTGTCAGTAGCAATTACCCAATCGCCACGTCCTAACGCGAAAACAATTTCGGTGATACTGCCGCCAGCGGTAACTATTCGAGGTGATGTAGTTTGCGTTTCATCTAAAGGGGCGCTAAACGCCCCTACTGCAAACAAACTCCACCCTACCATCACCGCAGAAACAGCTTTTGCGGCTATTGAAGAAAGTGAAAGAGCGTGTTGCGACATTTTCTACTCTCCGCTTAAAGGGTCAGCACGGAAACTATAGGCACCAGATGTCCCCTCTTCATCGTAATAGCTGGTAATTTGAAACTTGTAGGTAGTGTCGCCAGCCTGAATTAAATAAACTCCAAACTGTGAGTAAAGTAAGTGGCTGGTGCTGTCGTAGAAATACCAATTGTTCGCACTCATCGCGTACTCGCTAACGGTCTCTTCACTGAAGCCATAAAACTGTGCTGCTTCGGGATCCACGCCATCGTATGTGTCAGCGTCGGTGCGAAGCACGGTCGCATCATCAGCAATAGAAAGGGTAAACTCCCCCGCTCCGTCCGCACACGGCACTGATAAATCCCAGTCGTCAGTTTGTGTAACTACTTGCTGCATATCGAAGTCAACGTAAACGGCGTCGCTACAACCCACCGCATCAACGGTAAGTGCAACTTCTTCAGCAAAGGTGGTTTGCCCGTCAAGAACGCTTTGATGCATAACGCCAAGGGTTATTTTACCGATACCTCGCCCTTCAGTAACAATATCGGTAACGTGAAATTTTGTGTAGTTGCTGTCAGAGGACACGATGTAATACGTTTCTTCATTTGGCGTTACTACGTGAGTGGTAATGTCGTAGTTGTAAAAGGTATCGCCGATCACTTGGGTTTCTGTATCTGTGCTGAACGCGTCAGCGCCTGGTATATCGCTTTGAGTAACAGCCAAATAATCACCTAGTTCGCTATCAGCGGTCGCATTTAGGAATAAGTCAGGCACTGGCGCGCCCGTATCGTCGTAAAACTCGCTGTTATTACCAGTAAAATAAAGGCGTACTGGCGTGTCTTGATGCGTATTTAAAAACACACTGGTACGTTTAAAACCTATATCCCACATGGTATCCGCTGCGGCTTCTTCTTCGGTGAGTGTAAGCTGCGTTTGTGTATCTAAGTCAAAGTAAACCGCGACAGGCTCTGATGTAGACCCTGTACTAAAAGGCCCGTAAATTGTTGCCTCTTCGTTTTCGCCGTCACTGCTTCCGTCACCTGAATCTCCGCTACCATCGGTCACTTCATCAGGCGTTTCGACTGGGGTGTCATCGCTACTTGAGCTACCACAAGCAGTTAAACCGAATGTCATGGCAAGCAGTAACGCTAAATAGGTTTTGTTCATGTGTTTTCCTTTTTTAAAGTTCGCCGAATTAACCAACGTTTTTTAGTTGTTGGTTTAGGATCTGCCGTTAGGTATTCTTTGTTCTGATCTCAAACGCTTTTTCTATGTAGTAGCTATTCGTCTATTGACTACTTCAATACTGATAACTCACGCCCAAATACAACCGCCTTGCAGCAATCGGTCTCGCGTCGAAAGAACCCGCTAAAAGTGCATCGGTTGAGCGATGTTCATCGGTGAGGTTTTCAAGTCCAAGGCGCGCTTGCCACTGAGGCGTTAATTGATGCTGTACAACCGCGTTAAGTGTGGTAAAGCTGTCTTTGGCAATTGAGGTATAGCCACTTGAAGGCGACACGTTTCCCTCATGCACTCCGTAAATCTGCAAGCTAGTGTCGGTTTGACTAAACTGGTAGGTAATTGATGCTTTAACTAAGTGCGTGGGGCGTTCAGGCAAGTGCTGTGAACTGCCATCTTCAGCAACTAAGTAGCTATAATTCAACTGCCATTGCCAATTATCATTTTGCGCGCTGGCGCTTAAATCTGCACCGTAAAGGGTGGCTTCATCGAGGTTCTGATAAACTGAAATATCTAAACCAGCCTCTTGCGATGCGTCCACGTCTATCGCAGTGGTGATGAAGTCATCAGCTTTAGTGTAATGAAGATTTATATCAAGGTGATATAACCAGTCACTTTGGGTCGGTTCTACTCGAAGGTTAGCGCCTAAGTTGGCATTCAGCGCGGTTTCAGGCGTAAGTGCGTCATTGCCAAGCACCATATAACCCAAGTTACTGTGGTCGAAGGTGTAATAGCGTTCCTTAAGATTAGGCACGCGATAACTACTGCCAGCCCCTGCGCGAACTTGCCACGAAGTATGTTCAGCGTTAAATGACTGGCTTGCACTTGCTTTAAATGCAGTATGCCAACCAAAATCAGAATCGTTTTGTATTCTTGCGCCAGCTAAAAGCTGGGTGTCGTTTATCTGCCAGTTTCCTTGTAAATAAAGCTCGGCACTTTCTCTACTTACATCATCAACTTCAACCGTGCCCGTGCTGAGGTTTTGCTGGTCCAGCGTATCGCCATGTAAAACAAGGCCGCCTACCCACTCCATATCTTCGGTAGAATAAATCTTCTGTGCTTCTAGTTCCGCTAGCTGAATATCGGTTTGACGCAACCCGTTGCTGTTACCGCTTTCTTCATTATGTGAAAGATAGCGCGTGTTGATATGCCAATCGTATTGTTGCTCAACGCGAACATCGTGCTGCCACTGAGTAACGTTTGAAAGATAACTAATAATGGTGGCTTGACCCGGTATTGATGACTGAGGTTTGTTTTTTTGCTCATCCAGCCATTGCCCTTTGTATTGCACGCTAATGTTATTTATCAACGTCGATAAAGACACTTGCACAAAAGATTTGTCTACCGCGCCACCATCTTGTGACGTGGTTTCGTTGTCGTAATCAAAACCGGGGTTAGTAATATTTTGGGCCGTTATGCCAAGCTGCCAATTGCTTACTGCTTTCGCTGCAGTGACCCTAGACGTATGCCCGAATTCATCACCGTCAATTGCATCATCGGTAAAATAAGATGCCTCGTAGTCTGCTGCAAACTGCGAGCCTTCTACCTTTTCGGTAATGATATTGATAACGCCACCCATCGCAGAGCTGCCGTAAAGCACAGAAGCAGCGCCTCGCACAATTTCAATTTGCTTAATATTAGCAACGCTAATTTGGTCAAGGTCGACAGAAGAGCCTGTAGGTGAAATGATGGGCTGGCCGTTAATTAACACCAATACGTGATCGCCATTGAACCCGTTTAGCTGAACGTTGTACCCGTCTTTTTGACTGCGTCTAACTACAACACCGGGCATCACTTCAAGCACTTGGCGTAGTGTGCCTTTACTTAATCGAGCAATGTCCTCTTTATCTACCACGTCAACTTTTACAGGTGAGGATGCCAATAACTTTGGTGTTCTAGTGCCTGTAACAACAACGCGTTCAAGATCACCTTCTGCTAAAGCTGAAAAAGCCAACGGAAAGCTAGCGGCTACCAAAAGTGAAGGTAAAAAGTGAACTCGTTTCATTTATTTTTCTTTTAACGCAAATGATAATGATTTGCGTTTGATATTATTTATTTAGAAGCGTTTTGCAAGGAGAAATGTAGAAATTCGTTAGAAAAACTCTGCTACAGCATTGTGTTTAACGTATTTTTTGCATTAAAAACAGAGCGATAGGACGTTAAAAAATTTTCGATGTTTTGCGAGAAAAGAACAGCATCAAGTTGGATTGGCAACACGACATAGTGGAATAAAAAGAGATAGAAAGAAAAAAAGCACTTTCCTTCTACTCTTAGTAATGCGGCTTCCCTTACAACAAAGAATTAGTAGTATGAAGACCGCTACACAAATGGTGTAGCGGTATGCAATTTGTAGCTAGTTAGTCGAGTCACTTACGTAAAACACATTGTCTGGTATTTCATTTCCAATACCTGTGTTGTTACGAATAACATCGGCTAGCGTCACCCCCTCAATCATGTCGAGCTCTTCATCTGTAAGATAATTTTGGTACCAAAACCTATCACCATCTCGAAGGGCTTCAAATTGCTCCGTGACCATTGCGCGAAATAAAGGACCTAACTGGGAACCTTCTTCCGCAACCGGATCCTCTGCAAGACCGCCAGTAAACAAGTCAATATCGTCAACGCTGTCGTAGGTCGCCTCTAGCGCAAGTTGTAACTCAGTATTAGAGGTTACTTCACTAAATGACTGCCTACGCTCTAGACCGAACTGAGCCCGCATATCGTTGTAAGAAGGCACACCGTGATCTCTTCCTCTTTGACTATTTAGCGCAACCAAATCTAAGCCCCCTTGGCCGGATGAACCAAATAAAAAGTTACGCAGTTCACTAGTAACTTTCACGTCGATGGCTTGGTGCAACTGACTTGCAAGGCCCCTTAAAATAGGCTCAATACTTTGCTCATTGGTAAGAATGCTAGGTGCAGTAAAGAACACTTCTCTTACAGATAAATTCCCTTCGTCAATCGTATTTCCCTGTGCATCAAGCCGCAATATTTGGTCATTTATCAATGAATGACCGTGACGGAATGCTGCAATAGAAAACGCATTATAAAGCCCAGGGTCTACAGTGTTGTCATAGCCTTGATAGCGAGACAGCGCGTTGTCTCCGATAAGCGCGGGCAGATATTCATTGTAAGTAATAGCCTGAATTTCAGCGATAACCAGCCGTCGAGCGGCCTGAAAGATCTCTTCGCCAGATGCTCCTGACAACTGCTCTTCCAATATAGCCGCAAGTCGATTGTGTTCTCTTACCCACAAGGTGTGCATTACGGTAAGCCCAACTTGCTCGTTGGCGCGCACTTCGCCACCTAAAAACAGCTCGCTGTCTTCCACACCAAACACATTACCGTTGGGCCGCTGGTATTAAAAGGCAATAAGTTACCTTCACTCGTCGCTAAGTAAGGGCTATCTTCCCCCACCCTTATCGCTGACGCATGTTCTTCGTCAGAGCCATAGACCATGCTTACTTCGATCCACGCGGAAAGCTCGTTTTCTTGCTCTCTCGGGTTTCGAGTAGACGTGCCCGTATCATGATCGAAAATAGCTCTTGAGAACAAAATAGTAGCGGAACCGGTACTTTGCGGGTCAAAAAAAGGGTGTCCGATAGGGACAGAGATATCTGCCACTTCCTCAAGACCATCAGTTAACCCGAAGTCGTGATCGATCAACTGCCCCCACTGCCAAACAAAATCAGACGTGCCGAAATTGTTGGGAATAACTTCGCCAGTTTCCCGATGTTGAATATTATTGGAAATTAAGCGCGCACTAGGTCTATTTTCTCCCGACATAGTAGAAACCCCATCTTCATATTCTGGCCCACCCCAACGTTTTAATTGGGTAAACGCTGCGCCCCAAAGTGGATTTGCGTTATTGTTTAAAGAGCCATCTATGGTTCTCACTTCTCTGTTATCAACAAAGTCGTTGTCGTCATCCCTGTTGGTGTTAACTCGCTCTCTGCGCTCGTTAGCATCTTCGTTTATCCCTGAAACGATGCTCTACGGTCATTAACCACTACGCTTACATCATCAGAAGCCCTAACTCCTTCGCCATCTGTCGCGGTAAGACGAAATACCAGGGTTTCATCATCTGAAGTAGATGGAGCACGAAAGCTCGCCGTTAAGGTGTTTGCGCCTTCGATATCAACCGCCTCTCCCGAGATTTGCTCCCATTGAACGCTAACGCTACCTTGCGTATCGCTAGCATTGCCTTGTAGCACTACCATAGACCTTTCATCTATTATTTGCCTTTCCCCTGCTTCTACTACATGGGGTGTTTTAACATTGTTTTCATCAGAACTACAGGCACTGATGGCAATGACAACTGCTGTCAGTGACATTCTTACTTTTTTCATATTCAACGCCTTCTTTTACTTCTACATGAAGTAACTAAATTGGCGAGCACGAATTAACACTTGTAAAAACTCGTACTCGCTGCCCGTAATGCCTCACAACAGCAGTGCTAGTACCACAGCACTTGGAGAAACTACTCATTGTTTCGACCAGTAAAAGCAGGCGTTATTATCGGTTTTATTAGATGGCAGCGAACGCAAAATAAGATTAAACAAATATGAAAAAATCTAAAAAACTGATAAACAAGAGGTTTCGAGAATCAATCGGCAGAATCGTCAGAATCGTCAGAAAAATGTTGGCAAGTTTTTTGAAGGCCTTACAAAGAAACATGACTTTATGTTTTGAATTTAGGTTTTTCACGCTATAAAACAACGAGATTTTGACACTATGCGCCTACCAACTAAACAGCTTATTAATAAAATAGAAAACTTATCTAATGGCCTAACGCCTGAGCAGTTATCAAGCTTTCTCGATATTATTGACGCCATGACGGCATTGGTTGAGGAAGCTGGAGAGTTAAAATCTGATAGCGACACCAAAAATAATATCCCCAATACAGAGCTGTCCGTACTCCACTAGAACAAGCTTTACAGTGTTCACTGCCTTCAAATAGGAGCGCTACAGGAAACCAATAACGACGAATATTCGTTTTTGCTCATTTGCAGTTCGTTTATGTTCGTTTTATGATACCCCCAATTAAATGTACATGGGTAGCTGCGTCAGAATAAGAACTAAACGGCCTGTTAGTTAAATGAACAGTGAATACAATATTGCGCAAAACAAAACGGTTTCTGCCTTCATTTTCCCTAACATAACTCTGTCGTTTCTTTTTCTGCACAACGTGTTGTACTGGTTAAAGATTTAAAGGATGAATTATGTTACCTCTCAAGGAACCAACGCTTTTCCGTCAGTGTATTGCTGAATTCATAGGCACTGCAATTCTTATTTTCTTTGGTGTTGGTGCAGTCGCAGCATTGGTATTAACCGGTGCTTCTTTCGGTCAATGGGAAATAAGTATTGTCTGGGGGTTTGGCGTAGCTGTTGCCATTTATTGTACTGCTGGGGTTTCGGGTGCACATATCAATCCTGCGGTAACCGTTGCGCTTGCGCTTTTTCATGGTTTTGAAAAGCACAAAGTAGCCCCCTTCATTCTTTCTCAGTTTCTGGGAGCATTCGCCGCTGCCGCTCTCGTCTACGGGTTATATCATCAACTCTTTATAGACTATGAACTGACTCACAACCTTTCACGCCATAGTGAAGAGGCTCTAGCAACAGCCAGCATTTTCTCTACTTTCCCTCACGAAGCCCTCTCATTCTGGGGGGCCTTTGGCGTTGAGTTCGTTATCACTGCAGTGTTGATGTTCGCAATCCTGGCACTGGGCGATGAAAATAACGGCGCATCTCGTGGAGCCATGAATCCACTACTAATTGGTATTGTCATTGCTGTCATTGGCTCTTCTTTAGGGCCGTTGACCGGTTTTGCTATGAACCCTGCTCGCGATTTTGGTCCAAAGCTATTTTCCTATATAGCAGGATGGGAGTATGCGCTTGATGGGGCGAAAGACATCCCCTACTTTATTGTGCCTATTGTAGCGCCAATATGTGGAGCATGCTTTGGCGCTTGGCTGTACCCTGTATTAATAGGTCATTCCCTTTCGCCAGAAAGTCGCGCCTGCACTATTCCAAACGATTGCGAAACTTCCGCTGTTACACAAACTTCTGAAGCGAGTTTTGATAGAGGGTAAGCTAACTATTGATATACGAGCGGCGATAGCCTATTTTACGCCGCGGTTGAACTTACAAAGAAGCATAGCGTGTGTTTTATTTAATAGCAGTTACTGTCCTGTGGGCATTTTCCTTTTCGCTCATAGGCGAGTTTTTGGCTGGCTCAGTAGACAGTTATTTTGCTGTTTTGACACGCATTGTGCTCGCCACACTGGTTTTCCTCCCCTTTCTTAAGCCTGCGTTATTAAACCCTAAACAAAAGGCAGTCCTGGCGAGTTTAGGTGCGGTGCAACTGGGGTTGATGTACATCTTCTTTTACCACGCGTTTTTGTATTTAACCGTACCTGAGGTACTACTTTTCACCATTTTTACGCCGCTTTATGTCGCCATTTTAAATGACGCCCTGTTTAAGCGGTTTACCCCGTTTTATTTATTGTGCGCACTTATTGCCACCGCAGGTGCAGCCATAATTCGCTTTGATGGCGTGACTGATAACTACTGGTTTGGTTTTGCCATTGTTCAAGGTGCTAACCTTTCCTTTGCACTAGGACAGGTGGGTTATAAAAAACTCACCTCTACTTTTGAAGGCCAAATTTCCTATCACAACGTTTTCGCGTGGTTTTATTTAGGCGCGTTAGTTGTAGCCTTGCCCGCATTTTTCCTATTCGGCAACACAAGCCAACTACCGCAAAATACCGAGCAATGGGGAGTGCTACTGTGGTTGGGTATTGTGGCTTCAGGGCTTGGGTATTACTTTTGGAATCAAGGCGCGCTAAAAGTCTCTGGTGGTACGTTAGCCATAATGAATAACGCGCTGATTCCGGCAGGGCTGGTTGTTAATTTACTGCTTTGGCAAAAAGACACAGATTTTTCCCGTCTGTTTTTTGGCGGAGCCATCATTGCTATTGCGCTTTGGATGTCTCATCAATACACCAAAAAACTGAAGCAGATCTAAGCCTAAACAAAGCCGAGTCTACGCAGGGCTATACTCACTTACCATAGTGTAGTCTTTGCGCGGGCCTTTGACCTGCCATGTTGAGCGCCATACTGGCCAGGCAGAGAAGTCATAGCGCACTATGTAGTTGTCATCGCCGCATAAGTGTTCGGCGTTCGGGTTGCTCGCACTAAATGTATGAAAATAACGTTCATCGTCGAACAACACTTCAAACATACCGGTTTGAGGTTGCTGCCAAATATACCGACGCTCTGCTGGCATAACGCTGCCGTTAGGCGCCGTTACCTCACCTTTTTCGTTATACGCTAAGCTGCACATTTCCTTTTTTGCGCCGACGTTGTCTTTGTGTTTTTTGCCTTTGTGTTTTTTGACTATGTCGTCTTTGCCGATGTGGCCGTTATCTACATAGCTTTCACCTACGTAGCTTTTGCCTTCAAGCCAGCTAAATTCAGCCTTGCCAGAAAAGGTAAATTCATCACCGTTTCTCTGGATAATTTTGCGCGAGAGCGTCCATCGTCCAGCAAAATCTTCCAAGGTATAAGGAGAATTAACGGTCATTGCGCATCCCTTACCAAAAATAGGTAACAGTGGCAGAATATTGGTCGCCTCGACCCGGCGTACCAGGAATTTCTTCAAAGCGCTCATCCCACAAATTATCCACGGCTATTACTAGGTTTAACCCTTCAATCTGAGCCGGTGAATACGTAAGGGCAACATGCGAGAAGAATGCTGAGTCATCGCCGTTTCTAAGCGCATTGGTTTCTTGTTTCCGCCACTCGTTGTCAATGCGCACTTCAACCGTATCGGTTGCAAACCACACCACCCCAAGGGTTGCGCGATGCGGCGGATAGTTAAGCGCGTAAAAGCTCGCGTCTACCTCATCAATTCGATAGTCTTCAGACTTATCTAAATAGGTGTAGCTGGCCACCACATCTGCGCTATCAAAGCGCTTAATTGCAATTAACTCAATACCCAGGGTTTCAATATCAACTGGGTTTGCACTGCGCGCCGAGGTAGAGTCGAAGCTATAGGTCCAGTCTGTCAGTTCATTATCCCAGCGATAGAACAAGGCGGTATCAACTTTGAAAGAAGATTCATCAAATGACGCCCCAAACTCTAGGTTTTTACTGACTTCCCGCTGTAACTGATTGTTACTTCTAAATAGACCGCTTGAGGTGCTGCCGCCTACAGCAGTGTAGCCAGCCACCTGCGTCGCTTCTGCATAAGAAAGATAGAGTGTGCGCGAGGCATTATTGCCCGTTTGGGCAAGCCAGCTAATATCGCCCACAAAAGACAATCGGTCGTCGTCGCGATTCGTATCGTCAAACGCCCCACCTAAACGAACGGTAAGCGATTCATTGCTGTTCACCTGCGTTCGATACTCAGGCACTACGCTTATTTTGTAGTAGTCACGAGAGGTGAAATTGTTCTCTAACGTGGTTGATGTAATGTCGTCTGCGGTAAACTGTGCGGCGTAGTTGATACCAAAACTTTGCGATATATTATGGGTGCCAGAAAACGCCAATGACTCCACTTGGGTTTCGTGAAACGCCTGAAACGCTTCAGGGTTTTCACGTGAGAATACATAATGGTCGTCATTTTCTCTGTAGTAAGCTGAAACCTCAAAGGTATTTACCATACCCTTTTCGCCGTAGCGCTGTTTATGATTTAGCATAACCAAACGGGTTTGAATATCTTCCGTTTCGTTTACGTTGAAAGGTGTATACAAGTTAGGCCAGCCAAAGAACTTTTGCTGGAAGCCATAAAACAAATCAGTTTGTGAATCCTCACTTGCTAGTTGAATACGCCCTGACGCACGTTCGAAGTCATGATCGCCATTGGCAATAGTCCCATCACTTTCAGAGCGAGAGTACTCTCCTTCAACCCCAACAGACCAACCGGGTAAATCATCAAATGCGTGCTTTACTGCACCGTGTACACGCTGCAGATTGAAGTTATTATTGCCTACACCCAGTGACACACTGCCTGCTGTTTGGATGGGGCGCCAGCCGTAAGACACCGTACCTACAGAGCTATTTACACCGTAAAGCGCGTTATCGACGCCCGTGAAAATACTCGGCTTCGTCAGCATTTCTGGCGCAATGGGAATTTCAGCAAAATAGTGCCCCGTTTGCGGGTCAATAAGCGTTGCGCTTCCTATGCGAAAACCCGTGTTTTCGAATATACCGCCGCGTATTGTGACGTCGGCCTGCGCTTCTGCCATGTTCCTTGATTGCAAATCGACACGGGGGTCGTACTCTAAATTTGAAATAGGTGAATTAAACGTGCCTACCGGCTTGTCATTCGCCGTCGCCGCCCCTTCAATCGTAATTTTTTCCACGCCTTTTTCGTTACTGTTCACGCCAACGTTAGCGCTTGAAGTATCAACACTTTCAGCGGCCATCGCAGCAAAAGGTACAGTACAGAAGAGCAAAGAGAGTGTTGTATGACGCATTTAGTGTCCTAGTTCAAATTTACGGATAGCCAGCAATAAGGCGTAACAAAAACGCGAAGTGTATAGCATTGGCAGGCAGAGGAAAACGCCAGACAGTTGAGTTTGGACCAGTATGTTCACTTTGTAACAACGCTTTGCGTGTTTTTACTTTTCAAAAGAAGCTCCCTGTATGCAATTAGTCCTAAATAATCATCAATTTCACCTCTACACCCATCAATACCACTGAGGAAAGAAACGAGATAACATAACATTCGCGACCTTTCCAAAATCTGCCAAAGATACGTCATCCCTTGCTTATGCTTGACCTTAAAACTCCGTTTATATTTTCTTTAGTTGCATTATCAGTAAGCGCTGCTGCGCAAACAGATGAAAGCCCCCTTCAAGGTGATCATGATGAACTTGAACACATTGAAGTAAAAAGACACTTTCAGCCATATCGTGGTAACGTACCGCTAATCGACACCCCACAAGCAATCGACCGAATTAACGCGGATACGTTAGCGAATGAAGGGATCACGCGCTTCATCGATGCGTTAGATTTTGCGCCCACCGTTGTTAGACAAAACAACTCTGGCGGCATGTTCGATAGCTTTGCGATCCGAGGTTTTTCTGGCGATGAAAATAATCCATCGGGTTATTTAATAAACGGCTTCAACGTACGTGGCTATAGCGGCAATAGAAGCACCGTTAACGTTCAAACCATAGAAGTAATGAAGGGCCCAGGCTCTGCCTTATATGGTCAAGGGGAGCCTGGCGGTACCATAAACATAATTACCAAAAAACCTCAGTTTGAAGAGCAAGGCTACATCCAAGGTACCGTAGGTAACTTTGATAAAAAGCAAGTTGAGTTCGATTACACGAACGGCATTAATTCAGACATGGCGTATCGCGTTAATGGTTCATACGAAGACTCTGATACTTATCGCGATAACGTGTTTTTCAAAAATTTGAATCTTAACCCTTCATTCATTTGGAACATTTCTGATCACACCAGCTTAAGCTATCAGATGGAAATATTGGATCAGGAAAAGCCGCTTGATCGCGGTGTGTTCATATTGAATAACGACTTCGACGCCGTAGATGCCGAAGACTTTTATGGTGATGTTAGAGACGGAGCTCATGAAGTTAAAGCCTTTGGCCATCAGCTAGTGTTAAATCACGAGTTGAATCACAATTGGCATTTACTCAGTGGCTTCGCCTACAGACACTCTTCTTTTGAAGGGCAGTCTTCAGATACTGAACTGTCAGAAGGCCGTCAGCTTTTGTATACCGACCCGTCTATACTTTCAAGGCAACGTAGAACACGTGACTATCAAGCGCAGGACTTATCACTACGCTTTGAATTAAGTGGCGCGGTAGACGTGGCAGGCTTCGTAAATAACGTCTTATTTGGCTTGGACTACTACAACTACCACATCGATACAGACTATCGTCGTTGGCGCACTGCGTGGGGTGCTGGTGATACCACTTATAGCATCGACCCTGAAAATCCTGACTACACTATTTTCAGACCCGACGTTACGCCCACTACACTTACGGCTGAAAAGCAAAAAGGGTTAGGTTTCTACGCACAAGATGTTATTGAACTTACCGATGCAACCAAGCTTTTAATTGGCTTTCGCGTGGACAAATTCGAGCAAGACATTCTTAATAAGTTAAGTAATGAAGGGCAAGAACAAGACCAAACGGAAGTGACGCCACGCTTTGGATTCGTGTATGAAATCAATGATTCCGTAAGCCTTTACACTAGCTATGCAGAAGGTTTCAGACCCAACCCAGGACTTGATTCTGACCGCAACGCATTTGCCCCTGAAGAGACCACCTCTTTTGAGGTAGGTGCTAAGTGGGAAAACATTGCTGATATGTTTTCTGGTAGCGTCGCTATTTTTGATGCTGAAAAGACCAACATGCTTACCGCTGAACCTAACACTGGCTTTTCAGCTACGCTCGGTGAAGTTGAAAGCCAAGGGCTAGAATTTCAGTTAACGACTGACCTTACTTCAGACATTCGCCTTGATATGGCCTACGCGTACATAGATGCTAAAACCGCGAACGAAGTTAACAACTTGGATTGGGGCGTTCCTATTCCTAAAGGGTCGCGCTTAATCAATATTGCCAAGCATTCGGGGTATATCTCGCTTAATCATTTCACCAGCATATTTGAAAAAGAAGCGTTCTTTGGTGTGACCATGCGTTACGTGGGCGACCGATTAGGGCAAACCACGGATCCAACCTTCATTTTGCCGTCTTATACCCTTGTGAACTTGGCAGGGTCGGTGAACATCAGCGATGAACTTTCTATGAGATTTGACGTGAACAATCTGTTCGACAGAGATTACTTTGAGAACTCATACCATCAGCTTTGGACTATGCCAGGCTCACCAACTAACTATACGGTAAGCGTTAAGTACCAGTTCTAATGCCTAGCTGAAATAGCGTTACTCGCTTAACGACGTGAGTGTTCTTAAGCAAAAAAAGCCACAAAGATAATATCTTCTGGCTTTTTTTATTTACAAATTTAAGCTGAGAATTGTGGACGTAGAAACTTACAAACTCTCTAAATCAAACGCGCCTTGCTTTGAGAGCTTTTCGTTCAATGGTTTCACTTCTTCGCCAAACAAGGTTTCTAGCTGTACTTTATACTGCTGCCACTTTGCCTCTAAGTCTTCCAACCGTTTTAGTGCACCAGCTTGTGCAGGCGCGCCTGTTCTGTCGAAGTTATCCATTAAGAAGCGGACTTGTCTGTCGAGCATATTCGGCCAGTTAATGTCATCCTCAAAAGTTTGATGTTTGGGCTGAATAACCAAGGCTTCCCAGTCGTCGATTGCACTAACAATGCGCTCGATTGAAGCCGACACATCGCTTGCCAGCATTACGTTATCTTCAGACACACCGTTTAATTGTGCTCGCACATCACGGGCTTTTTGCAGGTGTGCAAACAAATCATTCAGTAAGCTTTCTGTAGCCTGAATGCTCTTTTCAACCACTTGAAGTTGCGCTTTATCTGCTTCTTCTCTTGGGTCTGGAAGTACTTTAAACGCGCGGGTTTGCGCCTGTTCACCTACTGTGATTTTCGCTTTGTAGTCTCCAGGCATAACACGGGCGCCGTTCCAACCGCCAAACAGTTTTACATTCTCAATGCAGTTCAACGGCTCACGTCGAAGATCCCATACAAATTCGTTGTAACCCGCTTTTGTTGCAGGGTGTTTAAATTTGACAGGGCTGCGAACGTCTTCGTTCCCCTTCGCGCACTTCTCAAATGCACTAGGTGCAGATGACAGTGTGCGAACAAGCTCGTTATCGGCATTAAATATATCAATGCGTAGCGTTTGCTCTTCTTCTAGTGCATCTTTCAGGTAATAACGGAAGGTAGCGCCACGTGGCGGGTTTTTCGCTTGTGGCTGGTCGGTCATGCCACCGCCAGATAGCAAGCGAATGCCATCTACGGGTTCAAACTGAAACAATGCTTCGTTATCTAACGACTTGTGCACTTCACGTAACGGCGCTATGTCGTCTAATATCCAAAAGCCTCGCCCTTGGGTTGCAATGACCAAATCATCACCTTTTACCTGCATATCCGTAATCGCCACAGGCGGCAGGTTTAAGTCTAGCTCTTGCCAATGTTTACCGTCGTCAAAGCTAATAAACATGCCGCTTTCAGTACCCGCGAACAGCATACCTTCGCGCTCTGTATCTTCGCGTACTACGCGAACAAAGGCGTCCTCTGGTAGGCCTTCGTCAATACGCTTCCAGCGCTTGCCGTAGTTGTCGGTTTTGTAAATGTAAGGCGTGTAGTCATTTAATTTATAGCCTGCTACCGCAACGTAAGCTCTGCCTTGTGCGTGAGGGCTAAGTTCTATGGCATTGACCTGCGCTTCTTTTTTATGAGGCGTAACATCTTTCCAGTTTTTGCCCTCATCACGGGTTATATGCAGCTTACCGTCATCGGCTCCAACCCAAAGCTCGCCTTTGTTAACTGCCGATTCGGCAATATAGAAAACCGTGTTGTAGTATTCGGCCCCGGCCTGTTCATTGGTAATCGGACCGCCATTCAGCCCCTGCTTTTCTGGCTCGTTACGGGTTAAGTCTGGGCTAATTTCCTGCCAGTTCACACCGCGATCTGTGGTTTTTAAGATCATCTGCGTGCCATAGTACACGGTGTCAGGATCATGCTTTGACACTACCACTGGGGCATTCCAGTTGGTGCGGTACTTTTGATCCCGTGCGTTTCGGCCAAACACATATTCAGGGTAAGGCATAATGGGCCGCGTTAGCCCAGTATCGCGGTTATATTCGGTTAATGTACCGTTGATTGTAGTGGCGTAAATCAGTGTTGGATCGTCGGGGTTAAACGCAATATGCGCGCTTTCGCCACCACCCACGGCAAACTGATCTTCTATTCCCATGCCATCTCCCCAAGTTTGAGAAGGCGTTGCCATGGTTGAGTTATCTTGCTGCCCGCCATAAACGTAGTAAGGGTTTAAATTGTCGGTAATAACGCGATAAAACTGCGCCGTTGGCTGGTTGTAAATGCTTGACCAGGATTCACCGCCGTCGAAAGTAACGGTTGCGCCACCGTCATTAGCGTTGATCATGTTTAAGCTATTTTCAGGGTTTATCCACATATCGTGGGTATCGCCATGGGGTAACGAAACCGTCTCGAAGGTTTTGCCGCCATCAATAGATTTGTGCAGCTGCACATTCATCACATACAGAGTATTTTCGTCATTAGGGTCAACTTTGATGTGGTTGTAGTACCACGCGCGGGCTTTAAGAATGTTGTCGCCGTTCATTAACGACCACGACTTACCCGCATCGTCACTGCGATATACACCGCCTTCTTCAGCCTCGACAATAGCATACAGGCGCTTCGGGTTAGACGCGGCAATATCTACACCGACTTTACCGATAAGCGTAGGCAGTCCTTTTTCTAATTTGTCCCAGCTTTCACCGCCATCTGTTGACTTATAAAGGCCACCGCCCTCACCGCCTGATTTAATAAACCAAGGTGTTCTGCCGTGATGCCACATGCTGGCATAAAGAATTCTGGGGTTAGATGGGTCTATTGCTAAGTCAGCGGCGCCGGTATCGACGTTCACTTTTAACACATGCTGCCATGTTTTACCGCCGTCTATCGTTTTGAATATACCGCGCTCTTCATTAGGCCCCCAAATATTGCCCTGTACTGCAGCCCAAGCTATATCAGGGTTGGTGGGATGTATGCGAATTTTGGGGATTTGACCGCGTTTATCTAAACCCACCAGCTTCCAGGTTTCACCGCCGTCTGTAGATTTATAAACACCTTTTCCGTGACTAGTGGTTACGCCTCGAATAGGGCCTTCACCAGTACCTACGTAAATAACATTAGGATCTGAAGGAGCAACGGCGATTGCGCCAATACTACCTACCTTAAATGTTTTATCGGATATGGCTGTCCACGATAAACCCGCGTTTTCGGTTTTCCAAACACCGCCACCTGCGGTGCCCATAAAATAAAGATTGCTATTACCTTCAACCCCGGTAACCGCTACCGAGCGCCCACCGCGGTAAGGCCCAATAAATCGATACTCCATTTTATCGAAAAGCTCAGGGTTAACGGTATCTTCAAGTGCGAATGCAGAATGCGAGAAACTAGAAAGTGTGCTTACGCAAATAGCAAGCGCAGCCACCATTTTCCCAGAAATCAGTCTCTGTGAAACCATACTAAATGCCTTGTCGTGTATTTATTTTTAATAAGAAGAACTTCTTATACTGCTTTGTTGAGGGCGTTATGGCAAAAGTTTTTGTTAATGATGCCCGAACACATTTTTCCCAGTAGTACTTTAACGATTTCGTTGTTCATCTGTTGCCTCAGCCCTTACAATGAATACATTCTGTTGTTACAGCGGTAGCATTAGTAGCTCACACTGTGTAATTCGACACCTAATTACTAAAGAGACTTTTTATGAGGATTCTACTTTCCGTTGCCTTCGCTGCCATGCTTGCGGGCTGCGCTACTATTTCTCAATTGGCGGTTTACACTGTATCCAATGCCGAGTTAGAACAAGTGCTTGATAGCCAGGTGAGTAAGCTGCAAAAGCAAACCTCACTTGCTGGTATCCCTCTTTATCTAGATGTGGAAGATATGACGGCGACCATTGGCCCAGATGGCAGAGACGTGGTTCAGCTAGGCGCTATTGCCACTGCGCGTATTAGTGCATTTGGGTTGAACTACCCTGCGAAAGTAAGTCTTGCTTTAGAAGGCACGCCTTATTACGACAATGAAGAAAAAGCGATTTTTGTGCGCTCATTGTCTCTACTTGATAGCACCATTGATGCAGGCGGTTTTAAAGGTAATTTGGCACCTGTGAGCGGTGAATTTATGCAGCTCATCAACGGTTATTTGGCCACTAATCCTGTATATCGCTTAGACCTTGCGAACAAAGCAGTAAGCATGCTTTCAACCGTGCCTTTACAGCTCACGGTTGAGCAAGGCCAACTGGCGCTTAGGCCGAAGCAATAACACAGTGGCTGTTACTTCCAAGCCGGTTAAAAGCGTATCGTGTCGTTTAGTTGTGGAATAGTAACATTCCACCCTTTTTCTCTTATGGCGCTTTGCAATTCTTGTTTAGCGCCGTCCTCACCGTGAACTAGGTAAACTTTCGGTTGCTTAGTAAAATGCGATAGCCAGCCGATGAGCTGCTCTTGACTTGCGTGTGCCGAGAACCCACCTAGCGTATGAATTTGAGCGCGAACTACAATGTCCTCGCCAGCCATTTTAATATGTGTCGCCCCGTCGATAATTTTTCGTCCCGGCGTACCCATTGCTTGAAAGCCTACGAATACCACGTGAGATTGTTTGCGCCATAGGTTCTGTTTTAAGTGATGCCGAATTCTTCCTCCGTTACACATGCCACTACCAGCAATAATAATGGCGCCGCTAACAACTTTATTTAGGGCAATAGACTCTTCAGTTGACGTTGTGTAGCTTAAAATGGGCAGTAAGGAATGTAAGCTTTGGTTGTGGCTATGCGCACGCTCAGCACTATCTTCAATAGCGTCTAAATCTTCTTCATTATAAACATCTTGGTAACGGTGATATATCTCGGTAACCGCGATGGCCATTGGGCTATCTAGAAATACTTTTTGATGACGCAATTTCCCCTGTTGATAGAGCTCACCTAAACGAAAAATGATTTCTTGGGTTCGCCCAACCGCAAATGACGGAATGAGGATGTTTCCGCCATTCTCACTGGCCTGCAAAATCACCTCTTCAAACTCATCAAGGGTGTCTTTCATTGAGCGGTGGTTGCGATCGCCATAGGTCGACTCTAAAAGCACGATATCAGCATCAGTGACTATGTCTGGGTCGCGGAGCAATGCAGCCTGCGAATTACCAAGATCGCCAGAAAAGACCAGCTTTTTAGTCTGACCGTTTTCAGTAATAAATATTTCCACTATTGCTGAACCAAGAATGTGCCCAGCATCAGCGAAGTTAATTTCCACGTCTTGCGTGATTTTACGCTTGGTGTGGTAGCGAGTTGGTATGCATAGTTTCATCACACCGTCCACTTCCTCTTGGCGATACAGGGGTTCGATGAGCGGCTTGCCCGAACGCTGCCGCCGCTTGTTCTCCCACTCAGCATCCCGCTCCTGCAAAGAAGCGGCATCTTTTAGCAACACTTCAATGAGATCAACCGTTGGCCGTGTCATATAAATAGGCCCGCTATAGCCCTCTCTCAACAATATAGGTAATCGCCCGGAATGGTCTAAGTGGGCGTGTGACAGAATAACCGCATCAAGTTGACTGACATCCACTGGCAAGGGTTTATGGTTTTTCGCCTCTTCATCACGCCTACCTTGATATAGGCCGCAATCTAACAACAAGGTGCTATGTTCAGTTTTGAGTAGATGCATAGACCCTGTTACACCTTCCACTGCGCCTAAAAAAGTAAGTGATGCCATATCAGACTCCTTCAATTGTTTTCGAGTTATTCTGACTGTCGCCGTGTATTAAGTTTGCTGTTGTTATACTGTCTTCAACTTGTTGAATACGCACAAAGACTTTGACCCACATTTGTACTATCTGCAGCAGGCACTCCATGCACTCAGTGGCATCTGTCATTTGGGTAACAGCAATGTCACCTTGTGTTGCCCCCATCACAAGTGCTGATTTAACTTTGTGGTGTTCTTTGTCGAGTAAGTCAAACTGAAGACTTAGCGCATCGCTACTATCAAATTGTCTCCAACGCACCATACGCATGAACTCGTTAGTTACCGATAGATAGTTAAGCAGTTGACCTTCCAGCTCAGCCTTAGTGAGGACATCCCGACGCCTGCTCACTGCAGAAATAGCGAGTGCCTTTTGCGCGCTAGATAGCATGTAGTGCTCTACTCGCATGAGCGAGGCCAATGCTTTTGTGGTTTCTTCACTTAAAGCTGCACGCTCTACGTCTACAATAAATTGCGATATGTGTTGGCATAGCGCCTCAACGCCATGTATGTCGTTTTCAACAGCAGTTATTTCACTACTTTGTTGAGAAAATAGTTTGGGGTAAACATGTAAAAAGCGGTCAGATACTGACAACAATTCTAAGATGAGCGCGTTTACTGCCAGGTCAGGGGTTTGAGCAATATTTTTGTCCAAATGCTTAGGTTTTGAGGCCTCTTCTTCAAGAGACACAAAGCGCTGCTCAAGAAAGCTTGCAAGCTTGTCGTTCAGAGGAAAGATAAGTGCCACACCCAGCAAATTAAACAGTGTATGGAAAATGGCTAAGGTGATTCCTGGGTCAGCGTCTATTTCTGCAACCGCCGTTACCCAATGAATTAGCCCAAACAATAGCGGTAAAATAAGCGCAGCCACAACGGCGGTCGCTACGTTAAACACAACTTGTGCAGCGGCAACACGCTTCGCGCTAGAGGTAGCGCCAATTGACGCGAACATAGCCGTAGAGGTTGTGCCTATATTTGCACCAATAACCATTGCGCCGGCGGCATAAATACCCACCATGCCTGAAGTTGCCGCGGTGATGGTAAGCGCGATAGATGCACTAGATGACTGGGTTAGCACAGTCATTACAAAGCCAATCACTAGGTACATAAGAAAACCTTCAACGCCTTCAGCTTTAAACTGACTAAGATCAAAGGTACTTACTATTCCTTCAAAGGCTGTTTTTAAACTGTCTATCCCTACAAAGAAAAGGCCAAAGCCGGCGATGGCGATACCGACTGACGCTAAACGGCTATTGGGCTTTAATAACTTCAGGATCATGCCTACGCCTATCATAGGCAAAGCAACGGCCTGAATATTTAATTTAAAGCCTACCATTGCGACAAGCCAGCCTGTCATGGTGGTGCCGATGTTGGCGCCGTACACTATACCTAAGGCATGGCGCATACTCAGTAAACCGGCGTTAACAAAGCCTAAAGATGCCACGGTGACTGCACTTGAGGACTGCACCAAAGCTGTCATTGCCGCACCCGACACCACGCCTCTAAATGGCGTTTTGCTCCATTTAGCGAGCAAGGTGCGCAGCGCATTACCTGCTGCTAACTTAAGCCCTTCAGTCATCATTCCGATGGCAAGTAAGAACAGACCTAACCCACCAATTATACTACCCAGCAGTACGACACTTTCCATCTACCAGCCTCTTTGCTTTATTCATCGCCGACCATTCGCTATTTCTGATCATTTCTCCTGAGCACTTCGCCAATAAATAAAAGTCGCGGTTGGCGCTTCATACCTTCATAAAAGTATAGATAAGAGTACAATGCGCGTAAGTCTCATTGTTTGTTCTTGGTCAAACAATGAAGAAATATAGCAACGCAATGCACAGCCGTTCAGGGGCTCAACTTGATGATTGAGCACTCGGCAAATGAGTAATAAACCACGGCTACGCAACAAAAGGTGATGGAAGTGACAGAACGTATCAAAACGCTAGATGAATTCGCAAAGCATGTAGATTACTCTTTGCTCGACACGCTCAGTCCAGATCCACAAGCAACCCTTGATGGTAACGACCATGACCCGCGCCAAGTGTTCTCTGGTCACTATGTGCCGGTTACTCCGACCCCATTAACTGCACCGACATACATTGCGCACAGCAAAACGCTGTTTGCCGAATTAGGCTTAGACGACAGCTTGGCTACATCAAAAGATTTCACCCAGCTTTTTTCAGGTGATATGTCGGGTGTACCCGCCCCAATGAAACCTTACGGCTGGGCAACTGGCTACGCACTTTCCATTTATGGGACGGAATACACACAGCAGTGCCCGTTTAGAACGGGGAATGGCTACGGTGACGGACGAGCAATCTCTATTGTTGAAGCAGTATTAAACGGCAAGCGTTGGGAAATGCAGTTAAAAGGCGCGGGTCGCACGCCTTACTGCCGTGGCGCCGATGGGCGCGCCGTATTGCGCTCTAGCGTGCGCGAATTTTTAGTGCAAGAGCACATGCACGCCCTTGGCGTTCCTACCTCACGCTCTCTGAGCTTGTTTATGTCTGAATCAGACACAGTAGACAGGCCGTGGTATCGCGAAGGGTCTCATTCCTATGAACCTGAAGTGATGGTAGAAAATATAACGGCTATTTCTACCCGCGTGGCGCCCTCCTTTTTGCGCGTTGGGCAAATTGAGCTTTTTGCTAGGCGTGCTCGCTGCAACGAACACAGCGAAGCGCTAAACGAACTAAAAGCCATTGTTAAGCACCTTATCAAGCGAGAGTACTCAAGTGAAATAGACACAACTGCGCCGTTTGAAGAGCAAGTGGTAACGCTGGCTAAGCTATTTAGAGGCCGATTAACTCACCTTGTATCTGAGTGGGTTCGCGTGGGTTACTGTCAGGGCAATTTTAATAGCGACAACTGCGCCGCAGGAGGATTTACTCTCGACTATGGGCCATTCGGCTTTTGTGAGTTTTTTGAAGCAGACTACCAACCTTGGACAGGCGGCGGTCGTCACTTCTCGTTTTTAAACCAGCCCATTGCTGCGCAAAAGAACTTTGATATGTTCTGCCGCTCACTGATGCCGCTAATTGACGGTAACACTGAACAGCTCTCTAAACTTAACGAGATCAACGACGGTTTTTCTGGCGTTATGGAGCGGGCTATGGAGAGTATGTGGGCAACAAAGCTTGGCATTGCCAGCTACGACCACGACTTGCTAATTAAGCTGCTGCAATTAATGCTGCGCACAGGCGTAGACTACAATATTTTTTTCCGAGAGCTATCGTCAATACCAGAAGATATGGCGAGCTTGACGAAAAGCTTTTACTACCCGCCTAAAGCAGAGGTCATGACAGAATGGGAAACATGGCTACAAACGTGGCGTGAGCGCATTGAAAAGGACGCCGAAACACAAGGTGATGTTACAAACGCTATTGCTGCTACCGCAGAGAATATGCGCAAAGCAAACCCTAAATTCACATGGCGCGAATGGCTAATTGTGCCTGCCTACAAAGCCGCCGAAAACGGTGACTTCACACAAATTCACGAACTTCAGAAGATACTTACTGCACCTTATGATGAGCAATCAAAAGAGGTAGAGAATAAGTACTACCAGCTGCGCCCACTTGAATTTTTCAGTGCGGGCGGTGTGGCGCACTACAGCTGCTCTTCGTAAGAAAGAGCAGCTTAATTTTAGTTTACTTATAAAGAGTCAATCGATTCGCTAGGCTCAGTAAACCACACAGGGCCATCTTCGGTCATATAAAAGTGATCTTCTAAGCGAATACCGAACTCGTTTGGTACTACGATCATAGGTTCGTTACTAAAACACATACCAGATGCTAGCGGGTGAGGATTGTCTTTTACCAAATACGGCCATTCGTGAATATCCATGCCTATGCCGTGCCCGGTTCGATGGGGCAAACCTGGTAAGTTATAGTCTGGTCCTAAGCCATCTTTAGCTAAGCTGTCTCGCGCGGCTTTATCCACATCGCCACAGGGAACACCAACTTTTGCAGCGTTAAATGCGGCAAGCTGCGCGCGCTTTTCGCTTTCCCATAATGCTCGTTGCTTATCGGTTGGCTCACCAAAACAATAGGTTCTCGTGATATCAGAGAGGTAGCCATGCACCTTACAGCCAGTATCAATCAATACTAAGTCGTTCTTCTTTAGTACTTGAGGGTCTTTAACGCCGTGGGGAAACGACGTGGCTTTTCCAAAAAGTACAATGCAAAAATAGTTACCAGCAGCCCCCACTTTCTTATGTGCATCGTTAATAAATGCTTCAACTTCTGTCGTGGTAATGCCTTCATAAAGCATACTGGCAGTCGCTTTGTGCACAGCTAGGGTCATGTCCATAGCGCGTTGAATAAGCGCGAGTTCACTTTCAGATTTGTGCATGCGACAGTGTGCTGTTACCTCTGCACCATTGATAATTTGCCAAGATTGGCCAAGCATCTTGTTCAAACCATCTACGATAAAAAACTGGGTCGACTCATCTACACCCAGTTTATCGCCACCAGCGGTATTTAGCTTATCTAGCATAGCTATGACAAGCGCGTATGGGCTCTCGTGCTCTTGCCAGCCAATTATGTCACCTTCCACTAATTTGCGTTCGTTTAAAGAGTCGATTTCAAAGGTAGGGGCCAGATATACAAGGTCACCTTTTGCAGGCAAAAGCGCTCCGACTAAACGTTCACTGGCGTACCACTGCATTCCGGTAAAATACGCTAAGTTAGTACCAGCGTTTAAGTAAAGCGCACCAATGCCATTTTCCTGCATATAATGCTGCGCCTTGGCAATGCGGGCTTTGTATTCAGAGAGCTCTATGGGGCGCAGATCGCCTGTCATGTTGACAAGGCTATCTAAAGCCTGCTGTGGTGTTTTTGTACCTATTATTTTGCCCATTTTTTTCGTCCCTACACTGGCGTAAGGCTGATTGTCTATTGGAATGATCATCAGCCCGCCTTAACTATGAATTTATTAAAACGGGCTCACTGTACAACATTCAATAGGAATGTCGAGATAAGCAGAGGTGGCTAGACCTTTTGTACTGCGTACTTAAAGATAAACACTCTCTTATGATTTGCTGCGCTTTAAAGCGCACTTTTCCACGCGGCCTCTGGCAACAAGTACAAGCCTTTTTCGCTTTTTGCACCTTCATTCACGATAAAGCCGATGCCTGCAGCCATGACGGCCAAGGTTACGTCGAAGGCATTAATGCTGTCACCATAGCCCGCAGTTAAGTTAAACATAGAGCCATCGGCTAAAAGATACAGTGTTTTATCGCCCAGTTTATAGGCATTTACATAAGGCATTGGCTCACTGTGAGTAGCGTTGTTTTTAAGGTAAGGCACATCAATTTCTTGGGCTACATGGCCTACGTTTAAAATAAACGTTCCGCCTTTCATGTTGTCTAGATGATTCGAATTCACCACGCCATACGCACCAGTTGCAGTAGCAATAACGTCAGCCTGGCTAGCCGCTTCATTTAAATCAACCACTGGCCAGCCGTCGTATTTCGCTTGAAGCGCTCTTGCTGGGTCAAGTTCTGCTACTTGAACCTGTGCTCCGAAGGCCTTTGCTGAGGCAGCAACACCCTGCCCCACCAAACCATAGCCAATAACAACCACTACTTTTTCGTGCAGGGTTAGATGAGTGGTTTGGAAGAAGGTTTGCCATGCGCTTAAGCCCACCATGTGCCTGTTGTGAAGCCCTTCTTTTACCGGCAAATCATCCCAGTTAAATATTGGATAGTTTGGCGCCATACCATTTAAACGGTTAATGCCAGAGCCCGTTGCTTCTAAGCCCGATACAATGCTCGGTACTGGTTTATTTGCTTTTATATTTTCGTGAAGTCGAGTTGTCAGATCAGCGCCCATTTCACACAAATGGGTAGGCTGCCACGCCAGCGCTTTATCGAATGACTCAGACCAGTCAGCCTCGCTCATATCACGCCATGCATGGGCCGTTGCACCTTTATCAACAAGGTAAGATACCACGTCATCTTGCACTGTAGTGGGGTTACACGTAGTAAGAAAAATGTCGCATCCTCGTGAAAGTAGCCCTTCAACCAAAGGCGCCATTTTCAAATCTAAATGCATATTGCAAGCAAGTTTTACGTTCGACAGATCGGGAAGTGATGCAATGGCATTACGAGTGCGCGGCATGTGAAGGCTAGCCCACGCCAACTCTGCTTGAAAATCTTGGTACATGAAAAGGATACTCTGAGAAAATGAAAAGCAGAATCATACGTGAGAATGCTGTATTTATAAATCAGCTAGATACTTCCCTTTATTTCTCCTCTCGGTTATTTTCTCTTATTCTGAATCTTCCTCCCAAACCACCACTTTGTTTCGACCTTTCGCTTTCGCTAGGTACAAGGCTTGGTCTGACTGTTTAATGAGAACATTGACATCCTCTTCGCCTGGCGAGGTTCCTGCCACACCTATACTTACTGTCACTCGTATGAATTTGTTAATGTCGTGGGTGAAAAGGTGTACGCGGAGATTCTCGGCAATTTGCTTGGCGTAATGCACCCGAGTATTGGGCAAAATTACCAAAAACTCTTCGCCGCCCCAGCGAAAGGTAATGTCAGAGCCCCTAACTTGCCCTTTAATTTCTTCAGCGACTTTTTTCAGCACCTTGTCACCCATGTCATGACCATATTTATCGTTGATACCTTTAAACCAATCAATATCAATGAGCATAACCGACATGAACTTATTACTGCGCTTTCCCATCTCCCAAATAGGATAAACTAAGTCTTCAAAAGCTCGCCGATTATAAAGCGACGTAAGTGGATCGAGCCTTGCGTCACGCTCGGCGTTTCTGCGCGCTTGCTGTACTTGTTTGTAGTTAAATGCCAGTGAGATAGATAGCAAAGACATTTCCAACACCATACCGATTTCAATGCCTCTAAATGCCCATTTCGAGTATGGAATAAGCCCCCATGTGGCTAGACTCGACACCATCGCACCGCCGGTTCCGCATAAAATGGCTGGAAGGAAAAATTTAGCTAATGTGTCGCCATTACGGTAAGCAAAAATTCCTATCAACAACATCCAAATCGCTATTGTTGTTAAAACGGCAAGCTGCGACATCACCGCGAAAGAGCGACTTCCAATCAATACAATGGTGACAGCGAGTGCGCCCAATGCGCCATAGATATACTTCCTACACCGATAGAGCGTTGGTAGATAGAGTTGGGTATTAAGAAATTCGATGGTGAATCTAACCGCACTGAACAAATACAAAAACATTAGCGCGGGCAAAAGCCACTGTTGAAGGAATATCGATTCTGGCCAAAGCCACCAGAAACCATGACCGGTATAAGTGAAGTTAAATAGCAAAAACGAGAGAAGGTATAAGGAATAAAGCAGGTAGCGCCGTTCTTTGAGATAGGAGTATAGAACCAAGTTGTAGACCAATAAAATAACGAGTGCGCCGTACAACGCGCCATAAAAATACGCATTTTCCGTTGTCTTGTTTTTAGCAACTACTGGTGGCCCTACGTATATGGGGATCGTCATAGGATCTTCAGAGGAAAATCTAAAAACCACCAGCGTTTCAGGTTGGGTAAATCGATAGAATACGGAAGGCATTCTTGTGTCGTCAAAGCGAGCACTATGCACCTGATTATCACCAAGTTTTACATGACGCTTTCTTTGACCGTTTTCGAAAAAATAGAGGTCGATATCGTCTAGCCACGCATTATCTATTTCTATTTTCAGAGGAAGAAAAGGTACGTTTATTGGGCTATTTTTAGCAATACGAGTAACAAGAACACCATATGTATCTAATTCAACAGCCAACACACCCCAAACCGTGTTACCAGTGAACCCATAACTAACGCGCCCTTTAGTATTTTTTATAAGTCTATTCTGCTGATGTTTAGTCAGGATGTCTTCAGCAGTAAGCTGACTACCTTCCTCGTAATACATCCACAGCTTGTCGTTAACTAACTGCATTTTATCTAGAGACGCAGTACTTTTAGCGTAAGCGTGAGAGAGCCCGCCCCACAAGCAATTAACTATTACAAAACCAATAAATAAAAGAAGTGCTTTCATACATCAATTCTTTTGAATAGGGGCTTTTAAACACAGGGCTAGCTTTTGTATCGGCAACCCTTTCTTATATAAATATTAAGTTACGCTTATCAAAACCGTTTGTGAATAGGTTAAATTCATCAATATTCTACAAATGCGTTTTAATGTTATTTCGTTTCCACATGTAAAGGCTTACGTATCTTTTATGCTTAGTTTTATTACCAGCACGCTGATTCCTGTTTTGATCCTTCTGTTAATGGGATGGCTATTTTTTCGCATTAAATGGCTCAATGAAGGGTTTATAGAAGCTGGATCTAAACTGGTATTTAACGTCGCGCTCCCTGCGCTATTATTTTTATCGATAGCGCGAGCAGACTTTTCTAAAGCTGCCAACCTATCGCTGATAGGCGTTGGGGTTATGGGCACGCTCATTGTTTTCGCCGCTCTGATGATTACCTCTCACCTGACCGTACATCCGTACAAAGCCAGAGGTGTGGTTGTACAAGGCGGTTTCAGAGCCAATATGGGCATTATTGGCCTTGCTTATTGTGCCAATACCTATGGGCAAGAAGGGCTTGCTGTAGCCTCGGTCTATATGGGGTGTATTACTATATTGTTTAACGTATTGTCTGTCTTTGTTCTTAATTTTTATCAAGGCACGTCGCGTTCTTTGTTGGGTCAAGTTACTGGCATGGCGAAAAACCCGCTAATTCTTTCTATCGCGGCAGCGCTCCCTTTCTCTTACTTCGAATGGCAATTGCCCACCACCTTGATAAAAACCGGTGAATACTTTGCGCAGCTAACACTGCCACTTGCACTTATTTGTACTGGTGCTTCCCTACAGTTCCGTTCATTCTCCAGTGACTGGTTTAACATTGTGCTTAGCACAACCAGTAAATGCGTGGTTTATCCCACCATATTAGTCGCGTTTGCCTATGCTTTTGGATTTAGAGGTATGGAACTGGGCATTGTTCTTCTTCTCGCCATTTCACCTACTGCTGCAGCAAGCTATGTCATGGTTAGAAACTTAGGCGGTGATTATCGTTTGGCGGCAAGTATCATCGCAGTGAGCACATTGGCATCTCTGCCTATTACCGCCCTCGCCTTTGGAATATTAAGTAAACTACAGCTGGTGTGATGAAAATACGTCTTTGTTAAGCGCATTTTAAGTTTATAAACAGTGAAGAGTGAGGCTATTGATGTGTTGTTAGACGTTATTGGAAACGAAAAGCGCCGGGTAACTCGACGTTAACCCGGCGAAAAAGGCGTAACAGACGTCGCCCTAATCTGCTTCTATCTCACCCTCTTCAATGGCCACAACGCGACGAGCTTCAACGTAGGTTTTAATAGCCCAAAGTGTCTCTTGGTCTAAGATAGGATCGGTTTGACCTTCAGGAATACCGCCAAGTGCAGGCATGCCTTTCGCCGAGCCAAAACGCAAGCGCTCAACGAACCATTCGTCGTCTTCGAAGCTTTCTGGGTCGAGTTCACGAAGGTCTGGGTTTATTCCGCCAGACTGCGCGTGCAAGCCGTGACAACCTGCACAGTTATTTGCATAAGCTGACTCACCAAACTTGATGACCTTCGTTTTGGTTTCTTCATCAAGGCTTCGATATGGGTTTTCAAACACCCAGCCATTTTCAGACTCATCGCCATCAGTGATTGGCGGCATAGCTGAGCTATCTGCGCCTTGAGGGATAACATTTCCATGTGCTAGCACGTGACCAGACAAGCCAGTTATCACGAGTGCAGCGAACAACATCGATATTTTTGTTTTCATAATTCATACATCCTCAAAAGACTATGAATTAAGTATACGTACGAGGAAATAAGGGGTAACTCTACTTTGGTTTTGAAAGGCTCCTCCTTTGGTAGGAGGCCACAATGATAGCCACTGAAAGCGCAAGCTTTACCGTTGCTGCTTCAACGTTAGTGCTAAAGTCAGAGTCGAAATAACGCCCATAAGAATGGTAACGACTTACCTTGCCAACAGGTTAATGAATAGGTGATGAAAAAAGGCCAGCGCACGTAGGCGCTGGCCATGTATTAATCACTATTTACTGCTCAGCTAAGGTTAGTTTTTTGCCACCTGCTGATAGCGCTTCGGCAGTTTAAACGTCCACACGGTGCCGCCTTGGTTGAAGTGCTTCACGCGTTTAGCAACTTCACCGCCCCATAATGGCACTGCGCCGCCCCATCCTGATAGTACAGAGATGTACTGCTCACCATCCATCTCCCATGTCACTGGAGAGCCAACAATACCTGAGCCAGTTTGGAACTTGTAAACCATTTCGCCGGTTTTGTCGTCAAAGGCCATAAGATAACCTTCAGGGTTACCGGTCCAAACCAAACCACCACCTGTAGTTAACACGCCACCCCAAAGTGGAGAGAAGTTGTTGTAGCGCCAAACGGTTTTACCTGTTTTAGGGTCAATCGCTTTAAGTACGCCGATAAAGTCCTCATTCACTGATTTGATGGTGAAACCAGCACCTAGGTACGCTGCACCTTTCTTGTAAGAGGTAGGCTCGTTCCAGATATCCATTTCCCATTCGTTTGAAGGCACATAGAAGAGTTCAGTATCCTTTGAATAGGCCATTGGCATCCAGTTTTTACCACCTAAGAACGCAGGGCGAGCGACAACCTGTGCACCTTGTTTACCATCAGCTGATTGCGCTGGGCTTCCTGGGCGATTTTCTTCAATGTAGATAGGTCGACCTTTTTCATCCAGTCCCTTTGCCCAGTTTAATTTATCAACAAACGGGAAGCCGCGGATAAAGTCACCGTTTTCGCGGTTAAGGACGTAGAAAAAGCCGTTTCTGTCGGCGGTTGCCGCCGCTTTCACTGTCTTGCCGTTTTCCTGGTAGTCAAATGAGATAAGTTCGTTTACGCCATCGAAGTCCCAGCCATCGTGCGGCGTGGTTTGGAAGTGCCACACAATTTTGCCTGTATTAGGGTCGATAGCTAAGCGCGACGACGAGAAGTAGTTATCGCCCGGACGTAGGTGAGAGTTCCACGGTGCAGGGTTACCCGTACCGAAGAATAGCAAGCCTGTATCTGAGTCGTAAGTGCCGCCTAGCCACGTTGCTGCACCACCGGTTTTCCATAAATCAGCAGGCCATGTTTTGCCTGGCGCGCCGCCTGAAATACCATTTTCGGTTTTCTTACCGTCTTTCCACAGATACCCCATGTGCCCTTCAACGGTAGGTCTAACCCATAGCTGTTTGCCAGACTTCGCGTCGTAAGCATACACTTTACCGACGATACCGAACTCACCACCGGAAATCCCTGTAATGACTTTTCCATCAACAACAATAGGCGCCGCAGTAATGGCGTAGCCCGCTCGGTAGTCTTCAACTTTTTTCTTCCAAACGGTTTTGCCCGTGTCTTTATCCAGTGCTACTAGCTTGGCATCCAAGGTGCCAAATATGACCAGATTATCGTAAAGCGCAACGCCACGGTTTATTACGTCACAGCAAGGCATAATGCCATCTGGCAAACGCGCTTCATATTGCCATAGCTCTTCACCAGTTCTCGCATCGATGGCCCACACACGAGAGTAAGATCCGGTCACATACATCACGCCATCTTTTACCAGAGGCTGCGATTCTTGACCCCGCTGCTTTTCACCACCTAATGAGAACGCCCACACAGGACGTACTTCTTCTACTGTATCGCGGTTAATGGCGGTTAACGGGCTATAGCGCTGAGCTTTCAAGCCCATGCCATACGTCACTACGTCGTCAGTGGTAACGTGGTCATTTTGAATATCTTTGTCGGTGACAACAGCATGGACAGGAGTTAACGCACTTGCACAAACCAGCATAGATAGGGCAAGTTTTTTAATTGGCATATTATTATTCATAACGGTTCCTAGTTGCATGTAGGCCATAAATGGTCTGTTTCAGACTATTCGTTAGGATTAGCATAGCTAGGGGGGATGTCGATGCCTATGCAACAGCGGAGTGATTTGACTCCTCCTTTAGGAGGAGGAATGAAGGGCTATTTTCCCTTTTGATTAACACCTTTACGCTTTCACGTCTTTTTAAAGAAATGCGTTCTTCCAATACTGATAGCAGTGCTAATAATATGAAGGCTGCTGGCAATAGAGTTATTGCCTAAAGTGCTACCGGTTAACATGCTAGTGTTCGAAAAGCTGTAATTCGAAGCCTGTTAACCAGCGTGCTATTGTTTGAAGTGCTAATGTTCTGATTGCTTTTGGTCAGATGCTTTTATACTGAATTAACTTATTCTGAACTTTCATTCCCCGCAAAATAAGGCGGCATCTCATAAATGGTTTTGTATTTCTCAAATAACCGTTGCATATCGCCCTCTACCACCATTCGCGTAATTACATCACCAATTTCATAGCCTAGCGCGCGATAATTAGTATGAACAGCAAGTCCTATATCCCACTTTTGCTTTCCAATAAGCGGAAACGCGTTGCTTGCAAGGCGATATTGCTCATTATCAACAAACTGACTGAGGTAGGATATTTGCGAGCGCAATCCCATTACCGCTTCGACGGTTCCTGCTTTCATTGCGTCAATCGCTTCTGCGTTTGAACCATAGTGCGATGTTTTTTCTCGCAATCGGCCGCCAAACGCTGACGTTAAGTAAAAGTGGGGAATGCTGTCTATTTCCGCACCAATCGTGTGATATTGAAACATGCCCATGGTTTCCACTTCGGGCAAGCTTTGCGTGTTATGAATGATTTGCCAGCTTTCACGCTGATAGGGGGCAAACATGTGAACGAGCTCATTAACCAACAAGCCCACGTCGTCACGTTTTTGAGAAAAACTGGGGTCGTAAGGCGCGCGCATCATCACATCAGCCTTAATGCGATGAATTATATGGCCCTTCCATAGGTAATTTCTGAAATCGTCCTCTGTCGTTTCACCTGGTGTCATCCATATCAGTTCTAGCTCAACACCTAGGGCGCTCGCGATTTCACTGGCGATATCAATATCAATACCTGTGGGGCTGTCGTTTTCAATAAATGAAAATGGAGGATAGTCGGTGTACACCGCAATTCTAATTAAACCGCTGTCTTTAATATCGTCTAACGATCTTGCTTCCCCGAACGCAGAAAGCGCAGAACCCGTTATCAGGCAGAGTAAAATGAAAATAACTCGAAAAGGTTTAACTAACTGCACAGCTTACCCACTTATTCAATCGAACTTCTTAAGCATACTAAGGGGTTAGCGTGATTTTACTAATGCTACTTTAGCGCCATAGCATTCCTCCTTTAGGAGGATGTTCTTCGGGAAAATTGCCATATACCCTTATGTCAGACAAACAGATATCAGCAAAAGCATGCAGCTGAGCTCGGGGTGGTATATGGCAAAGGGTGTAAAAAGCACGGTTGAAAGACGATTAACCGGTAAGCGTTATCAAAAGTGTGTTGCGTCACTTTTTTGCTGCGTTCTGTTGTCGTTTTTAAACAGCGCGACCGCGTTTAATGAAGCGCAACCTTCACGTACTCAACAAGCTGCACCACAGGCCTCTTTTGCCACTATTGTGGTCATTTACATAAAAGTTGCGGGCACATCTCCACCAGGCACACCAGACTATTTAAAGTCCCCCAGCAATGAGGGGACAGCTGGCGCAAGTGTGGCGATAAAGGATGCCAATATCACGGGGAAATTTCTTGGTTATCAGTTTGAGTTAACTGAAATCAGTGTGCCTTCTATCGGCGAACTGCAAGCCTCTTTAGCTAAAACACGCCAGCACTCTGCTTCAGGTGCTAACGCAAATCACAAAGAAATAAGCAGCAATCAGCAAGGCAACATTGCACCCGTTGTACTACTGGACATGCGAAGCAGTGATAAGGTAAAGGCTGCCTCAATTGAGCAGTTGATTACCACTATTCAAAGCACGCTTCCTAATGCCGTATTTTTTAACGTAGCTAATAGCGATGATTTGCTGAGACAAAATTCATGTCGCCTGCCCTTGTTTCATACGATCCCCAGTTATCAGATGAAAGCCGACGCGCTAGCCCAGTGGTTTCGCACTAAGCGTATTGACGAGATATTTGCAGTTTACGGAAAAACTGCTGACGATGCTGCATACCTAGCCGCGTTCAGACGCAGCGCTAAAAAATTCAAACTTTCACTTGTTGAGACTAAACAGTGGCAGGACAGTTTTGATTTACGCAGGGCTGCCTTTGCTGAAATTCCTCAATTTACGCGAACAAGAGAAACTTATCAGGCTGTTTTTACCGCTGATAGCGCGGCACAATTCGCGTATAGCCTACCCTTTAACACCTATCATCACGTACCTGTGGTAGGCGCTGCCGGCCTAAAAGCACTAGGTTGGCATTTTACCCACGAACAATGGGGCGCCCGTCAGCTTCAAAGCCGTTTTAACGATACGTTTAACAGACACATGAATGAAGTCGACTTCGCCGCGTATCTTGCGGTAACGGCGGTGGCAAATGCTGCACAGCAAGGAAGCGATTTAACGCAGCGGGGAATACTTAAAACCTTGCTTAGCGATCATTACACGCTAGGTGCCTATAAAGGTCGTCCCCTTTCTATTCGCTCCCACACCCACCAATTTCGTCAGCCTATTGCGCTGGCCCACGAAGACGCACTGGTGACTCATGCGCCCCTTGAAGGCTTTTTGCATCAAACCAACGAACTAGACACATTAGGCGCAACACACACTACCTGTAAGGACAAGTTATGAGCTATCGCTTTGCACTCTTGCTTGGCAGTTTAATGGCAGCCTTTGCCTTAGCACTTCCTCAAGCCTTTGCACTTCCTCAAGCGTATGTCACTAACGAAAAAGACAACACGCTATCTGTCATTGATATGACGACATTTGATGTGGTTGAAACTATCGAGGTTGGAGAGCGACCCCGAGGGTTTATTTTAAGTGCAGACCAGTCCCACGCGTATATCTGTGCCTCTGATGCTGATCGCATTCAAATTATGGATTTGTCTACCCATTCGATCGTAGGCGATCTTCCCTCAGGTGCAGATCCTGAAACCATAGCATTACATCCTAACGGCACCACTATTTACACAGCTAATGAAGACGATGCCCTTCTTACTGTTATCGACATTCCAACGGCTCAGGTCATTTCTCAGATAGATGTAGGCGTAGAGCCTGAGGGGCTGGCTGTGAGTCACGACGGCAGCATGATGGTAGTCACATCAGAGACCACTAACATGGTGCACTGGATAGATACCAAAACGCATGAAAATATTGCAAATAGCTTGGTTGATGCAAGACCCAGAGATGCTCACTTTACCAAAGATGACAAGTACCTTTGGGTAAGCTCGGAAATAGGTGGCACCGTTAGTATTTTCGATACTGCTACTAAGCAAAAAGTGAAGACCCTTTCCTTTGCCATTAAGGGCGTTTATCGCGACAAGGTTCAGCCAGTGGGTATTGTGCTTATGAAAGATAAGCCCTACGCCTTCGTGGCGCTTGGCCCAGCGAATCGCATAGCGGTCATCAATACCGATACCTTTGAAGTGGAAGACTACATTTTGGTTGGGCGACGAGTGTGGCAATTAGCGTTTAATCAAGATCAGTCTTTATTGCTGACCACTAACGGTGTGAGCGGTGATGTTTCTGTCATCAATACCCACACGTTAAACGTAGAGCATACGGTAAAAGTGGGGCGTTACCCTTGGGGCGTGGCGGTTAAATGGAAATAGCGGTTCAAGCGGTTTCACATCAGTACGGCGGCCACCACGCGCTGGACAATATAAACCTTTGCCTAAAACCTGGCTTAACCATGCTGCTTGGGCCAAATGGCGCAGGCAAAAGTACCTTATTTGCGCTTATTACGGGCCTTCAAAAACTCACGCAAGGCAGTATTACCTTTGATGGTGCTACCCTGTCTCAATCTCGCACAAGTATTATGGCGAAAATGGGCGTGGTATTTCAGCAAAGTACCTTAGATATCGACTTATCAGTAAAACAAAATTTGTCCTACTTTGCTTCGCTCCATGGCATAAGTACCGCTAGCGCGCTATCTCATATTCAAGGCCTGCTCGACGAGCTTGATCTTACGAGTAAGCTGAACACAAAAATTCGCAACTTAAATGGCGGGCACAGACGTCGGGTCGAGTTAGCTCGCTGCCTTATTCACAAGCCATCCTTGCTGCTATTAGACGAGCCTACCGTTGGCTTAGATATAGAATCCCGTCATCTTATTTTGCGGGTAGTACAAGCGCTCGCTCATTCCCAAAATGTAAGCGTACTATGGGCCACGCATTTATTTGAAGAAGTGAAGCACAACAACAACTTGATAGTCTTATCAAAAGGACAAGTGTTAGCTCACGACCCATGTGAAGCCTTGTTAGCCAAGTATCATCAACAGGATATTGAGCACCTTTGGCAGCATTTGATACAGGAAGGCTGCTGATGTATTGGCGCTGTTTTGTGGGCGTACTTACCCGAGAGATGCTGAAGTTCTGGCAGCAACGTACACGCCTGTTAAGTGCATTGGTGCGCCCGCTGCTTTGGCTATTTGTTTTTGCAGCAGGCTTTCGTTCGGCCCTGGGTCTTTCAATGACCGAGCCTTACGAGAGTTATATTTTGTACGAAGAGTACATTGTACCTGGGCTTGCCGCCATGATTGTGCTTTTTAATAGTATGCAAAGTTCATTGTCCATGGTGTACGACAGAGAAATGGGCAGCATGAAAGTACTGCTGTTAAGCCCGGTTCCCCGCCCTTTTCTGCTAGGCAGCAAGCTTATAGCCAACACCTTGGTAAGCGCTATTCAGGTGTATATATTCTTTGCCTTTGCGCTTCTGCTTGATGTACGTCTATCTGCGTTGGGATACGTTTATGCGTTGCCTGTTATTGCGCTACTGTCATTGTTTTTAGGTTCGTTAGGATTATTACTGGCAAACTATATTAAGCAGCTAGAGAACTTTGCCGGGGTCATGAACTTTGTCATTTTCCCGTTGTTCTTTCTATCAAGCGCCCTATACCCGCTTTGGAAAATGCGTGAGGCCAGCGAATGGCTGTATCAGATTTGTGCCTTTAACCCCTTTAGTAGCGGCGTAGAATTACTGCGATTTGCGCTCTATGAAAAACTCGAACACAACGCGCTTGCCGTTGTACTTTGCCTTACGGCTATCACTTTTATTTTCGCTGTGAGAAGCTTTCGCCCCAAAGCCTCAAAAGGGCGCTTCTCGTGATAAAAGCAAACCTAACCTGGGCTAATGAAAGCAATAAAGTTGAAACGTTAGACGACAGTGACTGCTTACTTATTTTAACTACGCCCGAGTTATTAGCGAGCCAACTCTTTCACTTTTCAACACCCGCTAAGACATACATTGAGCAGGTTTTTGACGATGAAGGTTTTGCAGGAAATAAAGGCCAATGTGTATTAGTACAAGGCCTTAAGGCGTTTAAAACAAGTTACATCTCAGACACTGAAAACAGCGGAAAAAACAAAATTAGCCAACAATTAGCTGAAGTAAAACGGGTACTGTTTTATGGTGTCGATTTTGCGCTTTTTGAAGCGTCAGATGCACCCAACGTCTCTGGCCGTGCCTCGACTTTATCTAAAACTAATGACCCTTCCATGGTTAACCGCTCAAGCTACGCTAGCGATTCAAACTCCGCGTTTTATTCGAAAAGCACTAGTGACTTGAAGCAAACTAACGCGCCAGCATTTCGCTACTTAGAACAGCAGTTCGATGCATTGTTTAAAAAGCTTAAAAGCTTGTCGGTAACCTTGGAAAAGCTGGCGTTAATGGCGCTTTCTACCACTGAAACAGCAAGCAGTGACCCTGTTAACACCATTGCAAGCCACTCACCATTTCTGAGTGCGCTACTTAGAAGCTATTTCAAGCACGGTTATCACTTTAAGGGCTATAAGACGAATAATCGTTCGGTTTCTAGCAGTCGAGCCCGCGATGGCAACAACAACGCAACTAGTGTTGAAAAAAACGCCGCAACTAATGAAGCAATTAATCAAGCACTTGATATGAGGGGCACGCTGTCTCTTGCATTAGATGCCAAGCATTTTACTAACGCGCAAAAGCGTCTCGTTTCACACACTATGCGCTATGAATCAGCCCTTAATGACGCGATGACCTGGGCTAAAGATCTCGCCCACATGCCAGCCAACTTATGTACGCCAGATTACCTGGCCGAACAAGCTCAGCATCTGGCGCAAACCTTTAATACGGTGTCTTGCGATATACTCAATGAAAGTGCGCTAAAGCAGTTAGGTATGAACGGGTATTTAGCGGTAAACGCAGGTTCACAGTTCGCTGCCACCATGCCTATTCTTCGCTATACAGCCAAAGGTTTAGAGAATTCACCACCGGTAGTGTTAATTGGCAAGGGCGTAACCTTTGACAGCGGCGGCATAACGTTAAAGCGCAGCCCTGATATGCGTCATATGATTTACGACATGGCAGGCGCCTGCTGTGTATTGGGCGTCATTCAGGCGGTTGCCACACTGGGGTTAAATATAAATATTATTGGTATTGTGGCGAGCGCCGATAATGCGATTGATGGCAAAGCCTATCGCCCGGGTGACATTATTACTATGCACTCAGGAAAAACCGTGGAAGTCATGAGCACCGATGCAGAAGGGCGTATGCTTATGGCCGATGCAATCAGCTACGCGAAACAGTTCACCCCCTCGGTTATTATTGATATTGCAACCCTAACCGGCGCGGCCATTAGCGCACTAGGGCACAAAGCCACTGCGCTTTTTAGCAACGCTCCAGCGCTTGAAAGTGCGTTAGTTGAAGCGGGTGAACTGGCTAACGACAGGTGCTGGCCTTTCCCACTTTGGCCAGAATATCAAGACGCCATTACCTCTCAGCACGCGGATATGATGAATACGGGTATAAACTCTCCCGGTGCTATTTCGGCAGGCTGCTTTCTCTCTCGCTTTGCTGACGGCACCCCGTGGGCTCACCTCGATGTAGCAGGAACCGCTTTTACCTACACCAAATCGTTATCGGCGACCGGCCGCCCTATTCCTTTGCTGTTATCTTACTTAAGCAGCTGCGCAATCAAAAATAATCAATAAATCATCAAAATTCATGACAGTTCTCCTCCCTTAGGAGGATATCTGTTAACACATATTCAACATATACTCAGTCATGCGTTTAATCATAAAGAAGAGGAACAATTATGTGGACTAAACCCCAATACACAGAAATGCGCCTTGGTTTTGAAGTAACTCTTTACATCAATAACCGCTAGGCAACGCCCTCTGGGATGATGAACAAAAAGGCTGCCGACGCAGCCTTTTTTTACTTGTAGTATGGAGTTGTTATGCACGTATTGATTCTTGGTGCTGCCGCCGGGGGTGGATTTCCGCAATGGAACTGCCACTGCCCAAATTGTAAGGGTTTACGCGAAGGTAAAATAAAGGCGAAAGGCAGAACACAGTCGAGCATTGCTGTCAGTAGCGATGGTAAAAATTGGGTTCTCATTAATGCCTCCCCCGATTTAAGGGAGCAGATAAATAGCCACCCGCAGCTGTGGCCCGACGCCCATGTGTCTCGCGGCACACGCATAAGCGCAATTGTGCTTACCGACAGTCAAATAGACCATACGACAGGCCTGCTAACATTGCGCGAAGGCTTACCCCTTCCCGTTTATTGTACCGATGTAGTGGCCGAAGACCTAACCACCAGCTTCCCGCTTTTTACCGTATTAAAACACTGGCACGGCGGACTACAGCAGCATTCAATTAATACCGATTATCATAAACGCTTTGTACCCAAAGGGGCAGAAGGACTGACTTTCCAACCGGTGGTATTAGAGTCTAATGCGCCCCCTTATTCGACATATCGCGACAACATTGTGCCGGGCAACAATATCGGCCTGAAGATAACTGACGACACCACGGGCAAGGTGCTTTTTTACGCGCCGGGATGTATGCAGGCAAACGACACAGTAAAACAGGTGATGCGCGAATCTCACTGCGTGCTATTTGACGGTACGCTGTGGGCCAATGAAGAAATGATAGATCACGGCTTTAGCAACAAGCTGGGCACTGATATGGGACACATGCCGGTTAATGGAAAGGGCGGAGCCATTGCGCTGCTAAATGAATTTAACGTTGAGCGTAAAGTACTTATTCATATCAACAACACAAATCGCGTGCTTGACGAAGACTCCAGTGCTTATCACAGCCTGTGTGAGCAAGGTATTGAATTGGCTTACGACGGTATGGAAATTGAGGTGTAGTAATGACAGAACACGCATGGTCTAGACAAGAATTCGAACAAAAACTGAGAGAAAAAGGCGCTTACTACCATATTCATCACCCCTTTCATAAACGCATGAATGAAGGACACTGCAGCGTTGATGAAATTCAGGGCTGGGTGGCCAACCGACTGTATTATCAAATGGCGATACCGGTTAAAGACGCGGCAATTTTAGCGAATTGCGAAGAACAATCGGTTCGCAGAACCTGGATCCAACGAATAATCGATCATGATGGACGGGAAGGTGAAGACGGACTGGGCGGCATAGAAGCCTGGTTGCGGTTGGGCGAAGCGGTAGGCTTGGACCGCAGTGAATTACTTGATGAAACCCACCTGTTACCAGCGGTTAAGTTTGCAGTAAATGCCTATGTGAATTTTGCCCGCCGCGCGTCGTGGGAAGAGGCTGCCTGCTCATCGTTAACTGAAATGTTTGCCCCTGAAATACATCAAAGCCGATTAGATACCTGGCCTAGGCACTATACATGGATTGATAGTGAAGGCTTTACCTACTTTCAAATGCGGTTAAGCCAGGCGCGCCGTGATGTAGAGCATGGCCTGCAGATTACCCTTGACCACTTTGTTACCCGACAACAGCAAGAACATGCGCTCAATATACTGCAGTTCAAAATTGATATTTTGTGGAGCATTGCTGATGCCATTTGCTTTGCCTATGAATATAAGAGAAAGCCGTTTGATGGTATTGCCGACCAGCGGGTGTGCCATAAAGGGAGGTTTTAATGATGTCGAATTTACGATCGCAAACCGAGCACCACTTAGATGCTGATAGCGTCGGTGCTGATAACGTGGAAGATAACATTGAAAATAGCAGCAGTCACAACAACGAGGGCGGCCGCACAAGAGACAAAACAGCTTCTTTAAATCCGCTTTTTCGCATGCAGTACGAGAAAGCTCAGGGTTGTTATGTTTTGTTGTTCCCCGAAGGAATGATCAAACTTAATCCTTCTGCGGCAGAAATTCTTCAGCGAGTAGATGGCAGCAATACGGAAAATGCCATTTGTGCTGAGCTTCGCCAAGCGTTCCCTGATGCACCTGAAGATTTAGAAGAAGATGTTCATGCATTTCTGGTTCATGCCGAGCAAAAGAAGTGGATCCGCTATGACGAATAATACAGACGTTGATTTACAAGCCGACGTACCAAATAGCGTAACGCCACCGCTGTGGCTCCTAGCCGAAATTACCTATCAGTGCCCATTGCATTGCCCCTATTGCTCTAACCCGGTAAACATGGAAGAAACATTTAACGAGCTCTCTACTGAGCACTGGGAGCGTGTGCTGCGTGAAGCGCGGGAAATGGGCGCCGTGCAATTGGGCTTTTCTGGCGGGGAGCCATTGCTTCGAAAAGACTTAGAGCACTTAGTCGCTTATGCGCGGGCTTTGGGTTTTTACACCAACTTGATCACCTCTGGCATTGGCATGACAGAAAAACGTATTGCCAAACTCAAAGAAGCCGGTCTTGACCACATTCAGCTGAGCTTTCAGGCAGCCAATGCTGAAGTCAACGACTTAATAGGCAACAAGCGTCACTCATTTGAACAAAAACTTAAAATTGCGAAGCTGGTAAAACAATACAACTACCCTATGGTGCTTAACTTCTGCATTACCGCGCAGAACATTCACGAAATAGAAGACGTGATGGCGCTCAGCGAGCAGCTAAACGCTGATTTTGTCGAGCTGGCTACCGTACAGTATTACGGCTGGGCCTATGAAAATAGAGACCATCTGTTACCTACCTCACAGCAGCTACAGGAAGCTGAGGCCGCAGTGAACCGCTATCGAGCGCAGCAAAACGGTAAAGGGCCAACCTTCATCTTTGTGTCGCCCGATTACTACGAATCTCGCCCTAAGGCGTGCATGAATGGCTGGGGCACAACGTTTTTAACCATAACACCAGATGGTAGTGCCCTTCCGTGTCACAGTGCAAAGATATTGCCCCTTCGTTTTCCTAATGTGAAAGAACGCTCGTTGCACGATATTTGGCACCAAGACTTTAGCTTTAATCATTTCCGTGGCGATAGTTGGATGCCTTCGCCCTGTAGGGACTGCGATGAAAAAGATAAAGACTTTGGCGGCTGCCGATGTCAGGCCTACCTGCTAACAGGTGATATGTATAAGACGGATCCGGTTTGCAGCAAGTCGCCCGATCACCATTTGATGAAAGGCATTACCGATAAAGCAGGTACTGCACCGTCGAAGGCACTACAGTATCGGAAGGTGGAAAAGCCGATTCCCATTCTAGAAGTAAGTGCTACGAGGTAAGCGCTACGAGACAAGTAATACGAAATAAGTGCGCTGCGATAAGTACTAAACCAAAAGAGATACCGTTAAACCGCAATGATAAAAGTGTATGTCTGAATTTCATTTCATTGATGCCGGCTCTGGGTCAAAAGTGCATAGCGTTGTTTTTGCGCTAAAAACCCCTGCAGCAGGCCACACTGGGTTGTCGCACTTAGCTGAGCACATGAGCTTTCGACGCTCTCACCAATACCCAACTGCCCACGAGCTTTTTACGGCCAATACACTTCTGCCTGTTACTATTAACGCTACCACACTCGCCGAGTACACCTTCTTTTTCGCTTCGTCTGAAAAAGCGAACGTGCTGCTTGATGCTGTAAATTACCTGTACTGTGGCCTGCTTAACCGGGATTACGGTACCGATGAGGTTATCTTAGAGCGTGACGGGGTTATCTTTAACGAGCTCGCCATGCTAGAGGTAAACAGCGACTATGCATTAAACGCCGCTATTCGATTAACCGATACCAATAAAAATGCCTATCAACACGCGGGGGGTTTTACACAAACCATAGGCAGCAACAGCATTCAAGCGCTTCAAGACTACAAACGCCAGTGGTATCAGCCAAGCAATATCACCACGCTGGTTTATAGTAATTCAGCCCACTTTTTTGAGCAGTGCAAGGAGGTTGTTACAGCCGTGAGCGAAGAAATAGCCCTGAGCGCAATGAAAGCCCTGAGCGCTGAAACAGCCTTGAGCGAGAAAGCAGCTTTGAGCGAAGAATCAACACTGAACAGGAACGCTGCACTGAGTCAGCACTCATCTCAACGTGAACACTCACATTTAGACAAAGAAGCCTCTCTTGATGTGCCAACGACAAAAGGCGAAAACGAATCAATAAGACATGTATTAACCTGGTGGTTTCCTCAGTGCTTTTTAAATGGTTTACTACAGCAAGAAGCAACACTTAGCACCGTAGCAGGCCTTAAAAACACTTTATTTATCGACCCCGAAATCAATCAACAAGGTAACTTTGCAATTCGCCTCGTCACAAACGAAGCGATGAAGGAAGTAGCAAGCGAGCTTTCGATAGAAGCACTTCCAAAGCTTTCACAAAATCTGACACATAAGCTCGTGAGCGATGATTATGATAAAAGGCTGCGACAACTAAAACATGTGGTATCCGCGTGTCTTGCCTCATTTGATATTAGACCTTCAAAGCCGACGCCAGACACTGATAAACACGCAGAAGGTGTGGGGGCGGCTATTCGCTATTTTGCACAACTAACAGATGCGTTGGGTTCGAACGAGGGTGCCGCCAAAGATTGTGCCACCAAAAGCGCTTATTTAGCGAGTGCTAATAAGGTATCGCACTCCTATTTGGGGGCTCTACCTTCACCAGAAAAGTCAGTCGCTCGCGAGCGGATTAGAAAGGCACGTAAGGGATTTTCCGCGCAGGCCAGTGCCTCCAATAGCGAACAGTCACGTTTAATACCGCGTCTTACCTCTAAATACCGACATTTTATTGCGTTAGAGCACTTGCCTGCACTTCCACGTTTATTGCGGCCACTCGCCAACAATACCACCAATTTGAAACGCTTTAACGCTGAACACATTGCTTCGCACTTTACGCCGTTTTCCATCCAATCGCCCTCAACAACTCTAGAGTCGGCCTCTCCAAATTCGGCTTCTGGTTATTTGGCCTCACACTGGGTGTATCGCATCGCGTTCTATCAACAGTCAAGACTACAAGCGGTGCTGGCACACCACCGTTTCTGGCAACCAAGAACCTCGGGAGAATGCTACGCACTAGGCGCTGCAACCTATGAAAATAACCTTTTTCTATTTGGTGCCAGCGATACAAATATCACAGAGCGTGAAAACTGGTGTCATAAGGTTTTATCGATGCTCTCGTAGGGAATTCGGGAAAAAACACTGCTACCAATTTATGACACTTCCTCCCCCTTAAGGAGGATATTTTTAGGGAATGGTTAGGGCAATACTTAAAACATAAATAATAACTACACAGCCAAGACCATGCCTACACGTAAATCTTTGCAATGCCCAATAGAAAAGCCTGCTGACAGCCCCTCGAAAAGCGAGCCACAATTTGAAGCTACGCCGGCTTTTACAACTAGAACCCCTTTGGTATTTACTGTCATCGCCAGCGCGGTAGCCGCTGTATGTAACACCGTTGCAGCAGCGAATAATGCATTCGAGCACTACGAGGTCATAGAGGTACAAGGAGTCACCTCCCTTAATGCTAATGGCAACAACTCTGCCGTATTTGGTAACGTTCAGACACTCACTCAAGACGACATTGAAGGGAGCGTCAACCGTTCACTACCGGAGCTACTCAAAACTCAGCTGGCAAGCGTGAACCTAAACGATGTTCAAAACAATCCGTTCCAACCCGATCTGCAATACCGCGGGTTTACTGCCTCTCCGCTACTTGGTCTACCTCAGGGCATTTCGGTGTACTTGAACGGTGGTCGGGTTAATGAAGCGTTTGGCGACACTGTGCATTGGGACCTCATGCCTCTAGATGCTATAGATACCGTTTCTTTGTACTCTGGTTCAAACCCTCTGTTTGGGCAAAACACGCTAGGCGGCGCCCTTGCTCTAAGAACGAAAACAGGGTTTAGCTTCAACGCCAATGAAATAGATTTACAGGCTGGACAATTCGGCCAGAAAGCCGCGTCTGTAGAATCAGGTGGTCATAACGATCACTGGGCGTATTATGTGAACCTGAATCACTATGAGGAAGATGGCTGGCGCGACTATTCGCCATCTGAAGTGCAGCAAGTATTTACATCGCTTGCCTATAAAAGTGACAAAATGCATCTCGACATGAACCTGTTTATGGCCGATAACGAGTTACTCGGCAATGGTGCATCTCCTATTGAACTGCTGGATATTGAAGGAAGAGAAGCGGTCTACACCCACCCCGATCAGACCAACAACGAACTTACGCACGTTAATATAACCGGTGATTTCGTTTTAACTGACACCTTATCTTTAACCGCCAATATTTTTTATCGCGACACACAAACTCAATCAATCAACGGCGATGACAGTGATTTTGGTGCCTGCCAGTTCGCTGATGGACGCGTAACACTGTGTGAATTTGAAAATGATGACGACGATGATGATGATCCGCTTGATAGTGATGATGATGGCGACGACGATGATGACGATGATTTGCCTGTTGTAGGAGAAGGCGACGATATAGAGGCGGTTGAATTTATTGGCTTTGATGACGACATCGCGCTTGCCGAAATATCAGATGTGGACGCAGATGAACTTGATGGAACATACAATACGGGCCGCACAGACGCCAAAGCTACTGGGTTATCGTTTCAGCTAGCAAAACAATATGCCTTAAGCGGCTTCAGTTCAGAGTTAATTGTTGGTGCCAGCTACACCAAAGGAGATGTTAACTACGCCGCTGATACTACATTTGGTATTTTGGAAAACGAATCTGCACAAGACTCACGCACCGTTTTACCCATCGAAGGGCTCATGGCACAAGAAGCCAGGGTTAGATTAGATGTAGACACCACCGCATGGTCGCTATTTTTCATGAATAGTACACAGCTCTCTTCAGCCGTATCACTCAATCTTGGTGGACGTTTTAACCGAGACCATATTGTTATGGAAGACCTGATTGATGACGGTGAAGGTTCATTGGACGGCAATCACCGTTTTACCCAATTTAACCCAGCGGTAGGTGCAGACATTACTATTGATGAGCAAAGCCAGTTGAATCTTGCAATCAGCCAGTCTTCAAGAACGCCAAGCCCAGCAGAGTTAAGCTGTGCAGATGAAGACGACCCGTGCCGCTTACCGAACGGTTTTGTGGCCGATCCTCCTCTTGATCAGGTGGTCACCCAAACTATTGAAGCGAACTACACCACACGCATTGATAACATCGACGTGATGCTAAATGTTTTTCACAGTAGAAGTAAGGATGACATTATCTTCCAACAAGCAGGCTCTGTTGCCTCTCGCGGATACTTTATTAACGTTGATGAAACCCAGCGTCAGGGCGTTGAATTCAGCGTAGGCTCAACGTGGGAAAAACTAACCTACCGGTTAAACTACAACTATCTTAACGCAACCTACGAATCGACATTCACGTCGTTTAGCCCCTTTAACCCTCAGGGGCCGGATCGGGTCGTAACGCCAGGTGACAAAATTCCAGGCCAGCCAGAGCATCTAGTCAAGCTCTATGCAGATTACGCCTTAACGGATAAAGCGCGTTTGGGGGCAGAAGTTATTTCAGCATCTAGTCAGTACTTTAGGGGCGATGAGGCTAACGAAAATGAAAAGATTGACGGATACGTTATTGCAAACATTTATGCATCGTACCGTTTCAACGACACATTTACCGCATCGCTACGTGTGAACAATGTGTTCGACAAAGACTATGAAACCTTTGGCACGTATGGCGAGGCTGATGAGGTATTAGAAGACATTTATCCCGACGTAGAAGGTGCAGAGTTCGTGGGCCCCGCACAACCGCGAATGGTCAGTGTAAATCTAAAAGCGAGATTCTAATCAGATAGCAGTTGTTACCACACGCGCTTTTATCCACACAAAAGCTGAACAAAAATCAAAAAAACGCGACTTACTTTTTCACAGTAGTCGCGTTTTTTATGATTTTTACATTTAATTTTCCCGCTACTAAAGAAGGAGATTAACACGCCTTACGGCCGATGGTTCAAAATTCAATAGAACCTATTATCAATTTACTGGACACCGAAAGTATTAAAACCAGTCAAAAATAAAAACAAAAAGCCACTGTAATTAATCAACACTACCAAAATTGGGACAGTAAAATGAAAAAGAATACATTTACAAAAACCTGTTTATCTATTGCCATTTTAAGCACAGTCAGTAGCCATAGTTTTGCCCAAGACGAGCCCTATTCATGGAATATCTCTGGATGGATAAATGAAGGCTTAACCTATTACGACGACGGTGTGGGTAGTGATGTGGCACAACTTTCAGACAACGGTACAACGCTAGGCAGCCGTATTACGCTTTCAGGAAATTATAAACTGGAAGAACAAGGCATGGACGTGGGCTTTGAGGTCATTATTGAACCTCTTTCAGGCGCACCGAACTACGCCGGTGGTGGCCATCAAACCCCGCTTTTGTTTGCCAATCAGGATAACTTAGACACCTTCAACGGCGGCGACATAGGCCTGTTGGGCAGTAGCCTCTACTTTGGTGGCGACTGGGGTAAAATCACCATTGGTTTACAAAGCCTTCCCACCGATAACATTGCCGTTCTAGCCGATCCTTCTGGCACAATCTGGTCGGGAATTTCTCCATTATTTAGAGCTAATGGCTTCTTTATTCGAGGCGTAGAAGAAGGTTCAACCAATGTCGCGTGGGGTCAATTCGCTCAGTGCTTGGCTACGCCTGGCTTGGGAATTGGTATTGACTGTAACGGCATATATCGCAACGGTGTGCGCTACGATCTCCCTCAAATGGGCAACGTGAGTATTGCAGTAGGTTATGCAAACGACGAAATTTACGATATTGCGGTTAAGTATGCGGCTGAGCACGAAGGCTTCAAAACTAACCTTCATGCAGGTTACTCAGTGAATAAAGATGGCGGTAGCAATGTTGGGGGCAACAGTTCAACTACGCTGCAACTGCAAGCAGGGCTCATGCATATTGAGTCAGGAGTATTTGGGGTAGCCACTTATCAGATGGAAGAAGCTGACGATGCGATTGTTGGCTCGGGTGACGATACGGATGCCTATTACTTTAAAGCAGGCATAAGAAAACAGTTTAATCGCTTTGGTGACTCTGCTTTCTATGCTGAATATGCAAGTTATAACGACCAATACGGCATGGCTCATTTAGATGGCGTTACCGGCTCAGAGCTTAGTCAGTGGGGTGTTGCAGCAGAACAATATTTTGGCTCGCGCTTCTTAGTGTACGCGAAATACGAAAATCTAAGTTTAGATATTGATGGTTCAGAATCTGCGCAAGGAATTTATAACAGCGCAGAAGACTTAACCCTAATTCAACTAGGTGGCACTGTGTTCTTTTAATTGAGAATTAAAAATCAGTCATATTTTAACATTGAACTTATATCTAATTACTCTGAAATTTAAAAATTACTCGATTCATTTACTTTCATTTGATTAACGATAAAAAACCGATCAATTTTAAATTTAAATTAGAAATTAAAATTAAGCTAAAAGATATGACATAAAAAAGCGAGATTGACTCTCGCTTTTCCTATTGAAAAAGGAAAGATCATGAAAAATATATCTCTATTTTCATTACGTTCAGCTCAACCCATTCTGTTAGCCCTACTCTTCATAACGACAGTACATATCGCAGACGCACAGGTCATATTTCAGGAGGACAAAAACAATTTTATTCGCCTTGTTAAAAAGCAAAACGAAACAGGCAGTGACATGCGTGCCAACCAACACCCCTTCACGCTGCAAGAGCAGGATGTATCCGCCATACTTAGCGCTATTCAGGTGGTTAAGAACAAAAATACGTCAACACCGCTTTTTTCCAACGAACAAGTTGCGTTACTTGCCGCCTATCTGCCTGAGGCGCTGCGAACAGCGACTGCTCAGCAAGACGTAATTTTTGCCCTTAGTAAAGAGAAGCGCTATTTGGCAGGCCTTAAAACCCAAACGTATTACGTTGCAGGCAGTATTTTCGTTGCAGACGACCAGCTCAATATTCTGATTGGCGAGTTCGATAAAGTAGCCAATAAAGCCTACGAAATGGCTTATGATCCTACTTCTCAGGGCTTGGTAAAATACGACTTTGATTTCGGTAATCGCAAACAAGCAAAGTTCTCATTCGATTCCCCACTCTCTTTTTCCGCACCTGGTATAGAACTGAAAACGAAAAATCGCTTCGATTGGGTGGTCGCACCGACTCAGCTGGCATTTGAAGCACCTGTAGAAAAGGAAACACTTTCCCCAGAGAATAGGGAAAACACACCCAGTAAGAAAGACGTAGCTGGCTCGGCCCCCTTACCAGCAGAAAACGATATCGTTGCTCGTTTTAAACGGTTAGACGCACTAAAAAAGGCGAAGCTAATTAGCGAAACAGAATACGCCGAAAAAAGAAGGCAGCTACTTGACGAGTTATAGAACGAAAGTCCCATCAGTACTGGGCTTACGTGCTTTTTTATTATAAGCCATTGGTCTTATTAGGCCTGATTTGATGTTATATTAATGTTAACATTGTAAACACGTGAAGTGACTGTTTAGCTTTTAATATTTCGGGGAATTTGGTCACTTTGAAGCGTTTCATTTACGCCATAATTTTGTCTTACTAAAAGGCTTATGTGTGAATAAAACGCCAGCCCAAATAAGTCACAAGGCCAGCGGCAAATGTCGCTTTTTTAGCTGAGGGAAAGACCATGCACCGTATCTTGATAATTGACGACCACCCTATTTTTCGTCACGCAATGATTACTATCTTAGGGAAAAAGTTTCCCGACTCAGAAACCCTCGAAGCCAATTCAATTTCTGAAGCGTTAACGTTACTAGAGCAAGACGCGAAGTTCGACTTAATCATGCTCGATTTAAATATGCCTGAAACATGTGGCCTAAACGGACTTTTGGAAATTCGAAACCAACACCCTAACGTACCTGTAGTGATTATTTCCGCTGAAACGGAAAAGCAAAATATACTGCAAACCATTTCTTATGGTGCCGTTGGCTTTATTTCTAAAAGCAGCAAAATTGAAGAAATAGCCACATCTATCGAGAGTATTTTTGAAGGTAACGTGTGTTTACCATCAGAGATATTAAGAACGCCGTCTACCAGAACACGCATGACCAATGACAACGGTATTTCGCCGGAGCAAATTCGTTCATTAACACGAAAAGAGCTGACTGTACTGAAATATCTAACTCAAGGGTTAGCCAATAAAGTGATTGCGTACGAGCTTAATATTTCTGAAACCACGGTTAAGTCTCACGTCTCATCTATTCTTAAAAAATTAGGCGCCAGCAACCGAGTAAAGGTTGTGGCCAGTGCCGCGAATATCGACTTTAACCAATACGTATTTAATTAAGACCTGTTGATCTTGGCTGTGCACCTAAAGATTAACAGGCCCCGTGTTCCTATACTTTTAGCCATTCAAGCTTGAGACTAGCGCCGCCCTCAGCACCGCGGAGTTAACAGGTTTGTGCAGCAGCTGAATGTCGGTGCCTTCAAGTTCATTCGCTAACGCTTTTGAATGATTAGCGGTGCAAATCATAATGGGCATTGAAGGCGCGATTTTTCTTACGCGTTTCGCAATGTCTAAACCGGTTTCTTCTTCATCTAAATGGTAATCGACAATAAGCATGTCGCACTCGTCAAAACTGCCATTATTTACGGCACTGCATTGTTCAAAACCTGAGAAGGTGTCTACTTCCATGTCCCAGTTTGCGAACAACGTTTGCATAGCTATGCGCATATTAGCATCGTTATCAATGTGCCATATATGCTTATCCAAAACGTAATCTGGTAACGATGGCTCCAAAGTATAAAGATAGTCTTGCTCCTGGCTCGTATCACCCACTTCGGTAATAGGAATGGTCACCGTGAAGCACGCGCCTACGCCCTCTTTCGAGCGCACTCGAATATCGTGCTCTAGCAACTTACTCATTTTATCTACAATGTATAGTCCCAGACCCAAACTGTAAGAGTAGTTAAAATCGTTTTCTAATCTCGAAAACTCTTTAAAAATAACTTTTTGATCGTCTTCGCTTATACCCACACCTTGATCATAGATGCTAATTTCCAGGTTCTCATTCACCTTTCGTGCTGCCAGTAACACCTTGCCGTTGGCACCGTATTTCATTGCATTTATTAATAAATTTCGCAATATTCGAGAAAGTAAGTTCACGTCTGTCACCACGAAGGCTTCTTTCAAGCGATAGCGAAAATCTACGCTGTAGTCTTTACTGATATGCGTAAACTCTTCGGCTAACTGCTTAAGTAACGGCAATACATTTTCTTGCTGTTTATCGGGCTGTAACACCCCAGCGTCCAGTTTGGATGTTTCAATAAGCGTGCGAATAAGGCCATGTAAATCAGACAGTGAATTATCGAGGGCGGCAACAATGGGGCTGGATGAACTATCCACTTGATCTTTCAATGTTTCGTTGAACAAGATGGCAGCGCTAAGGGGCTGCATAAGATCGTGGCTAATAGCAGCCAAAAATTTACTCTTTGAATCAATCGCTTCTTGAAGGGCGATATTGGCGTGGTTGAGTTCGCGGGTACGCTTTTCTACATTCGATTCTAATTGGTCTTTAGCCGCTTTAAGCTGGAGCTGGCTTTCTACCTGCTGCGACACGTCTGTTGCCAAGACAAAGTGCCCGGTGATATCGCCAGACTCATTGAAATGAGGCAAATAAACTTTCTGTAAAAAGCCAACGTCGCCATGAGCATTTTTCTCTTTGCTTTGAAAGCTCACCACTTCGCCTTGGTTAACACGGCGCAAGTACTGAATAAGATTGGGGTAAACCTCTTTCAGATGGCTTCGATCCATAGGCATATCATTAATGTCTTGCTCACTAACGCCATACCAATCGCGATAACCTTTATTGGTGTATTGAAACTTTTTATCGGTACCAATGTAAGCAATAAGCGCCGGTACATTATCGGTTATCATGCGGATCCAGCTTTCGTTTTGCTTCAGCGTTTCCGCGTAGTGATGCTGCGATGTAACATTGGTGAACGTGCACAGCGTATTGCCTTCGGGCAGTGTAGTGATGTTGCGTTCAACCACCAGTTGCTCGTGGATAATCTGTGTACTTGGCCCCACCGGGTTTAAGTTTAGCCCGCTCCAGTGACGGTTATTTTGAAGGGCATAAATATTCTTACTGTTTACCAGTACGTGCTGGGGCACGTTTGATTGGGTCAAAAACGTGTTATTCCAAAACGCAATGCCACCTTCTTTATCAATGAGCAATATTCCAACATCAATATTATCGATAAGGCTTTGCAACAGCTTGTTTTTCTCTTTAATGACTTGCTCGTAGCGATTCGACTCAAGCAGTTTTACTTCAGTGATGTCGTTAAACAGAATAACGTTCCCGCCTTCTTGCGTGGGCCGATTGGTCAGTTGATACCATCGCCGGTTTGACAACTGATAAATCATCCTGCCTTCGACATCAGCAGGCAGGACGCGGCGAACAACCCCGGAATGCTTGGCAGCTTGGGTGATATCGTAATAGTTATCGCCAATTTTAGGGGTAATGGAAAGGTCATCCCAAACGGTTTCAAAATGCCGATTAAAGAAGATGATCCCGCCTAGTCTATCTAGCAACACCATCGCCTGATTGGTGCTTTCAATAGCGTCGTGTAAACGCTGTTTGACCTTATGGGTTTCTTCGTGAGCACGCACCAGCTCGGCATTTGACTGCTCTAGCTTTTGCAGTACTGACTGTAGCTCCTCTGTCTTCTGACTCACTTTTTCAGAAAGTTGAACCGAATGTTCGAAGGCGCGGTAACTGTGATGATTAAAACCGCCTTCTTCCATGCGATACATCAGTGCTGCGTTTATTTTCTCAAGCTTTTCGTTTTCACGCCGTTGCTCGTAAAGGGCCTTTTGGAGCGCTTCCACGTCGGTAAATTGATTATTGGGCTGCAAAATACACCCCCGTAAACGTTTGGTTCAAGTGAACCGAATGAATATGCTCGCCATAGGCATTGAAGCCCGCAACGTTATACATTTGCTGTAGCCGTCTTATTTCGTGGTCGTTTTTGCCCTGTTGAATTTCGAGCCTTCGCAAAAAGCAATCGCAAGCATAGACAAATTCGGGCTCGCCAAGCTGAGCGCGCAGTTTGTCTAGTTTACTTTCTAATGCTTCAATGCAGTCACCCATCTGAACAAATGTAAGAATAATGCCAATATCTACCGCGCAGTAAAAGGTAATGGCGTTAGTGGCCAAATCTACTTTTTGAATAGAGCGGATGAAATATTTGCCACCTACCATCACAGCAAGGGGAAACATGGAAAACACATCAGGCGTTAAGTCTTCAGCTTTCATTCCCAATAAACTGGCGTAATACTGCGCTGCAGGTTCACCGTTAATCTCATACACGGTTCGCGACTCAGGATCGGCGTGGGTGACCACCAGCTTCGATACGGGAGAGTTAATGTGATCAATGGAGAACACGGTGAAGGGCTTTCCCGTGCCAACAAGCAACAGTACTGCTGCGTCTCGATGAAACTCACCGTTGTAAAACACATAGGTGGCTTCAAGTTTTAAGTCGTCGCCGGCGCTACCGCCTAAGTGTGGAATATTGCCAAATGCAGTCGCAAAGGTTTCTAGAAAATGTTCCTCATGGCGGGTAAGTCCATCGAGCACAGAAATAACGAAGTGCTGCTCTGTATCGTAACGACGCTTCCTTCCCTGTAAGGCTCGGCGCAAACCACTGGCAATATCGTGGGCTTCATCAAAGTTTACTTCGCCTAAATTAGGCACCAGTGCTGTGGCAATAGAAAATTCGTTTTTCAAAAACGCGACGGCCAAAAGTTTTTCTGTTCCGTAGCCATTTTTATTAAATTCTCCAGCGCTGGTGCAGCCAACAATGTTCACGTGCGGAAAACGTGCGGAGATTTCCTTTGCTACCGTGTCTAAGTCAAACAGCGTGCTGGTATGAAAAAGTAATAGCTCTATTTCATCGCACTTAACGTTGGCTAAAATCTCATTGGCCACATCGCGGCAGGCTTCTTTTGCACCGTATAAACTAGCTTGGTTGTCATCGTTAATCTTGCTATTAGCAGGTTGACTAAGTGCGGACAGGATTGAGGTTTTTGACACGCGTTGGCACCTTTTTCTTTTTATATTTATCGATTTTGCACAAGTCAGGGTTATCTAACGTAACCACACACTCAAGGCACTGAATACATTCAGCATAGTCAATGCTGCCGTCTTGTTCTATAGCATCAATACCACATTTCTTTTGTTTGCACAGCTGACACGGATTACCACAGGCATCTTTACGTGTTAGCAATTTAACCAAAGGGAAACGACCCAGAATGGCAAGCCCTGCTCCCAATGGACATAAATAGCGGCAGTACACTTTATGAATTTTTAAACTAAGTAGCAGCAATAAAACCGAATACAGCACAAAGGGCCAATATCGAACAAAGTGTAGGGTTATAGACGTTTTAAACGGCTCTATCTCAGCGAGCTTCTCTGCAAGGTTCAGCGAATAGAATGAGCACGCGACTAGGCCTATAAGCAATACATATTTAATTTTTTGCGCCCGTTTGTGGTGCTGAGGCTTAATTCTAATTTGTTTTATCCTGAGCTTTTCAGCCAGTATTCCCATCATTTCCTGGAGTGCTCCGAAGGGGCAAAGCCAGCCACAAAATAGTCCCCGACCAACAATAAACAGCGAGACAAATACAAAGCTCCACAAAATAAAAATGACCGGGTCGAGAAGATATACTTCTAAGGAAAATCCATCGACAATATCCAGTAGCAGCGTGTATATGTTGACAACAGACAGCTGCCCTTGAGCGTAAAAGCCAATAAAAAACAGCACGAACACAAGGGAAAATGCCCGTACTGTATGCACAAACTTGGTGTAAGGCGTTAGCCTTTGCTGGAATGCAAAAAACAACGACAGCGCTACAAGATAAACAACGGTGGTGCTTATCGTTAAGGTTCTGTCCCTCCAAATTTTCTGCCACAACGGAATGGGCTTCGCTAACTGAGCCTCAGGATTTTCCATAAATAGTTCACTAGGCAGTGTCACTTTGAAAGGGAACAGATGCTCATCTTGCTCGAAGAAACTTGGCTTAAACGGCACACTAATCGCTATTTCCATTTCTTGGTCAAGTGACAGCCCACCTTTCGATTTTACTCGAAGTACTTTGATATCGTTGTAGTCGGGCAATGCTTGTGAAAATGCGGGGTCATAGAAGCTATAAAAATCGATATCGCGGATAGCCGTGGGAAAACCGCCTTGAGATACCCGTAAATGCTCAGGTGTGGTTTGGGGAATAAACTCATCGCTGATAAAACTGAACCCTTTCGTATTCAGTACCATCAGTGCCATTTCACCCGGATTTAGATTTTCCTGTAACCGAGCAAATTCCTCTTCATCTAGCAGGTTTTTCCCCACAATAGGAAGACTTAAAAACGCATAGTAGTGTTCGGCAATGATGTTACCATCAAGAGCAAACTCGCCTTGAATATCGTCAACCGCCCGAACCACTTCTCTCGAAAGCCCTTCGGTATTTTGCTGAGTAATCTGGTGCTTTTGAATGTAGCCCTTGTCCACCAATTCGCTAAAAGTAAGAGGTTCGTAAAAGTCTGGATTGATAATATTGTTGCTAGGCGCAACAAAGCCATCGAGCTTAGCTCTGGCAACGGCTAATGCAGATGTCACGATGGTATCGTTGATAACCAGCACCGATACGGTGGCTTTCGTAACCCCATCAAAGTAGGTAGCGTCTTTGCCTACATTGCTTTTACCACCAATGATAAAACGTTCTTTGACACTGTGCCCTTGATATTGAGCAACGAAATCAAACATGGATTTCTCGCCAAGCCCGTGCAAAAAAATCGGCTCGCTATGCTGCTTGACGAAAAGATCGACCACATTGCCTTGTGTGTCTAGCCCAATCACTACATTAACTGGTTTGCCTGAAAAGCCTATGAAGTCGACAAAGTCATTCGACTCAAAAACATATCCGAGTAGTTGCTGAAGCTGATAGACCGGGGTTACCTTGATGTCAGTGTGCATCTCCCCCACTCGTGTAGCGTTGGGAAATATTTTGTAAATGTCTTGTGGAATGTCTGTCGCGTCAGACTGCGCCAACACATTGGTGCTGAGAAACAGTAAGAAAATGATTGAGGAAAATGCGATGCGCATAAAAGTAGCGGGCGGCGGTAGGCGCCGCCCTCAGGTTTACTTAGAAGAAACCAAGTGGGTTGATGTCGTAGCTTACCAATAGATTTTTTGTCTGCTGGTAGTGATCTAGCATCATCTTGTGGGTTTCGCGGCCAATGCCCGATTTCTTGTAGCCGCCAAACGCAGCGTGAGCTGGATACAAGTGATAACAGTTCGTCCATACGCGACCTGCTTCAATCGCTCGACCCACGCGGAATGCTACATTCGCATCGCGGCTCCATACACCAGCGCCAAGTCCGAAGCTTGTATTATTGGCAATCTCAATCGCCTCTTCTTCGGTTTTGAAGGTTTGAACAGCGATTACCGGACCAAAAATCTCTTCCTGGAACACACGCATATGGTTTTCACCCTTCAAGATAGTCGGCTGAATGTAGTAGCCTCCATCAAAGCCAGGTAGCTGCTCTTTCTCACCACCAGTGACAACCTGAGCCCCTTCTGACTTACCGATATCGATGTATTTAAGGATCTTTTCGAACTGCTCATTAGATGCCTGTGCGCCTACCATGGTGTCTGTGTCTAGTGGGTTACCACGTTTGATCTTCTGAATTTTTTCCAACACTTTTTCCATGAATGCATCATAGATGTCCTCGTGAATAATCGCTCGAGAAGGACACGTACACACTTCACCTTGGTTGAAGTAGCCAAGCACTAAACCTTCCGCACACTTATCAATAAATTCAGGCTCGTGATTCATGATGTCTGGGAAGAATAAGTTTGGCGACTTGCCGCCAAGCTCAACGGTAGATGGAATAAGGTTTTCAGCAGCACAGCGAAGGATATGTCCGCCAACAGGTGTAGAGCCAGTAAATGCAATTTTTGCGATTCTTGTGCTTGTTGCAAGAGCCTGTCCGGCTTCTGCCCCGAACCCGTTAACGATGTTTAGTACACCCGGTGGTAGTAAGTCTTGGATTAGTTCTGCGAACAATAAGATAGATACTGGCGTTTGTTCTGCTGGCTTTAGCACCACTACGTTACCGGTAACAAGTGCTGGCGCAAGTTTCCACGCAGCCATAAGTAGCGGGAAGTTCCAAGGGATAATTTGCCCAACTACACCATAAGGTTCATGGAAATGATACGCCACCGTGTTTTTATCAATTTCACCGATGGTGCCTTCTTGGCTTCGAATACAGCCTGCGTAATAACGGAAGTGGTCTGCGCACAGCGGAATGTCTGCATTAAGCGTTTCGCGAACGGCTTTACCATTGTCCCATGTTTCCGCAACGGCAAGTAGCTCTAGGTTTTCTTCAATGCGATCGGCAATTTTCAGAAGAATGTTAGAACGCTCAGCTACTGACGTATCTGCCCAGCCCTTTTTCGCAGCGTGAGCGGCATCTAACGCAAGCTCAATGTCTTCAGATGTTGAGCGTGGGATTTGTGCGATGTCGCTGCCGTCTACTGGAGATGTTGCGGTGAAGTACTCACCTTTAACCGGTGCTACCCATTCGCCATTGATAAAATTACCGTAGCTTTCTTTGAAGCTTACGACCGAACCTTCACTACCTGGCTTTGCATAAATCATAAGAAGTACCTTTTGATAACTTTGCGCGTACCACGCGCACTAACTTGGTTTGTTGTGTAGTTTGATAATGGTACTTTTACGTTGTACCTACCATGATGCGATAGACCGATTTGACTCCTACTTTAGGAGGGGAAACCTATGGCTACTTCTCACTCTTCTCGACAAAAGACACCGATTGAGACGCTGAAAACTCTGCATCACCGATATAACCGTGTTTAGCCGCAATGGCTGAAAATTGGGAGGGCACCGCGTCAAGCTTTCGCTTAATGACGGTAAGTGCGTTAGAAACAGTCTTAGCCGATAGGCCCAACTCATCAGCAATATCGAAGCGGGATTTATTCATCGCTATCGCAATAAATATCTCGAACTCACGTTTTGTTAATTTGGCAGCAATGTCCACGTTAGTATCGAGAAGTTGATTGGCTAAATTTACCGCGAGGCCTCGCTCAATATACTTTTGCCCTTTTGCGACGACCTTAATTGCCGAGATCAATATTTCAGGCGAACTACTTTTACTGATGTACCCCATAGCACCGGTCTGCATGGCGCGGTGCAATATGACGCTGTCTTCGAACATACTGAAAAAGATAATTTTTAAATCTGGATGTCGCTTCAAAAAAATCTTGGCTAAAACAAGGCCACTTTCATTTGAAAGGTTTATGTCGAGGATTAAGATCTCAATGTCACTACTGGCTAATAAACGATGGGTTTGTGCACCGTTTTCAGCATCAAAAATACGGCAGTCGGGCATCATCGCATTGAGTAATGCTTTGTATCCTTCACGCACCACAGCGTGGTCGTCGACAATTAGAATATTCATGCGACGTTAGCGCCCATAAGAGGAGGCATTTTTTTAAGGGTAAGGGACAGCGATACAGCAACGCCGCCATCATCGGGTGACGTCACACTGCAATTTGCTCCTATACAACGCGCTCGGCTGCGCATTGATGACATGCCAATGTTTTCCACGATGTGATTTCCCAGCCCCCTGCCGTTGTCTTTGACCATCACAGAGACCCGGTGAGTATCGCCATAAATTTGAATGCAAACTTTAGTGGCTTTTGCATGCTTAATCACGTTGTTAATGGCTTCTTGAGCAAACCGATAAAGGTGAATATCTCGCTCATTATCTTCTTGATAGCGCTTTAGATTAATTGACACGTCCCACTGCGTATCGGGCTGCGCCACTTCTTGTTCGTACACCAGTCTCTCAAGCGACGATTGCAAAGGTACTTTGTCTAGTATCAGGGGGTGAAGGTGAGCTGTAAGCTTTCTAATTGCATCACTTATTTGATGTGACATCACTTGAACTTTCTGCGCCGACAGTTCAACAACCGAGCGCTCTTTTGCGTTAACCAAAATATAGGCGTGGGCTTTAATCGTTGTCAGTAACTGCCCCACGTTATCGTGAAGCTCTCTGGCAAGGTAATTACGCTCTTGCTCTTGAAGAAGCGCTAATTGCTTATCTATTTTGATGAGCTGCTTTTCTTTTGATTTAAGCGCATTTTGCAGGTGCTTAAACTGGTCTAATACCCTATTCATTTCGGTAATATCTGAATGTGGCAGGGGCTGTGATTCCTTGCCTTCTCGTAGCTCAGATAACGCGTCAGCGAGCTGATTTAGCGGCACTAACCTTTGCTTAACCGCCACTTTTAACGTAAACAACAGCAAAACGAATGTTGCGAAAAACAGTCCCGCCACCAAGGCAAAAAAAGTGAGGTTTTGCGTGAGTTCTGTAGCTTTGAAAGGCGTCACTATAAGATACTGGTTTTCCTGAATAGGGATAATAACTGGCGTCAGTGCAGTTCCTTCGGATTTAGAATACGCTGAAGCGTAGTCTGCCTGAAGACGGCCCGTGAAATAGTGAGCAGATAAGTGAGGACTAGGCTCTACAATCGCTTCGATATCAGCAACAGGGATATTGAGGTTGACCATTTCTCGCACTTGATTAAGCGCGCCCGTCATCTCTTCCTCAATGTTATCTTGTATATGGAAGTAGACCAGACAGGTAAAAACCAAAAAGCAGCCAATGAATACGGCCACTATAGCTGTAGATATTTTCGTAAAACCTGACATAACCGCCCCTGCAAGCCTTTTATTACAGGGTTATGCTATACAGGCTGTGTTAAAAAGCACATCCTGCAATAGGGGCGAATTCATCCTACCAAGGTAGGATGAATTCTGTTTTGAGCGATGTTTTATTTGGTAAGAGCTTAGACAGTTTACACTTATCGGTAAGCCTGTTTCTCTGTACTACTAGCTTCCCAGTCGACTGCTGAATTGGCCTACTGCATCAACGACTTCTTTTGCACCGTCTTGAATTTGTTCGATAACTTCACCCGCCTCTCTGGCGTAATTGAGCCCTGATTGCGCTTTTTCATCGCCTTCATTAACCAAATTTACTGCGTCGGTGGCCAATGTCTGGTTGTGTTTAACCACATTGATGATTTCTTCTGTGGCTTCGGTTGTACGCGATGCTAACTGACGCACCTCGTCAGCAACTACAGCGAAACCTCGTCCCTGATCGCCAGCACGTGCTGCCTCAATCGCAGCATTTAGAGCAAGTAGGTTGGTTTGTTCAGCTATGGCACTGATACTTCCGATAATGGTGGCAATCTGCTGAGACTGGGCATCTAACGCATTGATCCCCTCTTTTGCCCTATCCATTTGCTGCGACAGGGAAGACATCTCAGAAAGCAGTTCACTAATGACTTCTTTGCCTCGCGACGCAATTTGATCCGTGGTATTAGAGGAGCGATAGGCGATATCAGCCGCGCTGGATACGGCGCTTTCTCGCGCCACCTGCTCGGTAATATCAGTAGCCAATTTAACTACTTTATACATGCGCCCGTGAGAGTCACAAATAGGGTTGTATGTGGCTTCAAGCCAAATAGAATTACCATGTGCGTCGAAGCGTTCAAACCTTCCTGCTACAAACTCGCCTTGAGCGAGTCGCTCCCAAAACGTTTTATATTCTCGTGAGTTCGCATACTCAGTGTCACAGAAAATTCTATGATGCTGACCTTTAATGTCGTTAAGGCTGTACTTAACCGTTTTCAGAAAAGCTTCGTTTGCGTCTTGAATATTGCCGTTCAAGTCAAATTCTATCGCTGCATTTGACTTGTGTAACGCGGCCACTAAATCTTCGTGTTCTTTCGACTTAGCAATGGTTCGCGTAAGGTCATTCAGGTTTACCGAGAATTTATAAATATTGCCGTTAATATCAAAAATCGGCTCAACTACGCCCCTCAGCCACGCTTCCTCGCCGTTTTCACGGACAAACTCAATTGCTCCCCAGTAATGAACGCGCTGTTCAATAGAATGTTTTAGCTTCTTAAAGTGTGGCGTGTTTCTGGCAATCTCGGGAACAAATTCAAAAAAGCGTTGGCCTCTCACTTGAGACAGTGAGTAACCAAGCTCTCTTTGAAACATCTCATTGACATCGTCAATTTCGCCGCGTTCGTTGAGACGAAGAAAGATCATGTCTTCGCGCAAGCCATCTCGCACTTGCTTGAGTATATGTAGTTCCTCTTTAAGTGCTTCGTTTTCTTTAACTAGGTGTTTGTTAAACATGAACGCTTCCCTGACAAAATTTTGAGGTAATAAGACGCTTATCGACTAAACTGTCGTTTTTCTTAGTAAATTTACAATTCTATTTGAAAAATTACTTGGATATAAACTTAGCTTCGTTTGGTTTGCTGACTTAAGCACTTTGCCGCAGGATGATGTTACGAATAAACGGCTTTTGAATGCAGTAAACTTTTGTCTGTACTACTCCAACTCAGTATTAGACCTCACAGTTCAATAGTTTCAAACAAAACGGGATCTTTACTATATCGATTATTGCTAGTCAGTAAAACTTGTTTGATAACGCGCTACGTTTTCAATTAGCCAGTGTGTAAATGCTTGGAAACGAGCTTGAGAATGCGTTTCTTTGTGCGTAGCCAACCAGAACGTGCGTTTGATGTGAATCTCGTTTTCAATCAGCCGAACCAAGCCTGGTTGTTTTTCAGCCATAAACTTGGGCAAAATTCCTACGCCAGCACCATTAATAAGCATTTGATATTGCGCATTAATGCTGGTGCTGCGCAGCGCGCTTAACTGTGACAGTGCCGTTTCCTCAATGAACTTCAATTGAGGCGCATACACTAAATCGGGAACATAACTCACTAAATTGAATGAGGTAAGGTCTCGCAATGTTTGCGGTTTTTTATCGTCGATAAGGGACTGGTGGGTATAAAGATAAAGGTTATAGTCAGTCAATTTTTGTGTAACCAGCAAGCCTTTACTGGGCTTTTCTAACAAGATAGCCATGTCGGCTTCTCGTTTGTTCAGGTTTAAAAAGCCGCTGGTTGCCACAAGCTCAATACTGATCCCCGGATACTGCTTCTTGAAGTCGGCCAGTAGAGGTGCCAAAAACCAACTGCCAAAACCTTCAGAAACGCTAACTCTAATGGTGCCGGCCAAGTGGGAACGTTCATCGCCAAGCTCATTTTGCGCTTCTAAAAAATAATGCTCTGCTTTTTCGATGTAAGAAACAAGCTCACTACCGTGCGTAGTAAGCACATACCCTCTTTTAGTTAGCTCAAACAATTTACAATTTAGTGAGTCTTCCAGTTTTTTTACACGACGTACCAAGGTCGTAGGATCTACCTTTAAGCCTTTAGCTGCAATAGCTACACGACCATTCCTTGCCAAACCAAGAAACAAACGCATGTCGTCCCAATTCACATCAACACCTGCATTTTTACAGCATCATACTGCAAGTATATGTATTGCCTTTGCAAACACAAGGTTTCAATATTGTTAAAAATTACAGGAGCTATGTCATGAGAAAGATTGTTCACTTTATTGCAGGTAAAGATTTTGAGGATAGCAGCGAAAATACCGCGTCGGTATTTGCGCCTAACACAGGTGAAGTACAGGCTGAAGTCAGCTTGGCTAACACTTCAACTTTGGCCTATGCAATTGAAACAGCCCAAGCTGCACAGGTTGAGTGGGCAGCAACAAATCCTCAACGACGCGCTCGTGTAATGTTCAAGTTTAAAGAGCTAGTTGAAGCAAACCGCGATCGCCTAGCGGCATTATTATCAAGCGAGCACGGTAAAGTGTTGGTTGATGCACAAGGTGATATTCAGCGCGGTCTTGAAGTGATTGAATTTGCCTGTGGTATTCCTCATGCGCAAAAAGGTGAATATACCGAAGGCGCAGGCCCAGGAATCGATGTGTACTCCATGCGCCAAGCACTTGGTGTAGTGGCAGGTATTACGCCATTTAACTTCCCGGCCATGATCCCAATGTGGATGTTCGGTGTGGCAATTGCCTGCGGTAACGCGTTCATTTTAAAGCCATCAGAGCGCGATCCGTCAGTACCTGTTGAACTGGCAAAGCTTATGATTGAAGCAGGCCTTCCTGCAGGTGTACTTAACGTTGTACACGGTAACAAAGAAGTGGTTGATGGTATTTTAGATCATCAAACTATTAAAGCGGTGAGCTTTGTAGGCTCTTCTGACATCGCTAACTACGTGTACGAGCGTGGCGCTCGTGCAGGTAAGCGCGTTCAAGCCATGGGCGGCGCGAAAAACCATGGCATCGTAATGCCTGATGCAGATCTAGATCAGGTGGTAACCGACTTAGTAGGTGCTGCGTACGGCAGTGCCGGTGAACGCTGTATGGCGCTACCGGTTGTCGTCCCAGTGGGCGATGAAACTGCTGAGAAACTGAAAGCCAAGCTTATTCCGGCGATTAAAGACATTATGGTAAGTCATAGTGAAGATCCTAAAGCGCACTATGGGCCTGTGGTTACTGCTGCTCACAAAGAGCGCGTTGAAGGCTATATCGACCTTTGCATAAAAGAAGGTGCTGAGCTTGTTTACGACGGTAGAACCAGTCAGATCCCAGACGACAGTCAGGGCTACTTCATCGGCCCAACCTTCTTCGACCACGTGACTAAAGACATGCGCTCATACCAAGAAGAGATTTTCGGTCCAGTACTGCAAATGGTACGCGCGAAAGATTTCAACGAAGCAGTTAACTTAGCAAGCGACCACCAATACGGTAATGGCGTTGCTATGTATACCCGTAATGGCCATGCAGCGCGCGAATTTGCTCAGCGTGTAAACGTAGGCATGGTGGGGATTAACGTGCCTATTCCTGTGCCAGTTGCCTACCATACGTTTGGGGGCTGGAAGCGCTCTGCATTTGGTGACACCAACCAGCACGGTATGGAAGGTGTGAAATTCTGGACCAAAGTTAAAACGATTACTCAGCGCTGGCCTGATGGCTCAGATACGAACGACAACGCCTTTGTTATTCCAACCATGGGCTAAGCGAGGAGACTATTATGACCACAGTTGCATTTATTGGCCTAGGTAATATGGGCTCAGGGATGGCAGATAATCTGGTTAAGAACGATTACAACGTATTGGCTTTCGACTTAAGCGAAGCTGCGCTGGCCAAAGCCAAAGAAGCCGGCTGTACTATTGCACAAAGTACCGAGCAAGCTGCTGCTGAAGCTGACATTGTTATTACAATGTTGCCTGCAGGCAAACACGTAAAAGATATCTATTCAAATCAGATCCTGTCTTCTGTGTGCGAAGGCACTTTGCTTATTGATTGCTCAACTATTGACGTAGAAACGGCGAAGAGTGTGTCGGAACTGGCAGAGAAAAAAGGCCTTAAAATGCTTGATGCGCCGGTTTCTGGTGGTGTTGCAGCAGCTGCGGGCGGCACCCTCACGTTTATGGTGGGTGGCGACGCTGAAGCGTTTGACAAAGCTCATGGTGTGCTTAGCGCAATGGGCAAAAAAATCGTCCATGCGGGCGGCCATGGTGCAGGGCAAGCAGCGAAGATTTGTAACAATATGTTACTTGGCGCAACCATGATTGCGACGTGTGAAAGCTTTCAACTGGCCAAAAAGCTTGGTTTAGACGCGCAAGTATTCTTTGATATTGCGTCTAATGCCTCGGGGCAGACATGGTCAATGACCACCTACTGCCCTGTGAAAGGTGTGGGGCCACAAAGCCCTGCTGATAACGATTTTGCTGGCGGTTTCGCTTCGGCGCTTATGCTCAAAGACTTAGGCCTTGCCATGCAGGGCGCAAAGGGTGTAAATGCCCAAGTACCTATGGGTGAACTTGCTGCAAAGTGGTTTGAAATGCATTGTGAAGAAGGCAATGCAGGGATGGACTTCTCTTCAATAATCAACCGACTAGCATAAGAAAAAACCAACAGTTCTCCGACGGCTACTTTCCCTCAGAAGAGGTGGCCTTCTTACTGAGCGAGTAAAGGATTTTACTCGCTCTTTTTTATTTTACCCAGGCAATGGTAACAATTATTTATAGCTTATCGCTTTTAATCAATCGGGCTTTTAGTGATGCCCACCACAGCATCCGCCTTTATGCTCAGCCCAGTTTTTGAGTTTAGTGGTTTTACCTATGCCTGGGTTAAAGCTGTTGGTTGGATCAAGTTCGCGATAGAAATTCTTAAGCGCATCTTTGGCAAAGTATTCATGACCCACATTATGCTCTGCGGGGTATTCTGCGCTTCTTGCATCAAAGGTTTCTAGAATTTTATTTTTAAGCTGTTTGGCATCCGCGCCCCTCTTCAACACGTAATTTTGATGCATTACATGACAGAATAAATGGCCGTAGTACAGTTTTGTGTCTATCTGGTCGTCTATTTCTTTAGGCAACACCTCAAACCAATCAGGATCATTGCGGCGAAGTGCAACATCAATGGTCATCATGGCCCCCACTTCTTTACTGTGCATTACGTGATAGCGACCTATTGCTCCACCGGCAACAAAGCGGTGTAAAATTGCTTTATCTGCTTCTTCCTCGGTACACTCAAAGTAGCCACCTTCGTTGGTTTTAAAGAACTCATCTAGGTAGGCTTTAGCTTCATCTACCCCGTCGTTGCTCATTTCCAATATCCAGTGGTGCTGGTATTTATCTCTGTATTCTTCCATGCGCTTTGGCAGGTGGTTAGGGAAAATATAGCTCATGTACTGCATAACGCGGTCTGACATTTTGTTGGGTAAAAAGCCTAACTTATCGGTAAAAGCGTCAAACTTCCGCTTAAACGCGAACAGCTTCGGTATGAACTTCGCACCGAGCTTACTGATAACAATAAACATGTCTTTGCCGTATTTCTTAGACACGTCGTAGCAATCGCGGTGAAGGTACTCGCCAGAATCAGGCAAGTTTTTAAAGGTAGAAAGAATGTCACGACGCACTTTTGTAAACACAGCTGCATCGTTAGAGCCTACATAGAATACTTGTTTCTTTTCAGGAATAGGGAACGTATCTAGCCTCACCGCAAAGACAGCGAGCTTACCTGCACAGCCCGAAGCTTCGTGAAGTCTTCTGCCGTCATTGTTAAAGCGAGAAGGGGTATCAGAATCAACATCTCGAACCCGCTCATCATATTCATTGTCTGATGCACGAGCGTCAGGATGGTAGACATCCTCCTCTTTATACTGCTTGTTCTCAAGATTATTCAAAATTTCCTCTGGCTCGCTACCTAGGTTAATACCCAGATTATTTACCAGAGACAGGTTCCCATTTGCATCGATTTGGGCAAAAAGCGCCAATTCAGTATAGGCAGGGCCTCGTTTAACCAAAGCGCCACCTGAATTATTGCAGATTCCCCCCACGATGGATGCGCCAATACATGAAGAACCGATCACTGAGTGAGGTTCACGGCCATAAGGCGCAAGCGTCTCTTCCAACCCAAACAAGGTACTTCCAGCTAACCCTACAATCTGCTTTCCATTCTCAACTAGCTGAATATCATCTATACGCATGGTGCTGATAATAACAAGAGGCCTGTCGTAATCTTTACCGTCTGGTGTAGAGCCTCCAGTCAACCCTGTATTAGCCGCTTGCATAATGACCGCAACATCGGCCTCAACACAAAGCTTCAACACACGCCAAATTTCAACCAGCGTACCTGGTCTTACTACTGCGAGTGCTTCGCCCGCACCAAAGCGAAACCCTTTGGTATATGGCTGCTTCTTCGCTTTATCTGTTAACAAATAGGCCTGCCCTACTACATCGCGTATAGATGCAATCAAAGACTGAGTGTCAACGTTTACGGTCATTGGTTCTCTCTGTGTTGAAGTGTTGGAAGAATGGACTTGGTGATGAACTATACACTAACGCCATTTTTAACAAAGGGGGGAAACGTTTTTTATAGATATAATTTACTTATATTTAATTCATTGGACACTTATAGATAGGCCGTTCGTTGGCAACGTTAAATAGCATTTTTCACCATGATATTTTAACGAGCATATCGCCACTCTAAGCCATCGGCTTATTCACTATAAGCCAAATACAACGTACACTTGATGCATTAAGAAATAAAAAGCATTTTTTCATGCACATACTCATTATTGACGATCACGAAATTGTAAGGGATGGCATTAAAACACTCATCGAGCAAGAGTATGGCTGGCATGTTTCCTACGCAGTAAGCTCTCTGGATGCACTTCCCTCCTTCGCCACGTTAGACGATATTGACGTTGCCATTCTAGATATCTCGTTAGCACAAGAAAGTGGTTTCGACACGCTAATAAAAATCAAGAAAGACGCGCCGTTTATAAAGTGCTTAATGCTGAGCATGTATGATCATGTTGGCTATATCAGTAAAGCGCTTGAACTCGGTGCCGATGGCTATGTTACAAAGAATGCCGTCACTAAAGAATTGATGGACGCGTTGGAGTCTCTAGAAAAGGACGAGAATTATCTAAGCACAGATATTAGTAAAAAGTTAGCTTTCGGTGATAAACAGCTAACCTCTATCCTTACTGAAAGGGAAAAGGAAATTTTCTTACTGTTAGCAAAAGGATTCCAGCCAAAACAGATTGCTTACTACATAGATACTGCCCCGAAAACAGTGATGGTTCACAGAACTAATATTTACAAGAAACTCAATGTAACCTCCCAATTTGGTTTACTTAGAATTGCGTTAGAAACTGGGTACCTCGACGTTTCTGACGTTATCTACGACGATACGCTAGTCAAAGCAAATTGATGAATCTAACGCGGTATTTCAACGTTACCTATTTACTAATGGGATTAGGTTATACCGCGCTATTTCACGGCGTGTGGTTGTTAAGCACCCAATTCGAAATTATTTCAGGTACGGTGAGCTGGTATTTGCCTGCTGGTGTTCGCCTGGCGGCGTTTTTACTACTGCCAGTTTACAGCTGGCCACAGCTACTCATCGCAGAAAAATTAACCCACTTCATTTTATTTCACCCCGGTGGCATTCTCGACAATACGGCGTTTTTAAGTGGAACCATAGGTTGGTATTTAGTCCATTTAGTGCTGTCACCCGCGGTAATTTGTACATGCGTTTATTTATTCAGACGTCGCTTTAGCGCACCTTATATACATAATGTTTCCAGCACCCTTGCCACGTTGGCTTTTGGTGTTCTTATAAGTGTTGCTCTTGGGGCGGTATTTTTGGGCAGAAGGGCTATTGAACTGCAAACAGGCATAGAGGTTTTTCTCTCTATTTTGTTTGATTTTTCATTAGGTGACTTTGTAGGAATTGTTGTTCTTTGTCCTTTTCTCTTCGCATTGTATAAACGGCCATCTATCCCTAAGAGTCACTTAGCACTGTACCTTACAACAATCGCTTGGCTGGTTTTGCTGATGCTGAGCAGCTATGCCTACTCCCAACAAATTAACATCAGCTATCAGGTTAAATATCTAGCGGTTTTCCCCGCGCTGTTTTTATCGTATCGCTATGCCATAGTTGGCAGTGCGTTTTCGTGTTTACTCATAGGTATTACTGCGTTCGTGGTGGCAAGCCAGAGCGCACTTCCTCCCATTGAGCATCAGTTTTACATCTTAGCATCATGTACAAGTTGCCTCATTTTAGGTGCTTCAATTAACCAATCTACCTTGCTGAATATGAAGCTTGCGAAGAAAAACGAGGCTCTTGAAGTATCGGTACAAAGCGCTCAAGCACTGGCCAGTCAATTGGTGGTAGTGCAAGAAGATGAACGAAAGCGCTTATCGCGAGATTTACACGACGACTTTGGTCACCGCATAGTCGATTTAAAACTTCAACTGTCGCTAGATAGCAGAGAAAGCGACAACGACATGATGCTCAAAAAGATAGATGCTCTATACCACGCAATGAAGAAAAGCTTAGGGGGATTACGTCCGTCCGGTATTGATACACTTCCCATTGAAAGCGTGATCCAACGTTCAGAGATCATTACCACGCTTAAGCGCGCAAACATAGACTATTCGTTTAACGTTAGCGGCACGCCAGTACCGTTCGATTCAGACCAGAAAATACACATCTATCGTATTGTGCAGGAAGCGGTAACAAACAGTATAAAATATGCCAATGCGACGTCGCTCAGTATTAATATCAACTATGCCCAACACAGTGCCGTGTTTATCGTTACTGATGATGGCGGCGGTATCCCTGAGCATATTGCCCAACTAGCAAACGCTGAACCCACACTCGGCCTGCTGTCGATGAGAGAACGCGCAAAGTTGATAAATGGTGAGTTTGATATTTCCCAGAACAAACCATCAGGCACCAGAGTTTGCCTGACTTTGTCCTACAGTGCTTAAGTTACTCTATTGCGTTTTAGGTGCGTCGCTGCATCCTTTTTATGCTACATTGCTGTTGATTTAACTACTATTTTGATAACCGTATGCAAAAAAATTTCATTACTCGCCGGGGCCACTTTTTTAGACAGTGCCTGAACATTGCTGTCTTAATTGCCACTTTCACCACGTTAAATGGCTGTGTAAGTACTCAAAATGAAAGTCCTTACACTTACGCTCCGTCTAAATCACTCTATCAAGATGTGGTCAATGCACAGCAGCGAGCTGTGGAACAAAGCAAATTACTTTTGGTTGTACTGGGTGCTCAGTGGTGTCACGACAGTACTGGCTTAGCTGAGCGTTTTGCGACAAAGGAAATGGACCTTATTCTACGAGCTCATTATGAAACCGTATTTGTTGATGTGGGAACACTTGAAGACAGAAGAAATATAACCGAGCGATTTGACTACCCCATTTATTACGCCACACCAACGGTAATGGTGGTTGAACCTAAAACCAGCGCATTGTTAAACAGAACGTCAATGGATATATGGGGGCGCGCTGACAGCATTCCCTTATCGGAGTACATTCAGTATTTCTCTCGCTTTCCTGCAATGACAACTGCGCAAAAAGCCCCGTTTATTAACTGGGAAACGACAGATGAAGAAGAAGCTTACAATAAAAAGCAAGCACTCAGATTACAAAGCGCTTATGACAAACTGGGTCCGCTACTTGCGTTAGATTTACAAGGTAATACCCCACAAGGGCTTAACGAGCTATGGAAAGAGACCAAAGGGTTTCGCACTGAACTGCAAAAAACGCTGATAAAGCGCGCCGAGCTTACGTTAGATTCTGAGAATGGCAACGGAGTCAACACCACGCCAGCATTGCGACATTACAATCCGTTTTCGTGGGAACATAATTAGGGCCTGTTGACCTTTGGTGTACGAATTTTGGTCTAAATGGAAGCCTTTTAATCGCGAAACAGTCCTGCAAGCCTAGCGGGCTAAGTTAAAGGACTGTGACAAAGAGTAAAAGGCTTCCATAACGACCCCTTCGGGCAGCGCCTTTGTGCCATCTATACAGCGTTGAATGTTCTCGATTTAAAACCACTAAACCGTCAAACATCCGCCTTGTCTAGATGGCACACAGACCGCTGCAAAAATGTACAACAAAGATCAATAGGCCCTAATACCAGTCCACATAATTCATTACCCACTCAGCCAGATTTAAAATGTTCGTAATCGCGGCGTGTTATCGCAAGTATAGTGGTTCTACATCAAGGTGACGCAACAAAGAATATGGACATTAAAAAGGGCCTTTCCAACGGCCCTTTTTTAATAAACTCGGTTTTATGAAGCGCAGTTCAACTGTTTACGCTTTTGCCCTGTTTGACGCCGTATTATTAGTGGTGCTATTTGACGGATTACTTCTGCGCTTAGCTGGTCGTTTAGCGGCACTTCCTTCACTTCCTGAGCGTCTTCGACCTGCAGGCTTTCCACCGCTATTGTTGCGCGAATCCGGTTTACCTGCGCGCGGATTACCATTTCCGCTACGGTTGCCTTGACGTTGACCCGACTTTTTATTCTCGCCACTTCGTTTACCTTCGCTGTCGCTCTCACCTTGTGGTGCTTTCGGCTTTTTCGGCTTCTTGGGCTTTTTAGGCTTAGAAAGCGTGGTAACAGGCACGGCTTGCTGAGGCTCGAAACCTTCCAACGTTTCACGAGGAAGCAGCTTTTGAATCAGTGTCTCAATATCTTTCAGGTTTTGCAGTTCTTCAGCACATACAAATGACCAAGCCTGTCCACTAGCGCCTGCGCGCCCTGTACGACCAATTCGGTGAACATAGTCAGCTGCCGTATTGGGTAAGTCTAGGTTTACAACGATAGGCAATTCACTAATGTCGATGCCGCGTGCTGCGATATCGGTGGCTACCAGCACTTTAATTGCGCCATTTTTAAAGTCAGCAAGCGCTTTTGTTCTTGCTCCTTGGCTTTTATTACCGTGAATAGCGGCACTTGGAATTTTTGACCGAGTTAGCTTTTCTGCAATACGGTTAGCACCGTGTTTCGTGCGGCTAAACACTAACACCTGCTCCCACTTCTGCTGTTTGATCAGACAAATAAGCGCGGTCGTCTTTTTGGATTTATCAATGGTCACTAAGTGTTGCTGAACCGCTTCTACCGTGGTATTGGCTGGCGCGGTTGAAATACTCACAGGGTTGCGCGTTATTGTTTTCGCCAGCGCAGTGATTTCATCAGAAAACGTGGCTGAAAACAGTAAGCTTTGACGCTCTTGTGGCAATAGCTTCAATACTCTCTTAATGTCGTGAATAAAGCCCATATCAAGCATTCTGTCTGCTTCATCCAATACCAACACTTCAAGCTGAGAAAACTTAACAGCGTTTTGCTGGTAGAGGTCAAGCAATCGTCCAGGCGTAGCAATTAACACATCCACACCTTTACGGAGCTTCATCATTTGAGGGTTAATGCCTACTCCACCAAATACCACGGCAGTTTTTAACGGCAAAAACTCGCTGAACGCTCTGATGCTCTCTTCTACCTGAGCAGCAAGTTCTCGCGTGGGTGTTAAGATAAGTGCCCGAACATTGTTGCCAGATACAGGTTGTCCTTCCATCAATCTCTGTAAAATAGGAAGTCCAAATCCTGCAGTTTTCCCTGTTCCCGTTTGTGCAGCTGCCAACACATCCTTTCCTTGCAATACTTCTGGTATTGCCTTTTCCTGGATTGGTGATGGAGTGCTAAATCCTCGTTTTTCAATAGCTTTTAACAAGGGTTCAGCGAGCCCTAATTGGGTAAATGACATTAATAAACTCCTGTCATAGGTATTTATAAAAAATTGCATACCACAAAGGTATTAGCGTTAGTGCTTTATTGCTAACCGTGGGGGTTATAGATTACTGGGAAAACCTAAAGAGACACGCCATTGCCAACTTGGCTTATTGGTGTTTGACATCAAGAAAAGAACGTAGGTGTTTACTCTTACAAATTGCGCGCGGAGTCTATCACTAAACACTAAAGTCCACCAGAGCATTTTTTGTTCAATTGATAGTTTAATACTGCGCTCTCACGCAATTTCACCCAAATTGCTAATCAAGAAATGATGTAAAACGTCTATACTGGTAATAAAAGAAAGAGCAGTCCTTTTCTAATACTTTTAAAAAGTATTTACTGCCACTTAGTTCAACTTAAAAGAGTACTTATTGAAAAGCCTTCGCTCTGAAATATCATTCAACACGCTTGCATCTATATCCGTAGTCAGTGCGCTGATCATTGGTCTGTCTATCTATGTCTATGAGAAGCTTTACGTTGAATTTGTGTCTGCGGAAGTAGATGCTATAAGTGTAAACATGGCTGTTGATCTCATCGACTACATCGACGAGCCTGCTGGCAGTTTCAATCAAACGGGAATTTTGCTTCGTTTAGACGAGTATGAATATGCTGAAGCTGCCTATATTTTCGGTAATGACGGTACGCTGTTGAACCATTATATAGGTCATGCCGGCTTTAATGGCGGGCTAACTAAACCGCAAGAAAAAATGTCTCCTCAGCACAACCAAACTGACATCGATAAAAGTATCTCAACACTCTCCGTTGGGTTATATCTCACTTCTAGCAAAGTAATAGTAGTGAAAACAGTAGGCGAAGAGTTTTTTCCTATGGGGAAACTTGCGCTGGTTTTCAATCTTGAAGAAGCGTTAAAAGCAAGCAGGCAAAGATATATCATTTTGGTCACGCCTTCCGTTGCCTTACTCATTATTATCTCGTTATTCATATCAACAAGAGCTCAGCGCAGAGCAATGCGTCCGCTGAACACCCTAATTAAAACAATGGACAGCGTAGTAGATGACAACGCTTACGATGTTAAAGTTGAGGAAGTAAACAAAGAAGAAATGCTTGCTTTGTCTCGAGCCTTTAACAATATGATGGCAAACATAAAAAAACAGTCTGAAGCGAATCGTCAAAAAAACGAAATGTTGCAGAAGCAACAGTCTCAGATGGAGCGGCTTGCTAATTTTGATGCATTAACAGGACTGCCGAATAGACAGTGCTTAATGAAGCTTTTATCAAATGAACTCGCCCTAGCGCAGAAGAATTCTCATGAATTGGGTTTGCTGTTTATCGATTTAGACGGCTTCAAGGCTATTAATGATTCGTTCGGCCACGACACGGGAGATAAGTTTCTCCTTCATATCAGTTTATTAATGGACAGTACACTCGAAGATAATTGCACATTAGGGCGTTTAGGCGGTGACGAGTTTATTGTTATTGTACGGGAGCTTACATCGCCTAGTTACCTAGAAAAAATAGCGCTAAAACTTGTAGAAGCAGTGTCTCAACCTCATATCATTAACCGACTGAAGCTAGACTCAAGTGCTAGCATAGGTCTTGCACTTGCAAGTGAGTGTGAATACTCACCAACCAACCTCATAACTAACGCTGACGTTGCCATGTACAAGGCTAAAGACGATGGTAAATCTAGACTCGTATGGTTTACCGATGAAATGCTGGCACGTACCCAACGCAAAGTGCTCATATCCACTCGCATAACTGACGCTCTTGAAAACGACGCGTTTTTCCTCACTTATCAAGCTAAAGTGGATTCAGATAAGAACATCACGGGGTTTGAGGCTCTGCTTCGCTGGGAAGACGAAGTGTTAGGTCAAGTTCCCCCAGGTGAGTTTATTCTTATCGCAGAACAAACTGACAAAATATCACAAATAAGCCTATGGGTTTTAAAGCAACTTCGGTACGAATTCCCGCTTCTCCTTGAAGCCTTCGGCAGCAACGTCGTAATATCGGTTAACTTGAGTCCCCTCGATTTAAACAACCACAATGTCACGCAATTTTTACTCCACGAGTTAAATATAGGCAAACTTCCCGCTTCAAACTTAGAAATTGAGATTACGGAATCTGCTTATATGAATAATTTCAACGTGGCGAACCCGTTTTTTGCATCACTGAAAGAGTTAGGTTGTAAACTTGCCCTTGATGATTTCGGGACAGGCTACTCTTCTCTGAGTTACTTAACGCAGTTTGATATAGACACACTAAAAATAGACAGAAGTTTTGTAAGCAAAATAGGTGAGTCTAAGCAATCAGAAATGATCACCAAGACCATCATTGATATGGCTAAAAGTTTGAACTTTTCTGTGTGTGCAGAAGGCGTTGAAACACACGAACAAGCCAAATTTTTAATAAACCAGGGGTGCAATACGCTTCAAGGGTTTCTTTACAGTCGACCAATTCCACTAATGGAATTGGTTGATAAAACTGTAAATCAATCGCAAGACGCCTAAAATGTGCGGTTGCTTAAAAGCTTCGATAAACCACCTTTACATTTTCGGGTAACGCCGTTCCAGCGGGAACATAACCTATAGCACCTTCAGTATTTGTTACGTGCTCAAGCAATGCGTCCAAACTATTGAACTCAATAGGCGGTATTTGTCGTCCACTAAAGCGCATTTGCGCCCAATAGGATTGAATTCGTGATTCGGTCAAAGCAATTATCTTGCTATTGAAAATGGCCCGCGATCTATTGCCTGGGCTCATCGCTACGGGTATTAAGGCATCGCTGGAGGATGTTGTACTTCTCATGAAAAGGTTACGTACTTCTGCTTTTGTTAGTGCGAAATTTTGTTCAGAAACGTTTGCAACGACCCAGACACCATCTTGCGCAACGGCTATACGAGAACAAAGTAAGAGAAAGAAAAAGAGCATTTGTTTTCGCATTAAAATACCCACTCTACTGCCACTTGATACAAGGCCGCATTTCTATCGAAATTATTCTCTTTAATGTCGTAAAACGATGATTTTCCTTCTTTACCGTCAAGAATCGATAGTTCAGCTTTAAGTGCAATATTGGTTTTCACATCCCACCTGGCGCCTAGTGTCCAGGTATCAAGGTCATCTGTAGGGAAGAAGCTATTTAGTTGCTCAACAGCGAAATAAAGTTGATCTAACGCGGAGGACACACCTACTGGAATAGTGTTTTCGATGGTATCAAGTGATTGCCTAGATGAAGCATAGGTCAGATGTAGAAGGACTTCATCAACATAGTAACCATATGAAACATAGAAACTTTCTAGGTTGGCAAGTACATCGATATCAGACGAAACTTTCATCCATTCGCCGCTTACATACCAGTTTAGTGCGTCATAGCTGACACCCAACAAAAATGGACCTGCTCTGTCATTAATTTCAAAATTTTCGGCTATAGAATTAAAACCTGCGGCTTTTAGCCCCTGTAGCAGGGGAGCAATTTCATCAATGGTAGTTTCAACTTTAGGCGTATTAACTGTGGCAGTTCTCAATTGCAAGCCGCCATAGTTGACTTCGATCACACCACCAAACAAGTTATTTACCTCAATATCTACATTAATACCGCTAGACTCTAGCTCATCTTCATACTTTCCATAGTAAGCTTCAAAATCAACCACAACATCGCCAAATGTCCTTCTCAATCTAGCATTTGCACCTTCATATTGAGAAAACAAATAACTGCTATAGAGTTGTTGCGGCGCGTTGATCCAGGGGTACGCAAACCCAACATCGATAACATCAGAGTACTTCAAAAAAGGTGTACGAAGCCGGCCAGCGTTAATTTGAAAACTTTCACTAGGAGCATAAGTTAGATACAGCCACTCTATCCCTGACTCCCTGTCATCGTCAGTGTGAAGAAGAAGTTGACTTGAAACGGAGAATGAAGACGAAAAAGAATAGTCGGCTTGAAGTGCTATGAGTGACTTTTCTGAAAAGCTTATGCTGTTGTCATAACCTTCATAGGTAGCTTTTTCAGTATCTATTTTGCCGGCAACCGCCCTTGCAAAACCGGAAAACTCGAGTCCTTCCGTGCGCCCTACGGGAGCAAATAAAAATATGCCGATAGCGATAATAACAGGCAGCAACATCAATTTGGTCATAGTCAATTTACATTTAAACGTGTTTAAGGCTTAGTACTGTTTGTATCGCCTATACTGAACAACTACATTAATGATAGCTTGGTAGGAAGATAACTCCAATCAAAACACCGAAGAATAAAGACGCGCGGTGCATCAAAATTTTCGTAATCGCAGTGTGTTACTTATTCCAGTATCTTTTTGAAAAGCGCTGCATTTTTTTATCTAAACGACAAATATTTTTATGAATGAAGAATAGAGGTTAATGTGAACCACCTTTTATCTTTAAATAAAAAAATAAACTAACAAACAAACACATACGAGCAAAAGACGCTTAATTCAAATAACATTAAAAACTCGATTACATCAGTATTTTGCATCTATTCCGCTAGGAATTAACACTATAAACCGTATATCCAGCTTTCAATTATTGGTCAATTCTTATTAGATGGATAAAAAAAGCTTTACCATATTTGGTATAACAGATAAAAAGCGCCCAGTTATCCCATGCTCAAATTACATCCACGCTGTCGCTGTGTGGTAAACAAGTGAAGTAGAAAATATGAATGTTGATAGTTTAACCCAGCACTTTGAAGAAAAGTTGGCGTTGGTCAAAGAATCGGTCATGTCCGATAGCTTTGTAATTCAGCTGACGACAATCGCAATTATTTATTGCGTTGCGTTTTTACTTGCCCGACAAGTAAAGAAGCCATTTAAATTTACTAGGGAAAAGCCGCAGCAAGGCGCACATACCATGCACGGCTTTTTATACAACCTTGGTGAGGCACTATTCCCGCTTATCACCATTAGCATGCTAAAGCTTACTACCGTGTTGGGGGCGCAATTTCAGTTTGATGCATGGCTATTGGAAATAGCCGTTGTTGTAGCCCTTATGCTATTTGTTAATTCCTTGATTACCGGCTTTGTCGAAAACAACACCATTGCAGCGTTTATGCGATGGGTGGGTTTACCTATCCTATTTTTACATTTAGTTGGCGTACTTCCGCTGATAACTTCAGCATTGGAGTCAATCGCAATATCAGTCGGCAACGTCGAAATTTCAGCATATGGCGTAACAAGAGTATTGTTGTTTGGTGGCTTGCTGTTCTGGCTAGGCCGCAGCTCGAACGCCATTGGTCAAGATATTATTCGAAACCATAAGTCGCTCGACGTTTCTACCAAAGAAGTGTTCGCAAAGCTGTTTGAAGTTGCCCTGTTCTGTGTGGTCTTTCTTTTATTGCTTAACGTCATGGGAATTAATCTTACCGCATTAGCCGTGTTCGGTGGTGCAGTAGGTGTGGGTTTAGGCTTAGGTCTGCAGTCCATCGCATCAAACTTCATTTCGGGCATCATTATTCTATTGGATAAGTCGTTGACCGTAGGCGATTACGTTGAATTGGAAGACGGGCAGAAAGGTATCGTCAGAGAATTTAAAATGCGCTATGCCGTATTAGAGACTTATGACGGTAAAGATGTACTGGTGCCTAACGAAAAGTTCATCAGCTCCTTGCTAATAAACTGGACACACAAAAACCAAAAACAACGTTACCGCATCGACTTTTCTGTCGCCTATAAAACTGATATCCGCGCCATGGTAGAGATTATTAAAGAGGCGGTATCGGAACATCCGCAGGTAATCAGTGGCGATGATGTTCCATTTGAAGAGCTTCCTGACTGTGAAATAGATAGCTTTGGCGACTCTGGCGTTAACATGTTCGTTGAGTTTTGGATGGAGGGTGTGGACGATGGTAAAAACCGCGTGGGTGGCGATTTGCTGCTTACTGTGTTTGAAACATTACGCGAGCACAATATTGAAATACCGTTCCCTCAACGCGAAGTAAGAGTTATCAACGAACAAGGCATTGATATTCGAAATACCACACCGTAGCTATACTCGCTCATGACATGAGCGCTTTCAGTCATACCTTCGCGCTGGCTAAAACCTAGCGCGAAGTGTACCCCATTGCCACTCTTGGGCAGACAGACCTAACGTCTGGATAAACTTTGCATAGTCTTCTTTGCCCATCGCTGACGCTACGGTTTTTAACTGAGATTTGGCTTTTATTGCTTTTACCTGCAGTAACTCCAATCGCTTATCGGCACTTGAATCGAAGTTTTCACTGATGATTGCATTTGCTTTATTGGTTGCTTCCCATGCTGTAATAACATAGCCCACCAGCTTTATGTACACACCGACCATACGCTTTCGCTCAAATATGTTCTCAAACAATGAGCCAGATAACGACTTTTGGAAACTGGCCTCTGTTTCTAAGGCCACAAATTGCTCGGCGTTCTTTAGCTCATTCAACACATTGTGTAAAAGCTTAATGTGGGCGTGCGTATTAAGTGCATCAACGTGAAGTGCATTAATATCGTCGCTTAGCATTTCTAAATTGACCAACGTTCGTTGAAGACTAGCCATTGTGGTAATTGTCTGTAGAAGCGAAAAATAAAGAATTAGTGTATCTAATTAAAAGTGGGTTTGCGATGGTCTAGAGGTCGTTTTAATCACATTAAGAATTCATAATACAACGTATAGAAATCAAATAAAAAAGGCGCCGAAGCGCCCTTTTAGTCTTTATGTCTGTCGAGAATTAGCGGTTAAACTAATCCGCGATAGCAGTTCTACCGCATCTATTTACCCAAGCTGGCGTTTAGGTCGTGACGTAAATCAAAACGGTCTAATGTCATCACTTTGGTCCAAGCGTCGACGAAGTCTTTAACAAAACGGCTTTTCGCATTGTCATAAGCATAAACTTCGGCAACTGCACGCAGTTCACTGTTTGATCCAAAGACCAGGTCCACAGGCGTACCTGTATACATAACTTCACCAGTACTTCTGCTTACACCTTCATATACCGACGGGTTATCTGTTTTTCTCCACTTAACGCCCATATCAAGAAGCGTTACGAAGAAGTCGTTGTTCAGCGTGCCTACGTTGTCAGTAAATACACCATGGCTAGTGCCACCTGTGTTAGCTCCCAATGAACGCAAACCACCAAGCAAAACAGTCATTTCTGGTACCGTTAGGTTAAGTTGATCGGCTTTATCTACCAGCATGTCGGTTGGCGAACGATAGCTAGCTTCTGCGTTGTAATAGTTTCTAAACGCATCAGCTGTTGGCTCTAACAATGAAAAAGAATTAACGTCTGTTTGCTCTTGCGTAGCATCAGTTCGACCCGGAACCACTGGAACAGTAACCTTGACGCCAGCATCTGCCGCTGCTTTTTCAATGGCTGCAGCCCCACCAATAACAATCAAGTCAGCTAATGACACCTTCTTCTTAGAGAACATGCGCGAGTTGTAGTCTTCCTGTAACTCTTTGAGCTTTGAAACAACAGCTTTAACCGTTTCAGGTTCGTTAGCTTCCCAGCTCATTTGTGGCTCTAGCGCGATACGAGCACCGTTAGCACCACCGCGTAAATCAGATGCTCGGAAACTTGCTGCCGCTGCCCACGCAGTTTTCACAAGCTGCTGAACGCTTAAGCCACTGTCTAAGATGTCAGCTTTAAGCTTCTTAACATCTTTATCAGAGATCATCTTATAGTCAGCTTTAGGCACTGGATCTTGCCAGATGAAGTTTTCCTCTGGAATATCGTTACCCAAGTAACGTGCTTTAGGACCCATATCGCGGTGAGTTAGCTTGAACCACGCTTTAGCAAATGCCGTTTGATACTCTTTAGGATCCGCTAAGAAGCGCTCGGCAATTTTTCGATATTCTGGATCGTACTTAAGCGCTAAGTCAGCTGTAGTCATCACAGGAGGATTTTTCTTACCTTCTACGTGCGCATCTGGTACTGATTTATGTAGCGACTCATCGGTAGGGATCCACTGGATAGCGCCGGCAGGACTACGAGTTTGCTTCCACTCAAAGCCCAATAAGTTTTGAAGATATAGGCTCGTCCACTTAGTAGGTAGCTGCGTCCACGCACCTTCTAAACCGCTCGTTACTGTGTCTTCTGCATTGCCTTTACCGCAGTTGTTCTTCCAACCTAGTCCCTGCTCTTCTAAGCCTGCGCCGCCTGGCTCAGCTTCTAAACAATCAGCAGGCTTGTGTGCGCCGTGCATTTTTCCAAATGTATGACCACCCGCTATTAGGGCAACGGTCTCTTCGTCATTCATTGCCATACGGCCAAATGCAGTGCGAATATTTTTCGCAGATCCCATCGGATCAGGCACACCTTTAGGGCCTTCAGGGTTAACATAGATCAAGCCCATGTGCGTTGCCCCCAACGGGCGCTGAAGCTTGCCGTCGCGCTCTTCACGATCGCTCGCAAGCATTTCTACTTCTGGGCCCCAGTAAACCATGTCAGGTTCCCAGTCGTCGGTACGACCACCCGCAAATCCATAGGTGTCAAAGCCCATGTTTTCCATGCCTACGGTACCCGCAAGGATCATTAAATCGCCCCAAGACAAACTTTCACCGTACTTTTGCTTAATTGGCCAAAGTAGGCGGCGGGCTTTGTCTAGGTTACCGTTATCGGGCCAGCTGTTCAGCGGGTCAAAACGCATTTGTCCGCCATCACCGCCACCGCGACCATCTAATGTACGGTAGGTACCGGCGCTGTGCCATGAAAGACGAATAAAGAAAGGGCCGTAATTACCAAAGTCAGCAGGCCACCAGTCTTGAGATGTAGTAAGCAGTTCATTTACGTCTTTTTTCACTTCATCGAGATCAAGTTTTGCAAACGCTTTGGCGTAACTAAAATTTTCACCAAGTGGATTTGAACGCTTGTCATGATCTCGAAGCGGTGAGAGATCAAGTTGATCGGGCCACCAAAACTGGTTTGTTTTCGCTTGGAAAGCTTTAGACATGCCCGTGCCTTTGGCACCAGCAGGCTTACTAATTTGGTCGTTGGCAATAGTCCCTGTTGCACTAAGCGATAGGGCAACAAGTACTGATACTGTGGTTTTCTTAAACCTGTTTATAGTCATGGTCTTTTCCCGTCTGAGTTTGTTGTAGTTATCAAAGCGTGAGTGCGAATTACATCACTACTTTGTTAACATTTTGTTTACCTCATAAGCAGATAAAAGATAGACAGGCTTAAAGAATATTTACAGTTGATAAAATGAATTCAACCGATTAAAAAATCCAATCAATTAAAATTGATATACAATTCATATGGTTACACATAAACAATAAGTTCACCCAACAATTGCCCCAAAAGAACTTGTGTTGCTTGCCAACCTATCAAACACCTGTGAATCTCTTTCAATGGTTATGAAAATTTTTCGCCCCTAAATTTTTCAAGCATAGGTCCATCTTACAAAAGCGATTAATAAACAAACAGATACGCAATGCATTATGTAAAGTTTGCTCTCAATTGAAACGAAATTTGAAATTTCTACCATGGCACAGCAATTGATACTGAAGCTATGTAATCAAGACGCATTAGCTTCATATAAGAAGTCGATGGAATGTTAAGAAGTAATGAGGATGAACTTATGAAAAACACACTTAAAACACTTACTGGAATTGCCGCGGTTGCATCTTTAAGCGCCATGGCGTCTTTCGGTGCCCATGCTCAATCAAATCAAATTGAAGCAAAAGACAGTGGTTTCTACGTAGGTGGTAATTACGGTTATCTTCGTGTTGAAGGAGAGGATGACTTTGACGACGACAAAGACGTTTGGCAAGGTCTCGTGGGCTATAAGTTTAACGAGTGGATTGCGATTGAAGGCGGGTACATCGATTTTGGTGACTACGGCAACGACATCGCAGGTGCTGAAACAGACGGTTACACTGCAGCCATTAAAGGTATTCTGCCACTAACGGAGCGTTTCTCTCTGTACGCGAAAGCAGGCCAACTTTGGTCAGAGACAGAATACAATTTTGCAGGTATTTCACGTGATAACGATGATGAGAGTCTTTTCGTCGGTGCAGGTCTGAGCTATGCGGTTACCAGCAACTTTTTAGTGAACGCTGAATATACGGTATATGACACGGAGCTGGATGCAGACGAAGCGTTTGACGACATTGATGATACTGATTTTGAAACTGATCTAAAACAGGCAAGTATCGGGGTAGAATACCGCTTTTAACTAAACACGAAGCAACCGTTTTGAATTTTAAACGGGAAATCTGTGAAAGCCTTCGTAATCTAACGAAGGCTTTTTTGTGTTAACCATCTATACGCTGAATAAGTTGAGCTAACTCTTCTATTTTAGATACCGTTGTTTTAACAAGGTTATCAATTTCATTTGACGATGATTGTGAGTTACCTGCCAGCGTTCTCACCTCATCAGCAACGACAGCAAACCCTCGCCCCATTTCTCCCGCCCTGGCCGCTTCAATGGCAGCGTTCAGCGCTAATAAATTAGTTTGTTCTGAAATTGAGTTAATTGTGCCAACAATGTTACTGATAGTTTGACTGGTCACTAAGAGTTCTTGCATGGCATCTTGTGTATCATTCACCGCTTGCTTTCTCGACGTAACGTTGATAGCGAAGAATACGTACCGCGTTACTTGCCCATTGAAATTTTTAAGTGCACTTATTCGAGCGTCAAACGCCAAGTAATTATCCCCAATGTCAAACTCAGCAATTTTTGAAACGAATCCAGATTTCTCTAATTTTGATTTATCCTCTGTGGTGAGACTTCCCATAACTTCGCTAGCAAATGTTTCTGTACTCATCACGCCATTTAATGTTTCACGAAGTAGTTTGTTAGCCTCAATAATTTTGCCGCTAGGTTCGATTTCAAGTAGTACCAAAGCACTTCCGATTGCCTTCAACTTGTTAGTAAAGTCGAGTGCCATTTGTTTTACTCGGGTGATATCAGCCTGAACAGCGATGAAATTGACTAAGTTTCCCTCTTTGAAGACGGGGTTTATTGATAGTGACGTCCAGTAAGGAGTACCATTCTTTTTATAATTAAGGATCTCATCGTAAAAGGCTTCGCGGTTTTTAAGTTTTTGTCGTATTACGCCAACGGTCCGTTGATCAGTCTCTTCGCCTTGTAAAAAGGAACCCGGCTTTTTACCTTTGACTTCTTCAAGCTGCCAGCCAGTGAGCCGGTAAAATCCATTGTTCACATATTCTATTAGTCCGTTGGCGTCGGAGATAATAACCGCGTTATCCGTCTCGTTAGCAACAAGAGAAAGCATTCTCTGCATCTCTCGCTGTTCAACCTCTTCGGTAACATCTTTTATGAAGGCCGTATAAAGCGTTCTATCAGCGAGTCTTACTTTCGACAACGATAGCCTTCCCCATAAACTTCCTCCGTCCTTGCGCTCTATTTTGACTTCACGGCTAGTGCCAACAATTTTATCTTGCCCCGTTTCCCTGTTAGCGTTTACATAATTATCATGATTCGCTTGTATCTCCTGAGGAACAAGCATCTTCACATTTTGTCCGATAACTTCTTCTCGCGTATATCCCCACAGCTTTTCAGCAGATGCATTGAATAAAGTGACATTGTTGTTCTCGTCTATACACACCACCGCATCAAGTGCTTGCTCAAGGGTTTGCTCCACAATTTCTCTAGATTCATGCTCTTCTGTAACATCTCGAACAAACGCAGTGTAATGCTTTTTGCCTTGGACATTAACTTGTGACAAGGCCAGCTGCACCCAAATACGCTCACCGCTTTTGGTTTCCAGTTCAACCTCCCGTGAGCTTCCTACAATCTTATTAATATTGGTTTGTCTGTGTGAATTGACATAGCTATCGTGATTCGCTTTGTGCTCTTGGGGCACCAATATTTTTATATTTTTTCCCAATACCTCGCTAGGCGCGTAACCCCATAACTTTTGAGCTGCGCCGTTATAAAACGTGATGTTATTTTTCTCATCAATAGTCACGACCGCGAGTATCGACTGCTCTAGAGCCTGCTTCGATGCGTCTTCTTTGGAAAAAAACCTCATTGACCTTATCCTTTTGTATAACCTTTAAGCTATATAGAAGATGTTCAAACCTTTTTCCAGTTCTGAGCATTAATCTCGCCTTGTTGTGAAAAAATTACACAGAATTAAGTGAAACTCGCTTTCAAAAAGTTGATAAAAGCCAAATACATAAATTAAATCAGATACTTAACAATCCCACCCCCAATGATTAATAAGGTATGAATTCTGCAGTAACTCATAGATAAATAGATAGGTAGATCGGTAAAAATAGGTAATGAACCATGCAATCAGGTAAGAGTGTTTTTCAACCAGGTCAAAACTGTTGGGTAGAGAGCAAAGCGCGTTTTTCCACGCCTCTAATAGATTGCGGGAACTATTACAAAGCGCTACACAGCTCGATAGTCAAAGCGAAGCACAGCATTTTTATTGTGGGTTGGGATATTGATAGTCGAATTCGCTTGTTACGAGGTGACGATGAAGTATCTAGCGAAGCGCCTAGTGTGATTAGCGACTTGCTTAAATGGAAAGCTGAGCAAAACCCCGATATTAAAATTTACCTATTGCGATGGGACTCGTCATTAGCCTTTTTTGCGCAACGTGAGATGTGGGCCAAAGAAGTATGGGAAGAGAAGACCCCAGATAACGTACAAACTGAACTGGACGATACTATTCCTATGGGCGGAAGTCAGCATCAAAAAATCGTGGTTGTTGACGACGAACTTGTTTTTTCAGGCGGCATGGATGTGTCCACCAATCGTTGGGATACCCGAGACCATCCAGTGGTTTCCGAAGAGAGAGATGGTCCTGACGGGGAGTATGGTCCGTTACACGATGTACAAATGGTTTCGAGCGGCCCCGTCGTTGCCGATTTTGCGCAACTTGTTAGATGGAGATGGCAACGCGTGGCTGATGAATCTCCTATCGACATGCGTGAAGAGGCACGTATTGACGAAAATGCACCGCTGCCGGACGCATGGCCTGAAGACTTCCCCCCTCTTTTTGAAAACGTAGAGTGCGCCCTTGCCCGCACCATCCCGTTTATGGATGAAGTCGAGCCGGCTCAAGAAGTTCGCCATATGCTGCTTGACCTCATTGGTGAAGCAGAGTCTGTCATATACATCGAAAATCAATTCACGACCCGCCAAGAAATTGCTGAGGCTCTTAACAAGCAACTAAAGTTAAAGCCAAATCTTTCGGTCATCATTGTGAGCTCTTACGAGCCAAAAGGTAAGTTTGAATGTGAGGCTTTTTGGGCAAGCCGAATCGAATTTAAAGCAATTTTGGAAAAAGGGATCGACCCCAATCGAGTAAAACTGACCTATTCTTCAATCGAAGATATGCAAGGTCGTAAGGCGTACAAACGCATTCACTCTAAGGTGATGACGATAGATAACAAGTACCTTGTCATCGGTTCTTCAAACCTAAGTAACCGTTCAATGACATTAGATACAGAGATTGATACGGTTATTTTCGGCAATAGCAAAGACAATCGAGCATGTATAGAACAAGTAAGAAATGACTTACTTGCTGAGCATACAGGTCGTGATATAGAAGCAATGCCGGAAATATTTAACAGCCGATATCCTGTTGAAGCATTGATGCAGGGTCAGATCGCACACGGCTATGTGCTTACCGAAGTTCGTGATGAGGTATTCACAGAACACTCTGTGAAAAATGTATTTCGCGCTCTATCAGACCCTGAAGAACCACTTATTTCAGTACCCACACTTGACGGGGCTGCGCTACCCGCGCGTAACCCTAGACGTCGCAGCATTATGATTTTAATTGGTGTTACTATTATTGCGATACTAGGCGGGTTGATGTTTTGGGCTAGCCAATCAATCCCATGGTTAAGCTCAGACAGTATCAATGCCTTTTTGGAGAAAAGCAGGGGCACTTATTTTGCTCTTCCAACAGTTTTGATCGTCTATGTAGTTGGTGGCGTTCTATTTTTCCCGGTGACTGTACTCTCTCTGGCAGTAGCCGCTATTTTCGGTCCGATTTGGGGGCCCATCTACGGCATCATGGGAGCACTAATGAGCTCTGCAATCATGTTTGGAATAGGCAAGCTATCAGGCAACGCGGGGCTTAGAAAAATTGGTGGGCCAAAGGTAGCTGCCGTTGATGAAAAACTAAAGCGTAGCGGTATCGTTGGCGTCGCGGCCATTCGCATGTTGCCTGTAGCGCCCTTTAGTTTGGTGAATTTGGTAGCGGGTATCTCATCTATTGGCATTTTCCAGTTTTTAGTGGGGACATTTTTAGGCATGTTCCCGCCCATGATTGCGAAAGGGCTTGTGGGTGATTCGATAGCACAAATTTGGAAGAACCCTTCTGTGGAGACTATTAGCTATCTTGTGGGCGGAATCATTATGTGGGGCCTCATGATTTGGGGTTCACAAAAATTTGCACGCTATTATCAAGCTAGAAAGGAGTCAACTGGTGACGCGGCACAAACGAGTAACAGTAGGAAAGATGAGGGTGAGAAATGTGCCGCATAGTGACCTACAATATTCATAGTGGGGTGGGCAGAGATAAGCAGCATGACTACAAACGCATAGGGCAGTTTCTAGCAAACAGTGGCGCGGACGTCGTGCTACTTCAAGAAATGGACACTCGTCCTATTGAGCGTGATACCGCTCAGGATATTGAAGACATATGTGCTAACAATACATTCAGGCTGATCCCCTCGCCTGCCATAAGAGAATCGAATGGTTGGTATGGGAATGCCATATTGACGCGATTTGACGTGTTGAAACACGATACTGTGGACGTAAGTCAGAAAGGACGACAGCCAAGAAATGTGCAAATTGTCGAATTGAAGACTGAAAAAACTCCTCTGACGGTGGTGAATACTCACAAAGGTCTGAAAAAGTTAGAGCGTCGTTCGCAGTTCTCCATGCTTCACGAGCACCTTTCACAGCGTTTGAAAGAGAGAAAAACGCCCCTGTTTCTGGCAGGAGATTTCAATGAATGGCAGTTCTTCTCTAAAGCATTTAAAGCATTAAACCAGTTGCTATCGCAGCAAAAAATTGGCGCTACGTTCCCCAGTCAATTTCCAGTTTTTTCTTTGGACCGAGTATGGGTAACAGAGGATATCGAAGTGAAGTCGTGCAGAAAGCTTAAAAATGCAAAAACAAGGGTGTATTCTGATCACTTACCGGTGTTAGTGGATATTGTCTTGCCTGAATCGTAAATTTGTCTGTGTTCTTTAACGTCGCAAGTTAGAAAGTGTTGTATTATGCCGATTTCACGGCAAAGGCAGAGGCCGCAAATTCCAGCGTGCCACACCAATGGTTTAGTGCGTTCTCTTTCGCTACGACTTTCCGAATAATATCGATAATGCTTCCATAGTTGAGCGCAGATTTTCTCTGTTTGTTTGTCGCCGCCAATACCGTTCTGTGCATTTCGGGCTGAGTAATTTTGAGTGTCGATACCAGCCCTGACTCTCTTAAATGAAAAATGGCCGAGGTAGGTAAAATCATCACGCCCTCACCTTGCATTACTTGCCTTAACCCTGTCATAAGTTGCCCCGAATAAGCGAGATCATGTTTCAAACTCACTCCCGTAGCCCTCTCATAATCGGCAATAAGCTGACCTAGTGCATCTTTGTTTCCAGGTGACAAAAGGGGCAGCTCACTAATCTCCCAAAATTTTATAATGGATTTTTCTCGAAGCTTGGTATATTGGGGGTAAGCTGAAGAAGCGGAGAAAACAAGATGCAACTCCTCTTGAATTAGCGGTGTCACGCTCATGAATTTAGGGTCTACTGCCTGCTGGTAAGTCAATGCAATATCCACCTGCTTAGAATCGAGCCAATCGTTGATTGTGTATGAAGGCCCAGTGCTGATTTCTACCTTTAAATTTTTATGATTTTTCGCAATTTCGGTTAACAGCGGTAGAGAAAGTACATTACCGATTGAGGGCAGCATTCCTATTTTTATCACCCTTTGCTGCCCTACTTGAAATGCCTCTAGCACTGTTTTGACATTATCAATTTCACCCACTATTTTTTCAGCGTGCGTATAAAATACTTCCCCTGCGGGCGTTAAGCTAACCCCTGAAAAGCTACGTTCTAGCAGCTTCGCTTTGACTTCCCGCTCCAAATTGGCAAGTTGTTGGCTAATAGCAGGCTGCGCAATATCTAATGCCCGAGCCGCTGCAGCTATACTGCCTTTTTGCACTGTAGTAATGAAGTAATGTAGCTGTTTAGAGTGCACTAGCTCTCCTCTTAAACATGGCAGTGTTCGAAACGCATTGAATTGCCGTTGGAAAAATCTCTGATAAAGGCAGCAAGGTATATGCCATTCCAATAGGTTATATGCAGCAAAAATGTAAAATATTGACAAGGTTCTTGAACTAAAAAAATCTCGCACAGGACACTACTAAAGTCTAACACTAAGAAAAGCGCGTGCTTCGAGCTGGCTCAATATTTTTCTTATACCCCTGAATATTCTTCTTTCTTCCACCAGCGACAAAGAGTTTTTAGCCTAGTTCCTGTACACGAGTTACACAACAACAATTACAAGATGCCTCTGCATCAAAGTGGTGCTCGTGCGTGCCTAGAAAGAGTGCAAGTTCTAACAACCCGCATTCATAAATTAAGTAGCAATAAGCACGATTGGGAACACAAATGAAACAAAAGAAACTCCACACTGCAGTACGTTACGCACTTACCGGATTAACTCTCTTCACCACCTCCATGCTTGTGCAGGCACAAGAAGTTAGTGAAGAAACCACAGAAGCTAAAGACCTTGAACGTATAGCCGTTGTTGGTGCCCGCGGTGCGCCGCGCTCAGTAACAAGCTCACCTGTTCCCGTTGATGTGTTAACCGCAGAAGACGTAGAAGCCGTAGCGTTTACCGACATGAACAATGTGCTAATGACCCTTGTACCGTCATACTCAGTCGGCAGACAGCCTATTTCAGACGGCGGCACCTTTATTCGTCCGGCAACACTTCGAGGTATGCCAACAGACAAAACCTTGGTTCTAGTGAACTCTAAACGCCGTCACAGAGCAGCGCTTGTTTCAATAGGTGGTTCCGGCACACAAGGGCCAGACATTGCCACAATACCTACCGCAGCTATTCAAAGTGTAGAGGTATTGCGTGACGGAGCGGCAGCCCAGTATGGCTCAGACGCCATCGCAGGGGTAATCAACTTCCAGCTTAAAAACAATACCGAAGGTGGCTCTTTCACTATCGACTATGGCACTTACTATGAGGGTGATGGAGACCAAGTTACCGTTACAGGAAATAAAGGCTTCGCCCTTGGCGATGATGGCTTCTTTAGCATTTCTGCCGAGTATTCAGATAGCGAGGCAACATTCAGAGGCGAACAATATTGTGAACCATGGTTCTGCGTAGACGAGCAGTCAGACGAATACATCGCAGATGCAACTGCTATGGCCAACAGTGTTCACGGTTCTGATGTGGTACAGCCTTGGGGTCAACCTAATACCAGCGGAAAACGGGTCTTTTTCAACTCTGGATACGCACTTAGTGCTGAAGCCGAACTTTACGCTTTTGGTAACTATTCAGAAAGTGAGGGCGACGGCTCTTTCTATTACCGTTATCCGGGCAACGGCACTATTGAAGACATTCGCCTTGAAGATGGCTCTATATGGAATCCGACAGAATTTTTCCCGGGTGGCTTCACTCCACGCTTCTTCGGAGATGTCACTGATTACTCATTGGTAGGTGGCATAAAAGGTATGTCTGGCGACCTTACCTACGATATCAGCGGTCGCTACGGGAATAACGAAATTTCTTATACGTTAGCGAATACTATTAACCCATCTCTTGGTAACGAATCGCCTACGTCATTTGAGCCAGGCGACCTGACTAACGAAGAAACGCAATTACAAGCTGACTTCACCTACGACCTGAGCGGTTACGTTCTCGCTTTTGGTGCAAGTTACTTAGATGAGTCTTATGAAATTTCTGAAGGTGAATTAAGCTCATACTTTGCGGGACCTTATGCCACATCTGATCCCTATGGGTTCTGTGACGGAACCGCTGCTACCGCCGCAGGTTTAGCCGTTATCGCAAATGGTTCAACATTAAATTGTGCCAACTTTACCGACAATGATAGCGATGATGACGGTATTGAGGATGACGGAATAGCAGGTGTAGACGCTGTTTATACCGTGGTAGGTGTAGGCTCCAATGGTTTCCCAGGTTATTCACCAGATTATTCAGGCTCGTATGAACGTGACTCTTATGCGGTATACACCGATATCTCGGGTGACATTACTGACGAGCTATTTGCACAAGCAGCATTGCGCTATGAGGACTACTCAGATTTTGGCTCTGAGGTAGTTTATAAAGTAGCAGCATTCTACCAGCTGAATGACGACGTAGGTTTTAGATCTTCATTTGGTACAGGCTTCCGCGCCCCCACTCCAGGTCAGCAGGGTACAACTAACGTATCTACACGATTACCTAATGGTTTTCCAGTAGCAACAGGCTTATTCCCTGCAGGAGGAGAAGTTGCGCAGGCTCTTGGTGCTGATGAACTTTCACCTGAAAAGTCGACCAACTTTACCTTAGGTATGACGGCTAACTACGGCGACGCAACGCTTACCGTAGATTACTACCACATTCAATTAGAGGACCGTCTCTACTCTGTATCCACACGTGATGTATCCACTACGGTCGTCACCGACCCAGATGCTAATGGTTACGATGCTTACCAGAATTACCTAGCCCTTGCGGGAGCAAACGTTTCTGGTGCTGAATCAATTGGTGGAGTTTTCTTCTTTCAAAACGCATTCGATACGGTTACTGAGGGTTTAGACGTAGTCGCTACTTACAAAATGGAATCGAAGTACGGCTCCACCGTATTAACCGGTTCCGTTAACTACAACAAAACAGAGTTCGATTCTGATGCAAGCGCGTTCCTTGATCCTGAAGATCGATTCGATTTTGAAAATAGTACTCCTGAAATGCGCGGGGTGTTCTCAGTCACACATAGCTATGACGTATGGTCTGCAGTTGCTCGTCTGAGCTATTACGGCGAGTACGAAAACGCGGGAAGTGATGACGGAGAAATTGTAAACGAAGACAGTATTCAAACCTTCGGCGACGAATTCATGTTTGATATTGAAGGCTCCTATCTCATAAATGAAAACCTCACGTTGTCAGTGGGTATCAGGAATCTTTTCGACAACTATCCAGATGTAAGCACTAACGGCGATGCCTGTTGTGGCCAAGTTTACGACTCTGGTTCCATCGTCGACTGGCAAGGTGGGTATTACTACACGCGCCTAGCCGCACGCTTCTAATCGAGGTTATCACACACCGGCTTAGGCCGGTGTTTACCTATTTTAACAACGGTATATAAGTAGAAAATAAGGGTCATTCAATGTTCAAAGCTGTAATGTGTGGAGTAAAAAGTCAATGGAAATAGAACTACTGTGGTTTGTAGTTACCTTGTGTATCACCGGCGCCATTGCTGGCATCACTGCAGGGCTGTTCGGCAATGGTGGAGGTTTCGTTGTTGTTCCTGCTCTTCTCGCTGTTTTTCCGTTTTTTACTCCTCCATCAGAAGCCCTCGTTAAGGTAGCCATCGGAACATCATTGGCATCCATTGTGGTATCAAGCGCTCGGTCAGTGATGGCCCATCGCGCTAAAGGTGCGGTGGATTTTGACATTCTTCGCTCGTGGAGTATTTGGCTTATTCTTGGCGTTGGTGGCGGGCTGCTCATCGCAAACAACTCCAGCGCCAATGGTTTAACGGTCGTGTTCGCCGCTGGTGTTCTACTTTACTCCGTATACTTCCTTTTCCCTGAGTTCGTTGTAAGACCCGGGCTTGTTTTCGATATGCCTAAAGGCATAGGAAAAGCAGTTTTAGCATTTGTACTCGGTGGTTTCTCTGCCCTGCTTGGAATAGGCGGCGGAACTCCAACGGTTATCACCATGGTGATGTGTCAGCGCACTATACAGCAAGCAGTGGCAACTGCCGCTGGAGTAGGTTTCCTGATAGGTCTTCCAGGAGCCATCGGCTTTCTATTTATGAAACATCCAGACACGGCCTCTCTACCTGTTGGCACTATAGGGTATATCAATATCCCAGCGCTTATTGCTATCAGTATAGGGGCAATTTTTACGGCACCTATTGGAGCGAAGATGGCGCATAACTTTAGCGAAAAGAAGCTAAAACGATTGTTTGGCATTTATCTCGTCATTGTCTCTAGCGCAATGTTTTATAAAGCCATTTAGAATAAAAAGGAGAGTATCTGTGAGTTATAACCGTTCAAGACGTTTATTTTTAGGTGGCTCGGTTGCAGCTTCTGCGATAGGTGCGACTGGCTTCACCAACTTGGTAAGTGCTCAATCTACCAGTGCAGCCGCAAGTAAAGCGGCGTCGGTCATGTATGGACCCAAACCGGGCGTGGCGAAATTAAATGCTAATGAAAACCCTTTCGGCCCCAGTCCAAAAGCCTTGGAAGCGATTGCTATCGCATCGGCTCAAGGTGGAGCCTACTACGCTTACCCCGCCGCTATGACACTGTTAGATATGATTGCCGAGCGTCATGGCATTACGCGTAAAAATATTTCGTTGAGCGCTGGGTCGAGCCCAGTTTTATCTTATGCAGCCTTGGCAGCCAGCAAAAACGGAAAAATCCTTGGGCCGGACCTCTTTTGGGATACCACGTCTAAAGCACCAGAAAAACAAGGTGCACCAGAAATAGTAAGGGTTGCCAATACAGCAGATCTCGATATTGACCTTGACGCCATGTATGCCGCTATTGATGATTCAATTGGCATGGTACATATCTGTAATCCGAATAATCCAACGGGAAAAGTGCTCGACCCAATCAAGCTTCGCGAATTCTGTATAAAAGCTTCTAAGAAAACACTGGTTCTAGTTGATGAGGCCTACAACGAACTTATCGATGAGCCACCTAAGCATTCCATGATTCCACTTGTTAAAGCCGGTCACAATGTGATTGTAGCCCGAACCTTCTCAAAGATTTATGGATTGGCTGGTATGCGAGTAGGCTACTTAATCGCGTCAGAGAAAAATACCGAGTGGATTAATCGCTACGGTATGGGCGGCTATACGTTGAATCAAGCGGGTCTTGCTGCTGCTATCGCTAGCTACAATGACAACGCATTTTTAACGTTTTCCAAAGAGAAAATTTACGAAGGTAAGTCCATGGTTATGGAAGCCGTTAAAGCCAACGGTTTGACAGCCCTCCCCTCAAGTACTAACTTTATTTTTGTGAATCTAGGTGACGGCAACGCCGAATACTTCCGTCAAGCTATGGCTGAAAAAGACGTTCTTATACGAGGTATTTATCGTACTTACAATAACTGGTCACGAGTGAGCATGGGCAAAATTGCTGACGTTAAACGTTATGTTGATGCAATGCCCGCCGCATTAGAAAAAATGCAGTCAATGCAAAAAAGTTAAATATCAATGGCGTGTGTCAGCATCGATACACGTCGACTCGTCTTCTCCATCTTCTTCTTACTCCTGCAACCTGTTAATTCAACTAAAAGTCTAATTCGCACAAAAGTCACCTTTGTCATATACTGAAATCATCTAATAAGCAGTGTAGAGCATGACTACAACAATAATTTTTGAAGGTATTGTTGCAGTAACGCAAAAGTTGCACATACTTTACTAAAAAGGCATAACAGTAAATGCCGCTCAAGGAGGCTGTAAATGTCACTTTCTGTACTAGTTGCTGATGATTCGAAGCTGTCGAGGCGCAGCGTTATTCGCTCGCTCCCTCAAGACTTGGAGTACGATATAACCGAGGCAACAAACGGACAAGAAGCGATAAATTCACTTTCCGAAAGCGAATTTGGACTTATTCTTTTAGACCTCACCATGCCTGAGGTAGATGGTGTTGGAGTGCTAGAGTTTTTACATGCAAGACCTAACATGCCAAACGTGATAGTAATAAGTGCTGATTTTCAGCCTGAAAAACAGAAAATTGTTATGTCGCTTGGTGCCAAACGCTTTCTTCGTAAGCCTTTAGATAAAGAAGAGTTGGCAATGGCGTTGTTTGAGCTGGGGTATCTATGAGCATTGTACTACCACTGGACGAAGAGCAAAGAGATGCCCTTCAAGAACTGCTAAACATTTCAATGGGGCAAGCTGCAAACTCACTTGCTCAACTAATTGAAACCAAAATCGATATTTCAATACCTAAAATTTCAGCCGTCACCCCCACTCAGCTTTACAGCCTTCTGTTTGAAACTGAAGACGCTTTCTATACTCGTCAGTCTTTTTTGGGCGATGTGCATGGTGAAGTTATGTCTGTGCTATCTCAAGCTGGGTTGAGTGAGGTCGCTACGTTAATGGATTACGACGAACCATTGAGCAAGGAAGACATTCAAGAAATTATTTTAGAGCTTTGCAATATCTTAGCGGGCGCATGTTTAGCGGGTCTTTCCGACCAGTTGGAACTTACCACTAATTTGAATATGCCCACGTTATTCTTGCCCGATAAAGCAAACTTCGATGAGTTGCAATGGCAGCACAGCTTAGTGATGGAAGTGCAGTTTATTATAGCGATCTCGTCGTTTAGCATGCGCGTTGTTTTTTGCTTAGACGATGAATCTCTTGCACGCATGAAAGACACATTGGATGAGTTACTCGCATAATGTTTGAACAGCTGGTAGGTAAATTACCTGTCGGAATTGGTATCGTCGATGAGAGCTTTAAGGTTGTTTACCTTAACGACTTCTTTTTAGATCGACTTCCTCACAATATGCGCGACTGCTATAAAGAAACGCCAGTCGTTGAGTTATTTCAAGGACAAGGTAAGTTTCTTAAACGCAGACTAAAATCAGTTTTTGTACTACAGCATCCTAGCTTTAGCTATTGGGAACAACGCCCCCACATCTTTCCGTTTAAGAGTTCTCGCCCTATAACGGGTGAAGAAACCCAGATGTACCAGAATATGGAAATCTTGCCCATTAAAGACAAAAAAACAGGGCAAAAATTGGCGTGTATTTTTCTGCAAGATGTGACCGCCCAAGCCAGCTATTTCAGAGCGCAGCAAAAACTTTCCGAAGCGCTGAAAAAAGAACACGAAGCGCAAAGAAAGCTTATTCGCAAGCTAGATACTGCGCAAAGCCAGCTTATCCAAGCTGAGAAAATGGCCTCTACCGGGCAGCTAGCGGCAGGTATCGCCCACGAAATTAATAACCCTATTGGTTTTGTGAGCGCTAACCTCAATACACTTGGGCAATACGCAACTCACCTTATTGCGATTTGTGATGGCGTTCAGGGGCAAATCGAACACTTCACCGACGAACTTAAAGAGCAGGTCGACGCACTGTTTGAGTCTAATCACTACGACTTGTTAAAAGACGATATTACTGAGCTAATTGCCGAGTCTACAGACGGTCTTACCCGCGTAAAAGACATCGTTGAAAACCTTAAAAACTTTTCGTTGGAGACTACCGAAGGCGTGCAAATAGTAGATATCTGCGCCGTGTGTCACCAGCTGATCACGCTTATTTCTGCCCAGTACAGCACGCCCCAATATAAATTTGAATGCGAGTACGAAAAAGTGGAAGTAATGGGGAACCCTGGTCCGCTGAAGCAGGCGCTAATGAATGTCATGATAAATGCTGCGCAGGCTATAGAAGGTAAGGGCTTCATCAAGCTTACAGTTATTGAGTCCCCTAAGACAGTGACCATCAAAATTCTGGACTCGGGTTGCGGTATTCCTACAAAACATTTAAAGCGCGTTTTTGAACCCTTCTTTACTACAAAGCCCGAAGGGCAAGGCCAAGGGCTGGGCCTTTCTGTGGCTTACACCGCCATTGAACAACATCAAGGTAAAATATCTATTAGCAGCAAGGAGGCAAAAGGAACCGTGGTAGAGATCACCATTCCGAAACAGCCTGCGGCACAGCCCCCGTCCAGTGAAGATAATGAAGAGAATAAAGAAAACGAAGCGGAAAACTCTCAAACGGCCTAGAAAACAGATAGCCCAGTACAGAGTAAGACGTTGTTAATACTCACTCTGTTTGTATGTCCTCTGACTGAACTAACAAGCAAGCTTTTTTACTTCACAGGCTTTAAATGTATACACACCCTTGCTGTTTAACGTCCGCGAAATGGCTCCTTCATTAAGCAAGTAATTAAGGTGAGACAAACACTCTGCTACTGCAAACACCATGTTGCGACTAGAGAGCTTGCGCTTAAACATAACCGGTAATAGCTCTACGACCGTTTGAGGTTGCTCACAAGCATTTAACAGTGCTTTTAGGTGCTCGTGATGATGAGCAATAAGCGAATCTACTCGCTCATGCAGGCCGATAAAGGGTAGCTTGTGAGCAGGTAATACTGTCGCATCTTTGGGCAAATTCTTGAATTGCGGCAGCGTAGAAAGGTAGTCGTCTAAGGTGTTGGCATCAGGCTCTGTTGAGTAGGCGCCAATGTTTGGCGTGATAATCGGCAAAATATGATCGCCTGATATGAGAATATTTTTTTGCTTATTGTAAAGGCACGCATGCTCAGGAGAGTGGCCGCGGCCAATGATGATCTGCCATTCGTTACCGCCAAGCGACAGCGTCATACCATGTTTTAGACGTGTGTAGCTAATAGGTAGTGGTGAAACGACGCTGCTGTAGCCGTTGCCTTCACCAGAAGTAAGCTTTGCGATCATGGATTCGTCTAAACCTGCTCGCTGGTAATATTGCACATCCCGGTCATTCGTTGCGCCATTTCTTCCTGCCGCAAACGCTCGGGCAGTAAAGTACTCAGTTTGTGACATATAAAAGGGGACGTTATACGTGTCGGCTATCCAGCCCGCTAACCCTACATGATCAGGATGTAAGTGAGTAACGATGACACCAACTATTGGCCCGTCTAATTGCTTGAATATACGCTCCCACAGCGTTTTGGTGGTGGACGTTCCTATGCCAGTATCAATGACCACCCAACCGCCTTCACCGCGGATCAGGTACAAATTTATGTGGTCAAGTTCAAATGGAAGCGGCATTGTTAGCCAAAGAACACCATCGGCCACTTCTATTAGCTCGCCCGGCTCTACCTGTTTATCGAATAGATATTCCATATCGCCCTCACCTTTTCTATCGTGCATGGTCTAACGTGCACAAAGACTGTACGTTTTCGTTTTAACTCGCGCTGCTTACAAAAACAAACATATCTGTCGAATAGAGATCTATAGGAGTAGGTGATAACAAACGTTATACTAAGCCTACTGCCGTTTCTCGTGCACAGTGGTAGCGCATTTTTATTGCACTTTTGCGCCAGTTATTGAACAGATAATGGTAATGCGAGTTTATAAAACGTACACGCCCATGAGGCTATTTAAAGAAATTAACGTCAACAAAGCCGGTTAGTAAATCAGATTCATGTCAGCCTCAACAATACAACAAGGGTTCATACTCAATAAAAGTACGTTTACCCGGCGAGGCAAAGTGTATGTTGAACTATGGGTTAAAACGCCCAGTAGCACCGCTAGGTTAATTTCTTCACCCCAATACCCCACTTGCTTTGTATCTGTAGATCACGCCAATGATTTACGCAATATCGCCGAGCGTATTTCAGCAAAGATCAGTATTTCAGATGACGGGTTTCACACGCTGGAACAAGTTCCTGTTGCGACGGTAAAAACCGCAACCGAATCCCACATGCATCAGCTTCGCCAGCATGCACAGGAAAGCAGCATTGTATTGTACGAAGCGGATATTCGCGTTGCTGATCGCTACTTAATGGAGCGCTTTGTGTATGGCGCGGTGGAATTCCTGGCCCCGCAAGATTTCGACGATACGTCACAGACCGTTATAGAAAATGCGCAAATCAGACCCTGTCAATTCAGAACCACATTTACATCACTTAGCATAGACATCGAATGCAATGAGAATGAAGAACTCTTTAGCATTGCGTTAGCCGGTGAAGGACTCAACGTTGTGCTGCTTCTATGCCCGCCACATTTTGTTGGGCAAACATTGCAGGGACAAAAAGACAGCGCGTACGAGCTCGTTACCGTTGAATCAGAAAAAGCATTGCTTGAAGCATTTTTTTCATATCTTACATCCTACGACCCAGATGTCATTTTAGGCTGGAATGTTAAACAGTTCGATATGGCGGTACTTGAACGCCGCGCTAGGGCTAACTCGCTAAAGTATGCAATCGGCCGCCACAGCCGAGAGGCTTCTGTAAGACAGTGGGAGGATCAAACCCTCGTTGATGTGCCAGGACGATGCGTCATTGATGGTATCGAAGCGCTAAAAACAATGACTTATCAATTCGAGTCGTTCTCGCTCGACCACGTTTCTGAAGAACTGCTTGGAGAAAATAAGCTTATTCAAGCCGCCGACAAGCTTGAAGCGATAAAACGTCTTTATCATAGCGACCCTGTTGCACTCGCTAACTATAACTTTAAAGACACGGAGCTGGTCAACCGCATTCAGGATAAGACTCAATTTATCGATTTTCTGGCGCTGCGCAGTATTCTTACCGGCCTAGATATGAGTCGCCCCGGAGGCTCAGTGGCCGCGTTTTTAAATGTGTACTTGCCTAAGCTTCACCGCAAGTCTTATGTCGCGGGGGTAAGACCTGAAAATGGAGGCTTGGCTAGTCCTGGTGGTTATGTCATGCGTTCCCAGCCAGGTTTATACAAGGACGTTTTAGTCCTCGATTTTAAGAGCCTGTATCCTTCCATAATTCGTACATTTAAAATCGATCCGTTGGGACTTGCAGAAGGGCTTAAATCTCCAGACACGGCGATAGAAGGGTTTAAAGGCGCAGTATTTAGTCGTGAGTCTCATTTTCTGCCTTCCATCATTGAAAACCTATGGCTTCAGCGCGACGAAGCCAAAAAACAGAAAGACGCACCGCGCTCTCAGGCCATCAAAATATTAATGAACTCCTTCTATGGTGTGCTTGGTAGTGGCGGTTGCCCTTTCTACGATCCTCGCCTGGCTAGCTCAATCACATTAAGGGGTCACGAGATTATGCAAACCACTGCGGGTTGGATTGAAGAACTAGGCTATACGGTTATTTACGGCGATACCGACTCAACATTTGTTCATGTAGAAGGGAATGATGCACTGGGTACGCCCCCAGAGACTGGACTTGAGCTCGCTAGCATTATTAATCGAAAGTGGACAGAGTTACTAAAAAGTGAGTTCGACATTGAATGCCACTTAGAAATTGAGTTTGAGTCTCACTTTTCTACGTTTTTTATGCCGACGATCCGAGGCTCTTCCGAAGGCAGCAAAAAACGTTACGCTGGAATGAAGGGCGGTGAACTTGTCTTTAAAGGCTTAGAAAATGTCCGCTCTGATTGGACGGTACTAGCTAAAACCTTCCAGTACGAGCTGTACAATAAAGTGTTTACTGGACAGCCTGTTGAAGACTACATAAATAGCACGATAGCAGCGATAAAATCCGGTGAAATGGACCACGCTTTGGTCTATAAAAAGCGGCTGCGAAAGCCTTTGTCGTCGTATACAAAGTCGCTGCCTCCCCACGTAAAGGCTGCGCGATTAGCGGACGAATACTATAAAGAACAGGGGTTGCCACTTCGCTATCAGTTTAATACGACCATTGCCTATGTCATTACAGTACAGGGCCCTCAAACCGTAGAAACCGCCACGGCCCCCCTTCAATATGATCACTATATTGAAAAACAAATCCAACCCATTGCCGATAGCATCTTGCCTCTTATTGGCTTGCATTTCGAGACAATAGCAAACGATCAACTCTCACTGTTTTAATCTCATTAATGGGCTTCTATCTAATCTGAGATCAGCTTAAGTTTGACGTATGAAGATCTTGCAAACACTGCGACGATTTAACATAGCAATAACATTGAAATCCTCGCCTTAGATTTTTATTACCTCACTAAATCAGTTAGTTATGCAGTTGGCACATTCAATGAATAATGAATTACGTAAGTCATTAGCGGTGTCAGATTGAAACTTACTTCCAACCTGCACCTATGTTGAGGTCTGTGGACCTAGTGGTTAGGGCAACTGAACGCCCGAGTTCACTGTAAAAGCCAGAAGGAATTTGATTATGAAGATCACAAAACTAAGTATGATTACCAGTGCTGTTATTGCTGCAACACTATCTGCTTCAGCAGTAGCAGGCCACCACGAAGAGAAGATCTCGATGGGATTTAACGCAATGGATAAGGATGGAAACGGCTATATCGTCGGTTCGGAGTCTTCTGGCGTTATTGACAGCAAGCTTCTCGCAAAAATGGATACCGATGGTGACAGCATGATTAGCCGTGTTGAATTCAACAAGTTTGTTGATGAAAAACCATCAATGTTTAGCGACGACATCATTACTCAGGTGAAAACTGAAGGCACCAATGACGCTTTGCTCTCGGAAAAGGGCAATCCTGAATTATTCTCTAAAGCTGACGGTGAAATGATTTCTGAGAAGAATAAGGAGCTTCGTACTGAAATGTCAGCCACAGCCGACAATAAGTTTACTGAAATCGATGTAGACAGCGACGGTAAGCTTACAGCCGAGGAGTTAAAAGTTGCGCATGTCGAAGGTGACTTTGAGATGATGGATGAAAATGGCGATTCTTACGTTACCCGTATGGAATATCGTGCCTACTTCGAAGGTATTGAGTCTGAATAGACGCTCACCTCTCGTAAAGTAAAAATTTTTAAGAAGCCTCCTTCGTCGGAGGCTTTTTTGTTTCATTAAAGTCGAGAAAATTTTCTTTAGACATCAGATACATGGTCACTTTTGGTTATTACTCTCCTTTCAGCGTGTACGACGAGTCACACAAATTCATCGTTGAATAACGCTATATACGACTAACATCTTGTCGACAAAATCCGTTTGCAACAATATTGTTAATAAAGATTGAATTATTTGTTTTATTCGTTGCGTATTCAGCATTTACTGCAATTGTTGCCATTGGTTATTTGGAACCAAAAGCCGAAACAGCCAACTCTATTATTTATATATAAATCAGATGCGTACGCGCATGGAGGCAAGATATGATGGAATCAAAATTTACACCGAACTCACTACTCCCTCTTCAGAAAAGTGAGTTTACTGGCTCTGATGACGCTGAGCTGACGTCGCTCACTATCGGTCAGTATTTCAAAAATGTTGTCGACAATTATGGCGATAACCCAGCGATTATTGTAAAACATCAAGACGTTAGCTGGACCTATCAGCAGTATTGGTATGAAGTAGAACGTGTTGCTTGCGGCTTACTTGCAAACGGTGTAGAACCTGGCGACCGTGTGGGTATATGGTCTCCGAACAATATCGAATGGTCGATCGTACAGATGGCCACTGCGCGAATCGGGGCGATCATGGTATGCCTGAACCCTGCTTATCGTCCTGATGAATTAGCGTTTGCCATTAATAACGTTGCCGTAAAATACTTAGTCATGGCGCAGTCATTCAAGCAGTCAAATTACGTCGCCATGTTGAAAGAGCTTGCGCCAGAAATCGACAGCCAAGATAAGAACACACCAAAGCGTCTTCTAACGCTTTCTAAGTTGCCTTCACTTAAACATGTATACACTATTGGCGATAAGCCTGTAGAAGGATTACAGGCTTTTTCTGCATTGCAAATAGAACCAACGGAAGCGCTCAAGTCTCAGTTGGAGGCCGTTGAATCGAACCTTAGCGCGAATGATAACATCAATATTCAGTTTACCTCTGGCACCACGGGAAACCCGAAAGGCGCAACGTTAACGCACCGAAACATTCTAAATAATGGGTTATTAGTATCACAAGCAATGAGGTTCACACACAAAGACAAACTTTGTATTCCCGTACCGCTTTATCACTGCTTTGGAATGGTATTGGGCAACTTAGTTTGCTTAGCATCAGCTGCATGCGCAGTATTCCCCGGGGAGTCATTCGACCCTGAGACAACACTCCGTACAGTAGAAGAAGAAAAGTGCACGGGATTACATGGCGTACCAACCATGTTTATTGCCGAGCTCGAACTTCCTAACTTCAGAGACTTTGATTTATCAACGTTAAGAACCGGCGTCATGGCGGGTAGTACCTGCCCTGAGGAGCTAATGCGAAAGGTCCATAGTGAATTTCATATGACAGAAGTCGTCATAGGTTATGGTCAGACAGAGTGTAGCCCTATCAATCATATTACTGACATTGACTCGCCATTTGAAAAGCAGGTCAAAACTGTTGGACGCGCTATGCCCCATACAGAAGTGAAGATCATAGATCCCCAAGGCAATACGGTGCCTATTGGAGAACCGGGCGAAATCTGCGCGAGAGGCTACTGTGTAATGAAAGGTTATTGGGGTGATGAGGTTAAGACAAAAGCCACCATAGACGATGAAGGTTGGCTCCATTCTGGCGATCTTGGAGAAATGGATGAAGAAGGCTACGTCACAATAGTTGGTAGAATAAAGGACATGATTATTCGCGGCGGCGAGAACATTTATCCACGAGAAATTGAAGAAGTCTTGTATCAACATGCGGATGTGTCAGACGCCGCTGTCTTTGGTATTCCTGACAACAAATATGGCGAGCAAGTATGCCTATGGATTAAGGCAAAGGAAAATCGACATATAGACGAAGATCAGATACGCGACTACCTGAAATCCAAACTAGCCTACTTTAAAGTACCCAAATACATCAGCGTAGTTAAAGAGTACCCCATGACGGTAACAGGGAAGCTTCAGAAGTTTAAAATGCGCGAATACATGATAGAAACACTGAAGAAGCAAGCTCTACAAACCGAAGCATAATCCCAGCAAATAGTGGGGTCAGAGTCGTGACTCTGACCCCACTATTTTTTTTTCTTCCAAACGCAAAAAA
>NZ_JWLW01000067.1 GCF_000808575.1 Alteromonas marina
GTTTCATTAGAAAGTCAAGAGAAACGATTGTTACTTTGTAATGATAAAAATAACCGTGCAATTACATCAAGCAATATTTAAAGGCGCAACTTGCCAAGTTTGCTAGATGGCGAACCAAAGAGTGTAAGCTTAAACGGAAAGGGCGGCAGCCGTTGGCGTCAAGGCTGAATGATAAAAACAGGTTCAATAGTGAAGACAAGCCAGTGTTAGAAACCTTGAGGTGTCTTCTTTAGGAAAGCAACTTCGTCAGAGGTAGACTCGCGTCCAAGGATTGTATTTCGGTGTGGATAACGTCCAAACCTTTCAATAACCTGTTGATGGCGTTTTTCAAACGTAAATTCCCGCTCTAATCCTTCTTGTGAGAACAGCTCCATTGCTACATCGTGAATAGCTAGCGATTCACTATGCATAAATGGCATGTAAAGAAAGGCTAGTTGTTGTGGTGTTAGCACTTTGTCGGCTTCTACGCTTACCGCTTCTTGAGCAAGTACTAGCGCAATACTGTCAGCACTGAATGCGTCAGGATGGTTGCGATAGATGTTTCGTGAAAATTGATCGAGAACGATAATTTCGGCTAGCCTGCCTGATGCAGTAGCACGCCAAGGCCAGAGTTCACCGCGCGTCGCTGCTTTGTGTAATGAAGAAAATCGCGATGTAATTGTTTTATCTAGTGCGGCATCTTCCGTAAACCATTGTTCAGGCGATAATTCGCCAAACCAAAAGTCTAATACACCGTTAGCTTCTTCCATAACCACTTGCGTTTTTTCCATATCTACTCCAACAACACGCTCAAAGCAGTAAAATTAAAGTCATCTAGACTTATACTTGACTTTGAGCAAAAAAGTTCCGTTTTTGCTTGCAAAATAGCAATCATCTGCTAGCAGTTATTGCATAGTATTGCTTAAAAAGTGTGCTGTGGGAAGGGCTAACGTTTTGGGCTTTCTAGTTCATCCATCTGAATGTAGATATCAGTAATGGCGTCAACACGGTCGGCAGCCTTGCTACCTAATACTTCATAAGTCAGGTTACACAGTGATGCTACTAGACTCATTGGCGCAGCATAGCTATCAAAAGGCGAGTCACTGCCGATGTGGGTTACAACTAAGTGGTCGACATCGTTACGATAACCTTGGCCCGTGGGGTCAGTAATAAGTACGGTTTTACAGTGCTTAATGCTATTTAAAACAAACTTGAATTGGCGGGTTCTACGGCGAAAGCCAAAAAGTACCACCAGGTCATTTTCGGTTAAGTCGATAATATCTTCACTGAGCGTTTGACCTGGCTGGGGGAGTACGCGAACCGATGCCCTAATCTGTTTTAGCTGCTGCCTAAAATGAAGGGCTATGGGATAAGCGTTGCGAAACCCAATCAAAGTAACTTGACCCGCCGAGGCAAGCAATTTAGCTATATCACTTAATGCTTCAGACGATGTGCCTTCAAACGTGTTGGCTAGGTTTTTACTATCACTTTCGTGTTGTAAAACGCCGCTTGACGGGCTTATTACAGGTACGCCTTGCTCACGTAACTGCACAAGAGCTTCTTTGGCTTGTTGGTGAGAATCGAAGCCAAGCTGACGAAAGAACCGACTTACGGTCGCTTTCGACGTCCCTGTTTTATCAGCAATGAGCGATGTGGATTGACTTAACACGGCAATGGGGTTTTGCTGTATATAATGCGCGATGGATTTGCCCGAAGGAGATAACGAGGCATAGTGTTTTTCGATTTGTTGTAAAACGTCGCTAGGGCTACTTTTTGTCATTGGTATCGCCTTTTACATCTAACGCAATTATTTCACGACTTTTGTGCTATATACAAACACAACGTGAAATCTTCCGTCTCTCACCTTCAAATACGGATAAAGTGGAAGGTAAAACGACCTTGCATTAAGCGTATTTATTTCTTAAATCTGGGTACAACAAGCACTATCTAGTACCTTCGAAAATAAAAAGTTTAAATCTTATAATAGGTTACGCAAATAGCGTATTTTATAGGGCTAAAGTATCACCTAATTAATAATTCAAACCCCGCAAATTGGCACTACACTTTCATACATAGTAACCGTAAAAATTCATAAAAGTGTCATCGGTTGGTAATTATGTTGTTGGTCTTACTTGGGTCTCGAAAGCGTAAATTTTTTGCAGATCGTAGAGCAGCGGCGACGTAACATAGAGAAAGAGGTGAGTTGTGGCAAAGCTTTGGTCTGAATTGATCTTGCTATTTGTAGCAGTTCCTTTTGCTGTTCTCTACTGGATTAAGCATTTTGCAGATTATCTCATGCCCATCTTAGGGGGAATGGGGCTTTGCTGTTTAGCTGTCTTGTTAGCAGATAAACAATTTAAACGGTTTAAATTGTGGCATTGGGAAGACTATCGAATACATCTTAGAAGTACACTTAGGTTATTTCTGCCATGGGCAAGTTTACTGGCGCTGGTGGTGTACTTTTTAAAGCCTGAATTATTTCTGCACTGGCCTATGAACCAGCCGTGGATGTGGGTGGCTACCCTGCTGATTTACCCCATTGTTTCGGTGATCCCCCAAGAGATTATTTTTCGCACCTATTTCTTTCATCGCTACAAGCAAATCTTGCCCTCAAAATACACGAGGTGGGCATTAAGTACTTTTTTATTCGGTCTCGCACATTTAGTGTACGGTAACTGGGTAGCGGTAGTGGTTTCTTGGATTGGCGGTGCCATATTTGGTTACCGATATATGCAAACAAAATCAACGCCCGTTGTGGTGATCGAGCATGCCTTGTGGGGAAGCTTTTTGTTCACTATTGGGTTGGGATCTTATTTGGTTATTGCAGCGTAATTATTTGTATTAAAAATTTATCCACATGAACGCCAAGGAGTAAGGTCATGTTCAGTGTTCAGCAAATTGTAGTGTCTCATATTCTAGATAAGCGCATGGGGCTTCTTTATCCGCAAATTGAAACGCCCCTAAGTGAACGCTTTGTTCAATCCTTACTGCAGCAAAACGAAGATGGCGCAGCAATAAGCAGTTTATCAAGCGCACAGTCGCTACTTTCTCAGCTTTGGGAGAGCTTTGTCTATCGTTTACCAGGCTTGGCGCTAGGAATAGTTATCATGGTGGCGTTTATACTTCTAGCGCCACATATTGCAAACGTACTCGTCAAGCCGCTTACCAAAACTACCACGTCACCATTATTGCGTTCAGTAATTCAAAGAAGCGTTAGCCTAATTTTAATGCTGCTTGGTATTTATCTTTTTCTGTTTTTAGCTGGGCTGACCGGGTTTGCCATTGCGGTGGTAAGTGGCACAGGGGTAGTAGGGCTTATTCTTGGCTTTGCCTTTCGCGATATTGCAGAGAACTTTATATCAAGCTTACTACTTACTATTCAACGTCCATTCAGAATAGGCGATATCGTTCAAATAAACGACTTTACTGGCATTATTCAAAAAGTCACGGCACGTGCCACTACCTTGGTTGACTTCGATGGTAATCATATTCAAATACCCAATGCCACCATATACAAAGGAGTGATTAAGAACTTAACGGCTAACCCACTTATGCGGGGGCAGTTTGTTATTGGCGTGGGCTACGATGCAGACATACAAGAGGCTCAGCGAATAGCGCTGGAAATTACAGAGGGGCAAGAAAATGTATTAAACGACCCTGAACCACAAGTGTTAATAGATGAACTTGGCTCCTCTACATACAACGTTAAGGTGTATTTTTGGGTGGATGTAGAGAGAACCAGTGTGTTGAAAATGGCGTCTGTGCTAATGCGTAACATCACACAAGCGTTTTTAGACGCCAGTATTAGTATGCCTGACGATGCTCGTGAGCGCATATTCCCAGAAGGCATGCAGCTTCGTATTGAGCAAACTGAAAGCACAGGTTCAAAGAGTGAAGAAGCCAGCCCAGTGAATCAATTAGAAGGCCAAGAAAGCTTATCCACGGGAGGCGCTGGCAGCAAGTCTGGTATCAAGGATTTGGCCAATGAAAACAGGGGAGATAGTGCAACTAATGAAAATTGTCGGGCTAAAGGCAATCAAAGTGCTAACCCGTTAGGTCATGACGCTGCCGATGATTATGGGTTTGAACCTGAAGGTGCTAAAGAGCACGATAACAAGCTCAAACGGCGAACGCCAACGCAAGATGACACATCTTCTGAAGCGCATGAAATAAGAGAACAGGCCCGCAGGTCAAGGGATCCAGAGGCCGGTGAGAATATTCTATAAAGCAAAGTGCTGCTGTGGGTGTAACCTTGCTGGAAACAATAAAGTCGTTACGCTAAATGTGCTTCAGCAGGCTTAAAGTATCAAAGTAGCGCTACTTTAGCCTGCGATCACCTATCCATTATGCGCAGCAGGACTATACAGGTGGTACAGGCGAAAGGTTACATCTTCCAAGAAAATCTTGCCATAGGTTTACATGAGCTTTCATGGCACGGGTGTATTTATCAAAACCGTCTTGCGACTGTTGTCTTATATAGCGTTTGAATTCTTCATGTAGCGACGGCTGTTCAAGCCAGTCTTCCCACAACGGTGCTAGCTTGTAATGATACTGGTTTACCAGGCTACCTACAGGCTGTATTTCTTCAATGAAAAACAAGTAAAACACGTTGCGCAGTATTTCGGCTTTGTCGCTGGCACGGCCCTGTGGGCAACTTACAGTATCGAGTTCGGTAGCAAGCATATCTGTAAGTAGAGAAAGGTTTTGCGTTAAGGTTTGTTGGGTGTGCCAAAGGGTAGCGGGTAATCGTGCAGAGCGTATAATTTGTAGCTGCTGCTCTAGCTCGCTACTGTCTATTGGGGTTTGGTTTTGTATATGTAAACTGTCGATATAATACAGCGCGTTCACGCTAGAAAGAGCATCTTTATTGTGTTCAACTGACATTAGACGTTCAGGAGTATTCAGCGCTAAACGCAATTCTTGGCTGCCTTGAATCAGGTTTGCCCATGTTTTGGTGTAGTCTTGTGTTTTTTGTTCACGCCATAATGCGATGGTTGCTGCCAGCGCTGCGTTATTTTTATTTGTCTCGTCTTCTTCCGAGAGCGCTGCTTCACAGCTTTTAAGTACAGTCAGCAGCTTACTTTCGTATACTAACCTTTGTGATGGCAGCTGGCTTTTGCCTAACGACGTATTGCGCTCGGCCACAACAGTACCCAACTCACAATCTTGCAGCGCATAAAACTCACGCAGGTTTATGCTCACGCCTTCAACTGTGTGCTTCAACGTGGTCGAGTCGGCAAGTTTGGGAAGCGGTGTGGTGATGTTATTGTTGAATGTATCTGGTAGCGGGGTATCAATCACACGAGAAAGACGCTGCGCATAATCTTCAATACTGTGTTTTACGGTATTGCCACCAAAGCAGCCTAGCAGCGTAAATAAGCTAGCGCTGATAATTCCAACGTGGCACCAATTTCTTGCTTCAAAACTAAATGCGCTTTTAAGCTGCAATGTTTGCTGCTTGAGGTGGGGAAGCCACAATCGTTTAAGTCGCAAAGCAGGTTGCCGGCCAGCGTTGGGATTCATTGTTTTTTGTTGAATGACTTTCACGCGGATGCTCCGGTATAAAGGCTGCGCCCGCCATCAACATAAATGATTTGCCCAGTGATGTACGAAGCCGATGTTAAAAATGACAAGGTATTTGCGATATCTTCAGGCGTGCCGAGCTCGCCTAGAGGAATACTCGATAAAAGCTTGTCTTTCTCCTCGTCATCCATTTCGCGCTCAGGCCACAATATTGCCCCTGGCGCAATTCCATTAACGCGAACATGGGGCGCTAAGTCTATCGCTAAAGATTGAGTGAGCGAGGCAAGGCCTGATTTAGCAATTAAATAAACGCTATGCTTGGGAAGTGGGCGGTCAATGTGCATATCGACCATATTAATAATGCAGCCCTTGCTTTCCTGTAACGCTGGCGCCAGTGCTTGAGACAAAAACAGCGGGCCTTTTACGTTGCTGCCAACTAGCGATGTCCAATCGTCTTGGGAAATTTCGCCAACAGGCGTTGGGTAAAAGCTAGACGCATTGTTCACTAAAACATTAATCTGGCCCCAAACACGTAATGCTTGCTGGCCAAGCGCATTTACCTCGTCGGTGTTACATAGGTTGGCTTGTAAGCAGGCAGCGGAATCTGCACGCCGACTATTAAGCTTGTCGGCCAGTGCAAAAGCATCGTCTTTAGAGTGCCCATAGTGAATGATAATGCGGTAGCCTTCGCTATGAAGCTTACATGCCATGGCGGCGCCTATGCGTTTTGCTGCCCCTGTAATCAATGCAACAGGAAGCGCACCAGGGCCTGAGTTTTTCATAATAAAAGCTTCTCTCTATTTTAAATCTGTTTATGGCTAATTACAGCCTGCGATGATTTTCATTACGCACCTTGTATAACCACATGCAAACGCTTTTGCAGCAGTTCGCTGGTAAAGCGGTTGGTATACAAAACAAGCGGGTTAGGTTGCATGTCGCTTCCATTACTGCACTAGTGGCTGTAGATGTCGTCTACTACTTGTCTGGCTTGCGCAATGTAATGCGCGCCGAATAATAACCCGTGATTTAAAATATGGTAAAGCTGGTAAATTGGTTTTCTTAATTGGTAATTTTTTTCAATTGGCGTGTGCTGGTTGTAGCCTTCAAAGAAGGTTTGCGGAAAGCCTCCAAAGAGTTCTGCCATGGCAAGGTCGGTTTCGGCGTCACCGACATACACGGCAGGGTCGAATAACACCGGCCCTTTTTTGTTAAAGCCCACATTGCCGGCCCATAGATCGCCGTGCAATAGCGAAGGGTGGGGCTGATGCAAACTTAAAAGATGCTTCACTTTCGTAACGATACCATCTATGTCACCGCTCTCTTTCGACCATAGCCCATTTGAAGCCAAGCGTTCAAGCATGCTACCGATGCGTTTTTCGGCAAAGAAGTCAGCCCACGACGCCATGCGCCCGTTGGTTTGCACGCTTGCGCCTATGTAATTGTCATGGGGCCAGCCATAGCTTGTGTAGGCGTTAACTGCGTGCAGCGCAGCAAGCTGCTGCCCTAAAGTGAAATAGTCAGGCACGGTAGGTTCAACAAATCTAACATGCGAAAGTACCAAATATTCCATGTTCGGCGTTTCGTTAACAGTTATGCCGTGACAGATGACCCGCGGTGTTGATATGGTTTGGGTGTTAGCTATGGCGTTAATACCCTCGGCTTCATGGGACAATTGTTGGGTGTCGTCATACTTTCGGGTTTTAACGAAGTAGCGATGAGTGGAGTCTTTTATAATGTAACTGTCGTGGGTATCTCCACCACTGACGCGATCGGCTTTCTGGCAGCTGAAAAATTGCTGGGTCTCATCTGAAATATGCTCGCTGATAAAATGCCACATAATGCACGCTCTGCTTGGTTTAATGCTTTGGTCCAATGCGCTTATTTAGCGAGAATGCACTCGTGTTGCATTGCAGTAAAAAGTGCATGCTAAACGCACTGCAAAATTCAGTAACCTGCCCACTACAGCCAGTGGCCTCGCGTTAAACTAAAGTATGGGTTAAAAATAGTGAAATGCATAAATTCCTCTACCAAAATCTTGCCTATCGGAAAACAAACCTGCACTAATTAGTCAATTCGGGCTTTTCAATATTGAAGTTGACCATACTCTAGTTATAATCCACCACTTGCTTTATGCGAGACTGTTAGCGGTTGTGTTATATGTACTCATCAATAGGTGCAAACGCCGTTCATTTAAAACAAGCCTCTAAAAAAATAAAGCAAGTTTCGAGTGCTCGGGCCTTTTGACCCTCGATAGCACGCTTAAATTTTTCAAAAATATGCATGTGGCGCAGAGTAGGCGTCACCACTGTAAAGGAATTAAAATGCCTGTAATTACCCTTCCTGATGGAAGCCAACGCGCTTTCGATAACGCTGTTTCTGTACTAGACGTTGCAAACGACATTGGCCCTGGTTTAGCCAAAGCAACCATTGCAGGAAAAGTAAACGGTGAGTTAGTTGACGCCGTTGATATGATTGACGCGGACGCACAACTTCAAATAATCACTGCAAAAGACGATGAAGGTTTAGAAATTCTTCGTCACAGTTGCGCGCACTTGTTAGGCCACGCTATCAAACAACTTTGGCCTAACACCAAAATGGCTATCGGCCCGGTTATCGACAACGGTTTCTATTACGACGTTGATATGGAAGAAAGCCTAACCCAGGAAGATTTAGCCAAACTAGAAAAGCGTATGCTTGAACTGGCTAAAACCAATTACAACGTGGTTAAGAATAAAGTGAGCTGGCAAGAAGCGCGCGATGCATTTGAAGCACGCGGTGAAAGCTACAAAATGGAAATTCTTGATGAGAACATCAGCAAGGACGACCGCCCGGCACTTTATCACCACGAAGAATACACAGATATGTGTCGTGGCCCTCACGTGCCAAACATGAAGTTCTGCCATCACTTCAAACTGATGAAAGTGGCAGGTGCTTACTGGCGCGGCGATAGCGACAACAAAATGCTTCAGCGTATTTACGGTACTGCGTGGGCAGATAAGAAGCAGCTTAAATCTTACCTACAGCGCTTAGAAGAAGCTGAAAAGCGCGACCACCGTAAAATTGGTAAAGCCCTTAACCTTTTCCATTGGCAAGAAGAAGCGCCGGGCATGGTGTTTTGGCACAACGATGGTTGGTCAATTTATACCGAGCTTGAAAGCTACGTGCGTAAGAAGCTTCGTGAATATGGTTATGACGAAGTGAAAGGCCCATTAATGATGGACCGCTCGCTTTGGGAAAAATCAGGTCATTGGGACAAGTACGCTGAAAACATGTTCACGACTGAATCTGAAAAGCGTGAATATGCCGTTAAGCCAATGAACTGCCCAGGCCACGTACAAATTTTTAACCAAGGTTTGAAATCGTACCGCGACCTGCCTCTTCGTATGGCTGAGTTTGGCTGCTGTCACCGTAACGAACCATCGGGCGCACTACACGGCTTAATGCGTGTTCGTGGCTTTACACAAGACGATGCTCACATTTTCTGTACTGAAGAACAGATCCTAGAAGAGGTGAGTGGCTGTATTAAGATGGTGTACGAGACATACGCTGCGTTTGGTTTCGAAAACATCAAAGTTAAGTTGTCTACTCGCCCAGAAAAGCGCGTAGGTGCTGACGAGATTTGGGACAAATCAGAAGCTGCGCTTGCAGATGCACTTAAAGCTAATGACATCGAGTTCGATTATCAGCCTGGAGAAGGTGCGTTTTACGGACCAAAAATTGAGTTTACACTACACGATTGCTTAGACCGTGCATGGCAGTGCGGAACCGTACAGCTAGATTTCTCAATGCCAGGTCGTTTAGGTTCTACTTATGTAGCTGAAGATGGCGAACGCAAAGTGCCGGTTATGATTCACCGCGCTATTTTGGGTTCACTAGAACGCTTCATTGGAATTTTGACCGAAGAATTTGCAGGTTTCTTCCCGCTCTGGTTGGCTCCTCAGCAGGTTGTGGTAATGAATATTACCGACAAACAAGCTGAATATGCCTCAGATTGTGTAAAAAAACTGCAAGAATTAGGTTTTAGAGCAAAGTCTGACTTGCGAAATGAGAAGATCGGCTTTAAAATCCGCGAGCACACTTTGAAGCGTATTCCGTATATGCTAGTTGTGGGCGATAAAGAAATGGAAGCGGGCGAAGTAGCAGTGCGCTCTCGTCGCGGTGACGACCTAGGCAAAATGCGCCTGGAAGACTTTATTGCCATGGCTCAACAAGAAGTTGTTGAAAAGACGATTAAGTAGTTGAGCAAATTGTGTATAATACACAATTAAGGTGTCTGCTTTTGGCTTTACTTTGGGTTAACCGACCTCTCAAAAGCAGACAAAAGAATTAAATGTTTGGAGGAATAGCACATTAAAGGCGCTAACAACAAGGCTCAGGGCGACAAAGCCCGCATTAACGATGAGATTAAAGCCAGAGAAGTAAGATTAATTGGCAAAGACGGTGAACAGGTTGGTGTGGTTTCTCTAGCAGAAGCTACTCGTAACGCAGAAGAAGCGGGCCTAGATCTAGTAGAAATCAGTCCGAATGCCGAGCCGCCAGTCTGTAAAGTTATGGACTATGGCAAATTCCTCTTCGAAAAAAGTAAAGCTCAAAAAGAGCAGAAGAAAAAACAGAAGCAAATTCAGGTCAAGGAGATTAAATTTCGCCCTGGCACTGATGAAGGCGATTACCAGGTCAAACTGCGCAACCTGCGTCGCTTTCTTGAAGGTGGTGATAAAGCCAAAGTTACGATCCGCTTCCGTGGTCGTGAAATGGCGCACCAAGACATCGGTATCGATCTACTAAACCGCGTTAAAACCGATTTAGAAGATATCGCTACATGCGAGTCTTTCCCACGTCGTGTGGAAGGCCGTCAGATGATCATGGTGCTAGCCCCAAATAAGAAGTAGTAACGGTCTAAAGTTTTAAGGAATCTGCACCCTTAAACACCTTGCTGCTAAACATTAACCGGTATGAAGTGACTGCAACACGAAAAATACCGATATTAAACAATGCGGAGTTTTAGCAATGCCTAAAATGAAAACTGTAAGCGGTGCCGCCAAACGTTTTAAGAAAACGGGTTCTGGCCGCTTTAAAAGCAAACAGTCTCACTTACGTCACATTCTGACTAAGAAGAGCTCTAAGCGTAAACGTCACCTTCGTGGCAAAAAACTGGTTCATGACTCTGATACCAAATTGGTTCAGCGCATGCTGCCTTACGTATAAGACTTAGGAGACTGATTAATGGCTAGAGTAAAACGCGGCACTATCGCACGTGCTCGTCACAAAAAAGTCCTCAAGCAGGCAAAAGGTTATTACGGCGCACGTTCACGTGTATATCGCGTAGCGGTACAAGCTGTAACTAAAGCTGGTCAATATGCTTACCGTGACCGTCGTCAGCGCAAGCGTCAATTCCGTCAACTATGGATTGCACGTATTAACGCTGCTGCTCGTCAAAATGGTATGTCATACAGCCGTTTCATTAACGGTTTGAAGAAAGCGTCTGTTGAAATCGATCGTAAGATCCTTGCCGACATCGCAGTACATGACAAAGCAGCTTTCAGCGCACTAGTCGAAGCGGCTAAAGGCGCATTAGCTTAATTATTAACTAATTAAGTTTAAGTTCTTTCGGAAAAAGGCGAGCAGGATGCTCGCCTTTTTTCGTTTTTGGGGTTTAGATAAATCACTTTCTTTTAAGCAAATTTACCTTGTTGCCAATCTTGTATTCCTTCAATCGGCGAATATAAACAACTTACTGAAAGCGTTGCTGCAAATATTTAATAATCTCCGAAGACTCGTACAACCAAATATCTTTTTCAGGGGTTTGTATACGTAAGCAAGGAGCTTGTACTTTCCCGCCGCCTTGCGCCAATTCATCACGATACGGTGACCCACTCGATACGCTGCGTTTACGAATAGGCAAATTCATTTTGTATATAGCGCGGCGTGTTTTAATACAAAAGGGGCAAGCAAAAAATTGATAAAGCGTTAATTCTTGTACGGCGTTTTCGACTTGCTGTTGTTCTTGTGGCAATCGTTTAAGTTTTCTGCCACGAGTTATTAAATCAAGCAAGGCGATAACACCGCCAAGTGCGTTACGAACTAGGGAAATAAATAAGCGCAATTTTGTGTCTTTATAGGTTAAGAAATACAGCGGCGCAGTATAGCAAAACTTCTATATAAGATCTTATATGAAGGAATTGCGAATAAGCTCCAGGTGCAAGGGCATAGCAGTAAAGTAAGTAGCAACGACCGATACGGATAAGCCAACAATTAACCTCACCGATAGTGGGTTTTCCGAAAATCGAAGCCTTACCCGTCATGAGATTTTCTTATCTCGAATGGACAACCTGTTACTGTAGCTTCAATTGTTGTAGGTAGTGGAGCCTTTGTGTCCTCAAACACAAAAAAGCAGAGCCGAAGCTCTGCTCATATTTATCACGTTAGCGTATAGCGTTCTCTCTTATTTCTTCTCTACACGCCCATAGCGGTCAGAAAACCTTACTATGTCATCTTCGCCTAGGTAAGCACCAGATTGCACCTCTATAAGCTCTAGAGGGATTTTCCCGGGGTTCTCCAAAGCGTGTACTGCACCAATTGGGATATAGACAGATTCGTTTTCTGTTACTAACTGAGTGTTGTCATCAATAGTCACATTGGCACTACCAGAGACCACAATCCAGTGCTCGGCACGATGGTGGTGCATTTGAACAGATAGTTTCTCACCTGGTTTTACCGTAATACGTTTAACTTGGAAGCGTGCGCCGCTGTCAATTGAATCGTAGCTACCCCAAGGACGGAAAACTTCACGATGGAATTCAAATTCAGGGCGCTTTTCGGCTTTTAATTTATTTACAACGTTCTTAATGCTTTGGGCATCGTCTTTGTGAGCGACCATTACGGCGTCTTTAGTTTCAACGACTATCACGTCTTCTAAACCAATTACCGAAACTAAGCGTTGCTCTGCGTTTACATAACTATTTATGGTGTTTTCTAGAATAGTATCGCCTACACAAACGTTCCCGCGGTCATCTTTATCTGCTGTTTCCCAAAGTGATGTCCAGCTGCCGACGTCACTCCACCCAGCATCTAATGGAACCATTGCAGCGCTGTCAGTTTTTTCCATAACAGCATAGTCAATTGAGTCGTCAGGACAGGTAGCAAATATTTCAGAATCAACACGAATGAAGTCTAAATCAGGGGCTTCGGTTTCAATGGCGCGACGACAAATCTCTAGCATCTCGGGGTGATACTTACCTAATTCTTCAATATAGCGGCTGGCTTTAAACATAAACATGCCGCTATTCCAGAAAAACTCACCAGATTCAACATATTGTTTAGCGGTTTCTAGTTCCGGCTTTTCAACAAAGTCAGCTACCTCAAACCCAACATTGAGTACATTTCCAGCCTTGATGTAGCCGTAGCCCGTATGCGGTTGGTCTGGAACAATACCAAAGGTTACAAGCTTTCCTTCATTTGCCAAAGCTTCTGCTTTAGTAATAGCACTGTGAAAAGCGAGCTGATCTTTAATTAGGTGGTCTGCTGCAAGAACAAGAAGTACAGGGTCTTCGCCATTCTTAGTGGCATGTAGTGCTGCAAGTGCTATTGCAGGAGCCGTGTTACGACCAACAGGCTCTAACAGAATACCACCGTGCTTGATATTCTTTTTACGAAGCTGCTCCGCAACTAAGAAGCGATGCGCGTCATTACATATAAAGACTGGAGCTTCAGCATCAGTACCGCTTAAGCGAGTAATGGTATCTTGCAACATAGTGCTTTCTGAAGTTAGCGCTAAAAATTGTTTTGGTAGAGCGGCGCGCGATTTTGGCCATAAGCGACTACCCGTGCCGCCAGCTAATACAACAGGTTTCATTATTGATATCCCTTTCTTATAAATTAAATTTAGTAAGCGTTTTTATTGATAAAACCATTAAACACGGTCATGAACACGATTTTGATATCAAACCACACCGACCACCTATGAATGTAATCTAGGTCGTATTCAACACGTTGAACCATCTTGTTGACTGTTTCTGTCTCACCACGTAAGCCATTTACTTGCGCCCAGCCTGTAATACCAGGTTTAACCTTGTGACGTAGCATGTAACCTGTAATTATTTTTCTATACTGCTCGTTGTGTGCGACTGCATGCGGGCGAGGCCCTACAATCGACATACGGCCTTGTAAAACATTGATAAACTGTGGAAGTTCATCCAAAGAAGTTCTTCGTAAGAAACCACCAATCTTAGTTAAACGCGCATCGTTTTTCGTTGCTTGCTTCACAACAGCGCCGTTATCTTGCGTGGTCATAGAACGGAATTTATAAACCGTAATTTGTTTACCGTCTAACCCATAGCGCTTTTGTTTAAAAATTACAGGGCCTTTAGAAGTCAGTTTGACCGCTGCCGCAATAAACAGCATGGGTATCGAAATCATGATCAATATAAGCGTACTTAAAACAATATCTTCAAAACGCTTTAATATATCACTAGCACCCTGAAATGGCGTATCGTAAACACTTAGCGCTTGTACGTTACCCACTGTCTGCCAGCGGGCATTCAATAGGTTATACATAAAGAAGTTTGGAACCACATAAACGTTAGCCGTGGTATCACTACATTGCTCTAAAATTGAGCGAATTCTATTCTCTGCGCTCATTGGCAGTGCAATATATATATAATCCACTTCATTTCGTTTAGCCATTTCTATGGCTTGTTCGATGTTTCCCAACACAGTGTTTTGCATTTCATGAGGAAGGCGACTCGTATCTCTATCATCAAACAAACCGTTAAATCTTATGCCAAGATGCTCATTTTGCTGTATCTGAAGTGCAACGTTTGCTCCAAGATGCGTTGCGCCAATAACAATTGAGCGACGAGAGTTCATACCGCTCTTTCTTATATGGAAAAGGAACTTCCGCATTACAAAACGCCAAGCAATAAGGACAACAAACGAAGTAGCGAACCATGCTAAAACTACTATCGGGGGAGTATTGATGTTTTGAACGAAGAAGTAACCAATTGTGAGGGTGCCTAAAATGCTTAGCGCCCAAGTAATTGCCGCAGCTCTTAGCATTTCAGGGGTGCGATGCCCTCGCCAAGAACGATAAAGCTCTACGCCTTCAGCTGATATCTGAAAACAAATAACGTTGACGAATAAAAGAATAAGACTAGTGGAATCAATAGTTGACTTAAAATACACCGCACAGGAATAGTACATAAGTGTCACTAACGACAGATCGATTAGGCGATAAAGCGTTGAAAAACCACTTTTATTTCGTACTACAAGGCCGCCGTTAGCGCTTGAGTCAACTGGGTGAGACTTCAGTACTTTGTTAGATTCTACTTGATTATCCATTTTGAGTATCTCTAATAGTTAATAGGAAATGCCTATTATTTGAATGTTTGCCACGATACGAAATGAACCGAGTACATTGATGGCGAAAGCACGGTTGTCCATTTGCTTAAAGCAAGTCTTATGCCCTTTATGAAGCGTATCAATAGCTCCTCACTGTTTGCAGTGAATGAGTACTTCATTGACAGCATAAATAATATTATAGCTTCATTGTAATTTTATTACAAAATGGAGGTCAATTGTTTTGCATTGCATGTAGTAAGTTTCCTTCCTTTATTTTACCATTAGCTTCTAGGTGTTAAATAATTCTGAAATATAAGAGCTATAGCTTAATGGCGAGCCAAAGACGGTTGTGGCATGTAAATGGCATCATTAATCTTAAAATTGTCTGATTGGCTAACAAAATTAGAGCACGAATAGATTAATTATCTTCAAGCCGTTGAGCACATTTACGAGGAGTAACAATGAACAAATGGAATAAAATTCACTTAGCTCTTGTTTCATTAGTTTTAACTAGTGGAATTGAGGCGCAAGAAAGTAGTGAAGAAGGCAGAATCAAAGTTGGGCAATTTGATGTAATCCCTTCGCTTACAACTTCTTTGTCTTATGTAGACAATGTAGCTTACGCAAATGAAGATGACCCCAAAATTTACAGCTGGCGTTCAATTTTATCGCCAGAGATTGTCGCAGCAACTGAAGTTGCTGGAAACCCTGTTCAAGTAGGATACAGACTTGATAGAGGCGTCTATTTTTCGAGTAGTTCAGACGACTATACAGATCACTTTCTTGAAGCATCAGCGGATTTAGAGATAAATGCAAGAAATGCGGTAAACCTCATAGGTCAGTTCGAAGACGGACATGAAGATAGGGGGACTGGTTTTTCCCTAGGTGGAGGGAATAATCTTACATCTCCAGACAGATATAAAAGCTCCTATATAGGTGCAGATTATTTCTATGGTGCAGTCACGTCTGATGGTCGCATTAAGTTCAAAGCTGACCGACAAACATTAGATTACGACAGAAGCGAGCAGCAGTACCTAATTCGAGACAGAGTGAGCACAAATGTTGGCACTGAGTTTTTCTACCAGATAGGTGCGTCTACTAGTTTGGTTCTAGATTTTGTCAAATCTTTTGTAAGGTATGATAATCAAACCGGTATAGTATCAAGAGACAGTGACGAGAGTAGAGTATTGGTGGGTCTTACTTGGGAAGGCAGCGCAGCGACCACTGGTTTTGCAAAAGTGGGTTATAAAGAAAAAGACTTCAAAGCCGAAAGTAGAGATACATTTTATGGTACAGACTGGGAAGTGGGTGTAGAGTGGCAGCCGCTGTCTTACTCAACTTTTGTTTTTTCCACCAGCGCAGATACTCTTGAAACCAATGGCGAAGGTAATTTTATCCGAGGACGGAATTATTCCTTGTCATGGGAGCACGAGTGGCTAGAGCGCTTAAGCTCTTCTGTTCGTATTGCCAAAAGTGATGATGAATACATTAACGATGGCGGTCTAGATAATAGAGATGATGATTTGATGAGTTATTCAGCGACATTGAATTATTCGGCGAGACGATGGCTCAGTTTCGCACTATTCTACCAAATTCAAGATAGAACAAGTAACCGCGAATTAATTGGTTATGACAGGAATGTAGTGGGTGTTAGTGCAGAGGTATCGTTGTGAAGTTTAAACTTTTAGGCTTTTTCTGTGTTTTAATTACATTATCAATGAGTACTAAAGTCTTAGCTCAATCTGGTAATGCAAGTATGAGCCAGTATCAACTAGGCTCGGGTGACAAAGTTAGCATTAGCGTGTTCGGTCAAGAAGAGTTGTCTATGGAAGTAAGGCTCCCCGACGTTGGAACCATTAATTACCCTTTTTTAGGTGAGTTAAAGCTTGTAGGACTTACAGCTGCTGAAGTTGAACAATTAATTCACAATGGTTTACTTGGGGACTATTTGGTCAATCCTTCGGTGTCTGTATCTATAGTCGAGTATCGCCCTTTTTTTATAGACGGAGAAGTTAAACGCCCAGGCGGTTATCCATATCAGCCTGGCTTAACAGTTAACAAAGCTGCAGCGTTAGCCGGTGGTTACACAGAGCGAGCGGCAAGAGATAAAATAGTCATAGTGAGAGAGTCTTCAAACCAGACGAGAGAGTTAACCGTTACTGTGAGTGATATGATCCAGCCTGGTGATATCATTACAATCAATCAACGTTTCTTCTGATAACAATAATTGGATAAATCAATGACAAAGGACTTTCGGGAAGTGCTATTCGATAGCCCGTCGGAAAATGATGCGCTGGATTTGAAGCAATATATTAAAACTGTAAAAGCTTATTCAGGAAGGATTTTTATTCTCGCATTGGCTTTTACCACTTTGTGTGCTGTTGTTGTTCTTCGCATGACACCTCAATTCTCTTCCACTGCTACGCTAATCATTGAGGCTAATAAAGCCAATGTAGTTTCCATTGAAGAAGTGTATGGTCTAGACACAGAGCGTAAAGACTATATGCAAACGCAATATGAAATATTGCGCTCTAGAAAGATTGCAGAAAGAACTGTTGAAAGTCTATCGCTTCACAACAATATTGATTTTATTGGTAATGAGCCAAGCAAACCTTTTCTTAAAAGCTTAACTTCTGGTGCAGCGGAATTATTACCATTTTTACCTCAGTCTGAAGCAAAGACTCTTACAGAGGCTGAGACATTAGCACTTCAGAAAAAGCGTGCTGTTAACAAGTTGATTCAATCTGTAAGCGTTGCAATGGTTAAGAATACACAGATTTTGAAAATCACGGTAACAACTACAAAGCCAAGTTTATCTGCAGATATAGCGAACGCTATGGCGGATGTTTTCATTGAAAGCCATCTTCAAGCAAAGTTAGATATGACCGAAAAAGCCACGCGCTTTCTAACAAACAGCTTAGATGGCCTTCAACAGAAACTGCAGCAGTCGGAAAAAACATTATCTGAATTCTACGAGGAAAACCAAGTTGTCAACTTAGATGGTGTTGTTGGTCTTGCAGCCACTGAGCTAGAACAGTTAAATAAACAGTTATTAGAAGCACAGACTTCGCTGGAGTTTAATTCTCTTATTTATAAGCAAACCAGAGCTGGGGTTTCAATTGAATCTTTAGCCAGAATTCCAGAAGTGCTCAACCATCCACTCATTCAAGATGTGAGACGAGAAGAGAGCAGAGCGCTTACCAAAGTGAGTGAACTTGCAAAAACGTACGGCCCGAAGCATCCTACCATGATTTCTGCGCAAGCTGAGTTAGACGCAATTCAAGAAACCTTCGAAAGACAAATAGATAGTTTAATTTCCAGTATTGCAACGCAATATACTGTATCGCAAGAGCGTGTAACTAATCTTCAACAAGAAGTAAGTGAGGCGAAAGCTAGGTTCAGAAGGCTTGCTGCATTAGATAATAAAAGGAAAACCCTAGAACGCGAGCGTGATACTAATCAGCAGCTTTACGATTCATTTTTCACGCGTTTGAAAGAAACTGACGAATTAGGCGGTTTTGAATCTGCTAACGCTAGTGTACTAGATGAAGCATTAGCGAGCAGCGTGCCTTCAAAACCGAATAAAAAGTTACTGATCATTGCAGCATTTGTATTGAGTTCAGGGTTAGGTGTGGTTCTAGCGCTAGTAATGGACTTTTTAAACAGTGGTATCAGGTCAGTAGAAGATGTTGAGCGCAAGCTAGGGCAACGTATGTTGGGTTTGATACCTTGGTTGGCGCATAAAAAGAAAACCGATTTACCTATCAGAACGTTTTTCGATGGAAAGCAACACCAATTTGCAGAGGCAGTAAGAACACTGCGAACAAGCCTGTCGTTGTTGAATTTGGAAAGAGACCAACAAGCGATAATGGTCACTTCAAGTGTTCCAAAAGAAGGTAAAACTACGGTATCAATTAACTTGGCGTTTGCGCTTGGTCAATTGGATAAAACAATAATAGTCGAAGCTGATTTGCGCAGGCCGACCGTAGCGAAGCAATTTAACGTTCCAAGTTACCAACCTGGCGTCGCAAATCTTGTTCTTAAATCACACACATTTGAAGAATGTTTGATTAAGGACGAAGACTCAAATATTGATATTTTGACTGCAGGAACCATACCTTCTAACCCACAGGAGCTTCTTGCAAGCGAGGCTTTTCAAGAGCTTATTAGCGAGTTAAAAACGCAATACAAGTATGTAGTTATAGATACTGCACCTACTCAGGCGGTAAGCGATTCTATGATTGTGGCTAATTCGTGTGACTCTGTTTTATATGTTGTTAAAGCAGATAGTACGAGTGATAAAGTCATTAAAAGTGGGCTCTCTCGATTTATCCAAGTAGGGCATAGAGTTGATGGTGTGATACTAAATCAAGTAAACTTGAAAAAATCAGATGTAGCACAGAGGTACGGCGGTTTTTACGACGAGTATGGATATACTAGTCATAAAAGCTAGCTAATATTAATTGATAGATTTACATAGCCATATCTTACCTGGCATCGATGACGGTGCCAGAAGTTTAGACGTCGCGTTAGGGATGGCAAATCAAGCTGTCGAATGTGGTATTACGCATATAGTATGTACTCCTCATATCCATAAGGGCTACTTCGACAATTCACTTTCAAGTATCCGTCTTTCTTTTAAGCAGTTCGAACAGGAAGTTCAAGAAGCACATATACCATTAACTCTTTCTTTTGCTGCAGAGGTAAGAGTTGGCGAACAGATTCCTATTTGGGCTCGACAAGGTGAACTTCCTTTTCTCGGAACATACAATAACATGAATGTGTTGCTACTAGAGATGCCCCATAGCCATGTTCCTCAGGGGATAGATGTTTTGGTGAAATGGCTTTTGCAGCAAGATATTATTCCTTTAATTGCTCACCCTGAAAGAAACAGAGAATTATTATCTGAGCCCCATAAGTTTGAATGGTTAAAGAAAACTGGTTGTATGTTCCAGCTAACTGCCGGAGCGTTGATTGGTCGTTTTGGAGATAAGGTTGAGAAGTTTGCTACTTTCTTGATGCGAGAAAAAGCTTTTAATGTAGTAGCGTCTGACACACATGATTTAACCCGAAGGCCGAATGACATGGCAGAGGCTTTTTCAATAGTTGAAAAGTTCGATTCCAGTTTTGCATTAAGTACCTTTAAGCATGTACCACAAACTATAGTAAATGGAAATAATAACCAATGAAGGTCGGTGTTCCTGTTTCAAAAGGATCTTACCTTCAATGGAGTGTTTTTCTACTTGCACTCTACGGACTTTATTTTAGTTGGCAACAACTTACCGTTGGTAACTCATATTACAGAGTTAAGAATAATCTCGATACCTGGCAGCAATCACCATCGTTGGCTAATGAGACATCCGCACGAATCATGCTTGAAGAGATAGATTCTGCAATTGAAAAGTTTCCTGACAATGCACTGTATTATCAACTACGAGCGCAAACGATAGAATGGTTGGTTTATGCGCAGCCAACTGAAAGAAAAAGCGAGAAACTAGATTTATTGAATGTTGCTTACGAAGATTATCAAAAAAGTTTAGAGCTTCGGCCTGCATGGGCGGGTAGCTGGGTTGGACTGGCCACAATAAAATGGAAACTGGACGAATTAGACGAAAGCTTTTATTCATATTTACAGCAAGCAGAGAAGTTTGGACCGCAAGATTCGCTCACGCATATATTTTACGCGGAATTTGGCTTGAATATGTTTTCAATACGTTCAATACATTTTGTTAGAGTAAAATCGCAGCTTAAAAAGCATATTCATTTAGGCTTACTGAACCCGCTTAGTCGAAACGCTGTGTTGAAGTCAATCTCCAAACATAACGCTAAGCAAACTGTATGTGTATGGCTGAATAATTATCCAAACAGTAATTCAAGAAGAATACTTGGATGCGTCGAACCGGTCTAATATACTGTTGGCTATGTGTTTTCTTTGAACCAATCCCATAGACCCAAAGAAAAACCTTCAACTAGGTTGATCCCCAACCAACTTTTTAGAAGGTAAAGAACAATAAGCCCCACAATTATTGATATAGCGAGAAATGCGGTAGTTACACTAGCAATAAACAAACGCCCAACTTTACTTTGTGCCCTAGAGTAGTCACGCTTGTCTTTACCTGCTAATAATACAAAATAATATCTATTCTTCCACAAGCTAATCGTTCCACGTAGATCTAGCTTGTGATTTCCCCAATGCCTTCCAGCTAATGCAGTGTTAATGTGTGCTAACTGCTCTTCTGTAAATGAATTAGCAACATCTTTAGGCATTCGCTCTAAAATGTGCTGAATATTAGGTTCTTGCCTCATAGGACGCTTTATCTTCAATACCATCAATTTATCCTCTGGTTGGTGCAGGAGAAACTTTTACATTTTTGCTTTGTATTCCTATAGCAAGAAAAATGGTAAAGATGAAAGTATTTGCTGGGGCTTGTAATGGAAAATCTACAGTGCTGTGTAATAGCATACCAATTATCGCCATTGTTGCTGCAAAAGCTGTACCTCTCGCAGTAGGGTGCCTGCGAGTTTTCATTGCATTTATACTGTAACTTAAGCATATCAATGTAACGATAGCTATGGCCAACGAGCCTAACAAGCCGAATTCCAATAAGAATTGTATGTATTCGTTATGAGCATGGTCATAAAAATGTTGAATCGATTCCGGTTGATTTTGTGGAAACAAGGTATAAAACGTTCCTCCACCTGTACCGAAAAGAGCGTTTTCACTAATTAAGGGCAGTGTATTGTTAACTACTTCATCTCTACTCTCTTGTGAAAAAGACGTGCTTTCAATGCGCCGTTGTACTTTTTCAAGTCCAAACAAGCTACTTAATATAAGTATGTCAATGACCAGCATGCTTATAAAAAACGCGATATAGCTTTTTCGCCTAGGTTTGAAGTGTAACAAACCTAGGGTAGCCGTTATGGTTAAGCTGATAAAAAATGCGGTGTTGCCCATTCTTGACCTAGACATCACTAAGGCAATCACCATTAAGATAACCCCAATTCGAAACAAGAGTTTGTTGCTAAGCCAAAACTTGACTAACGTTCTTAATTTATCTCGGTTCGTCGATGAGCGAGCAGTAGGTAAGCTAGCTACTAAATACCCAATAGCGGCACTTAACGTTAAGACTAAGTAGTTAGCGAAATGGTTTTTATAGACAAATGTTCCTGTAGCAATGTCAGAAACTTCTTTATGGAAAATCAGGCTTGTCTCTAATCCAGAAAGTACTTCTAACGTGCCATACAGTGCTTGAAACACACCTGTGCCGCATATGATTGCAAGTACTATTTTTAAGCGATGAGTGGAGTTGACGATGATTAAAACAGTACAAAATAGGAATAAATAAGCTATCGATTTTAACAATACCACTTTGCTTTGACCCACATCGAAACTGAGCGAAAGCCATTTTAGAGTATCGTCTGTCGAAATTGCCGCTGTGTTAACTGCATTAAAAGCGAGCCGTTCTGGACGGATTACCTCTATTATATTGATTGGTATTGGGATTATATTTATTAATTGGCAACAGATAAAAATTATCCACAACCAAAGCAACAACTTATGTTTTTTATATGCTTTAACAAGTTGCTGCGGTTGAATTACTGCTATGAACAAACCTATGCTAAAACACGAAATCTGCATGAGCGACCAAGCCCATGGTCTATTAGAGCCCAGCGGGAGAGCTATCCAAGCAATCGTAAACAAAAGAAAACCGAAAAGAAACTTTTCGGTTTTTTGCGAATTTAATGAAAACACTTACAACATACTAGCTTGAAATTTCAATAAAGTTCTAGTTCGCCGAAATGGTCGTATCACCGCCACCTGCGCCAGCAGCACCAGTGCCTGCACCCAACGGAGTAACTGTATTACCCGTAGCACCCGCTGCAGTTGCAGTAAGTGTACTTGGATCTATACCAGCATTAATAGCCGCTAATAGCGCATCTTCTTCGCTGATAACCTGCATCTGAAGGGCAATGTTATAAATTTCATTTGCGTCTTCTGGGAACATTAAAATAGCAATAGTGACAACTTGCGCCGGTTGGTCAGGCAGTTCACCAAAACCTGCTATAGCAATTTCAAACCCGGTAGCGTTATCGTTTAAAAGGGCAACCATCGACTGGTAGGCTGCTTGGTTCGCGCTTAAGTAAGATAAACCTGCGGCATCAAAAAACATACCTTCATCAAGTACGGTTTGGCTTACTTCACTAGCGGCTTGCTCAACCTCGGCACCTTCTTCAATTTCAGTAACCAAAAGGTTTCTAACTTGTAAGCCTGGTACGCTACCTTCTTGTGCAAAAGAAACTGTCGAAAAGGCGATTAAAGCGCTTAAAAGCACAGATAAAAAAACGTTGCTACGCATAACTTATCCTTAGATTAAAAACGTCGGGTTAGCTTCTTTCTAACGCCATATGGCCATATTGTACAACAAGTGAACGTACAAGATCTCGCTTTTGTTGTACATCTATTTACTTTTGCTCATTTTACGCGTGTATTAATACTGCCACAGCGAAGGTTTCGCGAAATAAAAACCTTGCTGATATGAAACATTTAACTTCGATAAAGCGACACATTCCGCTTCATTCTCAACAAGCTCAGCAATAATATTAATACTTAACCCACGAGCGATACTCAATAAACTACTTACAAACAGCTGACTGTCTTGGTCTGAGTGAATATCTTTCGTAAGTTTGCCGGAAATTTTTACAAAATGAGGCTGAATAGCCCTCAACCCAGCTAATGATGCAAGATTGTCTCCAAAATGTTCAATAGTAATCTTGCAGCCTAAATTTACCAGCGACTTACAAAATGATACCGCGTCGTTCTTGTGGTGTATTAACGCTGAATCTTCTAATTCAAAGATCAAATAAGTGCACAGTGCTTCATTTTGGTTCAGTAAACCTAATAACCACTGTCTAAACGAAGCATTGGCTAGCGATGCGTTTGCAATGTTAATGGCAACATTACGTTTATCTTTTGCTAGCTTATTAAGTACTAGGCTTACTACTAACTTATCTACCTCAGGAATTAAGTTCAAACGCTCTGATGCCGGAATTAATTGAGTCATAGGAATAGGGTTGCCAGTATCTTTGTCTTTAAATCGTGCAAACGCCTCGCAATATACGGGCGTGTTTTGGTCAACGTTCATTACAGGTTGAATAAGTATATCGGCATACTGCTGTTGCAATATTTGGTTTAAACGCTCTTTCCACGCCGTATTGCTGTGAATATGAGAAAGCTCAGAAGCAAATTGCCAGCCGTTGGGTTGCTTTGTGGCAGCCATTAGCGCGCTATCAGCATTTTCCATAATTTCGGAAAAGGATTGCTGGTCATTAAATTGTGCAGCGCCAATCCATACTGCTTTACTGCCATCTTTAAGTGGGTTGCAAGGCGCTAGAGTACTACAGAGTACGTTTATGTGGGCTTCGCAATCTTGCTTTGTCATTGCCTCTGTAACCAAAACAAAATCAGCGCCCGATACTCTAAACAAAAATGATGTTTCTTGAATGCTAGATGAGAAGTTTTTAAGCTCTTCAGCTACACCCGTAACATACTTATCGCCATCTTGAGCACCTAATGTCATGTTAATAGCGTTTAGTTGTGCAAGACGTATTAAAATAACATAGCCTTCATCCGAAGTGGCAGTTTTACTAAGTAGCGCATTCATATGGCGTGTGAAAGCGTTCCTGTTTTGCACACCAGTAAGGCTGTCTTCAAAGGCTTGAATTCTGAACTGTTCGGCTTTTTGTGTTAGTTCTTTAAACATAACCTCAACGGAAGTAGAAAGCCTGTTTACTGCCTGGGTTATAAAAGAAAGTTCTTTGGTGAACGGTTTGTAGTTAATGTGGGAAAACTTTTGGTTTTGAATATCTTCAATTTTGTTTACTACAATGCGAAGCGGTTTTGTAATTGCAGTAATAATAAAAAGCAACGCAATATAGGCAAAAACAAAAGCAGCAAAGAACATAAACGCACTTTGCTTTACGCTTTCCCATAAAGTTTCATTGGCAAGGCCTGGGTGACTTTGAACCGCGAGTTCACCCGCCATCGTCCAACCATCATTTAATTCTGTTTTTTCAACGGGGGGAGTAACTTCTACAATATCAGTAAACCAGGTTGGAACCGTATCGACAGTATCTGGGTTACGTCTTTCAATCAGTAGGTTCCCCTCCATGTCAGTAATGGTAATATACTGATAGAACCCTCTGTCGAAAATAGCATTTACCATAGTTTCGGCCACAATCAGGCCGTTAGCGTCACCCAAATAGGGCGTAACAGAAAGCCCTAATGAAGTTGCGGTATCTTGCGCGTGGGTAGCAAGCTGCTCGTTTACATACTCTCTGGTTAACTTAACGTTTATTATGAAAGAACCAGCAAAAACCAGTATCAAAAAAACGAGTAAGCTTGAACTTAATTGGGTAGATAGTCTCATTATTCTTGTTTATCTCCGTACATAACGCGGTCTAGCCGCTCTACCATGTCGTCCCACATTTTCATTGGGCCGCTTCCCCTAAGTTTGCGGCCAGTGCCCATAGCTTTAGCAGCCCACAGTCCGTTACCGTTAAAGCTATAAATAGGCGACAAATCTCTTCTTTTATTGGCAGGCAAAATACGCCTGTTTATATTATCCAAAACAAGTGGAATAGAGGTTGGGGTTTCATAATACGCTAATACCATGTGAGGTTGGCGCAATTCTAACGCAGTAACATACATTAGTCGCAACTGTTGTTCTGGAATACCAAGCTCAATTAAAGAGAAATATTTGGCTATGGTATAGTCTTCACAGTCGCCTGCACCGGTAGAAATAAACTCAATTGGCGTTGCCCAATAATCTTTTTGTTGCCAGTGAACAAGGTCGTCTACAAAATCAAAGCGGTTAAAAAATCGATTTATTTCGTAAAGCTTTTCGTCTAGGTCTTCGCCTTGTAATTCGTTAATAAGCTTTCGCCAACCTTTAACTTTTTTTGAAGCCTCTTTCCCATAGGCTATCTCTATCCGAAAGTACGATTCAGAGTCTAAATTAAAATCTATCTTAGCGCGCACCAAAGTGGAGCATGTTGCACATAAAAGGACTAACAGACAAACAAGCTTTAACCAGTTCCCATTACTTCGATGTTGATTTGAACACAAATTTATAACGCTCATGCTGTTACTTTATGAATTTTCATTAACACGCCATGCTAACTGTTAAATCTGAAAGTTTAATACAAAATGTCGCAAATCATAATATTCAGACTATCAAATGTAACATTACTTGTGTATCTTTATGAATCTTCTACATGGAAGCCGCATACGGCTAGCAGTGAGCTGTAGTTTTCTTTCAAATCTACTGTAAAATATCAACACTGCGTGAAGTAAAAAGAGTCCATCTGTAATGCAAAACTTTTTCGGAAACCGACCAGGCTTCATTCTTATTCCAATGTTCGCTGTAGCGTATAATTGTATATTAGCCGTCATGAATGCATTAGGTGTTCCGGTTAGTTTTGCCATAGCAGCATTGTGCGAGATAGTTATCATCATGTGTGCTTTCATTCTTACCGTAAACAGTGGCTTCAAACGAATTGACGCGACGTTTCTTCTGTTTATTGGGGCATTCACAGTGCTCTCGCTCTATCTAACGGTTTTGAATGGTAAGGTACTTGTTGATGGTTTGAGAAATTTTTTAATTATTTCCTCTTTCGCATTGCTCGGAATGAGAATGTCTTTTGAAGAACTTAATAAAACATTTGTATATCTGACGTGGATCGTTTTGTTTTTTCTTTTAGTTGAAATAGTTGATGTTCGCTTATATGTGGCTATTTTCGAACCGGGTAACTATTTTGCTAAAACTAGGGGGATGGAAATAAGCGAATTCAATGAGTTAGGGCTCTTCAATAATGCATTAGGCTTTGCAAGTCGCTTTTCGTTTGGGCTATTTGATGGGCCTCGCACCTCATCAATATTTCTAGAGCAGGTATCACTTGCTAACTTCGCAACAGTCTTGTGTTTGTTCCTTCTAATCTTTTATAAAATCATACCGAGAAAACAAGTCTTATTAATGATGCTTACGGTATTCCTTATCATCACGTCAAACAATACTAGAACTACTTCAATATTAATATTTGTGCTTTTTATTGGCTATTTCACTTTCCCCTTGTTTCCCAGATATTCTAATGTATTAGCAGCCATCGGTGTGATAATTACTGCTTTATTGGTGTTTTTTTTCAATCCTGATGCAGTCGGTGACAACCTTACAGGAAGAATAAGATTAAGTATGGAGCATCTCCTAAGCTTGGAAGCTAGTGCTTATTTTGGTACAGCAGCGGATAATCTGAATAAACTCTACGACAGTGGCTATGCCTATATTATTGCAGCAAACTCAGTGTTCGGTGCTTTGATATTAGCTTATTTAGTGCTTTTCAGTATTAGACAATCCTTTTCTTTTAGTAAAAGAGCGGCTTTCGGGCTCACACTTTATGTTTTTGTAAATATGCTAATTGGAGGTACTGCAATCTATTCGATGAAAGTATCTAGTATCCTTTGGGTACTCATTGGCTTCGTAATTGCTTACGAAAAGCTGGGTAACACGACTATTAAACGTAATAAAGCATTAAATTTCTAATCCGAGGTATCGAATGGAATCCGCCCCAGTTAAGCTATTATTTCTATCACATGCCAGTCTCTCGACTGGATTTGTAGTAGGCAGTCATCAACTCGCAAAATGTTACGCTAAAAAATACGATGTGTATCATGTAAGCTCTGCTGTAACTCCATATCATTTTTTAAAAGGCAAGGTAGGTATCAGAAAGCTTAGGAACAGCTTGTTTCCTAAATTCAAAGAAGAGTTTGGATTCACTGATTTTATCCCACTAGTTTTGTTCCCTTATGGTGTATCTGGTTGGATGGACAAACTCAATGACATGTTCGCCTTTCTTTACTTTAAGCTATTCAATATTCCAACAAAGTGTGAAGTAACTCTCATAGATCAACCTTCTTTTATCGGCTTTTATCAGACTTACATAGCGAGTAAAAAAGTGTTCTACAGACCAACGGATATTTATAAAAATATGGGGGGGGGCAAATATGAGAAGCATGAGGAGAAGAGTGTCGAAATATGCGGCGGAATAATTGCAACAAGTAAAGAAGTATTGGATGCGCTAGGAAGTAAAGCACTCTTGAAACCAAATATAGTTGTAGAGAACGGCGTTGACTATGAATTCTTCAGCAAACCTAGAAGTTCAGCGGCTCGCAAAGGTTTTGTTTATGTAGGTGCAATCGATTTTCGATTTGATCTTGATTTCCTCATAAAGCTTGCGAGTCTATTGCCGAATGAAAACTTTGACATATTTGGTAGCGTATCTATTGAAATAAACTCTAAGAAGCTCCCGAATAATTTAAGTTTTAAAGGGAGCGTTGATTACTCGATAGTCCCCGACTTGTTGCACACGTATAGGTACGGATTAATACCACTCAATGATCACCCTGCGAACGTTGGTCGCTCGCCAATGAAGCTTTTCGAATATCAGGCTGCTGGTTTGATTACTTTGGTTAGGGAAAGTGCAAAGTACAAAGCGCTGGAAACCGATGTGGTTCTCACATACGACAACGTTGAAACCGCTATTGAAAAAATTAGCGATACTATATTGTTGGAGCAGGGTGAATATGAATCACGCTTGCAAGAGTGTGCGAAACTTGAGTCATGGGAAATAAAGTCACAAGTAATAGAAAACTTTGTAGGGTTTGAAAATTAAATGTTACTTTCATTGCAGTATTTAAGAGGTGTTGCCGCACTCTTAGTTGTTTATTTCCATTCACTTACACAGTTGAAGAATGCGGGACATGAAAATATATATTTGCCTATTATAGGCGAAAGCGGCGTTGATCTCTTTTTTGTTCTAAGTGGTTTCGTTATGTGGCTGACTACGGCAAATAGAAAAATAGGCCCAGTTGATTTCATAGTGAAAAGAATCAAAAGGATAGTCCCGATATATTGGATACTTACTCTAGCTGCAACACTGTTAGCTCTATTCTTTGGCGATTTGATGAAATCGACAGTTTTTGACGTGCCTCACTTAGTAAAATCGTTGTTTTTTATCCCTGCTTATAACCCGGCTCCGGCGATTGATGGAATATATCCCGTTATAATTCCCGGATGGACTTTAAATTTTGAGTTTTTCTTTTATCTCATATTTGGGCTCTCTTTGTTGATAACTAAAATTAAAATTAGGCTCTTATTCGTTTCGGTGATTATTCTAGTGGCTTTTTCACTATCATTTTTTGTTGAAAGTCACATTGCTATTGTAGAATTTTACTTAAATGACGTCATTATAGAGTTTTTGCTTGGTGTGGTACTCGGGAAGTTATTTCTGGATAAAAATTTTGAAATAAAAGGCAATAAAAAAATTCTTATCGGTGCGATTTTTGTCTCATTTTTTATCCTTCTCTATAATGATTATGATACTCATAACTACCGTTCAATTTCGCTTGGTTTTCCTGCTTTTTTAGCCATCTACTTCATTCTACAATATGAAAATAGTTATAAAGTTGTAAAGTCGAAGGTACTCGAACTGTTAGGAGATGCATCGTATAGCATATACTTAACTCATATTTTTATTTTAGCTGGCCTTCGTGTTTTTTTAACTGGTTTGGGTTTGAACATTGCTAGCATAAACGTAGCTATGTTTACATTAACTGCAATTCTGAGCTCCGCGCTACTGGGAATCGGTTTTTACCTTATAGTCGAGAAAAGGTGTATAAGTTTATTGAGAACTAAGTAACGTGATTGTATTAAATTCACATTGTCTTTAAGGAATTTATTTTCCTTAAAATATAAAGGTTTGATGTAAGAGTCTAAATTTAATTTTGAAAAATATTCTTAAAAACACATCATGGCTTCTCCTCGAGAAAGCCGTTACTATGGTATTGAACTTATTTTTAGCTGTAATCTTGGCTCGCCAGCTAGGCGTTGAAGATTTTGGCACACTTAATTTTATTCTGGCTATTATTGCAATACTAACACCAATTTCGACAGTTGGGATAAATGCTATATTAAGTCGGGATTTTCTGGCTTCGCCAGAAAAAGAGCCAGTGATCTTTTCGAGCGGGACGACTTTAAGGTTTGCTGGAACAGTGTTCTTTTCAATTTTAATCGTTGCCTTTTGTTATTTTAAACTGACTTTATCTAATGCTTTGTTTGAAATTTTTGTGCTACTTGTTCTGCTGAATGTCACAAACTTTTTTCAAGGTCTTGAATTTTGGTTTCAAGCTAAGCTTAAAATGAAACCGCTTGTTGTCAGCAGACTAATTGTTTTTGTAGCATTTTCAGCTTTAAAGATTTTTACGTCTCTTGAAGAAAATCCATTACATCTATTGTTGTTAATTTACGGTATAGAAGCATGTTTTAGAGGAGTTACTTACTATGTGGTTTATCTAACGAATAAAGGGAAACTTTCTCTTTATTTTTTTGAAAAATCCTACGCTCAAGCCTTGATTAAAAATTCGTTTTGGTTATTTCTATCTGGTATTGCCGCAGTTATTTATCTTAAGATTGATCAAGTAATGTTGTCAGAACTGGCAGGACACGAGGAAAACGGAATATACTCAGTGGCGGTTAGGTTATCGGAAGTTTGGTATTTCTTTTCTATTGCATTAGTCAGCTCAGTTTTTCCATCACTCATACGCGCAAGAAAAAACTCATATTCAGAATATTATAATAAACTTCAATATTGCAATGATGCCCTTTGTTGGTCAGCAGTGATTATTGCTGTTCTTGTTTCTCTAGTTGCTCCGTACTTTATAAGCTTCATATTTGGCGAAGAGTACGCTGGCAGTTCCCTTATATTATCAATTCATATTTGGGGCGCTGTTTTTGTATTTATGCGTTCTCTCGTAAGTAAGTGGATACTGGCAGAGAACTTATTAAAAGTATCTCTTTACAGTCAGGGTATTGGAGCGATATCTAATATTTTATTTAATTATTATCTAATACCAAATTATGGCGGAGTTGGAGCCGCTGTGGCGACGGTAGGGTCATATATATTTTCAGGATGGTTGATTTTCTATTTTTCTGCCAATACTCGACCAGTTGCTTTTATGATACACAAATCATTAATGTTGCCTTTTTATGGTGCAGACCGTTATTTACCTATTTTGAGGAAAATCTCATGGAAAAAATATTAGGAAGGGTAAAAAGTACCCTCCGCCCAATTAAAAGGGCATTTGAAAGTTCGAAGGAAAGTTTAGAATTGCGAGTTATACCGTTTGTTTCTAAATCAGGATTTTTATCATCATTATATTACACGTTTTTTAGTACCCAATTTTATAGAGAGCATTGCGCAGTACTAAGTGGTCGTGTTGCTTACAAACGTTCCCTAGTCGAGGTTGGAGACACTTCTGCTCTATTGAGAAGAAATACGCATAGATTAGAGAAGGGGCTTATTATGCGCCCTAGGCGGTCTATGTTTGCCTCTGACTATATATTAGAAACAGTAAACTGCTATCAAAATGTTATTAAAAGAGAAGCCCTTAGTTTAGATGAAAAACAATGGGCGACAGATGTACTAAATCAATACTTTGAGGTAGTCGAAGAGAACACTCTCACCCTAGAGTGTCGTAAAATTTTCGAGCAATGTAGGTTGAAATTTAACGATGACTGGATTCCATATGAGTATTCTGAGCTTGTCACGAAGGAAGTCGGATTTGAACAATTGATGACCGTATTTAGGCGACGAAGGTCTGTCAGATGGTTTTTAGACAAAGATGTGCCCAAAGATTTAGTATTAAAAGCGACAGACGCAGCAACACTCGCGCCATCCGCTTGTAATCGTCAACCCTTTAAGTTTATTCATTTGACAGATTCAACAAAAGTTAAAAAAGCAGCTTCTTTTGCTATGGGGACAGCTGGTTGGGTCGATTCAATAAAAAATTTGATAGTCGTTGTTGGCACGCTGGAGGCATACCCCAAAGAGCGAGACCGTCACGTAATATATATAGATGGTTCGCTGGCAGCAATGCAGTTTATGTTGGCTTGTGATTCCTTAGATTTGGCAACATGTCCTATTAACTGGCCAGATGTGGAACAAAGAGAGCGAAAGATGGAAAAGTTTCTTGGTTTAGAAAGTTATGAGAGACCAATTATGCTCATTGCGCTAGGTTATCCAGATCCTAAAGGGCAAATACCTTTCTCAGCCAAAAAACCAAGCAATATTATTTTAAAGGAAAATTAGAGATGATCATTGAATTGAGGGGTTTACAGTTTGTAAACAAGGGCGCTGAGTTGATGCTAAGAGCAATCCTACAGAAGCTTCCAGAGTGTGGAGTTGAATATAAGCTAGCGATGCGCCATTCTGAAAAGTCTCCCAAAGATAAGGTTGATGCAATAGGTGCGTTAAGGAAAGTAACGTTACAGAAAAATATATTAAATCTTAACTTTGTCACATACATAATGCCTAAGTTCATCCGTAATTTCATTATGAAAAAGTTTGGCGTTGTCTTTGAAGCAGACATTGATATCGTACTCGATGGCTCTGGCTTTGCTTATGGAGATCAATGGAGTTCAATGGCAATCCAACAACTTTGTCTCGAAATAAATAGGCTAAACAAGCATGGAAAAAAATACATTTTCTTGCCGCAAGCGCTAGGTCCTTTTTCACGAGATAAAGATAAGGAAGCCCTAGCAAACTCGCTTCCTAAAGCAGAGCTTATCTTTGCAAGAGAGAAAGAAAGCGTTAAAAATCTTGAGGCAATATTGGCAAGTACACAAAACGTTCATCACTTTCCAGATTTTACAAATATCGTAAAGGGTAACCTGCCGAATTATTACTCTAATGGAAATCGCAAATTCCTGATAATACCAAACAATAAGATGTTGAGTTCTAAAAACAACAATTCAGAGTGGTCTGATAGGTATGTGAACATTTTGGTAGCAAGCGGAAAACACGCACTTTCAAAAGGTTACGAGGTCGCGATTTTAAATCATGAGGGCATAAAAGATGATAATATCTGTAAGCAAATCCAGGCTGCACTTGACCAAGACATTGAAATAATTAGAGAGAGCGATCCGCTAAAAGTAAAAGGAATTATTGGTGCAAGTAGAGCATTAATTTGTTCACGTTTTCATGGGTGCGTCAGTGCGCTTAGTCAGGGTGTTCCCGTCATTGGAACTAGTTGGAGCTTTAAATATGAACAACTATATTCAGAATATGGGCAAAGGCATAGACTTGTCGGAAGTGACATTTCTGAGAATAAGTTAGCGAATCTAGTCGAGGAAGCGCTCGATGAGGGGCAAATGGAGCTTAGTGAAGAGGCTCTTGAGTATAAGAAGCAGTCTATGCAAATGTGGGATTTGGTATTCACAGCAATCAAGAATGCAAATTTAAGTGTCAAATAATTTTACAAATTTAGCTTTAACCGTGTTAAGGGTTAAAAAAAATTTTAAATTTCATGCATTTAAATTTTGGTATACGTTTTGCATCTTCTTGTTTGGGAAGCGCTAAGGCTTCAATTTCTAAAAATAGATGTAGTTTGGAAAAATTATGAAAAACATATTATGTAAGCTAGCATTAATAGTGACAATGATTTGTTCGAGTGCAAACGCTTCGGCAGCGCTAATCGTATCATTAGATATAGATGGTAATACAGCATACAACCCATTTACCTTGATAAGTTCAGCTAGCAATACTGCAAACATCACTAGCTTTACATTCGACCTAGGTAGTCTGGGGTTGGTATTTGACCCAGAAACTGGCGGTGCTTTTGATAATGGTAACGGTGTAGCTTTTACGCCCGGCAGCAACACCGCGTCTATCACTGGCTTAGTCACACCTTACGATGTGACTGATGGCGCTACTAGTTTTACTCAATTTTTTACAGACTTTAACCCAGGTGAATCATTTGTATGGGACATTGATGTTGACTTTTTCACAGGTAAAAAGCGCGTTGACGGTGATGATTTGATTGGGGCGTTGTTGTCAATCTCATTTGATGACGGAACGACTATCGACGGTGTATTTCAGGAAATCGCAGGAAACGCAGACGCATCTGGTTTTGTAGCAGTTTCATTTAGCAACGTGAACGCCGTCAGTGAACCAGCACCAATCGCGCTTCTAGTGCTTTCACTGGCATTAATGAGTCTGCGCGGACGACGCATATAATTCTGGCAAGTGAATACCGGATAAATTGATTACTAAGCACCCTTCGAGGGTGCTTTTTTTATCGGTGAAGTATAAGATCAAGCCTTACAAAAAGTTATGTAATACTTTATCTGCGTTTAAGATTTTTTCCTTTAAAAATATTCTTTATAATTTTACTAAAAAAGCGAGCGTGTCTTCATTTTTCTGTAAACACAATTAGGTGTTTTGGCTCGCTTATTGAATATTTACTATCTCTTTTTTATTTTGGAGCTTTGAAGCATGGAAGTGACCCACGTAGTGCGTCAATATTACCCCGCAATTGGTGGTCTAGAAAATTTTGTCAAAGCTCTTGCTGAAGAGCAAGCAAGAAAAGGAATGACAGTTAAAATTGTGACTCTAGATGAGTGTTTTTCGACAAAGAAGAAGTTTGACAAAAAGGAACTGATAAATGGTGTAGAAATTATAAGAATAGGTTTTATTGGCTCTAAAAGATATCCTATCGCACCACGTGTTTTAAAATATGTTAAGCATTGTGATTTAGTGCATGTTCATTGTACTGACTTCTTCTCAGACTTCTTATCATTTACGCGAACTTTATTTAAAAAGCCCTTAGTTTTAACCACGCACGGCGGCTTTTTCCATACAGAATTTGCAGGCAAGCTGAAAACGCTTTACTTCAACACAATTACTCGGGCATCGTTAGCCAGGTTTTCGTCTGTTTTAGCATCGAGCATTAGTGATCATGACCGTTTTAGTTCCATCTCGAGTAGTGTAACGCTCCTTGAAAATGGCGTTGATGTAGCAAGGTTTATTCATAAGGAAAAGAAAACTACTGAAGGCTTAGTTAAATTTGTTTTTGTAGGCCGCTTATCAGTCAATAAAAGAGTAGCTGATCTTATCGACTGGTTTATAAAGTTAAGTTCGGGACGCGCGAATTGGCGTTTACAAGTTATTGGAAATGACTACGACGGGTTGAAACCCTCTCTTCTTGAAAAGATAGAAACTTCTACAGTTAGTAATCAGATTTCTATAAAGTCGGGCTTAACCGATGAAGAAGTTGAAGAAGAATTGCTATCGTCGCACTTTATAGTCAGCGCATCAGCTTATGAAGGCTTTGGTATGACTATCATAGAAGGAATGTCAGCAGGACTCATTCCAATAGTGAGCGATATACCGAGCTTTAGAAGGATTGTTACTGAGTCGGGTAATGGCTATATAAACGAATTCACATCAGAAAGTGGTTTAACTGAATGCAAAAAATTTATCCAATCTAAATTAGATGACTTCGAGCGAGAAAGTTTAAAAGCTCGTGAGTTTAGTAAAAGGTACTCTTGGCAGAGTGTTGAGCGATCCTTTTATAATGAATACAGAAAAGCAATAGGCGATGATGAAATGGTTATACATGGTGTAACTATAAAAAACTTTTCAAGTGGACAAGCTATTGAGTACATTCAACAAAGCATCGAGAGCGAGAGTAAGCTACTATTAGCGTTCGCCAATGCTCACACACTTAATGAAGCTAATTCATCGTTAGCTTTCAAAAGTGTTCTTGGGAAATTTACAGTATTGCCAGATGGTGTAGGCGTAGATCTTGCTGCGAAATATAAATACGGCAAAAAGTTTAAAGAAAATTTAAATGGAACAGACTTCGTTCCAGCATTCTTAAAACAGTCACATAAAAAGCGTATATACTTGGTGGGTGGAAAAGAAGGTATTGCCGAAAAAGTTCTCGCAACTTGGAGCTCCCGATATCCTCAACATGAATGGGTTGGCGCGCACCATGGCTATTTGACTGAGAGTAAATCAGTAGAGCTTTGCAAAGAGGTTTCTGAGCTCAATATCGACGTTTTAATTGTGGCTATGGGCAACCCTAAACAAGAACTTTGGATTTCAGAATTCGCTACCTTACATGATGCAAAAATATCAATAGGTGTTGGAGCTTTGTTCGATTTCGTTGCAGGCGAAGCTAAACGTGCACCAAAATGGGTAAGACGTTGTAGGTTAGAGTGGGTTTATCGTCTATATAAAGAACCTGTGAGGCTTGGAAAGCGTTATTTGTTAGGTAATCCTGCTTTTATTATTAGAACAATTTTTCCTAGCAAAAAAAATTAGCAGGAGCACAAACTTAAACATCACTATATTGAGGGAACAATAATGCTCGTAAAGAAAATTTGGCGTACTTTACCTCTCCGATATCGCGGAAAAATCCTTGGTAAAGTCAAATCAACATCGTTAGGTCAACGAGCCCTTAGGCTTGCAGGATCAGGGGTGTATTCCAAAGAAGTTCTCGATTCCGGTCTCGTTTTTATTCACGTTCCTAAAGTTGCAGGAACAAGTGTTGTAAAAGGTCTCTATGGCATTGATGGTATTGGCCATTTTACAGCGGAAGAAGTATGCAAAGGGTTAGGTCGGCGACGGAAAGAAATCGAATTGATTGCACTTACAAGGTGCCCTTGGGAACGAGCAATTTCTATATATGAGTTTGTTAAAGGGGGGGGGACAGATAAAGTACCCTTTATAAATTCTGCTGGTTTTAAGATACCAAATACATTTCAAGAGTTCGCTCAGAATTTCTTAAAAGAGTATACAGAAGACCAACTTTCTGATGTTTTTAAAACGCAATGTAATTTTATTTGTGATAGCCGAAATCAATTGATAGTCGATAAAATTTTTAAATTAACAGAATTAGATAAAATGAAAGTCTATGCAGAACAAAAATTACAAGAAGACATTAATATACCTTTCTCTAATAAGACCGTGCGAAGAAAAAAAATGTGGGATTACTACAACGATGAAAAAACTATTGTCGGAATTGAAAATTTCTATAGTCGAGATATAAAAAAATTTGGATACGAGCGTCCGTTTTAGATGATTTTTCTTTGGTTAAATTATTAATACTTTACTCTTTAAGGGATGAATGTGAGAAAAAGATTTGATTACATAGATGCTTTAAGAGGGTGGGCGATATTTGGAGTCATAGTTACTCATGTTAGCTCCCTCATTAATTATGAAGGAGTGCTTACTTCTTTAACGGGAAGGGGGGGGCTTGGTGTTCAGCTATTTTTCATGATAAGTGCTTTCACCATATTTCATTCACTCGATAATTCAAAGGGGAAAGAGAATTTTCCTGTGAGCAACTTTTTTATCAAAAGGTTGTTAAGAATCGCTCCAGTTTATTGGCTGGGAATTATAGTCTATTCCCTGATTTTTGGGTTGGGGTCTAGAGGTTGGCTTCCGGGGCCTGAACTATGGCATTACCCACTTCATTTTACATTCACTAACTTATTTCACCCTGAGAGTCCTAGTTCGGTTGTGCCAGGTGGTTGGTCTATAAGCTGTGAAGTTATTTTTTATTTTCTTTGCCCAATTCTTTTCGCGTTAATACGAGATATTAAGTCAGCAATTTACTTTTCCATAATCACAGTAGCCGGAGGAATAGCTTTTCTTAAACTAACAGATGCTTATCTTATAAACGAGATGTCTAAAAGTTTTGGCCAAAAACTTAGCGAACAGTATTTTTATCGAAGTATAATTTCCCAAATAGGCTGCTTTTCTTTCGGAATTTTATTTTTTCATATAGGTAAAAGTGGTAAATTAAATAAATACCTAGAAATTAAGAGCTTTTCAAAACTCCTTTTGTTTATCGGAGCTATTGGGCTTGTTATTATGTATGTGCTTAAGCCAGGTTATCATTATGTAGCAGGCTTCTCTTTTCTGTGTATTGCGCTGTCAGTTTCTAAACGAGATAATTTTTTTATAGTTAATAGGCCGATTATTTTCTTAGGGAAAATAAGTTTTTCAGCTTATATATCACACTTTTTGATAATATATTTTTTGAAAAATCTCTTTTTTATTGAAAACTTTTACACGCTTACATTATTGACTTTTATTATTGTGGTTCCGATATCATTTCTACTTCATTTATATGTTGAGAAAACATTTATCGGTCTGGGGAGAACATGGATAAGTCGTCGCGAAAAACCAGTTGTTACGTTAACAGCTAACTGATGATCAAAACTGGGTAAAAAATTGCCAGATTTTAAAGAGCGCTATTCCTTTGTTTTATAGTCGTTTATATCATCTTTATAGCCCTCCATGTGGAGGGCTCTGCTTAATTCAACCATCTCTTTACAAATTCAGCCATCTCAGTGTCTTCTCCGAGCATAGCGGGCCCACATCGTGGGTCGTAGCTCCATGCGGTCCATCCAATATGGGGTCTTGCGTCTAAATACAGTTTAAGTGGTTCTCCGAAGCTTTCTTGAGAGGCGTTCAATAAAGGATTTTGATTTACAGAGCTCCACCCCCATTCAGTTAACACCATTGGAATGTTTTCTGCTGCGTTTCCGAAAAGCCCGTCCCATCTACTAGGTTTCCAAAGCGGATATACATGGGTTACGTAACCTATATTTTTACCAATTACGGGGTTGTTGACAGCAAAAGAAGACGCCTGCGACCAATGTGGTGAACCAACTAAAATTACGGTGTCGGGGGCATAGCTGCGAATATGGTCTACCCAAGTTTGCGCGTATTCTCTGTATGCATCCCAATTTTCTTGCGTTCTAGCTTTGGGTTTGGTTGGTTCGTTAAAGACTTCGTATAAAACATTAGGGTTATTCGCATAACGTGGTGCCACGTTCGACCAAAAGTTCATTAGTTCTTCGTTCACTTCTGGATCGGTCCAATTCCCTATTTTGTGCCAATCTATAATGCAATAAACACCATTTTTATTACACAGTTCTACAGCAGGGTCTATACGCTTGCGCATGTATGGACCTGCGCCTTCAATTTCCCACATTCTAGGTTGAACTGGCAGTCGCAATACTTTGGGGCTCCATCCGGTTTCAGGATCTGTTACTTGCTTTATTTGGTCTAGGGGCTTGTGCCACGCGAGCGAGCATAAACTTACACCTTTAAGCGTAACGGCAGTGCCATCTTCTTGAATAAACTTATTTCCTAATGTAGACAGCTTTGGAAGTGTATTATTAGAAGCATTATCACCAGCGGCGGTCGAGTTCAAACTAAGCGTAGGGTCTAAATTTGCGTTCACCAGTAACTCAACTATTTCTGCTTTGTACAACATGCTGTAATTTTCAGCGCTTTTGGCAATTACGCTAGCTTTTGCTGGATATAAAGCTAAAAGGGCACCCATTTTCGATTTTGTTTCGTCAATAGCATTATCTTCCCATTTAGCAAGTGCGCCGAAGTTTCCATCTGAAATTGATGTTAACGTCCCATCTTCATACATCTCTGCAATTTGCATTATCTGCTGGGCTGAAAGCTTTGCAGGTAAACGCTTTTCCAAAAAGGTTTGCGCATAACTATTTAAATCGAAATTAGCAACTTTACTTTGACTTACAATGCTAGCTAAAAGCACATCGCCAAGTTGGGTAGATTGTTCGACGCGGTTTGAGGTAGAAGAACAAGATATTAAAGCCACACTAGCTATAAGCATGAAAATAAGTTTAAGAACTGCAACGATAAAGATTTGGACTTTCATATGAAATTCCTTTGGTCTGCAATTTGAGAAGTGCCAAGTTTATTGGCAGCTGGGGACTAACGATGAAAAGCACTGTGCAATAACTCAGGTTAAGTGTAGTTAGCGCAACTTTATGTAACAAGACAAATCTATTCTTTTGTCTATTAATTAATATAACTTTTCGCTTACGGTGCTATATCCCACAAAATTTCGCCATTATCAGCTATATAGGGTAGCGGTAATGTCTGTCACTCGTGTAAACTACCGCTTTTATTTCAGGCAAGCCTTAGCGCACAGAAAAATTCTTCCTAAGCTTTGGCCATGCAGTCATCATGTAAATTGAGGAAAACATGGAGCTTGACGCTATTATCAATCAGGCACAAAGCCAGATTGACGCTGCACAAGATGCAGCCACATTAGACCAAGTTAGGGTCGAATTCATGGGTAAGAAAGGTAAACTTACCGACTTACTTAAAGGGCTTGGAAAGTTATCGAACGAAGAACGTCCTGCCGCGGGCCAAAAGATTAACCAAGCTAAGCAAGTTATTCAGCAAGCTATCTCTGCAAAAGGTGAGTTTTTACGCACTGAAGAGCTTAACAAAAAGCTAGCAGAAGAAGCCGTAGATGTAACTTTGCCTGGGCGTACTGAAAAACCAGGTAATTTGCACCCGGTTAGCCGCACTATTGCGCGCATTGAATCGTTCTTCGGTGAACTTGGCTTTTCAGTTAAGACTGGCCCTGAAATTGAAGATGGTTTCCACAACTTCGACGCGCTGAACATTCCTGCGAATCACCCAGCGCGTGCCGACCATGATACCTTTTATTTCAACCCAGACATGATGCTTCGTACGCAAACCTCTGGTGTTCAAATTCGTACTATGGAAGCAGAGAAGCCACCACTGCGTATTATCTCGCCAGGGCGCGTGTATCGTAACGACTACGATCAAACTCACACGCCAATGTTCCACCAAGTGGAAGGTTTGATGGTTGATAAGAACGTTAGTTTTACCGACCTTAAAGGTATTTTACACGACTTCCTACATCACTTTTTTGAAGAGTCGCTAGAAATTCGCTTCCGTCCGTCTTACTTCCCATTTACTGAGCCTTCAGCTGAAGTAGACGTTATGGGTAAAAACGGTCAGTGGCTTGAAGTATTGGGCTGCGGCATGGTGCACCCAAATGTACTTAAAGCGGTAGGTATCGACCCAGAAGAGTACACAGGTTTTGCCTTTGGTATGGGCGTAGAGCGTTTAACTATGCTTCGTTACGGTGTTAACGACTTGCGCGCGTTCTTTGAAAACGATCTTCGTTTCCTTAAGCAGTTCAACTAAGGCAGAGAGTACACATGAAATTCAGTGAAAAATGGTTAAGAGAGTGGGTTAACCCGTCGCTGTCGGCACATGAGCTGTCTGAACAGTTGAGCATGGCTGGCCTAGAAGTAGACGGCGTTGAGCCAGTAGCAGGCGATTTTAAAGGCGTGCTAGTAGGTGAAGTCGTTGAGTGCGGTCAGCACCCGAACGCCGACAAACTGCGCGTAACTAAAATTAACGTAGGCGGCGAAGAGCTACTAGATATCGTTTGTGGTGCGCCTAACTGCCGTCAGGGGATTAAAGTAGCAGTTGCTGTTGTTGGCGCTGTATTACCTGGCGACTTCAAAATTAAAAAAGCGAAGCTTCGCGGCGAGCCGTCATTCGGTATGCTATGTAGCTTCTCTGAGCTAGGTATTAGCGACGACCACGATGGTATTATCGAGCTTCCAGCCGATGCACCTATTGGCGAAGACATTCGCGATTACCTTGGACTTGATGACAACGCCATTGAAGTAGACCTAACCCCAAACCGTGCAGATTGTTTGGGTATTCGCGGTATTGCCCGTGAAGTAGGCGTGCTTAATAACCTTGACGTGTGCGAGCCTGAAGTAGCTGCGGTAAACGCAACTATTGAAGATAAATTATCAATTACGTTAAGCGCGGATGACGCATGCCCACGTTATTTGGGCCGTGTGGTTAAAGGCGTAAATGTAAAAGCAGCATCGCCACTGTGGTTAGTTGAAAAGCTTCGTCGTTGTGGTATTCGCAGCATCGACCCCATTGTAGATGTGACTAACTTTGTATTGCTAGAGCTTGGCCAGCCAATGCACGCGTTTAACCTTGCCAGCATTGAAGGCAACATTAACGTACGTATGGCGAACGAAGGCGAAGCCCTTACGCTACTTGACGAAACCGAAGCTAAGCTGCAAAGCAACACTTTGGTTATTGCTGATGACAACAAAGCGCTAGCAATGGCGGGTATTTTCGGTGGCCTACACTCTGGTGTAACGACTGAAACCCAAAACATTTTGCTTGAAAGTGCATTCTTTAGCCGTGATGCGATTATGGGGCGTGCTCGTCAGTACGGTTTGCACACCGATGCGTCGCACCGCTATGAGCGTGGTGTAGACCCGCTACTTCAGCGTAAAGCAATGGAGCGCGCTACTGCACTAGTTCTTGAAATTTGTGGTGGTGAAGCTGGCCCTGTTGTTGAAGCTGTGGCTGAAGACAAGCTACCTAAACAGGCAACGGTTACGCTTCGTCGTGAACGTTTAGCGCGTGTACTTGGCATTAGCATTGATGATGCAAAAGTAACAGAAATGCTTAACCGCCTTGGTTTAGACGTTACACAAACTGAAGCAGGCTGGGAAGCGGTTGCGCCAAGCTATCGTTTCGATATCTCAATTGAAGAAGATTTGATTGAAGAAATTGCGCGCGTATACGGCTACAACAACATTCCAAACGTGGCGCCAAAAGCGACCTTGGCAATGCTACCTTCGCAAGAAGCTAAGCTTCCGCTAAATACAATGAAGTCGTTGCTGCTTAGCCGTGGCTACAATGAAGCAATTACTTACTCGTTTGTAGACCCTAAAATTCAAAACGCATTGTTCCCAGACGTGAAAGGCATGGTGTTACCACACCCAATTTCATCTGATATGTCGGTAATGCGCGTAAGTTTATGGCCGGGTTTGCTAGGTGCTACTGCTTATAATCAGAAGCGTCAGCAACAACGTGTTCGCATGTTTGAAACCGGATTACGCTTTATTCCTCAACAAGATGCGCCAAATGGTGTATTGCAACAACAAGTAATTGGTGGTGTAGTAGCAGGGCGTCGTAACGAAGAACATTGGGACTTGGGCGACAGCCCGGTTGATTTCTTCGATGCAAAAGCAGACGTTGAGGCGTTGTTGGCACTTACAGGCAGAACCGGTGAGTTCCAGTTTGTTACAGGGCAACACAGTGCGTTACACCCTGGCATGACGGCAAAAATTTTGCTTAATGATGAAGAAGTTGGCTATATTGGTGCTATACACCCGCAGTTCACTAAATTGCTTGGTGTTAACGGCCGCGTATTTGTGTTCGAACTAGTGGTAGATGCCATTACCGATCGCAAGTTACCGTCAGCTGTACCAGTATCGCGCTTCCCATCGAATCGCCGTGATATTGCTATTACGGTTAAAGATGAAGTGCGTGTAGGAAATGTACTTTCTTACATAGAAAATATTGGCGTAAATCAACTAGTTGCTCTAAACTTGTTCGATGAGTACAAAGGCAAGGGAATTGAGCCTGGCTATAAGAGCCTTGCTTTGTCACTTCATTTACAAGATCCGGATAAAACCTTGGAAGAAGCTGAAATTCAGCAAGCTGTAGATACTGTGGTTAAAGGTCTGGAATCTGAGTTTGGGGCCGCGTTAAGAGAGTAAACTATGGCATTGACCAAAGCCGAGATGGCTGAACACCTATTCGAGAAACTAGGCATTAACAAGCGTGATGCGAAGGATCTGGTAGAGCTTTTTTTCGAAGAGATTAAAGGCGCTCTGGAATCTGGTGAGCAAGTAAAACTGTCAGGTTTTGGTAACTTTGACCTGCGTGATAAAAACGAACGTCCTGGCCGTAATCCTAAAACCGGTGAAGACATTCCAATTAAAGCGCGCCGCGTGGTTACATTCCGCCCGGGTCAAAAATTGAAAAGCCGAGTTGAAAACTCTGAGCCTGTCGACCAATAATCTTTAGGTCGTTACAATACTGAAAAAAGAGCGGGGTCTCTCGCTCTTTTTGTATTGCTTCTTTTTAACAGTGCACCCGCACTGATTTTCATATGCAATTTCTTTGGAGGAAAGTGTGAAAAAAGCACTTGTTGTTCTTGCTATTATTGTTGCCGCTACCTTTTCATGGTTTGCATATTTGTCGGTAAATGCAGACAACCGAGATCAAGATGCAGCGCAAGTTCCACTTATAACGGTAATGGAAATTCTTCACGCAAGCGATTTGCAAGCAGGCGTTAAGCAGGCTGTTAAAGAGGGAAATGACGAAGCTGTAAATTCATGGATGGTGCAAGCCCGTGAAGTAGGGCTGGCTGCTAGTCTATCTTCTGAAGATATGGATTATCTTAATTCAGAAACTGCGAAAGACTACGTAGTATTCAATGCTAAGCGTCAGTTGTACAACGAAGCGTTTGAAGCGCGTTATTATGCATTGGAAGAGGTAGAAACGCTTAAAGAGCAGTATCCGGAAGCCAAAGACTTGTTTGCTCGCACTGATGCGCTGATTGAAAAGCGCGACGCTATTATTCAACAAATAGGGGTAGCTATTTCAGGAAGCGAACAGCCTGACGAAGCAGCGCTTGAAGAAGCACGTAAACAGTGGTTAGCGCAGGCGGCCAATTAGGTTATGACTTAGGCTATTGCTCGCGCTGCACTCAAACACTCATCAGAAACCTATACCACAGACCAGCTTCATACACCTTCCTACTTTTCGTACTATAAATTTGTTGAAAGCCTGATTTGAAGATGTACGCAATTTGGCGTACATTTGTCGTGCGTGTGGAGTGCTGGGTGGGTTACAAGGAAATAAAGCGACAGATCATTGACTGTCTAAATAAAGGATACGTTTCCCATGAGCAGAGGAACGATATTGACGTTAAAAATTTATTGGCAATTGGGCAAGTGTCGCTTAAGGAAGTTGCCGAAATTATAGGTCGAAGTCGAGGAAACGATTATTCGCCCAGCCTTCATCATTTTGATAGCAGCATTACGGTACACATAATTAAGACTAGGCGAGCCGGTCATAATTGGTATGTTAAATGGTATTTCGTAGAGCCGAATAGCGTTTGTATTCGCGTACATCATTAAGGAGAAGATATGAAAATTTTCAAAGTCGGCGAGTCGCAGAAAGCGGCATGCAGCACGTGCCAGTCATTTGAAAATGCGACATTTCAACTTAGAGATGTTCCTTTCAGTGATGGTACGGGAGTGGTTAAAAAGGTTTTGGTGGGGGTATGCGATAAGTGTGAAAGCGTAACCGTGTTACCTCACCAATCTACACCTGCGGTTAAACGTCAATATGAAGCAAAGCGAAAGCCAGTGGAAGGGCGTTTACCTGCGCATTTAATCGATATTCTAAATTTAGCGACGATGGAAATTGGTGCAACTACAGACTTTGTTCCAAGCATGATGAAGTACTACATTCACTCATTGTCTGAAGATGAAAAGTCAGCAAAAGAGATAGCGAGTTACCTTCAAAGTGACTTGGCAAAAGGTAGATCAGAAAAGCGCCTATCGCTAAAAGGGCGTAAGATATTCGAAGACATAGAGCACCTTAAATCACTCTCTCACATAGAAAACACCACTGATTTACTGAAAGGTATAATCCTTAAGATAAACGAAGACGTGCTGATTAAAAAAAGGCTCAAACCAATCGAAAACCTTAAGAACATAATGGCAGCAGTCGCATAACTAAAAGCTGCATTGTAAGTTTTCGCTAACGCAGCTAACCATATATTGGGTTGTAAAAAGTTAATTTACCGAAATATCTGCAAATTTAGCGCTTGTTAGCGAAGCTAAATCGGCAGGAGAAAGGGCCACTTCTAACCCTCGCTTTCCCGCGCTTACGTGCATAGTGGCAAGGCCTTCAGCGCTTTTGTGAATTACGCTGGCTAACCGCTTTTTCTGGCCCAACGGACTTACCCCACCTAATACATATCCAGTGGCAACCATTACCGCGTTTGCCTGAGCCATTTCTACCTTTTTTACACCTAATGCTTTTGCCATTTTCTTCTCGCTTAGCTTGGTGTTTACGGGCACTACGGCTACGGCCAATTTATTGGTGTCTGTGCTAACCACTAAGGTTTTAAATACGGTATCGGCGTTAAGATTTAGTTTTTCAACGGCTTCCAGACCATAAGACGCAGCATTGGCATCGTGGTCGTATTTTAAAACCGTATGTGCGATACGTTTTTTAGTAAGCAGTGTGATTGCGGGTGTCATTCAACCTCTTTTTTATAGAATGTTCGGCTGTGAATAGGCTCGCTCGGTAGTAGGGGCGTTGGCGCGTGAGTGGCGTAGTCGTTAAAACCTGCTGTAAAAAATTCTGACAGCGGATGACCGCTCTGCCCACCAGGTAAGGTTAAAATGGCATCTTCTAAGTGACCTGGGCTTACAAAAAATCGCTCCGATGCGCCAAAGCTAGGGGCTTGCACTGCGGGCATGTAAGTATCGCCAAAGCCTTCCACTTGCTGCATATTTAACATGCTTCCTATTAATGGAATTTGACTAGCGAAGGGGTGCTCTACCGATAGGGCATTAACCTTACCCCAAGCTAGGGCTTCCATATCAGCTTCTACCGGAGAATACTTATCTAGTAACTTGTGTTTGGCTCGGCGGTAAGCGTCTACCAGTAACTCGTCGAAACTTTCAGTGTCTGCAGGCAACCAAGAATCAGGTTGGCTATGGATAAGCTGCCAGGTAGCTGGTTCAATACCTCTAAGCAGACTACGGCTGTTTACACCTTGTTGATCTAAGTTCGAAAGTAAACCACCAAAAAGGGTTTGTATCACTTCGCGCCTAAAGTGTTTAACTAAGGTATAGCCTACCGAGTCTTCACATGCGCATTCTTTCCACGCGTTTAAATAAGCAAGATCTGGCTTAAACTCAATATCTTGCATGTTCAGCAAGCCGTACAATAGGTGTTGCCATGGAATAAGAAAGCGAGCGTGATTATCTAACTGTATGGCGTAGAAATCGGTTTCACTGAAGGTGTCTTTTTCAAATAGCCTGTCCCTTATCTGCTGGCCGCGAGCACCCAGAGCATAGCCACCGTCGCCCCATACCTTGAAATCTTCAGCTGATATAACTCTGGCATTGGCTGTCCATATTCTTCCCATTTCAGGGTTTAACAGCATAGGCAGTTTTGTAGCGCGTTCTGGCATCGTCGCGTCTTGCTGTTTTATAGCGGTGAACGACGCTTTTTTCCTATCCAAAACCGCGCCGCCAGGTAGCCACGCAGCATTACCGGTTTCATCTACAATAACTAAGTTCTGTGTTGGGATGGCAATGCGCTTACCTATAGTAATAGCTTTTTGAACATCCTTTATGGTGCCGAAATTTATGATACCCAAATTAGCAGCAAAAGGATGGTGCGCTACCCAATTAAGCGCGTAACGCTTGCCGTTAAGTTCTCTTACAGGACCGTACTCGCTTACTTCAAATGTGAATTCATGCTCACCGTCGGGTAGGGGGATACGCTCTGTTACAGTGTTCGTGGGCGTTGTATTATCTAGCTCTATCCAATCCACGTTATCAAGGTTCGCGTTTGTAAAGCCCCACGCGATATGACCGTTGGTACCCACCACTATTCCAGGTATACCTGGTAAAGAAACGCCCGTTACCTGCACCTTGCTACCCGATTCCTGGTAGTTAAGCTGGGCGCGATACCAAATAATAGGTACCCGCAAGCCTAAGTGCATGTCGTTTGCTAAAAGGCCTGCACCTGTTGCGGTGTGACTTCCGGTAACCGCCCAATTATTACTGCCGATATCGGGAAGTTCGGTACCCATGTATTGGGCACGAGCAATTGCCGTATTGTTGTATTTTATATGGTTTGCGCTAGATGGTGAGGCGTCTTGCTCTGTGTTTAAATCCGTGTTTTCTCCAGTGCCTTGTTCAGAATGTTGGTCGCGTTCGCTGTCTTGCTCATTAATAACGGCACGCAGCGAAGCAGGGTACTGTGGAATTTCAGCCTCTAGTAATGGTATTTCGCTGGCATCTAACGCAGCTTGATAGTTGCTTGGCTGCGTAATAAACCCATAAATATCGTTCCCAAAGGTTGTGAGCAAAGCTTCTCTTGCTAAATCTAGTTCTACCTGAGTACCTTGTAAGTCTAAATACATACTGTAAATAACAAGAATACTGTCGGTGGGTTGCCACTGTTTTATGTCAACACCTGCGGCTAGGTACTCAAAAGGCGGTAGGGTGTATTCCGACAAAGCGTCATTAACACCGTGCGCATAGCGTACCAAAAGCTCTTGTTGTTTAGAGGGAAGGTAATCAAACACGGCTTTTGCACGTTTTTCGAATTGGTGAAAGCGGGCTTTTTTATCAATGTCTAGGGCTACATCACCCACCCATTGCGACAAACTTCCCGAAGCGGCGCGCCGCTGTAAGTCCATTTGAAAAAAGCGGTCTTGTGCGTGGGCAAAGCCTAAAGCGTAGGCTGCATCGAAAATATCGTCGGCGTTAATGACGGCATGACCTAAGCCGTCGCGGCTTAACTCGGTGGGTGCGTTTACGTGATAGGTGGCACTATTGCCATCAAGCGCGGGTAAGCTTAGCCGAAGCGATATATAAAGCCCCAAAGCCACTATTAGAAGCAGTGTTAAAACACTTAAAACCAACCACTTGAACCAATTTATCACGTGTAAAACTCCCTATTTTTCTCTATCCTAACCACAGAACTAGCAAAATTGAAGTGATGTTTTATGACACATACTAAGGCGGTGCCGTGGGGCCATTAATGTTGGATTGTCAGGCCGAAGAACTTCTGCCTGAAGAAAAGGAAAAATTAGCCCATCCTGTTGTGGGTGGCGTAATTTTATTTAGTCGTAATTATCATGACAAACGCCAGCTTTTTGAACTGGTTAAAGATATAAGGCGCTATGCAAAACGCCCAGTGCTAATAGCCGTCGATCATGAAGGGGGGCGCGTTCAGCGCTTTCGCGAGGGCTTTACCGCTATACCTGCAATGGGTGATATTTTAAAGCAGTCAGAACATCAGGATGAAAGTGCAGCGTACGCTAAGGCGTGCGGGCTAGTATTAGCCCACGAGCTTAAAACTCTAGATATCGATTTTAGCTTTGCGCCGGTACTTGATATTAACGGTGTGTCGCAAGTTATTGGCGACAGAGCATTTGCTGACAATGCACGTGAGGTCATACGCCTTGCTACCCACCTTATTCAAGGGTTAAAAGCCGTGAATATGCCTGCTATAGGCAAGCACTTTCCAGGGCACGGTAGCGTGGCGCCAGACTCGCACATAGCACTACCAGTAGATGAGCGCGATTTTGAGGAGATCCGTAGCACCGATATGGTGGTGTTTGAACGATTAATAGAGCGTTCAATGCTTGATGGCGTTATGCCTGCACATGTTATTTATAGCCAGGTGTGCGATAAACCGGCTGGGTTTTCACCCAAATGGCTACAAGATATACTTAAGCGTGATTTGCGCTTTGGTGGCGCTGTATTTTCTGACGACTTGTCTATGCATGGAGCAAGTGTTGCCGGAAGCTATGTGGAGCGCGCTGAGGCTGCGCTAAATGCTGGCTGCGACATGGTCCTTGCTTGCAATAATCCAGAAGGGGCCGAGAGTATTCTAGATGGATTAGAAGCACGCTTTTCTGACTTGAAAGAGGGCGACTCAAAGAAGCAAGAGAAAGTTATGGCGCTTTACGGGCGGGTTATGCCTGCAGGGCTTAATGATAAGTACGACAGTGCCGTTGAGTTGATAAAGCAATTAAGCGAACGGTAGGTGTTATACCTACCGTTTTATTCATCGTTTATATTAGTAAGTTATCTCGGTGTACGTTTGTCTGCTCTATAGCTGATTTAATGAGTGCCTGTTTCCATGGGCGCATCATTGGCAATTCGATACCCGCATTTTACACCTTAGTTTCGTCTACCCCGGCTTCTACATTCATAAAGCGCGCAAACGTGAAAAGGAAGTCGCTTAAGCGGTTTAAATACGCGTGTACTACTTCGGGTACGTCGTAGTGTTTGGCAAGGCTGATAACAGCGCGTTCAGCACGGCGACATACAGCGCGGCATACATGAGCTTGCGCAGCAGCTTTGCAGCCGCCGGGCAGTACGAATGACGTATTGGGCGGCATTTTACTTGTAATGGTGTCTATCAGGCTTTCTAGGCTTTCAACGTCGGCTTGCTTTAATGTAGAGCTTGCAGAGATGGCAAAACCAGCTTGGAACAGGTTACGCTGAATATCGTGCAGGATAGGCTGATGTGCTTTATCAACATGAGCGGCTAGCAAACCAATATGGCTATTGAGTTCATCCATGTCGCCGTAGCTCTGTACCACCAAATCATCTTTATCAACACGTACGGCTTTGTCGGCATAAATCTGTGTACTGCCTTTATCACCAGTGCGAGTGTAAATTTTCATAAAAACCAATTCTCTTAACTAAATTTTTTGCTGCTTTTAACCAGTGCCTTAACGCGATGCTAAAAACTTACTGTTAGCAAACTTTGCAACCTAGAAAGCGCCCAATCTTTAGCAAGCGCGCATAATGCTATTCGCTGACATCAGGGCGATTGTAACGGCGAATTTGTACCACAAAGCCAAATAGAGGATGGTCGAAGTAGTGGAGTTGAGTACTTATTACACGACGTTGTTCGGCTAACGGGACTGACACTAACTTATATTCGGTTGGTGTTGCTTGGCCAGCAGATGCGGCGTTACTTTCTTCACTACTAAAGTAACTTAGCGGCACTGGTTGGCGGTAGAACATCTCACCATCCACATGAAGATACGGCACGCGGTTAATGTATTTAAGGAATACTTTTATTGTGCCGTCAATTTCCCAAATGGGTGTTCTAAGCGATGGGTCTAGGGCGTTGTCGTCGCCTTGCTCCACAATTATGGCGGTATCCAATGCTTTAAACGCTTCATATTTTATAGCTTGTGGCTTCGATAGCCGGCGGTCAATATCAGCAAAGATATCTGAAGTGGTGGCTATTTCGGTTACGCTTTGAGTGGTTGTACTGCCTTCGTTACTATTCAAATCTGCAGTAGCGTCATAGCCGAACTCTGACTCACTGTTGGCTGACTTAATAAGTGCTGTGTTGCTTTGCTGCGCTCGCATGTCGCCATTTAAGTCGAATTTCTGCGCGTAGTTCTGACCGCCGAAGAGTCGAACGTCAAAAGCGTTGTTTTGGCCGAACATAACAGGCTGGCGCCAGGTAGCATGAAATAAGCGCTCCAGTTGTCGGTTCGAACGAATTTGGCGAGAAATAGATGATAGTGCTTGTTGCTCACTAGTTAGTAGGTGAGCTTTTGAAGCTAGAGGCCAGTCATGCCCTTCAACCACAATAGGCAGGCTAGCAGGGGCGGGCATTCTGTTGTCAGGCTTGTTAACCTTCCAGACAATAGCCGGCTTCAGTGTAGACTGAATTGGGAGAGTGTGGTCTGAGGTATCGTTTGTTAGTGATTCGCTGCTTACATCAGCCTCTGTTGCGGCCATAACGTTTAGCACAGTGTTAAATTCTGCGCTAAGCCAAGGCTTTGCTTCTTCGCAATATTTAAAGGCAGGTACAGTAACAGGCGCAGTTTTTTTTACGCCAAAAAACGATGTCCAGTAGCTAGCGATAGTGGCTGCATCTGGTGCGTTACCTGCAACTTCTTCATTTGCATAGCCAAGGTTTTCGGTATAACCCAGCGATAAATAAGGCTCGCGATCTTGGCTGGTATTTAAACCTTCCTCACTTTGAGAGCTATCTCGCTGCCCGCTATTGGCACTAGGTTGTAACAAGAAGTCTATGTCTTTTGAAGGAATGTCAAAAAGGGTTTCGTTTGGCCATTTTATTGCAGTGTCTGCACCGCAAACGGGTAAGCCTTGCTTCAAATAGCTAATATCTGGTGCAATAACGTCGCTGATGATGTCTGCCTGAGCGCGAGGGGCTGACAGGTCGTCAGCCAGTGAAAATTGCTCTTCTAACTCCGTCAGCGCCACGTTGCGTTTAAATGCAATCACTTCCACATCAAACCACCAGTTGTCATTGGCGTGGGCCGTGGTTGAAATTGTTGTTAAAAATACAGCGCTAATTGATGCGACTAACGGGCACCAGCGAGATAACTTCATGTTATCGCGACTCCTTTGCAAAATCGGCAATAATATCGCTAATAAACGCGATGCGCTCTTTAGCTGTTTCGGTCTTTTTCACCAAACGCAGTTTTTGGCTACCTTCAAACTTAAAGGTGTTGGGTTTGGTTTGTACCAAGCTAATAATAAAGCCTGGGTCGACCTTGGTAGTTTCTTTAAACTCTATGGTACCGCCTTGGGCCGACAAGTCTACTTTTAGAATGCCTAATTCTTGGGCTTTTAGTTTAATTTCAGCTACTTCTATCAAGTTTTTAGCAGGCTCTGGTAATAGGCCAAAGCGGTCAATACATTCTACCTGGAATTCATCAATGTCGTCTTGCGTTGTGCAGCTTGCCAGGCGTTTATATAGCGATAGGCGAGTATTCACGTCGGCAATATAATCTTCAGGTAACAGGGCTGGAATACGAAGTTCAACTTCGGTATGGCCTGAGGTTGCATCGTCTAATGACGGCTCTCTACCTTCTTTAAGCGCGTTAACGGCTTTATCAAGCATGTCCATGTAAAGGCTAAAACCAATGCTGGCGATTTGCCCTGATTGGTCATCGCCTAACAGTTCACCGGCACCACGAATTTCTAAATCGTGCGTAGCAAGGGCGAAACCTGCACCTAAATCTTCAAGCTGAGATATAGCTTCTAAACGTTTCACTGCATCTTTTGTCATTCGCTTTGGATGCGGTGTTAACAGGTAAGCGTAGGCTTGGTGGTGTGAACGACCTACACGGCCACGAAGCTGGTGCAGCTGCGCTAAGCCTAAATGGTCGGCTCTATCCATAATAATGGTGTTTGCGCTTGGTACATCAATACCGGTTTCAATGATAGTGGTACAAACAAGCACGTTGTAGCGCTGGTGGTAGAAGTCGCTCATTACGCCTTCTAATTCGCGCTCGCGCATTTGACCGTGGCCCATTGCAATACGTGCTTCGGGTACAATTTCCGCAATTTCCTCCACCGTGCGTGCAATGCTTTCCACTTCATTGTGAAGGAAGTAAACCTGACCACCACGTAATATTTCACGCATGATGGCTTCGCGAATAACGGCTTTGTTTCGCTGCTGCACAAAGGTCTTAATAGATAAACGACGGGCCGGCGCTGTAGCAATAATCGATAAGTCGCGCATGCCAGATAGCGCCATGTTAAGCGTACGTGGAATAGGCGTTGCGGTAAGGGTTAGAATATCTACATCGGCACGCAGTGACTTGAGCTTCTCTTTTTGACGCACGCCAAAGCGGTGTTCTTCGTCGATGATCACAAGGCCTAAGTCTTTGTATTTTATATCGCTAGATAGCAATTTATGTGTGCCTACCACGATATCGACTTTGCCTTCGCCGATGCGCTCAACCACAGATTTTTGCGCTTTACCGCTTACAAAGCGGCTCATGACTTCAATTTCAAACGGCCATGCCGCAAAACGGTCTTTAAAGTTCTCATAGTGTTGCTGCGCAAGCAGGGTGGTAGGCACTAATATGGCCACCTGTTTACCAGCATTAGCGGCAAGGAAGGCTGCGCGCATAGCAACTTCTGTTTTACCAAAGCCTACGTCGCCGCATACTAAGCGGTCCATCGCTGAAGGACTGCCCATATCGTGCATAACCGCAGCAATGGCTTGGGCTTGGTCGGGCGTTTCTTCAAAGGGGAAACTGTCTGAAAATGCTTGGTAATCGTCCCAATTAATTTGGTAGGCAAAACCTGGCTTGGCTGCGCGGCGAGCGTATACATCTAAAAGCTCGGCGGCTACGTCACGTACTTTTTCAGCGGCTTTTTGCTTGGCCTTTGACCATGCGTCAGAGCCTAAAGCACTGACTGGCGCGCTGTCTGCGTCTCCGCCGGTATAGCGAGATATCAAGTGAAGCGAAGCAACAGGCACATAAAGCTTAGATTGCTTGGCGTACTCAATACATAAATATTCAGTAGCAACGCCGCCTGCATCTAGTGTTTGTAGCCCTAGATAACGGCCCACACCGTGGTCTAAATGCACTACAGGTTGGCCAATAGAAAGTTCGGCCAAGTTACGAATAATGGCACTTTCATCGGTGGCGGTGCGTTTATCGCGTAGACGGCGCTGACTTACTTTTTGGCCTAGTAACTCCGTTTCCGTAATAAATAACAGTTCGCCTTCCTGGGTTTGCCAGCGAAAGCTGTTATCAACCATACCTACCGTGATTCCAATAGTATCGTGGCTTGCTATGAAGTCGCTGAAGCTATCAATAATCTTGGGTTTTATGCCTGCTTTGGCAAGCACAGTGATTAAGCCTTCTCGTCTGCCTTGGGTTTCAGCACAAAACAGTACTTTAGCCCCGTTGTCAGTAGCCTGATTTACGGTTTTAATAAGTCTTTCAGCAGGTACTTTTTTCTGCGAGTTAATCGCAATGTCATCAAGCTTTTCACACTGAAGGTTGGTAGACCCCTGTTTTTCTTCAAGTACCTTGCTGGTTAGAGAAGCACGAGGCCACTGTTTGATGGCTCCAAATAGTTCGTTGATGGGTAAGAACAATTCATCTGGCGCAAGTAGCGGGCGAGCTAGGTTATAGCGATATTGCTCGTAACGTTCTTGTACATCGGCCCAGAAGAACTCGCTGGCGTCTTGCACATCACCGTGAAGTAGAAGCAGGCTTTTTGGGTGAAGGTAGTCAAAGAGCGTGGCGGTTTTTTCAAAGAAAAGGGGAAGGTAATACTCCACACCGCTTGGCATGGTGCCTTTGCTTACCTGAGAAAAGACACTTTCAGAGGCGTTGTTTACATCGAACTTTTCTAAAAACTGCTGGCGGAAAAGGGTGATTGCTTCTTTATCTGTTGGGAATTCACGGGCCGGTAGTAAGCGAATTTTATTTACCGCTTCACCCGAACGCTGGGTTTCCGTATCGAAATAGCGAATAGAGTCAATTTCATCGTCGAACAAGTCTATTCGAAACGGCTGGTCGCTTCCCATTGGGAATAGGTCGATAATGCTTCCGCGTACCGAGAATTCGCTGTGGCTCATCACCTGGCTAACGTGAAGATAGCCAGCTTGCTCTAAGTTGCGCCTAAATTGGTCTCTGTCTAAGGTGTCGCCTTTGTTTAGCATCAGTAGGTACTTTGCTAAATAGTCGGTAGGCGCAAGGCGCTGCATAAGCGTGTTAACAGGAACAATAAAAACGCCTTCGACTTGTTGGGTAAAGCGAAACAGCGTTTCTAATCTTTGCGAAACAATATCTTGATGAGGTGAAAAGGAGTCGTATGGCAGCGTTTCCCAGTCTGGAAACAGGGTAATGGGCGTATCTTTTTGATTATCGCTTAAGAAAAATGCTATTTCTTTTTCAAGCTTCATTGCCGATGGCGTATCGGCGGTAATTAATACAATAGGGCCTTTATATTGGTTTAGCGTTTGGCTGATACACAGCGCGGCGCTGCTGCCTTGCAGTTGGCCCCATTGTTTGTGATCTTGTGATGAGGCTTCTTTTTTAGGCGCAGGTAATGGAAGCGATAATAAAGTGGCTGTCATGACGTCCTGTTTTTTAAGTGCAAGATGAGTCTTACGGCTTATATACTGTTGTTAGGGGTTATTCAGATCCCGCTTTTTTCTCTTTCGCCCGTTTTCTTAGTTGCTGTGTTTGAATATGCAAACTGGCGCGAACTAAAAGCTCCTGATCTTGCTCTCGAATGGTATTAAAAATAAAGGCGATATGGTAACTATCTTCAACTTGCTCGCAAGTAATAACTTCGCCAAAACAAAAAATTGCTGCGGCTTCGGCATCAAGAAAAAGCTTTAGTTCAGCGTGTGTCCCTACTTCTAGTGGGTCACTCGACTCAATAATTACGCCACCACCACCCAGTTTTACCGTTTTGAAGCGGTATTCTGGTTCGTCTTGCTGGTGCAACACAAACGACATCATTAGGTCAATTTTTCGGGACTGATGATTTAGGTATTCGGCCAAGGTTTCGGCGTGATCACCCAAGTTTCTTAATGGGCGAATTGCCTGCGCTTCTAAAGCGGCCATTTCACTGGCAATGCGAAATGCATAGGGCATCGATTCTTCTAGGTTTTCTTCATCAGGTACTTTTTCATTGGCACCTAATGGGCGCACGTTTGCATTTATGCTGTGTGCAATAGAAAAGTATTCATCGAATTGGGCTTTTTTTTGTTCTAGGCTTAGTTCGCTCACATTATTCCTCTGCCACTAATTCTTGTGCAGTTAGTAACTTATAAGTAGTATACCGACCACGTAGTATACCCACTTTACTATTTTGGGGTTAACCCGTCATCTCGCCTTTGGGCTACTTATCTGAATTATTTATTCATTAAGCATAGCTAAATGTAAGGCAGATTACCGTATTACTGAAAAGCAAGGCGCTATGTTTTATCCTCTTTCTGCATTCATTGCTTATCGTTATGCCAAGTCTAACAAAGCAAGCCAAACCAGTTTCGTCTCATTTATCAATCGATTTTCAGTGGCTGGCATCGCACTGGGATTAATGGCGCTTATTATTGTCGTATCAGTTATGAACGGCCTAGAAGGGCAGTTAAAACAGCGCATTTTAGGCATAGTCCCCCATATCGAAATTACAAAGACACCCATCGCAACAACAAGCCTTAGCAAGACACCCATTCAAAACAGCTTTAACAACGACGTTACAGAGACACCCAACACAAGCGTTAATACTGGGTCAGTTAGCGAGACACCCACTCAAAAACCGTCCAACTTGAAGCGTTTAGCTATAGAGGAAATTAGCATGACACCCATGGAAGGTGTCGTGACCACCATGGGGTACAGAGAGGCAGAGGCAGTTGTGCAATCTCGCTCAGACCTTCGAGGCGTGCAGGTTCACGGCGTTCAACCTGATGTGATGATTGAGCATACTTTGGTTGCAAATCATATGGAACAAGGTCGATTTATTGATTTAACGGAAGGGAGCTTCGCCGCCATAATTGGGCGCTCTCTTGCCATTAAGCTTGAAGCGCGCGTTGGCGACCGCTTGCGAGTTATGGTTGCTGGCGCCAGTGTTTATACTCCGTTTGGAAGAATGCCAAGTCAACGGCTTGTGACAGTGGTGGGTGTCTTCGATATGGGCTCGCAGATGGATGATAAGGTGATGTACATGAACCTTGCGGATGTGAATCGCCTAATGCGTGACCCTAAAGGGAGCGAACAATCGCTCAGGTTGTTTTTAAAAGATGCGTTTAACTACCAAGCCGTTGTTGATGAGTTAACGGATAGGGTGGGTGTCTCTGCAAGTAACGTTCGAACGTGGCGGGAGCGTCAGGGGCCGCTGTTTGATGCAGTAAAAATGGAAAAAAACATGATGACGCTTATGCTGCTGCTCATAATTGCGGTGGCGGCTTTTAACATAGTGTCGGCACTGGTAATGGTGGTCACCGAAAAGCAGGGCGATATTGCGGTACTTCAAACTCAGGGCATGTTGCCGAGTTCGGTTATGTGGATATTTGTATTAAATGGTTTATTTAACGGGGTGAAAGGTGCGGGTATTGGTCTGCTTTTAGGTGTAATTATTACGCTTAATTTAAACAATATCTTGGACGCGATAGGTTCGCCATTAGCGCTTTCTGCAGACGGTAGAGGCCTGCCAATTGACATGGACGTAGTGCAAATAACAAGCATCACATTGTTGTCTTTGTTGTTATGCGTTTTAGCCAGTGTTTATCCTGCACGCAAAGCGATGAAAATAGCTCCTTCACAAGCGCTTCAAAACGAATAAATAGTTGAATTTACCGTGCAAAAGGCCGCGAAATTCACTATACTCGCGGTCTTTTAAACTTTGCCCAGTGAGACGTCATGAACAAGAATTTTATCACCTCGCAATCGCTTCTACAGGATTCCTTTCGCTTAGCGGCAAAGGTGTATGAAGACGGCTTTCGCCCTGACTTTATTATTGGTATTTGGCGTGGTGGTGCTCCAATTGGTATCGCAGTTCAAGAGTTCTTCGAATTTAAGAATACGTCAACCGACCATATCGCAGTACGTACATCGTCTTACTATGGAATCAATAAACAGTCGAAAGAAATCCGTGTTCACGGGTTACATTACTTGGTTGAAAATGCCAATGCTGACGACAAGCTTTTGATTGTTGACGATGTTTTCGATTCAGGCCGAAGTGTTGACGCACTTATCAAGCAAATTAATAAGCTTATGCGCCTAAATATGCCAAAAGATATTCGCATTGCATGTCCATGGTACAAGCCTCAAAACAACACTACTGATATCGTGCCAGATTACTTCGTTAACGAAAGTGACGAGTGGCTTGTGTTCCCTCATGAAATAGCAGGTTTGTCAGAAGAAGAAATTCGTGAAGGCAAGGGTGAACTGTCTGACGTTATGGATATTTTGTTCCAAAAGTAGCTGCTATATAGCGCTTTTTGCAATTAAGAATCGCTATCAAACGTATCTAAACCGCACGATTGTGCGGTTTTTTATTGGCGTTCGTTGATGGGAAAGAAAGTGTAAAGGTGGTACCAACGTTAACTTCGCTATCAACGGCAATAGTGCCCCCCATGGCTTCTACAATAGAAAAAGAAATATATAGGCCTAGTCCAGTCCCTTTTCCTGTAGGTTTGGTGGTGTAAAAAGGCTCAAAAAGCTTTTGAAGCGCATGTTTTTCGATGCCACACCCCGTATCTTTTACGGTAATAACGGTATTATTGCCTTCTTCATAAGAAGAAATGGTAAGTTTGTCTCCATCCTCCATCGCCTGCGCAGCGTTGACAAAAAGATTAACCAGAACCTGGTTTAGCTTGCCTGTTTTCCCTTTGATGCAAGCCACGTCACTCAAGTGTTGCTGTATTTTTATGCGGTGCTTTAACTCACTGTTTACAAGCCTCAGGGCATGCGCAATGCAATCGTTCACATTGATGGTTTCGTCATCGGGGATATCTGCATCATGTGAGAATGAACGAAGGCTTGTTATAATGTCGGTTACTCTGTTTAAACCTTCTTCGGACTCCCCACAAATATCAGCGATCTCGTCACTGAGTGAATCAATTTTATTGTGCGATTGCCACAATAATGCTTCTTCGGCAATTTCTGCTCTTTCTTTAGAGCTAGAACTAGACGCCAGTTTCAGTACGATCTCCTGCATTTGTGATAGTGCAGGCAGTACGTTTCTAAGGAAATGAATATTGCTATTAATAAATGCAATGGGGTTGTTAATTTCATGAGCAACGCCTGCAGCTAGCAAACCTAGCGAGGCCATTTTTTCAGAATCGATAAGGCTTTTTTCTACCCTAGCTTTTTCTTCTTTCAACCTGACGGTTTCTAACGCCATTAACTTTGCCTGCATCCCCATAGCCATCTGTTCAGTGAAAGTTCGGTATCTGTTTGCCATATCGACATATTCTTGGGTGTAGTAGCCTAATGATTGATGACAGAAAACAATAACGGCTTGTTGTTGGTGCACTTTAAATGGACAATACAATACCGACGTGACGGGGGTTTCAAATAAGGACATGTGCTGTTGCCACGTTGGCTGCTGTTGAATGTTGAACAAAGCTACGGGTTCACTTTTCACGGCACGGGAAAGCGTGTCGTCTATTTTCCATATAGTATCTAGCAAAGCGTCATTAGTGCTGTTGATGCACTTCATTTTACCTGCACTTTCATTCTCTAAGACAAAGCATACTTCATAGTTGTAAAGCCCTTTAAAAACGCTAAACATTTTCTTGTAAAGGTCTGTTTCATCCTCAGCGGTAAGGAGTACTCGCGTACTTTCAAGTAAAGCATCGCTCTCTTTTTTATGCGCTTCAGCTTGCTGTTTTAGGCGGTAAACTAGCGCTAGATCTTCTAAAACATTTTCGTAATCTTTATTCATCGAGAAAACACTACTGCTGAAATCATTAGGTTGCCATGCCTGTTCATTCCGTCTAAGAATCGCCCTTGTTCGCCAAAAGTAAAAGGCCCGCAAATGGGCAATGACGAGAATCGTTTTTGTAATGACTCCAGCATCGAATTTATTTCATCGCCCACCATCAACCGGCATCCTGCACAGTAAATCATCAATACGCCAACTGGCTTCTTATTTTCAGGTAATAGCATGATTGCGTTATTAATAACACGCTCGGCGCGTGAGGTGAGGCTAGAGATACTTCCTTCCATCAAAACGAGGTCTTCGCCTTCCTTTACTTCAGAAAAAACATTTAACGCACCGTGTTCAACAGAGTCGGGGTGGCAAAGAAGGTAATTTACAGCGCCATTGTCCAATTCCACTGGCCTGCCTAACGGTACTGAAGAAGTAAGCCCCAAGATTTGTCCACCGTCGAGCTGGTCTGAGATTAGGCCGTTCGTTGCTTGATTGTACGCGATACTGGCTTGTTCATTATTGAGTTGTTGTATTTGTCGCCCCTGGGCTTGTGTGGTTCTTAGCACAGTTTCGGTAGGTTTATAACCAGAGCTATAGCTTAAACCAAGCGGTGTTGAAGGATACAAAACGGCTACCGCAATGGTTTCAGGTCCCGATGATGTTTTTGTGATCGTACGCCAGTTGCCTGTAACCGTATTGTCTGCCATGGAGCCACCGAAAATAGGAACCTTTGCTCCTACAACGCTAGCAAACCCTTCTAGTATAAGTTCTTCGTCACCTGGGGGGAGCGCACACCAAATGAGTGCAGGGCTTTCGTAAGGCCTTTCGGCACTTGCCAGCGCTTGCTGCAACGCTGCTGCTCCTGCATCAAACGGGCCGTACTCAGATACATCAGCACTGCCCACACCGTAGGCACCACTATCATCGTTGATGCAAAACAGCGCTAGATCGCATTTGGCGGAGACCGTTTTATCGTCACAAAGCAAAGCGCCTAAGCAAGAGCTAGAAATAAAAAAGGGGAGTGACGAGTCGCCTATAATTGGTGGAATTGCTTCTAATGGGAAATCAGTATTGCCATAACCTATGAGCAATGAAGGCTTCTCATTGGTTAATACAGACGCCATTTCCGAAGCTAAGCTTTCTATTTCATCGCATTTTAATGCAAATGTCTGAATCTTCATCTGAGCCCGCCAATCAAACACACCCCTTAATAATAGATTGAATTCAGAAGAACCTTATTAACCATTAGTTTAAAAAGTTTCAAAAGTGAAATGATAAGAGACGATAAACGGTTTAATTGTCTAGATAAAACTTGTCGTGAAAGGTGTACACCCACGTAGGTTGGTATATCACAAGAAGGGTAATAGCCATGCCGTTGAGTAATGCTTCTGGAAATACCAATAGCGGAATAAGCAAAACATAGTTATCAAAAACAATGTCCCAAGTGTACGTACCTTCAATGTAGTAGAAGGCGCCTAACGAGAGTGTTTTTAGTGCAATTGAAAAAGCGGCAGGAAAGAATGCACACACGAATATGTAGACAAAAAGTTGTCGAGGTATACGGTGAAACGACAGCATGTAGAAAAGGTAGGTGGTACCTATGGGAAGGATAGTCCCTAATAGACCGTTGACCCCAAAGTTATCCCACGTTCCATAGCCCGTTACGTTTGCTCCTAAAAGCGCGATAAATGAGGCAATGATGGCGTTTCTAAACCCTAACATTAATGTGAGAACGGAAAGGCCAAGAAAATGCACATCAAGGCCTTCAAATATTCCCGCTTTAAACAACCACAACACAAATAAACAAGCAGCAGTGCCGAAGATGAGGTGTTGCTGCTGCTTGTTTCGCGTAAAGTGAGTAAAGTCGATATGCTTAACTGCGCCGAACAAAAATGCGCCATAAATCAGCCATGCAAACAACTGTAATGAACTCACTGTTACTCCTTAATCGGCGCTGCTTTATTCGCAATCGGCCAACTACTTCTTATATTCAGCCCAAATGGGGGCGTGGTCAGACGGCTTCTCAATGCCCCTTAACTCATAATCGATGCCTGCGTCATGAAGACTAGCGTGTAAAGGTTTGGTGGCAAGTATCAGGTCTATACGTAGGCCGCGATTGTCGTTGAATCCTTTGGAGCGATAGTCAAACCACGAAAACTTGTCATTAGTCTCTGGATAAAGCGTTCGAAAACTATCTTCGAAACCCCAGTCGATGAGGGTATTCAACCATTCACGTTCTTCTGGTAGGAAGCTACACTTACCTGTTCTCAGCCAGCGTTTTTTGTTTTCATCTCCAATACCGATGTCTAAGTCTGTATGAGAAATGTTCACATCACCCATCACAATCACGTTTTCGTCTGGCGTATGGTTATCGTCTAAGTAGGCCATTAAGTCTTTGTAAAACTTACGTTTGGCGGGGTATTTTGTCTCGTGCTTTTCGTTCTCGCCTTGAGGAAAGTAACCATTAAGAACCGTCACTGGCTCGCCAGCTTCATCAGTAGTTTTTAATATAATCATTCTGCGCTGGGCGTCTTCATCATCCGTTGGGAAGCCCATTGCCACAGAAACAGGCTCTTTCTTCGCTAAAAATGCGACGCCATAGTGGCTTTTCTGGCCGTGAAAATAAACGTGATAACCCATGGCCTCTACTGCTTCAACGGGAAATTGCTCGTTGTGAACTTTAATTTCCTGCAAACCAATAATGTCTGGTTTGTGGGCATCAATAACCGCTTGAAGCTGATGGAGGCGGGCGCGGATACCGTTTATGTTAAATGAGATTACTTTCATGTTTTATATTTATGTTGTTTTTAGGTTGGTTTGAGTTTACCAGAAACTGAGCGATCGCTTAACGATGAACCGACATTATATTAATGCATTCAGCCGCTTGACTAAATTAAGTTTATTTATAGCTTTGGCGTTGAGTGGTTATTAAAATCATGGGGTTGTATCAGTCTAACCGCAGGCCATGTTAGACTAGAGAAAGGCTGAACGACCCTATTGAAGGGCGTTATTGAATCGTACAGCCTGCGAAGGTGCTAACTCGCTCAACTCTATATCAATGCGTCTACCTTAAGCTTCTTCTCGCCTTTTATAACATCAGCTAGTGAAATCAAATGCTCAAACCAAGAATTTGCGTCCTCTACTATATCTTCAATAAGGTCTTCTTCGTTTGTGTCGAGTTCAGGTACAAGAGATTCAACCTCTTGTTTGAAAGACACCCACGCTTTCGCGCAACCTGCCATGGCTTGATAGTAATTCGTGGGTACGTTTCGTTCCATCGCGTTTAACCTTCTTACAATGATATTTGCTCCCATTGAGGAACCTAACCATACGTAAATCGCTGCAATGGCTTGGCTAGTCGACGAATTGCAGCTTGGAATTGACAGGCCCTCAGAGTAGGTGTCTTGATTAGACGTTTGTAATGATAAGGCTTCAGATGCCTTGGTATGGGTGTCAACACAAAGCATTTGAATGTCAGCATTCAGAGCGCCTAGAACTGCGTTGCTATTTATCATATTGGAGACTCGAGAAAGAATAGGCGCACAGCTCTCAGCTTGCTGAACAGCGTCAGCAGTCGCTTGATGGAACAATTTCATTATCTTCAAAATAGCAAGATAGGCGGTGTCATCAAATGCATTGTCGTTGTGATAGATGGAAAAAGGAAACGTATTTTCCAAAATGCTGTGGTTGGCGTGAGTGTCTTGCTTAAGAGCAGTAAATAGGTTTCGCATGAGGCACAGATCTTTGCGTTATAGCTTTTAAACTTTTCGTGATAGTAAACAACTTTAGCATGGGTGTCAGTGTAACGGGTAGGGAATTGAATAGCCGTTTATGTTTTAACGAAACTTTTTATGAGCGAGTGGTTAGGGTGGGTGTCTTTGTAAGGGAGCTCTGGTTTTTTAGCATGGGTGTCTTTGTAAGAAATATTTTGGCGACTATTGCATTGCGCCTTGTGCTGGGGAGGGTATACTTGCCGCAAATTTTGAGATAGGTGAATAAACGTGTTTCCAGAAACAATTGCCGACAAGTTAAGCGATGCGGTCATCGAACAAGCCATGAAACTAAATGCGGAAGACCGTCAAGAACTTGTTGTTAGCTATATTGCAAAAGCAAACGAAATATGGATGGTACAGGGTACTGAAGGTTTCGTAATGTTCGAAGGTGGTGATAGTGTTCAGTTACCAGTTTTTCCTCATCGCGATTTGGCGCAAAAGTTTGTAGACATAAACGACATTGAAGGCCAGTGTGTGAATGTATCACTTGACGAATTTGCACAAACTTGGTTGCCAGGCCTTACCAAAAACGGTGTGGAGTTGGTTATGTTCCCAACTACCAGTGACGTTGAAAACCTTGTAATGACCGCAGAAGATTTGGCTTCTGAACTAAGCGGTAATTAAGCTGGGCGTTTAGCAAATGAGTACGGATGACACCTTGCTTCCTCTGGCTTCTTCACTTGCCAATTCAAAGGGGTGGGATGATTTTACGCGCACGCTTATGCTAGCGGGCAAGTCTTTAACCCCTCTCCCTGAAGATGAACGTACTTCCGATACTGCCGTTATTGGGTGCGAAAGCCCTGTGTGGTTGGCTTATTTCACCGAACAAAGTAGCTTGATGGCATATTCGCCCAGTAAAGTTATCCGCGGTGTCCTTGCTGTATTATTAGAAAAGGCCAATGTACTGTCCGATGAGGAGCGTCGTAATTTCGATTTCGAAGATTATTTGTCTCGTTGTCAACTTGGGCGTTACCTTAGTCAGTCGCGCGGAAATGGGATAAAGTCTGTCATCTCTCGGTTGAAGGGCATTTAGGCGCTGAGCCTGCAGGTGCCTCCTTTACACTCCGACTCACTTGTTTTTTGCTTCAATCCATTGGCTCATGTATTTACTCGCAGTTAACGTTTGATGCCACAACAAACTTTGCATAAACAAACTGCTTCTGTGCTTGTCTAGAGTTTGCTGTAAGTCACACATCCTTTCAATGAATGGCACATCTGGCTGATTGTTTTCGAATGAGCTAAGCACGCTCTTGCTCATTTCACTCGCCAAATTCCAATTGTTTTCATCGTTATAGAGGGCGATGGCTTTATCAACATAGTCCTGCACTGCGTTCAATTCGGATATGCGCGTGCTGCAAAGAGCACCGGGCCACGGCCTCGCATCTGCGCTTTCATCAGTATCAAGAACTTGATCATTTGAAATAATACCTTCTGCACCTATCCAGGTTGTAATACTTGGTGTGGCACAGCGCATCGCATCAAGTAACTTTCCTTTTATTCCTGCGCCAAATCGCAATGGAGCTATCAGCACCTTAGCGTTTGCCATTACCGTTTCAACATCTTTTGCCCATCCTTTTACTAAAAAGCCTTGTTTCTCGTTGTGAAGCTGTGTCGCTTTTTTCGGTGGGTAGGCGCCGTATATATGCAACTCGGCATGGGGCAGCGCTTTTTTTATTGAAGGCCATAGGTGTTGCTTTAGCTGCAAGACCGCATCCCAATTTGGCGCGTGACGGAAATTGCCAATATGAACAAAGTGTGAGCGTTCCTCAAACGATGGAGCAGGGTTAATAGACTTCCCAACGGCAAGCGGGTGATACTGAAGCTGAGGTGCTGGTACACCGTAGTGTTCTGTCAATAATGCCATTTCATGTTTTGAAATCACTAAGGTGAGATCACTTCGTAGAATGGCGGCAACCTCCCGCTGCGCGAGTTCGCTATTAAGTTGCGCTAGACGGGCGTCACCGTGCTGTTTTACCGCATCGTGTCTTGCTTGGCGGAGGCTGTGAAGGTCTTCGGTATTAAGAATTCGAAGAGCATTGGGGCAAACCTCTTTCACACGCCAAGAAAACTGCTCCTCTGTCATGTAGCGGTCGAAGATGACGACATCCGGCAATATTTGCGCTAAAAGGGTATTAAACGAGCTGCAGTTTAACGCTATGGGCTTTACACTTACGCCGGTTGCTTCAAGATCTGCTTTATGTTCACTATCCGTGGCAGCTGTTAAAAACGTTACGTTGAAATTAGCCGCTAAGCAACGTTCGATAATAGACTGCATGTTCTGCCCGGCAGCCGAGGAGTTTGGCTCGGGCCATACATAACCAATGACGACAACATTTAACATGGTAGATATTACAACTTTTACGTAAAGAAATAGGGGGAACAACACGGTTTTTACACACGAGATGCTACCACAAAATTGCAACTGTCATTACTTTAAAGGTGTGCTCCTTAGAATTTCTAATTCTTGTAGGTAGTTACCCTAAGTTTTTCTTAGAAATCGTACTTTGATTAGGTAATAACACGCGGCTCGTTATAATACACGAGTTTCCGAGCGGGTTAGGGAACGCTTAAATATTTTCACAGTCTACGGTATTGGCATAATTGATAATGCTCAAATTTGGACAAAAGGCTTATACTAGCCAATGAGTAGTAATGAAAAACGGTTCAATTATGTTTTTTTAACTTTCTGATTAGTAAAGAAATCATACTTTTTTACTAGGTGATAATAATTGACCTCTTAGGTTTTACCGCCTATACCTTACAAGAGTAAGGCGAATGGAGGTGCCTTAACACGATGATCACAAAAGCTGCATTGAAGAGAGTGCACGAATGAATTTAGATGAATTAGTTTCGAAAGCGGAAGACCTCTTTGTGTTACCTGATTCGGTAACTCGACTTAAAGCTTGTATGGATGATGAAGCTTCAAGCATTGACGACATTGGTGACATCATTGCTTTCGACCCGTCATTGGCTACGCAATTACTCAGAGTGGCAAACTCGGCGCTTTATCGCTTCCCCAATAAAATAGACACGGTAACCAGAGCCATCCAAGTTGTAGGTACCCGCTCTACGTACGACCTTGCGCTTGCGTATGGTGTCAGTCAGGCATTTAGTGATGTCGACGGTCAATCTATAGACCTAGACAAGTTCTGGGAACAAAGCGTTTCCTGCGGACTGCTTGCGAAGTACTTTGCCGACATGCGCAATATTCGTGAGCCAGAGCGTCTTTTCGTATCAGGATTGCTGCACAACATAGGAGAACTGGTAACGGTTTCGGTCATGCCCGAATCCGCTACTCGTTGTCAGGCATTTAATACCCGTGTAAGCCCTGCGGAGCTTCAATTTGGCGTTTTAGGGTTCACCTACACAGAGCTGTCTGCAGGACTGATAGAAAAGTGGGGTATCCCTAGCTCGATTTACTCGCCTATTGCCAGCATTCATAGAGGCGAAGACGCGGTAACGGGTATAGAAGAGAAAATTCTTCAACTGTCTTATGTGTTAGCGTTAGATAACGTAAATCCGGAAATCTACCCAAGCTATCACAACTTGAAACCTGAACTTCACGAAGCGCTATCGCTCGAACGTGAAGATTTGGAAGACGCGCTAGATATAACCAATTTACAATGTATATCAGTTATCTCACTGTTTAACCCTAACGCGTTTATGCTTTACTAGGCTTTACGGCTTAGACAGAAGCCATTGCCGTAGTGATTAATCGAAAATCGCTACGGTTTGTCTGCTAATTGCAATGACTTCGTTATCTTTGTCCCAAATCGTCGCCTCTGTGTGGCCATAACCATCTGCCGCCTGTCTGGTATGCGCTTTGTAACCAAACCAATCTGTGGGCCTCACCGGTTTATGAGGATGAATGAACTCTAAATTCCAGCTCACGGTGCTAGCAGGAGCTGGCAATTTCATCATTTGTAAAAGCGTGGGCGGCCATGCATCTATCATGGTAATGATGTGTGCATCAGTTATGGCCTCTGGTGCTTGCTTAAATCGCATGAAGCCGTGGTAATGACTGGTTTTTCGTCGGGTAAATGGTATACCACCATCTTCAATAGCTAAGTCAAAGTAGCGCAAGAACTTCGGTGTTACTTTTGGTATCTGCGGGATGAATTTTGCTTTGCTAGGTAAAGGCATATCGTGCTTTTCTGTATTCTTAACGCTTATACCTGAAGTTCTCGCCACGCCAAAGCAAGCTTGTGAGAAAACACAGCTTTTGCCTTCCTGAATGGCATGTGCAGTATATTGTGAGACGTTTTTCCCTGTTCTTAAAAGGGTAACTTCGATAGAAAAGGGGGATTCAAGAGATAGAGGGCCGACAAAATTTGTAGTAAACGAACGTAAAACGCGGTTATCAGTAACTTGTTGCTTTACTGCCGTGTATAACATACCGGCAGAGATGCCGCCAAACGCGGTTCTTCCTTGTCCCCAGGTTTTAGGAATAACGAGCCCATCAACCTTCCAAGTGTTTTCCGATGTTTGTGATAATTGGGGAATATTGAGTAATTCATCTACTGTCATAGCTGTGCATCTGGTCTGATGAGTTGAGTGGGTATCATCCTACCTCAAGCGCTATAGAACGAAAAGCCTCTGTTAGAAATTTTCGTTATGTTAACAAATAAGTAACAATTAGTTGTTTATTTTTTTACCTAGTGCGTAGACTGGAGTTATCGTCACTTAAAAGGACTGTTATGGCCCATACGCACGTTGAAGGTATTCCAGCTAGTGAAGCCGGAGCATCTAGAAGTTACCGCAATTACGTTCTATTCATATTAACCTTGGTATACGCCTTTAACTTTATTGATAGGCAAATTATTGGGATATTATCGCCTTTTATAAAAGCTGACTTGGGATTAGATGACGCCCAACTCGGATGGCTTAAAGGCATATATTTCGCGCTTCTATACACGGTGATGGGCATACCAATCGCTTGGCTCGCCGACCGTTACAGCCGAGTGAATATTATCGCTATTTCTCTAACGCTCTGGAGTGGTTTTACTGCTGCGTCTGGTTTGGCAGCAAACTATATGCAACTTGCTATTGCACGTATCGGCGTGGGGATTGGCGAGGCCGGGGGAAGTCCACCGTCACACAGCATTATTTCTGACCTTTTCCCTAAAGAAAAACGCGCTGGTGCGCTGGCAATATATTCTTTAGGTATTCCGTTTGGTGTAATGCTGGCGTTTTTTGCCTCAGCATTTTTTCTACAGGGTGGTTCAGCCGATTGGCGTACGGTGATGTATAGTGTTGGTATACCCGGTGTGTTGCTTGCTATCTTGTTAAAGCTTACGGTTAAAGAGCCTGCAAGAACGGTCTCAGCGCCAACGGCCGCTGAAGCTAACAAGCCAAGCGTAAAGTCTTCTTTGAAAATGCTGCTGAAAATTCCAACATGGTGGGGAATGGCGCTTGGTATATCTTTTGGCTCGTTCGGTAACTATGCGATATCGACGTGGGTTATTGATTACTACGTGCGCGCGTTTGCAGGGTTGGATATTACACAACTGCTTATTGTATTTGGCATCATAAACGGAACAGCCTATGCACTGGGTGTATGGCTTGGCGGCTACATTGCTGACAGATGGGGGAAGCATAACAAGAAAGCGTATGCCTTGTTACCAGCCATTGCCCTTATTATTGGAGTTCCTGCATTGTACGCATCATTACAGGTGCAAGATTTATGGTTGTCGGTAGGGCTTATGGCATTGTTGCTATTTACGAGTGGCTCTTATTTAGGGCCGAGTTTTGCCATGGCACAAACGCTTGCACCAGTTAATGTTAGGGCGATGTCGACGGCACTGTTCTTCTTTGTTTTGAACATTATTGCATTGGGCGGCGGGCCCACACTGACAGGTATAATTAGTCAATCACTGGTTCCATCACTCGGCGAGACAGAAGCTTTGAGACAAGCACTGATCTACTTAGTCGTACCCTATGCTATTTCAATTGCCGTATTTTTATGGACAAGCACTAAGATAGTGAAAGATTGGGAAATGGCAGAAGCCAATGGCTTATAGTAATATCGAACTATCATGTTAAGGGGCTGATTTAAAGCCCCTTTATTGTTTGAGTTTTAAGGAGTATGTTGGTGTCCTCGACCGAGTTGAGTTTTCATTTTGCCCATGCGAACGGGTTTCCTGCAGGAAGCTATAATGCCATGTTTTCAGCGCTACCTAGCCACTTTAACCGTTTGCATGTTGATCGTTTTGGTCACGACCCTCTGCTTCCGGTAAATGGCAACTGGCGCAACCAAGTTCAAGAGTTAATCAAACATATAAAAAGAGAGAATACCGATGCTCGCGGTGTTTATGGGATCGGACATTCATTTGGTGCTGTAATTACCTATATGGCTGCGTGCGAGGCACCTGAATTATTCAGAGGCGTTATTTTATTCGACCCGCCGTTAGTGGTTGGTCCGCTTAGTTACTTTTTCAAATTCGCAAAATATACGCCGTTAATTAATAAATTGACGCCGGCAAAGCTAGCGCAGACGCGCAATACCAGTTGGCCAAGCAACACGGATATGGTGTCATACTTTCATGGAAAAGCGCTTTTCAGGGATATGGATAAGCGATGTGTTCGCGATTACGTGAAATCTGTGACAGCGGTGAAAGGTGACAAAATATCGCTTACGTTTCGAGCGGATGTGGAAGCAGAGTTATTCCGCAATGTTCCTCACAACTTAGGAAAATATAAGGGCAAGCTGAAGTGCCCGGCAATATTGGCGACGGGTAACAAGAGTAATGTATGTAAACCTGAAATGTATTCACGCCTTATGAAGCATAATGCGATTGAACATGTAGCTTTAGAAGGTGGTCATATGTTCCCGTTAGAGCATCCTGAGAAAGTTGCCAGCTTTATAGAGCAAACGCTAGAGCAGTGGAATAGTGCGGAGTAGTTATTAGGGGTTAAGTTTTGCGTATTGGTTTAGGTTATCAGTGCAGCGAAATGATGTGAGAGATTAAGGTTGGTCAGTGCTTTTATTTGCTCTTAGCCTGGATGGGGAGATTGATATTGGTGTAAGGGCCAATATCAATCTGATTAACTCGCTGACGCGACTATCAACTTTGCTTTGTTGACTTGCTAAGGCCACCTACAGGCTGCCCCAGCATCTCGCGGGTTACCAGTACTATACCTTTTTCAGAAACGCGGAAACCTCGCGCTCTATCTTGCTCATGATCGTAACCAATCGTAGTTCCTTCGGGTATCACACAGCCGCGATCTATGATAACTTTTTTCAACTTACAATGGCGCTTAATTTCTACGTCTGGAAGAATAACCGCATCTTCAATAAGTCCGTAAGAATGTACTCGAACATTAGAAAAGCAAATAGAAGAGCGCAGTGTAGAGCCGGATATAATACAGCCGCCTGAAACGACAGAGTTAATGGCCTCACCTCGTCTGTCGTGGTCTTCCCAGACAAATTTTGCTGGTGGAAGTTGCTCTTGATAGGTCCATATGGGCCACTTTCTATCGTATAAATTCAGCTGAGGCACTGGCGCCACCATTTCCATATTGGCTTCCCAGAAAGAATCAATGGTACCTACGTCACGCCAGTAAGCGTTATCGCCACCGCTTTTTTCAAATGGATAGGCGTAAACCGGGTGGTCAGCAATGATTGAAGGAATAATATCTTTACCAAAGTCACGCTGAGAGCCCATGTTTTCAGAGTCTACTCTGAGCTGTTCGAACAAAAATTCTGTGTCGAATACATAATTGCCCATGGACGCTAAGCAACGAGTGGGATCATTAGGCAACGGCGTAGGGTTGGCTGGTTTTTCTTCAAAACCGTTGATACGATAATTTTCGTCTACAGACATCACGCCAAACGCGCCAGCCGCTTCTTCTAGCGGTACGGACATACATGAAACCGTCATTTTTGCGCCAGATTCCTTGTGCTTCGCAAGCATATCACCGTAATCCATACGATAGATATGGTCGCCGGAAAGGATCATAACGTACTTGGGAAGTTCGTCGCGAATGATGTCAATATTCTGAAAAACCGCATCGGCCGTACCCTCGTACCAACTATCAGAAAAGCGCTGTGAGGCGGGGAGGATTTCTACTGATTCACCCAATTCTTTTTTGAAATGCCCCCAACCTCTAACAAGGTGACGAATAAGTGAATGAGACTTGTATTGTGTTACTACGCCAATTCGTCTTATCCCTGAGTTAACACAATTTGATAGAGGAAAGTCGATTATTCTAAATTTACCGCCGAAATAAAGCGCAGGCTTGGCTCGCCAGTTAGTGAGCTCGTGTAATCTTGAGCCTTTGCCCCCAGCGAGAATAAGCGCATATGTATCGCGAGTAAGGTTACTGATGTAACGAGAGCTTTGATCTGCCATTTCCTATAAACTCCTGTAAAAATGCGACAACTGTGTATCGATAGAAATATAAAAAGAAAACGAAGTGTTGCGATTGAGTGCGCTATGCATGATAGGCCCGTATGAACAGACTTTCCTGATAACCTAAACCCATATTACACAAGATATTTTATAATAACAGCCGGATTTTCTTGCTTTGTGATGAAATAGTTAAATTTTTTAAATTTATGTGACTGATACGAATTTTCTCAACAAGACACCCATCATAAGTTCAACTTTAATCATCAAAACGATTATAAAAATCCTAAAAAAGACACCCACGCTCTATTACATGAAATAAGTAAAATATAAATTGAGAAATAAATTAAGGAAGACACCCATCCAACGGTGCAAACACATAATGATATTTGCTTCGAGCAATGCCTTGGTGCCTTGTTGTTGTGAGATAAGAATAGTCAATATGATCTAAATTTCAAAATACGTAGAAGACACCCGCTCAATTATGGTGTTAACGGTAGTTCGGGGTTATCTAATTTTTAAAGAGACATCCACTATAAAATATAAATAGTTTGACTCAGCATTAATGTAGGCAATTGCGATGAAAATGTTGCGATGGGTGTCTATTTAACGCAAAGATCAAAAAAGAGGTCAATGCAGCGATAGGTGACAAATGTTAATTAGATGTTATATTTGGTTCGTTAATTTGTCTTGGAGTGTCAGATGGGAGCGTTAAAAAAACTATTAGTTGTCGTGGGAGCTGTAATTTTATTGTCTATTGTTACAAGCTTTTTTATTCCTAATGATTACAGTGTAGAAAGGAAAGTCAATATTGATGCTCAGCCATCTGAAATATATCCGTATGTGGTGGATTTAAGAGAGTGGCAAAAATGGGGCGTGTGGTTCAAACGTGACCCAAGTATGAAACTTGACTATTCTGGTCCCGACAGAGCAATTGGCATGCGCTCTGAATGGAAAAGCGAGACTGAAGGCAATGGTGAAATGGAAATTACGCAACTAGAACACAATAAACGTGTTCTCTATCGCTTATACTTCCCGGAGTTTGACATGGGCTCATCAGGTGTGGTTGAAATTGAATCTACAGATAATGGTTCTATAGTAACCTGGAGAGATGAAGGCTCTGTTGATAATAATCCAATAAACAAACTTTTTGTCTTAATGATGGACAGCATGATTGGGCCCGACTTCGAAATGGGGCTCGAAAACCTTAAGGTGCTCGTTGAGAACAATGGTTAATGAACATAAGGTTCTGATCTAGATATATTAACGTACCGTAATTAAGACACTCAATTACGGTACACGCCTATCGTTTATGAAAGAAAAAAATCTTCTTGTAGCGGGCCTCTCTCTTAACAAGCTCGCTGACTTACTTATCTCAGCTAAAACAACTTTAACCGCCATTCTTGTAAGCGTTGGAGCTCCGATTTGGATGGTGGGCTGGCTAGTACCAATCAGAGAGTCGGGCGCACTTCTTCCTCAGGTTTTTATCAGTATCTATCTTCGCAAACATACTCAAAGGCATGTCGTCTGGCGTGTGGGTATGATGGTGCAGGCATTCTCAGTACTCGTAATGCTGTTATCTGTCGTGTATTTTTCTGGCTTTACAGCGGGAGCGCTGCTTCTTTTTGCACTAGTACTTCTAAGTTTAGGCCGCTCTGCTTGTTCATTAACCGTTAAAGACATGGAGGCTGATGTTGCGAAAAAAGGCGAGCGGGGAAACCTTATAGGGATAGCGTCTACTGTATCTGGTGTTGTGACCTTAGCAATAGCGATACCTTTAGTAATTTTCGATGAGGCTTTATCGTCCAATGTTCTACTGTTTATTTTAGGTGGAAGCCTGCTCTCATTTGTGCTGACATTGATTTGTGTATGGCCGGTGAAGACACATGTAGATACCGGAAGAGACGAGGGGCAAGCATTAAACGTTAATTTTGATTCTACCGTTTATAAGTTCATTTTTGTAAGAGGGCTTTTTGTCCATTCGGCACTCGTGGCTCCTTATTTCATGATTGAACGAAGTGAAGACGCGAAAGAGCTTCTTCCCATATATATAGGCGCTGAAGCTTTGGCGGCGCTCCTATCGTCTATTATTTGGGGAAAAGTCGCAGATAAAAGCGCTCGGTTAACTCTACAGTTGTCAGGGGTATTAGCATTGAGCGCATGTGGCGCGCTTCTTTTTTTAGAGTCCACTTCAATTATTACTTCTGCAATTCTGTTTTTCCTACTTTCAATTGCTCACACAGGTGTACGAACAGGTAGAAAGACTTATAGCTTAGATGTTAAAGATGGCCATGAGAGAACCGAACTTGTTGGCTTTTCTAACACTGCAATAGGGATAGTATTGTTATCATTTGGTGCGCTCTATGCAGCGCTAACGCCTGTTCTACCGTTTTCTGTAGTTTACATCATGACCGGTATGCTTTTGATTGCCATCGTTATGACCTTTATTCTTCCCTCTGAAAAGTAGACTAGGCAGGGTCAAAGCAAAGCGTGGCAGATGTTTGTTTAGCCATCCGCTTTCTATTAGTGTGTATTTTAAACTTTTGCATAGAGGCCGTGTCTCCAGCAGCGACCGAGAACGCACTCTCAAAGTGTCTTATTACCTGAGCCCACTGAGTTTGGTTTAGGCCGACTAGCTCAAGCTCCGAGTGATTTTCCCTTGGTGAGGCGTCCTCGTCGTGGTTACGCAATGATTTAATTGAGCTGTTTAAAAGCTCATAATAGCTTTGCAAAGAAAAGTTTAAGCAGCGTCGATTTCGACTCATTCTTTGGCATTTAAATGGTATCAATCCTTTTTCGGATTTATTGGTAGACATACGAAGAGTCAATCTTTTATGAATGCTCGTATTAAGCGATTCTTCTAGGCTCGCTGCAGCTCCTGCTCGTATCGGGTTTAAATCAACATAAGCCATACACGATAATAAAGCCTTTTCTGTTAGCAGTGCTTGAGAGCGAAAGCGTCCCTCCCAAAACCTGCCGGTGCAATCATCTTCTTCGTTCGCTTTCCTTGCGATAAACTCGTTTAAGTTTCTCATGAACCAACTAATGTCAAAGAGCCTTTTTCTATACACTTCAGCCGTACTTTTCACCGTTTCTAACTCCCTTTCGCTAAGTACTTCGCCTTTCATGTATTTTTGCGTCAAGAGTGTACCTTTGTGCATTTTATGCCACTGTTTTAACACCGAGTTTATTGACCAGGAAAGTGCCGCGTTTTTGTTAACGCACAAAACAATATGTACATGGTTGCTCATTACTGCGTAAGCACAGATTTCGATGGCGAAGACTTTGCTTAAAAACAAAAGCCTTTTTTCAACCCAGGATTTTCTGTGCTCGTAACTGATGTTGCTAACGCGGTCGAACCCGCATAGGTAGCTTCGTCTTACGCAGCGAGAGATACAATGGTAATAAGGCGTGTCTTGAAGGCTAATAAGTGACTTCCTGCTTTGTGCCATGTCTAATTATTCATCTAGGTAGTATTAATGATTTTAACCTTAACATTGTATGGGGAAGACTGTGACCTGAACGAGAGGGCGGTTTTACGCTTGAAAACTGGTTGTTTGGTAAAAAGTGAAGCGTTATTAAGACACCCAACAAATCAGTGAGGTGCTGCATAGACACCCAACATATCAGCAACATATATGCTTAAGATGGGTGTCTACTTACTAAAGGAGGCTGAATAAAAAATGACTATTTAGTTAAAAGCGCATTGGCTGCTTTCGATACAGGTGAGCGCCCTAAAACTTCAGATATATATGAAGACGCCGAAAGCAATTTTTCAATACTCACTCCAGTTGCGATCCCCATACCGTTGAGCATATAAACAACATCTTCAGTGGCAACATTTCCACTTGCTCCTTTGGCATATGGGCAGCCACCGAGGCCAGCGACAGCTGAATCTATGGTCGCCACACCGTACCCCAAAGCCGTATATAAGTTTACTAACGCTTGTCCATATGTATCATGGAAATGGGCGGCAACTTTGCTGACATTAATCTCTTTCAAGACGTCATCTAACAACAGCCTTGTAGACATTGGTGTGCCTACGCCGATAGTATCGCCAAGGGATACTTCGTAACACCCCATGTCAATGAGTTCCTTACTTACCTGTGTTACGGCACTAGGTGAGACTTCACCCTCGTAAGGGCACCCCATTACGCATGAAACATAGCCCCTCACTTTGATTTTGTTTTCGCTTGCCAGGTCAAACACGGCCTCGAAACGTTTTAAGCTCTCGCTTATAGAACAGTTGATGTTCTTTCGTGAAAAGGATTCAGAAGCCGCACCAAATACTGCAACCTCTTTAGCTCCCGCTTCAATAGCTGCTTCCAAGCCTTTAAGGTTGGGTGTCAATGCAGAATAATGAACCTTGTCTTCTAGGTTAAGCGCTTTAAAAACCGCATCTGAGTTCGCCATTTGTGGTACCCATTTAGGAGACACAAAGCTTCCTGCTTCGATACGATCAAGGCCAGTTAGTGAAAGAAGTCTTATAAGTTCAATTTTTTGGTTAGCACTTAACGCTTGTTTTTCATTTTGAAGACCGTCTCGGGGGCCAACTTCAACAATACTTACTGCATTTGGAAACATCGCATTAGCCCTCTGAAGCTTCTTTCGCTGAAAATGCTAAAAGTGTGGCGCCACCGTCAACTAATTCACCGGCTTTGAAAAAAAACTCTTCAACTGAACCGTCGTGTGGGGCAATGATGCTGTGCTCCATTTTCATCGCTTCCATGACCAATATAGGCTCGCCTTTTTTGACCTGCACTCCTCTTTCGACCAAATGTGCCACTATGGTTCCGTTCATCGGGGCACTGAAATTAGCATCATTAGCATCGCCACTATCATCACCTAGTGATGCTGAGATTATGCTGAAAGTAGCATGGGTGTCTTTGTTAAAAAGTGTGAACGTATCGTTATTGTTTGAAAACGTGAATGTTGATTTGTAGCCATTAATCGTTGCTTGCAAATTATTGTCTACAAGTTTTCCGTCTACGTTATACGTATTGTCGTCTACAGATAGCTCCCATACATTTTCACTTCCGCTACGCTGATGTTTGACCTCTACATGCACTTCTTCTTCGTTATAAAGCAAAGAGAGGGTTTCTATGTGATTTGCATTAGCCCGCCAAGCACCGGCAGTTGACCACACCGCTGGGGTCTTATTCTTTCCAGAAGCCTTTCTATTTAATAGTGAAAGTAATGCCATTGCGGGAATGTTAGCATGGGTGTCATTGCTAGTTTCTTCGTTAGCGGTAGCGCTAAACAACGAATCGTGGTGTTTTTCCACAAACGTAGTTGTAAGTTCAGCAGCAACGAATGCAGGGTATGTAGCGACACGCTTTAGGAAGTCGATATTTGTGCTTACACCATCAATATAGTAGTCACCCAAAGCACTAATTAGGCGCTTGAGCGCTATCTCGCGGTTCTCTCCCCAAACCACAAGCTTGGCAATCATTGGGTCGTAAAAAACGCTTACCTCATCACCTTCAACAACACCTGTATCAACGCGAACTACGTCATTTTCTTTTGGCGTACGTAAAAGGCACAGTGTGCCGGTAGAAGGTAGAAATTCGTTGTTTGGATCTTCGGCATAAATGCGCGCTTCGAATGCGTGTCCTGTTAACGTGAGTTCACTTTGCTGTTTAGGAAGGGGCTTTCCTTCGGCAATAGTCAATTGCCAGTGAACCAAATCCTCACGGGTGATCATTTCAGTCACAGGATGCTCTACTTGCAAGCGTGTATTCATTTCCATGAAGTAAAATGAATCGTCTTCATCAAGCAAAAACTCAACAGTTCCTGCACCTACGTAATTGATGGCTTTCGCCGCAAGTATTGCCGCTTCACCCATTTTTTCCCTTACTGTCTGAGACATATTGGGGGCAGGGGCTTCTTCAATAATCTTTTGGTGTCGGCGTTGAACCGAACAATCACGTTCAAAAAGGTATACGCCGTTGCCGTGGGTGTCACAGAAAACTTGAATTTCAACGTGACGAGGACGCGTCAAGTACTTTTCAACCAGCATGTGGTCGTCACCAAAGCTCGCCATAGATTCACGTTTGGCTGCGTTTAATGCTTGAGAAAACTCTTTTTCACTCCACACTTGGCGCATGCCTTTACCGCCACCGCCAGCAGCGGCTTTTAGTAGAACAGGATAGCCCATTTCATCGGCAGCGCCTTTTAACACCGCTTCACTTTGATCGTCACCGTGATAGCCCGGCACCAGAGGAACTCCTGCTTTTTCCATAATGTGTTTGGCTGCAGATTTAGATCCCATCGCTTCAATTGCAGATGCTGGTGGGCCCACAAAGATAATATTGTTTTTGGCGCATAGATTCGCAAACTCAGCATTTTCCGAGAGAAAGCCGTAGCCTGGATGGATAGCGTCTACACCAAGCTGCTTTGCTTTCTCAATGATCAACTCGCCTCGTAAATAACTTTCCTTCGATGGAGATGGCCCTAAATAGACAGCTTCATCAGCCATTTGTACATGAAGGGCATTTTTGTCGGCGTCAGAGTAGACGGCTACTGTTTTTATACCTTGAGCGTTGGCTGTCTTTATAACGCGGCAAGCAATTTCACCACGGTTTGCAATTAGTAATTTATTTATCATTCTTAACCTCCACCCATGAAGCACTGCGCTTTTCTAAAAAGGCTGACAGGCCTTCTTGACCTTCTTCAGATGTCCTAACTTGTGCGATAAGTTTGCTCGTCTTTGAGAGAAGCGCATCGTTAATTTCTTGCGTAGACACCCATTGCGCTAAGTCTTTTGCTTTCGCCACTGCTTGGGGGCCGTTTTTCAGTATGTTAGATAAAATGGCGTCAATAGTGCTATCGAGTTCGTCTTCTGTTACTGATTCGCTTAAAAGTCCAAGTCGTCTTGCTCTACGCGCAGAAAATACTTCAGCGGTCTGGAAGTAGCGTCGGCATACTCGTGCGCCCATTGCTTCTACCACATAAGGGCTGATAGTTGCTGGAATAAGGCCAATTTTAACTTCACTTAAGCAAAATTTACTGAGCTTGCTTCCAATAGCAATATCGCAACATGCAATTAAACCAACAGCACCGCCAAAAGCTGCGCCTTGTACTCTTGCTATTGTGGGCTTCGGCATTTTATAAAGCGTCTGCAGCATAGTTGCTAATGCAAGTGCGTCACTTTCATTTTGCGCTTCGGTATAACTGGCCATTTTTTTCATCCAGTTAAGATCGGCCCCTGCACTGAAACTTTTGCCTTCCGCTCGTAAAATAAGTGCGCGAACGTTTGCGTCTTCACCCGCTTTTTTAAAAACGCGAGTAAGCTCGTTTATCATTTCGTCGTCAAAGGCATTATGTTTTTCAGCTCTGTTTAAAGTAACAGTGGCAATGTTTCTTTCATCTACGCTGTAAATAACTGATTGTTCCATTACCCGCACTCCTACATTCTAAATATGCCAAATTGGGTGTCTTCGATAGGCTTGTTTAGTGCTGCTGAAAGCGATAGGCCAAGCACTAATCGCGTATCCGCAGGGTCGATAACTCCATCATCCCATAACCTTGCAGATGCATAGTATGGATGTCCTTGTTTTTCGTAAGTGTCGATGACAGGTTGTTTAAATGCCTTTTCTTCTTCTTCCGACCATGATTCGCCTGAGCGCTCTTTTTGGTCGCGCTTAACCTGAGCGAGAACGCCTGCAGCTTGTTCACCACCCATTACAGAGATTCGAGCGTTTGGCCACATGAAAAGGAAACGTGGGTCATAGGCTCTGCCGCACATGCCGTAGTTGCCTGCACCGAAACTGCCGCCGATAAGGACAGTGAGCTTTGGCACATTCGCACATGCAACGGCGGTTACCATTTTTGCGCCGTGTTTTGCGATACCGCCGTGCTCGTATTGCTTACCGACCATAAAGCCTGTGATGTTTTGCAAAAACACGAGAGGGATTTTTCGCATGGCGCATAGTTCGACAAAATGAGCACCTTTAAGCGCGCTTTCACCGAACAGTATGCCGTTGTTAGCCACAATGCCTACGGGGAAACCGAAAATGCGCGCAAAACCACAAACCAAGGTTGTGCCGTAAAGCGGTTTGAACTCATCAAAGTCTGAGTCATCCACAACACGCGCAATGATTTCTCTTACATCGTATGTATGACGACTATCAGCAGGCACAATGCCGTAAATTTCTTTGGTGTCGTAGCGTGGAGGTTTTACCTCGGCCACATCTAGGCATTCTGGCTTCTTTCGGTTTAGTCTGGAGACAGCATTACGCGCTAATGAGAGTGCGTGGTGGTCGTTGTTGGCGAGATGGTCGGCAACGCCCGAAATTCGAGTATGAACGTCACCACCGCCAAGCTCTTCTGCGGTAACAACTTCACCTGTTGCAGCTTTAACAAGCGGTGGGCCGCCCAGAAAAATAGTCGCTTGTTCTTTAACGATAATGCTTTCATCAGCCATGGCGGGAACATAAGCACCACCAGCTGTACAGGAACCCATTACTACCGCAATTTGAGGAATATTCTTAGCGGACATATTTGCTTGATTGAAGAATATACGGCCAAAGTGCTCTCTGTCTGGGAATACGTCATCTTGACGGGGCAAGTTAGCACCACCTGAATCTACTAGATAGATACAAGGTAGGTTATTTTGTTCTGCAATTGTTTGCGCTCTAAGGTGCTTTTTCACAGTAAGGGGGTAGTACGTCCCGCCTTTCACAGTGGCATCATTAGCTACAATCATACACTCGATGCCAGCAACAATACCTATACCGGCAACTACCCCAGCACAAGGTACATAGTCTTCATACACTTCCCACGCTGCCAGTTGGCCTATTTCTAGAAAAGGCGTGTCTGGGTCAATCAGTGCGTTGATTCGGTCGCGTGGTAGAAGTTTTCCTCGAGACACGTGGCGCTCAGCCGCTTTTTCACCGCCACCTTGGCAAATTTGTTCGATTTTTTCGAGGAGATCATTTACCTGAGCCTGCATGTGTTCAGCATTTGCGATAAATGTTTCAGATTTCGTATTTATACTTGAGCGAAGAACGGGCATAACCCCTCCTTGAGTTGGGCCTATGCGACAGCGGTCGCGTTAGCCACTAGTTAGCAAGATGATTAGCAAGACACCCATGCTAAGCGCTTTCGCTGCGGTGGGTGTCCTTGCAATTCATTAGCCTATTAATAAAGTTCAGCGTTTCTAAATCTACTTTAAATAGAGTAGGGTGGGTGTCTTCCTAATTTCAATGACACAGGGAATGCCTAAGCTTTCCCTGTTTCAAACGAAGTTTGTTTCCACCCAGAACTCCGTGTTATTTCGATTCGTTAAATAGCTCGCGGCCTATAAGCATTCGGCGAATTTCAGACGTTCCTGCGCCAATTTCATAAAGCTTGGCATCACGTAATAATCGGCCTGTCGGATATTCGTTGATGTAGCCATTACCACCAAGTAGCTGAATGGCGTCTAATGCCATTTTGGTTGCTAGTTCCGCTGAATAAAGGATAGCGCCAGCAGCATCTTTTCGCGTTGTTTCACCGCGATCGCATGACTGTGCAACGGTGTAAACATACGCGCGTGCGGCATTCATTTGTGTATACATGTCAGCTACTTTACCTTGTACTAGCTGAAATTGACCAATTGATTGGCCAAACTGCTGACGGTCGTGAATGTAAGGAACTACGATGTCCATGCACGACTGCATAATGCCTAGCGGGCCACCTGACAAAACAAGGCGCTCGTAATCTAGGCCGCTCATAAGTACGCGAACGCCTTCGCCTTCTTTGCCAAGAATGTTCTCAGCTGGTACTTCGCAATCTTCGAATACTAATTCACAGGTATTAGAAGAGCGCATACCAAGTTTGTCGAGTTTTTGTGCGCGGCTAAAGCCTGGGAAATCGCGCTCTACGATAAACGCTGTGATCCCTCTTGGCCCTGCGTTAGGGTCGGTCTTTGCGTAGATAACAAAAGTATGTGCATCAGGACCGTTTGTGATCCACATCTTGTTGCCGTTAAGGATGTATTTGTCGCCGCGTTTTTCAGCCTTCAATTTCATGCTAACAACGTCCGAACCTGCATTCGGTTCACTCATTGCCAGTGCACCAATATGCTCACCGCTTACTAACTTAGGTAGGTACTTTTCACGTTGGGCATCATTACCGTTTTTAAAAATCTGGTTAACACAAAGATTCGAATGTGCGCCATAGCTCAAACCGATACCACCTGACGCGCGGCTAACTTCTTCCATTGCGATGGTATGCGCAAGGTAGCCCATATCAGAGCCACCATACTGCTCTGAAACAGTAACGCCCAAAAGGCCCATATCGCCAAGTTTTGCCCACAATTGGTTTGGGAATTGGTTGTCTGCGTCTGCTTGTTCAGCAAGAGGAGCAATCTCATTCTGTGCAAATTGATAGACCTGATCGCGTAACATCTCGATGTCTTCGCCAAGTCCAAAATTTAAAGTAGGGTAGGAGGTGTTCATGCGATATTTCCTCGTTTGAGTTCTGCGAGTTCTTCACGGCAACGTGCTTCAACATCATCCAGTTCAGTCATTAACATCTGGATATCTTCTAACTGCTGTTTAAGCACCGCTCTTTTCTGTTCAGTCATTTCAAGCATGGCTTCTAACTGAATAGCCGAATTGGGGTTGGTGTCGTACATGTCGAACAGTGTTTTGACTTCAGCAAGGGAAAATCCTAGTCGTTTTCCTCGCAAGATCAGCTTTAAGCGCACTCTATCTTTGTTCAGATAAACGCGATTTTGTCCCGTTCTTGAAGGTGACATTAGGCCTTGTTCTTCGTAAAAACGAATTGAACGAGGAGTAATGTCAAACTCTCGAGCGAGTTCGCCTATTGCATATGTTGTTTCGTCGTCGTACTTGCTCATTACACGTACCTTGTATTTCAGCGCTGTTTAACACCCTTGTTTTAACGTGGGTGTCTTTGTAATTAAATTCTCTGTATTAGGTTGGGTGTCATTGCAATAGCACTATCGTTTTAAGGTAGATGGTTTTATATACCGCTATATTAAAACGTAGTGTTTGGTTGACACATACTTAGTACAGGTTTACGTTAACGTTAATTACATTTTACGTTAAGGTAAAGTAACATTTTGCTAACGTCAATTTTTCATGGTGAAGGTAAAGCGTTGTAGCTGTTAGGGGTGTTTACTTTTGTATACATCTACGTGGTTTTCTTCACTTAACTCTATAATTTAAATGAATTTTAAGGGCACGGTTATGAGTAACGAATCAGTAGTTATTGTCGCGGCTAAGCGCACACCAATGGGTGGTTTCAACGGTAATTTGTCTTCGCTTGCTGCGACCAAACTTGGAGAAGTTGCGATTAAAGCAGCCTGTGAAGAGATGGATGTCTCTGTAATTGATGAAGTCATCATGGGGTGTGTATTACCTGCTGGTCTTGGTCAATCTCCGGCGCGACAAGCGTCACTGGGGGCGGGGCTTCCGCTTAGTGCAGGTGTGACAACTATCAACAAAGTATGTGGGTCGGGCTTAAAAGCGGTAATGATGGCGCACGACTTAATTAAAGCAGGCAGTGCGACAGCAGTCGTGGCAGGCGGAATGGAAAGCATGAGTAATGCGCCATACATGTTGCCTAAAGCTAGAACGGGATATCGTATGGGCCATGGTCAAGTACTTGATCATATGATGCTAGACGGTCTGGAAAATGCCTATGACGGCAAAGCAATGGGCTGCTTCGCGCAGGATACTGCTGATGAAGAAAATATTTCTCGCGGTGAAATGGATGAGTTTGCACTAAGCTCGCTTTCGAAGGCACATGAAGCAATAAACAGCGGAACTTTCGTCGATGAAATAGTACCTGTTACAGTTTCTTCTCGTAAGGGCGATACTGTTGTTGATACCGATGAAGGCCCAGGTTCCGCTCGCCCAGAAAAAATTCCAACACTAAGACCGGCTTTCAAAAAAGACGGTACGGTCACGGCTGCTAACTCAAGCTCAATCTCTGACGGTGCAGCGGCACTGGTTGTAATGAGCGAAAGCAAAGCAAATGAACTTGGTCTAGCACCGCTTGCGCGCGTGGTTGCTCACGCTACAAATTCTATTGAACCTGAAAACTTCACCGTTGCGCCTGTTGGCGCTATGGAAAAAGTGCTGGATAAAGCAGGTTGGACGAAAGAAGAAGTCGATCTTTTCGAAATTAACGAAGCATTTGCCATGGTAACCATGTTGGCAGTCAAGAAGCTTGGACTAGATGAAAGTAAAGTAAACGTTAAAGGCGGCGCTTGTGCATTGGGTCACCCAATTGGAGCCTCTGGTGCACGCATTTTGGTAACACTAGTTCACGCGCTTAAGCAACGCGGTGGTCGCAAAGGTATCGCATCTTTATGTATTGGTGGTGGTGAAGGCGTAGCGCTTGCAATTGAAATGCTATAGGCTGAAACGAGCGTAAATATGTCAAAAAATTAATCATGGAGTACCATCACATCGCTGGTACTCTGTGGTTCAATAAAAATAAAATCGACAAATATGAAATTCCCTCTCAACCCAGTCCGTACAGCCATTTTAACGGTGCTCATTATTTTTGCACCTGTAACTTATACTCACGCGATGCCAATACAGAAAGTGGATATCAATTTAAGTTACAAAGACACCCACATCAATAAACTGAGCTCTAGTTCGAATGACACTCATTCAGACTCAACGCCGATTACTCACGCTAACGTCGCTGCTTCTTCTGCGATGGATGTCTCTCAAACAAGCTTAAATTACAAAGACACCCACATTAATCAACGGAAGTCGCCCTTGAATGTTTCTTCGAATGACACCCACGCCAATATCCATCCAAACCCAGACTCGAATGCAAACTCGCACTTCCTGACTCAGGTTCCATATTCTGCCTTGGGTGTCTTGCCAATGAGGGAGCATGATTCTCAGTTCAGTTATGGCGAAGACCCGCTTCAGACAGTGTATGTGTGGCATGGCCGCAATGGTGTTCAGAGTAGGGTTGCTGGGGACGCCATAATTTTTGTGCATGGTGGATGCTGGCTAAACGCATACGGATACGACCATGCTAAAGGATTTTATAACGCGTTGGCGGAATTAGGGATGGGTGTCTTCGCAATAGAATATCGGCGTGTTGGCGATGAGGGTGGTGGCTGGCCTGGTAGCTTGAATGATGTAACAAAAGCAGTGAAAGCATCGCTAGAAAAAATAGTTACGGCAGATGATTACCGCAATATTTTTGTGGTAGGTCACTCAGCAGGTGGCCATCTTGCCTTGCTTGCTGCACAGCAACTTTCGCGCAGTGATTTAGGCAAAAACATCAAGCAGGTGATAGGGCTTGCCGCTATCACAAATGTGCAAAGTTATGCACTTGGAGAAAATAGCTGTCAGACCGCTACGCCTCAATTTATGCAGGGCTTACCCTCTGAAAAGGAACACGAGTACCAACTGGCCACGCCAGTAGCTACTGATATTCAACCTTCCGTTACTTTACTGCAAGGTAACGAAGATAGCATTGTTCCCGAACACCACGCTACAATGTCCGGCGCAAAAAATAGAATAATAACAAACGGTGGGCATTTCGACTGGCTCCACCCCGACTCATCATCCTTTGATGCTTTACTTGAGGTTTTAGGTGAACATGATAAATAAGGTTTTTACTGCCAAGCAACTTGATGAAAAAGATCCACTTTCTTGTAAAGCGGACGCCTTTTTACTGCCAAAAAATACAATCTATCTTGACGGTAATTCACTAGGACCATTGCCAAAAAACGCAGAAAAGCGGGCAAGTGAGGTGGTCAAAATGCAGTGGGGTGAAAGTCTTATTACAAGCTGGAATAAACATCAGTGGATATCATTACCGCAACAGGTGGGTGACAAAATAGGTACGCTCGTCGGTGCGAAACAAGGGCAAGTGATATGTTGCGACTCGATTTCGATTAACCTTTTCAAGGTACTTAGCGCTGCATTGAAAATGCATCCCGAAAGAAAAGTGATCGCGACAACAAGGGATAATTTCCCCACCGATATTTATATGGTGCAAGGTTTGCTGGATTTATTGGGCGATGATTACAGTATTCGATATGTGGATGAAAGTAATATTAGCGCGCAGCTGACCGACGACATTGCGGTACTTATGTTAACTCAAGTCAATTTTAGAAGTGGCTTTAAGCTTGATATGAAAGCTATTACTGAGCAAGCGCAAAGTAAGGGAATTCTGACGCTTTGGGATTTGGCCCATAGTGCTGGGGCATTTCCTGTGTACCTAGATGACTGTAATGTAGACTTTGCTGTAGGTTGCACCTATAAGTACTTAAATGGCGGCCCTGGTGCGCCAGCTTTCGTTTATGTTGCTCGTCGCCATCAGGCTAGGTACAAACAGCCGTTATCTGGTTGGATGGGGCACAACTCGCCATTTTCTTTTTCTCCCGATTACACCCCCGATACCTCTGTTAAACAAAACCTGTGCGGAACGCCGGGTATTATCGGAATGAGCATCTTAGATGCAGCACTTGATGTGTTCGATGATGTGTCACTGAAGGCTATCGACGAAAAGTCGAAAAAATTACAGGCATTTTTCATAGTTGAGGCTAAAAGGGCGAGTCTTCTAGAGGAACTCAAAGTTGTAAGCCCGCCGCTGGATAACAGAGGAAGCCAAATTGCCTTTGCACATGAGGATGCCTATGCCATTTGCCAAGCATGGATTGCACAAGGTGTTATTGCCGATTTTCGTGCACCTAATATTCTTCGCATTGGCTTTGCGCCGTTGTATTTGAGTTTTGCTGATATTGAAAAAGCCGTTATGTCACTGGCAGCAATTATAAAAGAAAAACGATATGATCAGGCTATATTCAAGCAGCGACAGAGTGTTACATAGTCAAAGAATGATGTAATAAGCGAATTTATTGCATTTTTTGAATTTACCCTTAATACTCCGCGGTTGATTTGTTGTTGATCTATTTAAAATTTTTGGGTGTGCAGTTGAAAAAAATAAGAAAAAACCTGCTCAGCACAGTGCTGTTACTGGTAACCACTTTCTTTAGTACGCTTTCACAGTCGGAATCCCAGCAACCATCAGCCTCTCAAAAAGCAAGTGAAGTAACCTATTGTATCGACCCTAACTGGGCGCCTTATGAAGCGATTAGAAATGGCATTCACGTTGGTATTTCAGCCCAATATATGCAGCTTATCGCTGAACTTGCTGACCTTAAGTTTAAGCTCGTCCCAACACAAAGCTGGCAGGAAAGCTTAGAATTTGTTCAACAAGGCAAATGCCAAGTTATTCCTATGTTGAACACGTCCGACTACCGCAAGCAGTTTTTAGATTTCAGTATGCCGTATTTTGAAGCGCCCAACGTGCTTGTTGCCCGTGCAGGTATGCCAATGTTACAAGGTTATTCCGGCATTGGTAACCGCACAGTTGGGATAGTGCAGGGATATCGTCAGGTCGAGTATATTTCGCGCTATTATCCTGGTCTGCGACTAAAGCTCATCCCTTCTGAAGAAGAGGGGTTAAAGCAACTAGCAAACGGTGAATTTGATGTGATGGTAGGCTCTTTAATGAGCGTGAATATGCACATTAACAATCTTGAACTCGAAGATTTGGACATCGTAGGTTACGCAGAGCCTTTTGACTCTCTAGCATTCGGTATCAACAAGTCTTACAGCTACTTGGTAGACAAATTAAACACCGCAATAGAACGCATTCCAGAGACGCGAAAAGTAGAAATTTATAAACAATGGAATAATGTGCAAATTCGATACAGCCGCAATTATACTGTCATGATACTGAGCTCTATCATTGTATTGATGGGGCTGCTTTGGCTTATTTCGAGAAACCGTCATGTTGGTGGGTACAAGCGCATAATTCAGCAAAAGAATGAGGAGATAAGCGCGCTCCAAGCTAATTTGCTGGAAAAAAACAAAACATTAGGTTTTCTTTCGGCACACGACAATGTTACAGGGTTGTACAATCGCAATCATATGATCCAACGTGCGGAAGAAGAGATTTCACGTTTCCATCGTTTCCATACTACTGCAACCTTAATCGCTATCGATTTAACGCCTGTTGATGAAGGTTTATATAAGCACGATCCGTCTATTCGAGAAGAAGCGTTAAAAGCGGTAGCCCACAACTGCCTTAATACGGTACGAGAGGTAGACGTTGTATCTCGATTCAATGGGGAGCAGTTTGTGGTGCTTTGCCCTCAGACCCAATTAGATTCAGCAAAAATCCTCGCAGACAGGCTACTTGAATGCCTAATTGCGCACTTCCTTTTAGGGGATAAATTCAATGTTGCTATTGGTATGTCTGAATTGCGAGACGCAGAAGAGTTTCCCGATTGGCTGGAGCGCACCATTAAAGCCGTATATCAATCTAAGCGACAAGGCTATGGTAACGTGAGCATTGCTCAGTAGAGAATAAGAATTAAACGACTTGATTAAAATCGAAAGGAGCTCAGCTTTAAAAGGTTCAATTAAAGCTGAGCGCTAACTAAATGATTGGCTCATAATGCCACTGGTGAGAGTCGTAATGAATTTTAGCGCGGTCATACTCCCTTTCAGAACGCCAGTTTCTGTTATTTAACTTGGCAGAAACACCAGGGTAGAGCCTTTTATTAGCAATAAGCTTGATATCTGCTTGATAGTGCTCTTTCGCTGCTTTTACATCATTTGCTTTGTTTTCTAACCACTCAAGTAATGCACTTTCGTTGTTAAAAAGCTCAAGGGCTTCAGCGGCTTTACGCTGCAGCTCTTTAGGTATTTTTTTGGCTTGAATTAAATCAATTTTCTCTTTGTGTTTTAAGTTGTTTTCGCGAATTTGTCTTAATAGTTCGTCAAGCGAGTCTTTTCGCTCTAACAACTGATTAAAACCAGGGCTGAAATCAACTTTTAAAGTACTGCCGGAGACGGCGCCTAGGGTTCCCGCTTCAATACGGTCTTGGCTTATAATGTCACAAGCAAACAGATTCCCCATAGGCTTATCAATTTGCCCCACAATTACTGCTCCGCCGCAGCGCAGGCGGCTGTAGGCAAGTTGTCTTCCGACAGTAATATCACCAGAGCACTGGATATCGATACCTTGCCCATGCTGAACGTGAATACTTCCCGCTGCCACTAATCTGCACTGAAAATCACCTTGCTTATCATTCACCTTTCCCATGGCGCCTTCAGTGATAATGATATCGCCACCAGATTCAATATAAGCCGATTCAACAAAGCCGTTTATTGTGACATCACCCGCTGCTTTGATTTGCATTTTTTCGGTAACATCGCCATTGACTAATACAGCACCTTCATAGTTTATGTGCCCTGTACCAACGTTCACGCCGTTACAGATAAAGGTGTCATCAATATTCATAATTTGATCGCGGTATTTCGGCATTCCTGAAATTGACGACATTAATAGGTTTGCGTCACTGTCAGACACTACCGTTCCTGTCCCCATTTTGAAATCTATCCATTCTCCTTGAACAGCAGGAATAGTGTTTCCTTTCACATCAAAGCCTGTACGGCCCTTTGTCGGCGGTGTACGGCGCAGAACAGGCGTGTTTACCTTCACGCAAATGACTTCGCCTAAGTTACGCATATCAACCCGCTCGCCTTCGTTGGTTTGTGGCCTAAGCACGCGTTCTAGCGCGTTGGGGACAAGTGGAACAAATTTAGAATTTTTGCCATTTCTAGCGGGAAGGCCTTTGGCAATGGTTTCTTCTAAAACTGTACCGGGCGCTGCATTTCTAGCTGCTTTCAGCATTGCTTCTATTTTTTTAGTGCTGACACCGCGAACAACTCTATTTTTAACGGCTAACGACTTTACTGTTGCGAGGGAAGGGAGCTTACCGCCGTATGGCGTGGTAAGCACTAAATTTGCCACCATGCCATTTTCAGGCAAACGAAATTCAACTTCTGCATTTTTTCGTTCGCCTATACGTTCCTGAACCACGGTACCATCACCCGTTTTAAAGTAATGGTTCGCCGTGTCGCAGGCAGATTTGAGCGATTTCTCTGACACATAAAGACGCTTAGTTTCACCGCTTTCTAACTGCTTTCTAACCTCACGCATATCAACCTCTGATGTAAACTCAGAAGGGTTTAGCATAATGTTGATATAGGTTCTTGATTTATCGAAGCTTATTGTTACGCCGTTCATGACATCTTATTCCCTTGCGCACGTGTATTGTTCTTATCGGCGGAAGTTACCAATTCCTTGACTAGGTTTTATCCTTTACCGCCTTTGTCCAAGCACGTTTAATTTATGATGTTATAAAATCTCCGTCAAAGGTTTTTAGCATATTGATAGAGCGCTCGTAATATAGCCTGCTTGTCAGGATTATCGCTGTGTTCGTGCGCCAAAGACTCAAGCCTCATCATGTAGCTTTCTAAGGTAATCGAGCCACCAAACGCTTGATCTGTTAGCCGTGCTTGGCGGTGATACTGCCATTTAGTCATTTCATCTGCGGTAAGCGTATTTGGAAAGTTTCGTGCCCGATACCTAAACAGCTGTTTGCGCAATCCCTCGTGCTGAGTGTTTTCGCTAAGCGTTGCAAGGTCATCAGGCTTTGCATTGATAACACTTTCGCACCAACGTCTATCCTCGTCATTCAAGAAACCACCACTATATAGAGCATGATCTACATCAGGTTCTGAACTGCTGACTTCTTTGTTGTATACCTCAACAAGCTTAGCTACGAGCTCAGGTTTGCTTGCAAGCGTCTTGTAATTATTAAGGCAATGTTCACGGTCAAGCCCTAATCTGACAGCGTTTTCTTCCGTCATGGCTTTAGCCGTTGTGATGAAAGGCGAGCGATTGATATGGATAAGTTTCAGTCCAGGTCGCTCTTTTGCGTCAGAGTATGTATCTGCTGGCGCATATAGCGCCTGACCAATGTCTTCGGCTGAGTCGTTTATTAAGCTGTCGATATCATGCGACAAATCTATGGCAATGATGGCATTTGAATTGGTAGGATGCTTTGCGATGGGCATCACCCAGGTACAGCAACCCTGTGATGCCGGTAATTTCGACGATATATGCAGAAGTACAGAGGGTTTGCTCAAGTCAATTTGCTGCATTACCGTGTGTTTATTGCGAAGTGAAAGCGCGTACTCAAATAAACGGGGTTGCTTCTCTTTTATCAATTTGGCAAGTGATATAGTTGCGTAAACATCGCTTAGCGCGTCGTGCGCGTTTTCGTGGCCAATATTATTTGCTTCGGTAAGCGACTCAAGTTTGAAGCTAGGCGTGCCATCTTCTCGCTGCGGCCAATTGATCCCATCAGGTCTTAATGCATAACATGCTCTTGCTACATCAATAATATCCCAACGGCTATTCCCATTGCGCCATTCTCGTGAGTAGGGATCGTAAAAGTTACGGTAAAATAAGTAGCGCGACACTTCGTCATCAAATCGAATACTATTAAACCCTACACTACAGGTATTTGGGGTCGACATTTCTCGGTAAATTCGCGCAGCAAAATCAGCCTCATTCGATCCATCCCTTATCGTTTGCTGAGGTGTTATGCCCGTCACCAAACAGGCTTCTGGATGAGGAAGGTAATCATTGGCAATGGCGCTCATAATATTGATGGACTTGCCCACAACATTTAAATCCATATCCGTTCTTACCGCGGCAAACTGGCAAGGAAGATCTTTTTGTGGGCTTGTGCCAAATGTTTCGAAGTCGTACCACAAAAATGTAGGTGCGTGCATAACCACCTGTGCTTATCAAAAAAATATTGCACGCAGTGTACACCGCAAGAAATTGAATACCAAATGCTGTTGATTTTATATACCAAAGGTTTAAAGCAGAATATATAAATTTGGCTTTTGTGCTGTAAGTGCTCCGACTTTCGGCGCCTTTAGTGATTTTTACTCCGTCAACTTGCGTAACAAGAAAACCCTTACTAGCTTTAAGTTATTTACCTGCGCAGACGGGGAAGAAGTGATTGCTTTTCTTCAAAAATGTAAAAGTAAAGGACGCAAAATCCACAGTATATTAATGGATTGCCAAATGCCAAACATGAATGGCTACCAGGCTACCCGCGCTATTCGTGCGGGGAAAGCAGGGATGATGCATGTAAATGTGCCGATTATTGCAATGACTGCAAACGCTATGCTTGGTGAAAAAGAGAAGTGTTTAGAGGCGGGAATGAACGACTTTGCCACTAAACCCATAATTGCTGATGTACTCATACCCAAAGTGAGGCAGTGGCTAGTTCACCAGGTTACATCACTGGTAAGCACCGATATTATTGGTATCCAAAGCCCGGCTTTAGAAAATGCAAAACAAGGTATCTATGATGAGAACAATCCACCGCTGGTGGATAGCCTACTCAGTGCGATAGATAATGAAGTTAAATAGCGTGTTGATGCAGCCGATGATTTCAATGAAACAGGGAAACATAATATGAGCGACGATGTCCTAGCAAACGCTGAACCCAGTGAGCTTTCAGCTAAACCCGAGAAAGAGCCAAACCAGAGGTTGAACGCTTTAAGTGATGAATACTGGCAAAAAGACGATGCTATCGAACGTATTATGGGGGACAAGGCACTTTTTACTCGCGTGTGTGACCTTTATTCACAAAACGCCCCAGAGAAATTTAAGCTTTTGGAAAAGGCAGTTGAAGGGCAAGATTTTACGCAAGTGCAAGTTTTGTCGCTTAAACTTAAAGGCATGTCAGCTGATATTGGCGCTGTGCAGCTGCAAAAAGAATTCGAAGCCTTATGGGAGTTGTCAAAAGTCGCCGATTGGGTGAAAGTAAAAGCGCAGCTCCCTTCCATTGGCGACGATCTTAATACCTTTTTAGAGCTTCTTGAGGTGGCCTAGCTTGTCTGTCGTTTCTGTGTCATCGTAAGCTATTGTGAATAGGATAATAACGTCCCACGCACTAGCTTCATACATCATTACTTGAAGCGGTATTTTTTATTAAAGGAGTAACCCGTTTGTTTTCATCTCGCTTATCTTGCCAACCAGATAGGATTCACCGCACTCTGTATACCATAAGCACCCTGGCGGTTTCTTTAGCTTTCACAAGTGTTCCAGCATTTGCGGCTGATCTCGAACCGCAAGGAAAACCACCCGTAGCTATCGCTATACATGGCGGTGCAGGCACCATTTTAAAATCATCGATGACGCCAGAGAAAGAAGCGGACTACAAGAAGGTATTAACTCATGCGGTAAAGCATGGTTACACATTGTTACAGGAAGGCGAAAAAGGTGAAGTGGCGGTAGTAGAAACCATCAAAATTCTTGAAAGTTCGCCGTTGTTCAACGCTGGTATTGGTGCGGTGTATACCTTCAACGGTGAGCACGAACTTGACGCGTCGATTATGCATGGCGGCAGCAAAAATGCAGGTGCTGTAGCGGGCGTTAAAACGATAAGAAGCCCAATTGAGGCGGCGTTACTGGTAATGAATGAATCTCCACACGTTATGCTTTCCGGTAAAGGGGCTGAAGACTACGCAAAAGAAAACGGCCTTGAGCAGGTAGACAATAGCGTTTTTGATACTGAGTTTCGCAAGCAGGCCTTAGATAAGGCGAAAGCGCGTATGCAGCAAGCTTCAAATGGTTACGGTTTACAGCGAGGCAATGAACGCTTTGGCACCGTCGGGGCTGTGGTGTTGGATAGTGAAGGTAACATTGTCGCAGGAACATCCACTGGCGGAATGACGGCTAAACGATACGGGCGTATTGGAGATTCCCCCGTAATTGGTGCAGGCACCTATGCCGACAATGAAAGCTGTGCGGTATCGGCCACTGGGCATGGTGAGTATTTTATACGGTACAACGTGGCGGCTGATATTTGTGCCCGAATGAAGTACCAAGGTTTGTCGTTGAACGACGCTGCGAATACCGTGGTGAACGACGTGTTAGTTTACGCTGGTGGTGATGGCGGTGTAATTGCTATTGACGCAAAAGGCAACGTAGCAATGCCATTTAATTCTGCGGGTATGTACCGCGCTAGCATTGATGTAAATGGTAATGTGAAAGTGGCAATCTACAAAGACTAACCACTGAAAAATCTATTTGTTATTTTAATGTTAAATGTGCTGGCTTGTACGCAACGAAAGGTCTAATCTTAAAGTGTGGGGGAAAGTTGCTTTCACATGTGGTTAAAAATAATTGAAGTGCCGTAACGCCAAATAAGTCGCAGTATCGGTCACATTAGGCGCCACGGCTGGAGAATTGAAAATGGAATCGTTGCAAGTCAGTGATTATATGAATACTCACCCAGTGAAGCTTAATGTCGATATGCCCGTTGCGCAGGCTGTCGAAGCGTTGTTAGCCAGTGGGCAAAGTGGTGGTCCGGTACTCGATAGTAAAGGAAAAGTGGTAGGCTTTTTGTCTGAGCAAGACTGTATCGCTCAAATGATTGCGTCAAGCTATTATCGCGAGCAAATCTGTAGGGTAGGGGAAATCATGAAAACGCCGGTGGTGTCGGTGAAACCTTACATGTCAGTAATAGAGCTAGCGCAATTGCTGCTTAAGGAAAAACCACGGGTTTACCCCGTCGTCGATGATGATGGTGTGCTATTAGGCTCAATTAACCGAACGGCTGTGCTACGCGCCATCGACGTTCAATTGAACGATGGCTATCAGAGAGCTGGCTAGCCCATATCAGGTTTGCGCTCCTTTTAATCACTATCAGCGCGCTAATGCGAAATTGGCCATGTGTTAGCGAGCTGCGCCTGCAAGGCGCAGCTCTGTTTCAGCAATAAGTTCGTCACTCAAATCGCTTGCCCTTAGTCTTGAGGTTCTACGAGCTCCCTTATGGCATCTTTAAGCGCTGAACCTGCGACCAGTTTAAAGTTTTGATTTTGGCTTGGCATTACGTTTCGGCCATCTTGTACAACCCAAAGTCCTTCGGTGAAAGCACCGCCAAGGTCGGCATTCGTTGCTTCCAGTCCGTCAGTCTCCGATACCCCGTCAATTTGCTTTGTCCTGTCAGCAGCAATTTCAACTAGCCCCATAAGTGTTAGCGTTTTAGGGCTTTCTTCATGTATGTGATAGATGGCGTAGCTGTTATTGCCCTGACTTGATGCGATGAGGTATTTCTTGTTATCAACGGTAAATAGTGCCAAACCCTCTATATCAGCTTCAACTGGCGGGGTTATTGCTGAAATAAATGTAGGTGTATTATCAGTAGAGCTGATATCTAGCACCCAGATACCTGCGGCCTCTTCTCCGAGGTAAGCTGTATTGGTGTGGGTATCTACCACGCACCCTTCAGGCTGTGATGGAAGAGAAAAGGTCTGACTTAACTTTCCTTCAACGGCTTTGCCTTGGTTGATTGATAATTCATATCGCTCGAAGCGACCACTGGTATCATTTGCAAACACATGAGCTATCCCTTTATTGACAAAAAGACACATTCCGTAAATATCGCTTAGCGTTGTCTTAATCTCACCTAAATGTCTGAGTTTACCGCTAGAGTCTATTTCTAAAACAGACAAGCTGTTATGTGTTCGGTTTGAAGCAACGGCAATATCAGTAAATTCTTCTGCGCTGGCGGTGTTCACATTGGCTACTGCAACGTTATACCCGACATCAACATTATTGACTCTTCCTATCGGCAGGCTTTGAAATTGCTGGCCGGAAAGATCGTAAGTAACCAATGCGCCTTTTTTGTCGGTGCCAATGATGCGACTTTCTGAAGGGCTCTGCGAATTTGCCCAAATAGCAGGGTCATCAGCCGCATCACCAAAGTTTTGTACAGGCTGAGTTTGCGCAGAGGGCAAAACCTTGACCACCTTATGTTGGATATGAATATCCTTGTCGCTTTGAGCGACACCGCCTTTTTTAGCCAGACACCCATCGTTAAAATATACAGCGGCCGAATCAGCCGACAGTGCTGCTGAATAAACCCTGCCCGATGCGTCATCATCTACTACCACAGTAATTCCTGGCCCTTCTTTATTTTCAAAAGTGGCTAAGTGAATAAATTCAGGCTCTATGCTTTCAGCGGTTCCATCTTCGTCGCGCATTAACGTTACGAATTCAGCATGACATTGATTTTGAAGCCATAGGCCGCTTTTATCTGGGCTTACCCAACCAACAAGGCTGCTGTTTGAATTTAGGGTAGTTGAGGGTAAGACGCTCACGCCTTCGACTGGTGTATCTGTTTCATGAAAAATAAGCGTTTTCTCTAACTCACTCTCTATATTGGCGTTAACCTTCCATACCCCGGCGAATTCGTCGGCCAAATAGATGCTTTGCGAAACAAGGTCAACACTGCAACTCTTAATGCCAGGGCCTATGGAAAAGCTGCGTAGCGACAAAAAGCGATCATGGTGCAGTTCATATTGATTGAGAGTGCCCGTTGCATCTACATTGATAATGTGCGGATGTCCTTGCGCGCCCATTGCTGCACATATGGCCTCTGAGCCTTTTGCGGGTTCGCTAAGCTGCTGTTGCACCGCCATGGTGTCAACAGATATGCGATACGCTTCAATTTGTTGCGTGTTGTTGTTAAACACTACCAAAGACACCCATTGCTTGTTCGCCGAGCTAGCTACTTCAGCATGTGCAACAACATAGCTTCCTTTAATAAAATGAGTTTTACCTTGGCTGTTAGTTAGTGAAATGCCTTTATGCTCGTTTATTTGAAGGTCAATAGCATGGGTGTCTTTGTAAGACGCTGTTGGCATGGGTGTCTTTGTAAGCGCTGTAGTTTTTGTGTTGCTAGCATGGGTGTCTTTGTAAGCGTTAGCTTGATCATTGTTTTGGTAATAAAGCGTTTGCTTAAAACCTTCTTTAAGGTGTGTGAGCTTAAGTACAGTGCCTGAAGACTTGCTTTGGGTTTTTGAGTCTGTTTTATCTTGAACTGCACAATTAAAAAGTGTGGCTAGAGCACCGGTAAAAACGACGGCCTTTGCTACTGCGCGGAGCAGCCCTTTTGTTTTTCTGTTATTCATTGTCATTTTTAATCCTGAGTCGTGTTCGGCAAAGATGCTGTGTGGGTGTTATTCATTGTATGTGTATAAATTGTCTTTCCGTTATGGTCGATATAATTAAGGAAGATGTTTTTAGCTGTCATGCTCACACTGACAAAGCCGCCCGTCGATTTTGAGAATTGCGTAAAGTCGTAGTTACCAACAGGGCGCACTTCTGAGCCGCCACCGGATACTACGTGCACCAGATCATCCCCGGGTAATTGGTTGTGTTGAAGGTCGTGCTCGTGCCCAGCAATATAAAGGTTTACGCCATGTTCGTGAAAAATAGGTTCTAACACGTCTTTGATAGCGTCTGTTTTGCCGAAGCGTTTACCACTTGAATAAAGTGGATGATGGCCAATGACAACTTTCCAAGTGTATTGCTCTTTGTCCAGCATAGTATTTATCCAAACAAGCTGCTCAGACGCTCCTTGTGAGTAAGCTTCCTGGTATTTAGCTTCCCCTGCATAGTCGGGGTTTAGCGGCGACGTATCGATAAACAACAAGAGAGCTGAGCTTCCGTCGTCAAGTATTAAGGTTTTGCTGTAATACTGAGCCGGCATTTCCCATCGTCGACTCTTATTGCTGTAATCTATTTGCGCCTGCCAGTTTCCTCGATAGTCATGGTTACCTAGCACAGGGTACCAATCTATGAATAAATGAGGTTGATGGTAAATGTTTTCGTAAGAAGACAGCCAGTAAGGGTCATCAATTGAGGCTACACCGTTGTCGTAGAAGTTATCGCCGGTGGTGGCGATAAATTCTGCATCTAGTTGGTAACTTGCAATATCTAGCCATTTAGCAACGTGTTTTTGATAAAAGTGACCGTTACGGCCCCAATCACCTAACGTTAAAAAAGAAACCGCGTTATCCGGTACCGATAAGCCTTCTATAGTGGTGTGCGCATAATAATTACGTGAGTACTGCTCGTTGGTAGCGGTCGCATTATTAAAAGCGTTAGTTTTTGCCACGGAATGAACTGGGTTTGTTTGCTCTGCCTCTACACACTCTGAAGTAAGGCTGCAAGTGAAACAAAACGCAACCGCAAACAAGGTTGCCAATGTTGGCTTTGTGGTAGGGAGAAATGTGGGTAAAACTTGCATGAAAGACTCTCAAAAGCAGATGGCGCAAGCCCCATGAAAAAAGCTTGCGAACACCTGAACATTAACAACAAATAAAAGTGATTAATTTAGCTGCCAAGTAAAACCTAGCTCAAAGGTACGGCCATACTCCTCGTACTGCGCGTTTTGACTACGTGTATCAAAGTAGTTATAGAAAGGCTCGTCACCTAGGTTAATGCCGTTGAAATACACCTGCATGCTGTCGTTAATGTAATAACGGGCCATGAAATCAATCTGTACATGGTCATCTTCAAATCTCAGCATATCACCGTCAATTTCTTCAAAGTTTTCACTTTTATACGTGGTGGCAAGTCGTACGCTGAAATCATTCGCTTCGTAACCAATGGTTAAGTTACCAATGCGATCAGACTGATTCGGCAATTGGGTTTCGAACGTTTCGCCGTCTAAGAAAGTTGTCGCTTCAGAGTCGGTAAAAGTGGCGTTTGCAGATACAATAAACCCGTTATTAAACGCTTTGACCCAAGAAAGCTCCAAGCCGGTCAAGTCAGCAGAGTCGCCGTTAATTGGCTGAATAACTTCTTCAAAGCCTTCCCACCCAGTGGTACCTGCAACATCTGCATACACAACAAAGTTGTCGATAGTCTTATAGAACAAACCTGCTGAAATTACGCCTATGTCACCAGGGTAGTATTCAATTGACAAATCAACGTTTTGTGCTTCATAAGGCTGAAGTTCTGGGTTGCCGACTTCTGCCTCACGTTCTGTAACGAAAATGCCATCGTCTTCTTCGGTTTTACTTTCGATAATTTGAAACGCAGCCACATCTTCAAATTTTGGACGTGAAATGGTTTGAGTGTAGGCGGCACGAAGCTGTAGTTTGTCAGAAAACGTATATCTGGCGTTTACACTCGGTAGCCAGTAGTCATAATCGCGCTCAGCTTCCCATGGTGTGTTAATCACTTCTTCTACATTGGTTTGTTCGTTTTCAACAAGCTCTACGCGCATGCCTGATGTTGAAAAGTCGGTACGCTCATAGCGAATACCGGCAACCAAGTTAAGCTTTTCAATAGCAACACTGCCCATTACGTAGGCGGCAAAAATATCTTCTTCATTTACATATGTGGCACCGCGAGACTCAACTTCTGAATTAAGGCTGTCTACTTCAAGGCTTGAGCGGTTATCGTTAAAGTAGCTGCGCATTACGCCCCGGTTAAGCCCAGGACCGAAATCATCGAGTGCATACTCTGGGCTAGCAGTACCAAACTGAGAGGCATCTAGCCCGTCAAAGTCGCCATCAAATATCGTGATGCTGCTGTCTCTGTCTTTTTCTCTGCTGCGGTATTTCGAACCGAATTTGAATTCACCAATATAGCCACCTAAATTAACAGGGCGTGCGGCATCAAATTTAAAACTGGTTTCTGTATCTTTGGTGTAGTTATCTTCAAAACTGATTTCATCTACCTCGTAGGTAGATAAGTCCATGGCATCAGCGTTTTGCGATATTGTTGGGCGCATGGAATTTAAATCAGAGTCAATACTGTCGTTTTCTGTTTTAAAGACATAGTACAAAGCGTCTGGTTCGTCTTCATCAGATTTTGCATAACCAAGTTGCCAGTTTGCTTTCCACGTCTCTAATTGGTGCTCACCACCTAGTGCCACAGTAAAGATGCTCTGACTTTCGTAACGATCTTTGCTTTCTCTTTCTATTTCCGAGTCCTCACCGTCAAAAATGAAAATATTGCCTTGACGGTATTCGTCATCAGAAAACTCGCTGTAAAGTGTGCGAAGGAAATACTGGTTGTTGAAGTCGGGGCGAAAATCAATGTTCAGCGCACTACCTAAACGTTCGCGAGTGATTGTGTAGTCACGTTGCTCCAACTCGTCATCACCATTACTTTCAACGTTATCCGAACCAAAGTCTCTGTCAAAGTAAGAGATAGCGCCGGCCACACCCCATTCAGATGAAAGCTTTTTAGTAAAGGTGCCAGACAGCTTTGGGCTGGTTTTATCCACTAAATCATTTTGACTTGCTTGTACAGTAACGCTTGCGGTATCACGGGCTTTATCGAATGCACTTACACTTTTTACCGCCACCGAGCCACCAATGGCATCGCCATCCATATCTGGGGTTACAGATTTCGATACTTCTAATGTTTGAATGAGTTCTGAGGGAATAACGTCAAGTGCAACAGAGCGCACGCCTGACTCCGGCGAAGGGATATTTAGGCCATTGATGGTTACGTTATTAAGGTTTGGGTCGATACCGCGAATTCCCACAAAGCGACCTTCGCCTTGGTCACGTTCTATAGAGAGGCCCGGCAAACGTTGTAGCGATTCCGCAGCATTCTGATCAGGAAATTGGCCAATAGCGTCTGCCGAAACAATAGACGAGATACGGTCAGATACGCGTTGTTGGTTAATGGCGCTTGCCTGTCCGCTTCGTTGGCCGCGCACCAGAATCTCGTCGATGGTATTGCCGCTACCAAATTCGACGGCAGCACGAGCAATACCATTGTCTGTCACGTTAATCGTTTGCGTGACGGTATCTTCACCTAGATAAGAGATTTCTAAGGTATAAGTGCCTTCAGGAATAGAAGGGAAGCGAAACGTACCGTCTCTGCCAGCTTCGGTCACAAGCCCTAGCTCGATAAGTTTGATTTGTGCGCCTGTATAGCTGCGTGCTTTGGCGGCGTCTTTTACTGAACCAATAATGACACCATCAGCCGCTAAAGCAGGCGACGCAACGCTAAGGCCTAACGCCGCTACGCAGGCAAGTGTAAGGGAGGAATACGCGGTTTTAATTTTCATTTATTTTCCAATCAATTAAGCAGTCAATAGGAGTGTGAAGTAAGTGCTAAGTTAATGACTAAGTACCCTAAGAATGCTCCATGACAGTTATATGACGATTTGATGGAGCAAGGGGCTTACTTGCGCAAATTGTCGCTAACTCTCAATTCGGTGAGCTAAATTGACCCTGGCTTAAGGTTATGATTTTAATTGATTTATGTTTCTTTTTTCGCGTTCTTTGAATTGCTTGCCATCAAGATGTCACATTGATGAGCCAAACTGACCCTCGACAGTTTCATCAGATTTGGGCAAGACTCTCGTTTTATGTTAGGCGCTGTAAGCCGCGGACTGGCGCGTGATGTATTCAATATTAGAGATTTCCAAAGAGAGCATTATGTTTACCTTTACAAATTCAACACAATTTAGGCATCACAAGCTTTGGCTGGTATTTACGTTTTGCGTGGTAACGTTGGCGGTTTGCCTGGCTTTTATGTTTGGCAATGCAAAAGAAAGCACCGTGATATCAGGCCTCGATATTGTGGGAGAGGGAAGCATTGCTTTTTTAACTTTGGCGTGGATGCTAGCTGCGCTTGCCAGCCGTCCTCCAGGTAAAGTAACGAGCCTTCTCACGGTAGGACTCGGCTTCTTTCTATTTTCAGTCAGTTTAGATTTCTTGGATGAGTTTTTTCATTATCCTGAAGAGGCTTATTGGCTAAGCATGATTGAGTCTTATCCTGCGGCTGTGGGTATGGTAGTAATGACCGCGGCACTGTATCAGTGGCACCTAGAGCAGCGCGCGTTAAATTTGCAATTACGACGTCGTGAATGGGACGTTCGGGATCACGATGCTATCGATCCTATTACTCAACTTTACCGTGCAGAGTATTGGAAAGCACAAATAAATAAATTACAGCATTCCGGAAAGTCAGCTGTAATTGCCATCATCGATATCAATAACTTCTCTAAGTTTAATCAAAAGTATGGATACACAGAAGGCGACAGGTATCTGCACGACATTGCACAATTGGTGGTTATGAATTTGCGGCAGCAAGATCTAGCGTGTCGTTACGCTGGTGATAGGTTTGCTATTTTGATGCCAGACGTCTCGCCCATGCAGGCCGATGTCATCCTGAATGATATCAAAGTAAGTATTCAGCACCTTGCTTTTAGACATAGTCTCAATGCCAACGCCATTTATACCACCGCACGCAGTACTCAAGTAACGTTGTTACCTAATCAGCGCCTTGCGACTGTGCTAAACACCATGCTCTTTGAGCTTGAGCGTTCTCATGACAGTGCAGCGTAGGTTGGTCAGATTGGTGAAAGTAGCTTGTGTATGTGCACGAAGAAGCCTGCGCTGAATATCTAATGGATTTAACGTTACCACGAATTAACGCACTGCGAGATTCTGCAAACGAAGATGCAGCTTCCGGTGCTGGGCGCTACCATTCAACACGCATATCTAGCATGGGTGTCTCTGCAAAAGGGGATGCTGATGATTTAGGCGTGGGTGTCACTGGTAGTGATAGTGCTGGTCGCGAGCAGGTAGTGATGTCTAGCCAAAATAAAGTCATCGTTGGATATTGGTTAGTGCGGGCGGTACTTAATGTGGCGCTCTCTCGTGGCGGTAATAAGAATAAATTCTTGCGCGGTACAGGCATTTTTGAGGAGTCGTTACAACCCAATTCGCTAATAAGCATAAACCAATATTCATCGCTGCTAGTCAATGTTCATAGTCAAACCAAAGGTAATGATGTCAGTTTTTTATTGGGTGGAGCTTTCGCTTCGCAGTGGCTTGCTAGTCCGCTGCACGTGCTTAAAACATGTGAAAATATTGAGCAGCTACTTTTACACCTTATTCAACACCCAACATTTAGGTGGTGTAGCTTACCGCTATGTCAGTTTCAGCGGTTTGAAAGTAACGACAAAATAATACTAGTGCCCCAGTTTACAGGCACTTGCAGCAAACAGCTTCCGTTCACTCTTGAAGTGGCATTTGCAACGCTGGTGGCGCTCATTAAAAATGTTGCGAACAAGCGAATACCTTTGTCTTTTACCTTCACATGCAGTCGACCGAAGAATATTGCTGACTATGAAACGCACCTTGGGCTTAAATTATCGTTTAATAGCCTTTTTAACAGTATTTGCATTGAAAAAGGGGTAACAAGCCAACCCTTAGGGCTGACGGCTCAGCCGACAGATTTTGTTGAATCGCACGCTTCTCTGAAAGATTTATCAAGTAACAGTTCAATGCAAACGAAGGGAGGGACTTCTATTGAACAGCAATACCGCTTGTCTTTGCCTGATTTTGTGAGGCATTACGTTTGTACATCCTCAAATACACAGTCGCCAAATATCGGGTTGCCCGAGCTAGCGGAAACCTTAGCAGTCAGCGTAGCTACGCTAAAACGGAAATTAAAAGAGTACGGCACTAGCTATCGCACGCTGTCCGAAGAAGTTCAGCGCAATCATGCGCTTTTGCTTTTATCGGTATACAAGGTGAGTAACGAGGCTGCTGCCAACGCAATGGGCATTAACGATTTGCCTAACTTTCGTCGTACGGTAAAACGACTGACAGGTAAAACCCCTAGCGAACTTAGAAGTTAATCAGAAACCGTAAATCGTGTTCGCTTCTTATTTGTGAAGCATAAGGCCTTTGTAACATAACATCTCAGTGCACGATTAACCCTACTAAATAACTGTGTGAAGCTGGCCCCGACAACAAGATGGTTGGAGGCTCACTTCTTAAACAACGCAATACTCTTTGTCACGTCATCTCAATCTAGAACTAGTATACCTGCCGTGATACGACGCAATTACAAACTTTTTGAGTCTCATTGAGAGGGTAATTATCTGTACGGTCTGTTATGGACATAGTCATTGGTAAGTAAATGTCTTTTCAATACCGTAAAAACCTTTTATCCTTTGCAGCTTTAGCTTTTCACCGTCAAAAACCGTCACGTTATGGTTTCGTTGAAGCTTTTTTTACGCACTCGCAACCAGCAGGTGGCTTTTCAGCGTAGCCTTTAAACCTTTGCTGTCACGCAATAAAACCCAAAAGAGAGTGTTCTGTGCACGAAAATAATGACATTGCACCAAATTCTATCGCACCCAACCCGTTAGGTTTAACGCCCATTTTGCTTTTTGTAATACTTGTTGTAGTGACAGGAATTACCACAAACGATATTACTGCGATGCCTATTTTGGTGGCGTTTTTTATCAGCGCTGGGTATGGCCTATGTTTAAATCCGAAAGGGAAAAAGGTCAGCTTCTCTGAAAAAGTACAAACGTTTTGTAAAGGCGGCGGTGATAAAAACATTATTCTTTTAGTGCTTATATTCCTGTTAGCCGGTGCGTTTTATGCGGTAACTATTGATATTGGCGCTCGGGATGCCACGGTTAATATGGCGCTGCAATTTGTGCCTTCCGCACTTATATTGCCAGGCCTCTTTTTGATTTGCTGTTTCATATCATTTTCAATGGGTACTTCCATGGGTACCATCACTGCGCTCTCGCCAATAGGTGCAGGCCTTGCCACAAGTTTGGGGCTGCCGGTAGAAATGGCGCTAGGTATTGTGGTGGGGGGCGCAATGTTCGGTGATAACCTCTCGTTTGTTTCAGACACCACCATTGCCGCAACCCGTACCCAAGGCGTTCAGCTTAAAGACAAGTTCAAGGCAAACTTAATGGTTGCTGTGCCGGCATGCATCGTCACCATGGCGTTGCTGCTTATGGTGGATGTTGATACTTCTGGCATCGTTGAAGGCGGCAGCTACGATTTTTGGCGCATAGTGCCTTACTTGTGCATTATCGCTTTTGCGCTAACAGGGTTTAACGTCATTAGCGTACTTGCAGTGGGTATTGCCAGTGCCTGCGTAGTAGGCTTGCTACAAGGAAGCTTTACGCCACTTTCAATGATGCAAAGCATTCAAAAAGGGATGGGCTGGATGCAGGACTTAGCGATGATTGCCATAACCATAGGCGGTATTGTGGCACTTATGCACGCTAACGGCGGTATAACCTGGTTAATCGAGCGTTTGACCCGTAAAGTCACGTCAAAGAAAGGCGCTGAGTTCAGTATTGCTGGCTTAGTTAGCTTTTTGGACATTACAACGGCGAACAACACTATTGCGATTGTTACCGCTGGTCCAATTGCAAAAGACCTGAATGAAAAATACGGCGTCGACCCTCGTCGTACGGCATCACTTTTGGATATCTTTTCGTGCAGTTTCCAAGGTTTAGTCCCTTACGGGGCGCAGCTTTTAAGTGCCGCGGCCGTAGTGGGTATTTCACCATTAGCTATTACGCCGTACTGCTGGTATCCCATGCTGATTTTTGTGTTTGGTGTAGCGGCCATTTGGTTCGGTTTTCCCCGTTTTAAAACGCCGCAGGACGATGAATTAACCCAAAGCGCTTAAATTCTCGTAACGCTTAACACACTGGCTTTTTAGGGCGGTATCTTCTAGGATCACCGCCCGAATTTTATTGATGATTAGAAACACGCTTTAGGATGTCACTTTGTCTTCACCACTTGCAATAAAACCTCTTTACAACAAACTAGACGATTGTTTAAGCGCAGATAAGTTTCGTTTAAAGCGACGCATTACGCAGCTTGCACAAAAAGTGAATGGTACATCTGGTATTGACGGAAAAGGCGCGGAGAAAAAAGCTGCTAATCCAAAAGCTTCAAAACGTGACAGCGCGGTTAGCGAAGAAAGCTTAAAAGCACAGTTTGAAAAACTTGAAGGCGACATCGATGCATCGATAGAAAAACGCCAATGGCGTAAAGACAACCTTCCTAAAGTTGAATACCCACCGCTGCCAGTTAGCGATAAAAAAGAAGATATTAAAGAAGCGATTGCGAATAACCAAGTCGTTATTGTTGCGGGTGAGACTGGGTCGGGTAAAACTACGCAGTTACCTAAGATATGCTTAGAGTTAGGTCGCGGTGTAAATGGCATGATAGCCCACACCCAGCCAAGACGATTAGCGGCGCGAAGTGTAGCCACTCGTATAGCCGAAGAGCTCAACACGCCGCTTGGCGAAAAGGTAGGTTTTAAAATTCGCTTTAGCGATCAGGTTAGCGAGCGAAGCTACGTTAAGCTTATGACCGACGGTATGCTGCTAGCTGAAATGCAGCAAGACCGCTTTTTAAATCAATACGATACTATCATTATCGATGAAGCCCACGAGCGAAGCCTTAATATCGACTTTTTGTTAGGCTATTTGCGTCAGCTTTTAGATAAGCGCCCTGATTTAAAACTCATCATCACCTCTGCCACCATCGACCCAGAACGTTTCTCTAAGCATTTTAACAATGCGCCGATTATCGAAGTAAGCGGACGTACCTATCCGGTAGAAATTCGTTACCACGCGCCAGAAGACAATGATGACGATATTGATCAAAGTGACGCCATCGTAAACGCAGTCGACGAGCTAATGCGTGAAGCACCGGGCGATATCTTAGTGTTCTTAAGCGGGGAGCGCGAGATACGCGACACCCAAGATGCCTTGAGCAAACAGCATTATCGCAACACTGAAATTGTTCCGCTGTATGCGAGGTTGTCGGCGGCAGAGCAAAACCGCATATTTCAGTCTCACAGCGGCAGACGCATTGTACTTGCTACCAACGTGGCAGAGACCTCGCTCACGGTGCCTGGCATTAAATACGTCATTGACCCGGGGTTTGCCCGTATTTCACGCTACAGCGCCAGAAGTAAAGTGCAGCGTTTACCTATTGAGCCAATATCTCAGGCGTCAGCGAATCAGCGGGCAGGGCGATGCGGCCGTGTGTCTGACGGTATTTGTATTCGTCTTTACAGTGAAGAAGACTATTTAGGCCGCCCAGAATTTACTGACCCAGAGATCCTACGAACCAACTTAGCGTCGGTTATTTTGCAAATGCTTGCTTTAGGGTTAGGCGACATCGCTGCGTTTCCATTTGTTCAGCCGCCTGATAACCGCAATATCAACGACGGTTTCCGTTTACTTGAAGAAATTCAAGCTATCGCGAAAGGCAAAGATAACCGAAAAACCAAGCAAAGCGGCAAAATGCAGCTTACTCCGTTAGGTCGTCAAGTAGCACGTTTACCTATAGACCCTCGCTATGCTCGTATGGTGATTGAAGCAGAGCGTACTAATGCGCTTAGCGAAGTCATGGTGATTGCAGCGGGACTTTCAATTCAAGACCCGCGGGAGCGTCCACAGGAAAAACGCCAGCAAGCAGACGAGAAGCACAGCGAATACCACGATAAAGATTCTGACTTTATCAGTCTTTACAACTTGTGGGTGGCGTTTAGAGAGCAGCAAAACGCACTGAGTCAAAACCAATTGCGCAAATGGTGTAAGCAAAATTTCATCAACTATTTACGTATGCGTGAGTGGCAGGACATTGTTAGCCAGCTCAAAAAGTCTATCGCTGAGCTGGGCTTTGGCATTTCAAAGCATGAAGCCGACTATCAGGCTATTCACCAAGCCATCGCCAGCGGCTTGCTGTCTCACATGGGCTTTAAAGATAAAGAGCGCGAGTATATGGGCTCGCGCAATTCGCGCTTTCTTATTTTCCCGGGTTCAGGGCTATCAAAGTCTCAGCCAAAATGGGTAATGGCAGCTGAGCTTGTAGAAACCTCTAAGCTATTTGCTCGTATGGTGGCAAAAATTGACCCAGCATGGGTAGAGCCTTTGGCCGAGCATGTTGTGCAAAGAAGCTATTCAGAGCCACACTGGTCTAAAAAGCGCGGCGCGGTGATTGCCTTTGAAAAAGTAACTTTGTTCGGGTTACCCATAGTGATGAAGCGTGCGAAGGTTTATAGCCTTATCGACCCGCCAATTTGCCACGAGCTATTTATCCGCGAAGCGTTAGTAGAGGGCAATACTAAGCTCAATTACAGCTTCTTACAGGAAAATCAGGCGCTGCTTGAGCAGGCTGACGAGTTTGAACAAAAGACCCGTCGTCGCGATTTGATAGTCGATGATGAAGAGCTTGTAAGCTTTTATGCAAAGCGTATTCCGGTTGAAGCCAATAACGACGCGGCGTTTAAAAAGTGGTTTAGACAGCACGGAAGCAACGACAGTTTAACGTTTAAAGAAGAAGACGTATATCGACAGCAGCCGGGGCAATCGGTAGCGAACGCGTTTCCTGATGTATGGCGCCAGGGCAATATTACGCTGCCGCTACGCTATAACTTCGAACCTAATGCTGAAGACGATGGCGTAACTGTTGTCATCCCGCTGCCTGTGCTCAATCAAGTTGATAACGTAGGTTTTGATTGGCTGGTGCCGGGGCTAAGGCACGACCTAATTGTGGGTTTAATTAAAACCTTGCCTAAACGCTTGCGTCGTAACTTTGTGCCTGCGCCTAATTTTGCTGAGGCGTGCCTTGCTGATATCAGTGAAACAGATAAGAACAACCGTCCGGTGCCGCTGCTTGAAGCTGTAACCGATAAGTTACGCAAAATGACGGGCGTAATTATTGAGAGCGAAGAGTGGAATCTAGATCAGCTTGATAAGCATTTGAAAATGCACTTTGCGGTAGTTAATGACAACGGTGATGACATTGCCAAAGGTGACGACCTGCACGCGCTTAAACAACAGTGTGCAGGGCAGGTGAAACAAACCTTTGAGAAAGCCGCAACACCGGAGTTAGAGCGAAATAACATAGAACAATGGGATTTCGAAAGCTTGCCAGAAACCTTCGTGCAGAAAGTAGGCGGGTTTGAAGTTCAGGCGTTCCCAGCGCTGGTACAAAAGGGCGATAAGGTAGATATTGCGCTCATTGAAGAAGCAGATAAAGCCCAAGTGCTGCATAAGCAAGGCGTGAACGTCTTGATTAAGAACGCCATGCCGTCGCCGCTTAATTACTTACAAAGCAAATTACCTAACAAAGCCAAACTGGGTTTGTATTTCAACCCATTTGGACAAGTGAAGGCGCTAATTGATGATTGTATTTTTGCGGGTATCGACGCCATTGTCAGTGATTACTGCAAAACCAATAACACCGACATTCGCAGCAAAGCCGATTTTGAAGCCTGTTTAGAGATTGCTCGTGCCAACATTAATGACAGAGTGTTAGAGATTGCCAAACAAGTGGAGCAGGGGCTTACCCTTGCGCACCAGTGCCAAAAGCAAATGAAAGGTAATGTGCCGCTGACTATGATAAACGCCCTAGGTGACTGCAAAGCCCACTTGGCATCACTAGTTTTTCCTGGTTTTGTTTCTGAAATTGGCGAGAGCCGATTAGATGATTGGAATCGCTATATTAAGGGCCTAGCCCGCCGTTTGGAAAAGCTTCCCATCGATCCTAACAAAGACAGAATGCATCAGGTCACGGTAGAAAAGTCGATTAAAGAATGGGAAAAAGCGTGCAGCAAGTACCCCAAAGGTAAAGTGCCTCAAGCGCTTAATGACGTGCGCTGGATGATAGAAGAACTGCGGGTTTCTTTGTTTGCGCAACAACTCGGAACGGCTTACCCGATTTCGGCGAAGCGCATTACGCTTCATTTGGCGGACTTTTAAGGCCGAGAACGGTAAATATCCATTTGACGCGCAGGGGGTAGGGCGCGAATAGGATCTTAAGTGTATATGCATCAATTTTTTTCATGACAACAGGCACGCTCGCCACCAAGCGGGCGTGGCATCGACCCATTCACAGAGTAGAAAATACCTAATGCAATTACCCAATGGCTATGTTTCAACGTACGATTGAGGTAAGACCAATATCATTTTTACAATATTGCTGAATAAATTTTGGACAGTTCGATTGACAAGTTATCGTCATCACCCTATAACAACAGTGTAGTCGAAAGCGTAAAGCTAAAAATCGGGAGATGTAGACATGTTGGGATACGACGATAAGCGAAATTTTTTCAGGATGATGGTAAATTCGCCTTGTCAGTTGCAAATTACTGACGATGAGTCGAGCCGCACCATGCAGGCAATGTGTAGAGATATCAGCGCTACTGGTATGTCTTTAGAGGTTGATGAACCCTCGATTGAAGTAGGCACTCAGGTGAGTGTGGCTATCGAATCATCTAGTTCTCAAATTCCCTCTTTGGCCGCGTTGGCGACTGTTGTTCGCTGTAAGCCTGAATCTGAGTCTAGTTGCATAATAGGTGTTGAAATTTCTCAGATGAAGTAGTCACTTTTCTGTTACTTAGGCGAAGCTCCCCCCTTCGCCCCATTCAGTCGTAATACACGAGACATTATTTTCATTCAGTATTTCGAATAAGCCGTTCAATTTTTTCTATTTTAACTTCCATCCTCAATTGATAATAATTCTCATTAATGCGAAAGCAAACAAATTTAAACTTTTGAGAGAGCGATTATTATGAAAAAGACATTTACCTTTGCAGTCATGCACTTTTCGGTTGCATTCACCGTTGCTTACTTACTAACAGGTAGCCTAATAGTGGGCGGTGCAGTGGCCTTGGTCGAGCCAGCGGTTAATACCGTAGCATTTTATTTCCACGAAATGGTATGGAAAAAATTGGAGAGTAAAGAGGAGGTTACTGAAGGGCAAGCAAGTGAGTCTTCACTGCAGCTATCGAATGGCTTTTCCCAAAATGATGTAACCTTCGCTTCTTAAAACGTAAGGTTTATTGCTCGCTTTTTAAGCTATTTGCATAATATATTGTTAATTCAATAAGTGAAATCAGCGCCCAAGTTCTTATAACAACGAGGGCGCTTTTTCATTTCTAATCGTCGGTGACTTCACAAACTAGACCTTTCAAATAGTAGCCTTCAGGGTAGCTGCCAATGATAGGGTGGTCAGACGCTTGATTGAGCCTTGCAATAATTTTAATAGTGCGGCCTGCATCAAGTGCAGCGTCGGCGACAACTTTCTGGAACAGATCTGCCGGCATGAGGCCTGAGCAGCTAAATGTAAGCAGCAGACCGCCAGATTTAACCGCATGGATACCGTACATATTAATGTCTTTATAGCCGCGGGCAGCACGGTTTAATGTTGCCTTGCTATCGACAAACTTTGGTGGGTCGAGTATGACCATATCAAACTGTTTGCCCTGCTCGTGATACTCCCTGAGTGCCTTAAACACGTCTTGATTTACGTAATTGGCTTTGTTTTCGTCTAAACCATTGATGGCTACATGGTGTTTGGCTAAATCGAGAGCAGGCTGAGATACATCAACGTTAGTCACGGATTTAGCACCGCCAGAGAGTGCGTAACATGAAAACGTACCTGTGTAGCTAAAACAGTTGAGTACGTCAGCATCTTTCGCGTAATGTGCAGCGGCGGCACGGCTATCACGCTGATCGAGATAAAAACCGGTTTTATGACCCTGTTCTATATCAACAACGATATTAATACCGTTTTCTTTTACTGTAACCTGCATTGGTGGCTCGCCGTGAAGCACGCCTGTTACAGGCTCTAGCCCTTCTTTTTTACGTACATCAACGTCACTGCGCTCATAGATGTGAACATCAGGCATTAGCTTGGTGATTGCCCATACAATTTTATCTCGGTGCTTTTCACCGCCAGCGCTTAGAAGCTGTACCACGGCCACATTGTCGTAGAGATCAATCGTAATACCGGGAAGGCCATCACTTTCAGACGCTACCCAACGAAACGCATTCGTTTGGGTTGGGTCAAACAAGCGCTTACGCAGGTTTAGCGCAGTTTCTAAGCGGCGCAGGAAGAAGCCATTATCAATGCTTTCTTCTTTTTTAAACGTCCACATGCGAACGCGAATTTTAGAATTTGGCGAGTAAGCGCCTCGCCCTAGCCAGTCGCCTTCAGAGTCGAAAACATCTACCGTATCGCCAACTCGAGCACGGCCTTTTAGCTCAGCCACGGCGCTCTCGAAAATCCACGGGTGTTTACGGCGAAGTGATTTATCTCTGGATGGTTGTAATATGACCTGTGCTGACATGTAGGCTCTCGTGGTAATTTAAACAATATATATTTGATGTAAGCCATTCTAGATGCTTACGGTAATGGCCGCGATTATACGCATTTTCAGAGGTTCTGTGTTTAATAATACCAATCTGGGTTGGTATAAACTCATAAGAACCCCAAACTGATTGTTATTGAAGTACGTAGATACATTACGATTAAAATTTTAAGACTAGGATTAGGGGCAAAGTATGCGCTATGTGGATTTTGAAAAGGGATGTACCCCAAGCGAGTTGGTTGTTAAGGAATGCGAAGGTTTATCTCTAACATCAGGAAAAGTAAAAGTAGAGGTCAAAGCATTCGGTGTAAATCGAGCAGATACGTTGCAGCGCCAAGGCAACTATCCACCTCCGCCAGGGGAAAGTGAAATCCTCGGATTAGAGGTCGCTGGCGTTGTAACAGAAGTTGCCCGTGATGTGAGTACCTTTAAAGAGGGAGATGAAGTATTTGGTTTGGTTGCCGGTGGTGGCTATGCTACTGAAGTCATTGTTAATCCTGCCCACCTAATGATTATCCCAAAGGGCATGCCATTTTTTGAAGCAGCAGGTCTTGCCGAAGTTTTCCTTACCGCATTTCAGTGTTTGCGCACCATTGCTCACATTAAGCCCGCTGAACGCGCCTTGATACACGGGGGCGCAAGTGGTGTGGGATTGGCCGCCACTCAGCTATGTCGATATTGGGGCGTACATAGTGCCGTAACAGCGTCAAGCCAAGATAAGCTTACCCTTTGTGAAAACAATGGTGCAGAGCACCTTATTAACTACAAAAAGCAGCAGTTTGATGACGTTCTTAAAAAAGTGTGGCCTGAAGGGGTTGATATGGTGCTTGATATGGTAGGTGGTGACTACTTAAACCGAAACCTCAAAATACTAAAGCAAGATGGAAAAGTGGTTTATTTAGCTATGCTCGCAGGACGTTACGCCGATAATCTCGACATGGCAATGCTGTTGGGTAAAAGAGCTTCGATTATTGGAACTACACTGAGAAATCGGAGTGACGAGTATAAAGCGGACTTGGTACGTGACTTTTCCAACGTATGTTTGCCCGCTTTTGAAAATAAAGAGCTAAATGTAAACATCGATACCCATTACAGCATTGATGACATCGACAAGCCTCATGCGCGATTGGAAAACAACGATACACAGGGCAAGTTGGTGCTTTCGTGGTAAAAGTTCGAGGTAAACGTCTTTGATAAAAGCTATCGGTGAGAGCTTTTAGTAATGGCTCGCAGTAAAGACACTTCGCGGAGGTATGCTACTTTCCAATAAAGCCTTCATCAGGCTTTGTTGGGTTTGCCTCTGCAGCACCGCGTGCAAGATCATCACAGCGCTCGTTTTCGGGGTGACCCGAATGACCTTTCACCCAATGCCAGTTAATTTTGTGCTTTTTTACCGCTTCATCTAAACGTTGCCACAAATCTGCATTCTTTACTGGCTTCTTGTCAGCCGTGCGCCAACCATTTTTGCGCCAGTTATGGATCCACTGATTAATGCCGTTTTTTACGTACTGACTGTCGGTGGTCAATTCGACGTTGCAAGGTTCATTTAAGCTATTAAGTGCTTCGATAGGGGCTAAGAGTTCCATGCGATTGTTAGTGGTGTGGGCAAAGCCATCGCTCAACTCTTTTCTGTGTTGCTTATAAATTAACACAGCGCCGTACCCGCCCGGTCCTGGATTACCCAAGCATGAGCCGTCGGTGTATATATGAATGGTCTTTTGAGCCACAAGGTTTCCTTTGATTTAACTAGCGTAATTTATCGTATCTTTTCCCTTAGCGGATTGCGAAGGGATTGATATACTATCAAAAAATGAAAGTGCAATTATAGTAGAGGTTCCATGCGCCAAATTGTTCTCGATACTGAAACCACAGGTATTGACCCCAAAGAAGGCCACCGCATTATCGAAATAGGGTGTGTTGAAGTTGTTAACCGCCGTTTGACGGGGAATCACTTTCACGTTTACATCAACCCGGGCCGTCACATTGAACAAGAGGCAATTGAAGTTCACGGTATAACCAATGAATTTCTTGCCGACAAGCCTACATTTTCTCAGGTGGCTCAGGAGTTTGTTAACTTTATCAAAGGGGCACAGCTTGTTATTCATAACGCCCCCTTCGATGTGGGCTTTATGGATCACGAGTTTGGTATGGAAACGTCAACAAAGGGCGTCATTACCAATCAAATCTGTGATGTACTTGATACGCTGACCCTTGCTCGCCAAATGCACCCTGGCCAGAAAAACAACCTCGATGCGTTGTGTAAGCGCTATGGTATAGACAACAGTCATCGAACTCTTCACGGCGCTTTGCTGGATGCGGAAATTCTAGCAGATGTTTACCTGTTAATGACCGGTGGGCAGACTAAACTTAAACTAGCATCTAGCTCTGGCAGTGATGCTGATTCCACCGCGATACGAAGAGTTAAGCGAAGCGCAAATAAATTAAAGGTTATTAAAGCTACCGCCGATGAAATAACACAGCACGAGGCTCGCTTGGACATAGTGGAAAAAGCGGGTGGCAAATGCTTATGGCGTCCTCAGCCTGAAGAGGTGTCTTAGCAGAACATAATCAAATAGAAATAAAGCAGCCAAACAATGCAGGAGCAGCGTAGCGTGAGAGTGTGGTTTTATTGGGTAATTCTTTTATCATTGTTTATACACTTAACCGCTGGCGCTCAGTCGCTAGAGGACGAGCGCGATGCTGCAAGGCAGCTTGCAGATAGTGCGGTACAAAATCCTCAGTCAAATAATCAAAATGTCGATACCTCGCCGCTTACTGACTTAGGCGATAGCTACACAAATTCAATCAAACTCCTACAAAACCGATTTCGCGTTGATTATAACGTTGAAGAAATCACTATGGTTTTCTTCAGAGAATATGGCTCTGCCCCAGTAGTACTTGTAAGGCCTGATGGTTCTAAACTGTTTCAAGGGCGGGTGGACGAAGAGAAAGTAGAGTGGTTCGATGCCGACACCTTCGACATGATCACCATTAAAAACCCAGTTCCAGGGCCGTGGCAGGCTGTTGGTCAGGTGTTGCCAGAAAGCCGTGTCATGGTGATATCGAACATTGAGTTACATGCGGACCCGTTACCTAACGTTTTGTTTGCCGGTGAAATTTTAAAATCTACGGCGTATCTCACGAATAACGGCGAGCCGATTGATAACAAACAGTTTAGAGATGTGGTTGAGCTCGATATTGAATTTAAAAGCACGAACAATCCTAACTTCGGAAATTTCGGTACAGGCGATCAAAATATTGCTACGTTTCAAGACGACGGCCGAGGAATGGACGAACGCCCAGCAGATGGTGTCTTTACCGGGCAATTTAATTTAAAAATACCGGCGGGTGAGTGGAAGCCCGTTTTTCGCGTTATTACTCCCATGTATACCCGTGAGCAAGAAAGCCAACCGATTGTCTTACATAACAACCCTGTTTCTATTGACGCCGAAATGAATGGCGGTGGTGATGGCTATCACAAGATCATAATTGATGTTGATCGGGAGCTCGTGGATATTGAGTCTTTACTTGTGGATGGAAAAGTAAAGTTCCCCAATGCAGACATGCAGAACTTTTCTTTAACTGAAGGGGGGAGTGAGCCTCGTGAGCATCTAATTGTTGCCTATGAGAAAGGCATTTTTAGAGTAAAGATTACTGCGTATGGAACAACAGTGAACGGGCGAGACTTCATTTTGGATGTGCCTGAATTTAGTTTTGTCGCTGAGGGTCCCCAAGAGCCTGAAGTTGAAGATCCATTAATAAATGGAAAAGACCCAATAGTCGACGGAAGTGCGCCGTTAGTTGCGTCGCCAGAAACGACCCCCGCGTCCGTGATGCCAGACGATCAGTCCTCGCAAGATGAAATGGATGACGGTACCTTGACGATGCTATTAATCGCGGTGAACGGTTCAATTGTGTTGATCGGCATGCTTGCTGCCGTTGTCATTATTTTTATGCGTAAAAAGCGCAGCACGTCTCCAAAATCGTCGCCCACCCCAACAAAGCAAGCATCAACCACGACTGATGCCGATCTTTCCATGGATGAAGCGCCAAAAGGTTTTAAAAAGCTGTTAGGCATGTTTAAGAAAAGGGGCAAATCTGAAAAGCCCTAAATCCCTTTTATTAATCATGTGATGAAGTGTTGCTAAATCACCCAGTTTGAATTTTATTTCGACATAATGCCTATTTAACAGGCAAACAAACCGCAGATGACAATTTTATTAATAAAAAGCGTTGACTCCACATAGGGGAATACGTATTATCTGCGCCGCAGTCAGGGGACAGGGCAACAACAGCCAAGTCAACTTACTGATAACATTGAAGATGTGGAGCGGTAGTTCAGTTGGTTAGAATACCGGCCTGTCACGCCGGGGGTCGCGGGTTCGAGTCCCGTCCGCTCCGCCACTCTTTCAATGGTATAATTAAATGTCTTCGGAGCGGTAGTTCAGTTGGTTAGAATACCGGCCTGTCACGCCGGGGGTCGCGGGTTCGAGTCCCGTCCGCTCCGCCATTTAGTTATACAGCGCAATCTCGATTATGTGGAGCGGTAGTTCAGTTGGTTAGAATACCGGCCTGTCACGCCGGGGGTCGCGGGTTCGAGTCCCGTCCGCTCCGCCATTAGTCGAATAAAGCGCGCTTCCCATTATGCGGAGCGGTAGTTCAGTTGGTTAGAATACCGGCCTGTCACGCCGGGGGTCGCGGGTTCGAGTCCCGTCCGCTCCGCCATTAATGATATGCTTTCTATTACAAATTTCCCGTTCAGGGTTCTCTCAAAAATACATCTATCTTCTCCAAGTATAATTTAAATACGGCGCTAGTAGTCCATTTGTATTATTTCAGATACGGCTTTCCAATATTCAATTTGCTTTTATCTTTCGTTGTTTGAACACCTTGCCTTATGCAGGCCAAAACTATGCACTCAACGTCAGTACGTCAAAAACTAACCTACAAACAGTAACATGTGACCTAAAGTCGTAGTGTGTTTTTTTGAATCTGTACTACAGTTAAATCGTTAGTGCTTAATAACAATGGAAACTATGAACAAAAGCGATCAAAAACGGTATTTCCTTGCAGATAACTTAAAAGCGATTGGCGTTTCTCTATTAAGCGTAGCTTTGGTAACACTTATTCTTGCCATCGTTATGTTTGTGTTTATCAAAGAACAAGAAGAAAGCCGAGCCAAAGAAATTTTGGACAATGTTCGTCTTGTCTTCAGAGATGCTGAAATTACTCTCGATTACCTTAATGCATTGCCTTACCAGTCCTGCGAGCTCGATAATTTGGCCGAAATGCGCAAAACCTTATTCCGGTCTCGTTTTGTAAAAGAGATTGGTTTTTATGAGAATAATAAACTTAAGTGTAGTACTTATCTTGGTATTCTAGATACGCCGTTTAAAGAAGTTGAGCCTGACTTTTATACGCAGCTTGGCGATGCATTTTGGATAAATACACCTTTGCAACTTTTCGATAAGCAGGCTACGGGCACCATTGTACAGCGTGGGCGCTACAACGCCGTATTAGACATGGACAGTGTAATTGGCTACAGCTACACACAAGATTGGCAGCTTTTTTACAATGGCGATCAATTTTATCATATAGCAGGTAATCCTGGCTTGGTTGACACAAGACTTAGTAGGGATGAAATGAATGCGCGGACAGGCTATTTCTCATTACAGTTTATATTGTGTGACGAGCGCTACAACAATACTTGCTTAAAAGTGAAATCTGATCACGGGAGAGTATTAGATTTACACTCTGGGAAAATCGTCTTATTTGTCTTTGCCATGTTGATGACCGCAGCGTTAACGCATATGGTAATGTTTAATTATTTACGCCGTCGCCGCTCTTTGGAATCTCGTGTGAGTAAAGGCTTTAAAGAACATAAGTTCTACAGCCTCTATCAGCCTTTTGTTGATTTAGATACCGGTAAAGTCATTGGTTGCGAAGTGCTGAGTAGGTTTGAAGACGAATTCGGGCCTATTTATCCTGATGAGTTTATTCCTCAAGTCAAAGAGCAAGATATGACGTGGGAATTCACCATAGATATGATAACAACAGCAATGAAAGAGCTTAACGAAAACCCGAATATTCCTGAAGGGTTCAAGGTATCGTTTAATCTTTTTCCTTTTGATTTTACAAGAGAAGATTGTTTAGACTTAGATTTTGTTCTTGAGATGAACGTCAAAAACTTTAAGTTGGTTTTGGAAATTACTGAGGACGAACAGATAGCTACTCATAGTGCCGTTAAACATATCAAGTCTCTCAAAAGCAAAGGGTTCTTGTTTGCTATTGACGATTTTGGTGTTGGTTACTCCAACTTAAGTCAGCTTAAAACATTGAACTGTGACTATCTTAAAATCGACCGAAGTTTCGTAATGGATATGGAAGATAACAGTATTCGCTCATCACTCATCCCGCATATTGTCAGTATTGCCGAAGGACTAAATGTTGACTTGATTGCCGAAGGCGTTGAGAACATAGATCAATGCAATGAGCTGAAAAGTTTAACCATTGGCTTTGGGCAAGGGTGGTTGTTTGGCAAGCCTCAGTCTGCCGATTCGCTAGCTAAAACCGTACAAGACACACATAACACGCTTTAGCGCTGTTATTTTTCAGTTGGTGTTGGTAGTGTTTAGCGCTACCATTCACCGTCTGGAAAATTAAGAAGAACAGTCGCATGCAGGACGTGCTAATTTGCCGCAATATTAACAAAACCTATCAAGATGGCAGTAATGCCACCCCCGTTTTACACGATGTCTCTCTTTCAATAAAAGCTGGTGAACATGTTGCCATATTGGGCAGCTCTGGCTCGGGGAAAAGTACGTTATTACATATACTTGGGGGATTAGACAAGCCTTCTAGTGGCGATGTTGAATTCAATGGTAAATCATTGGGTAAATTAAGTGGTAATGCGCTGGCGAAACTTCGCAATGACGAAATGGGTTTCATTTATCAGTTCCACCATTTGCTTGGTGAATTCACTGCGCTAGAAAACGTCGCCATGCCGCTGAGAATAAGAGGGCTACCGACAAAAGCAGCGCACAGTAAAGCTAAGGTTATGTTAGACGAAGTTGGACTTTCTCATCGAGCGGACCATTTACCCTCGACGATGTCGGGAGGCGAAAGACAGCGTGTGGCAATAGCGCGGGCATTAGTAACCGAACCCTCTGTTGTGCTTGCAGATGAGCCCACCGGGAATTTGGATGATTCTACGGGTGAACAAATTTATAAGCTTTTGACAAGCTTAAGCGAGAAAAAGGGCACTGCTTTTGTGGTGGTGACTCACGATATTTCGCTAGCTGCAAAAATGGACAGGGTGTTGAAAATTAAAGATGGCCGGTTAGTCAGCGAAGCACTGTCAAAGGAGGAGCAAAATGCTCGCCCTTGAACTGGCTAAAAGATTTAGGAAGACACGTTCAGAACAGCGCTTTATCTCCTTCATCTCTATGTCTTCTACCATAGGTATAGGGTTAGGCTGTTTCGTACTTATCGTTTTGCTAAGCGTTATGAACGGCTTTGAAAAAGAACTGACGAGTCGTATTTTGAGCGTAGTCCCTCACGGAGAGATATACAGCAAAAGCGAGAGTGGAATCGAGAATTTAGATGCACAGCTTTACCGGTTCTCCCAAGATAGCAGAATCGCATCTGTGACGGCCTACACACGTTTAACGGGTATGCTGCAGTCTAAAGGTGAGTTAAAAGCCATTAGCGTAACAGGTATTCCGGTAACTCAAGTTGCCGATAAATATGCCGAAAGGGTGGCGAATGAGGACTGGGAACGGTTTTCGGCGCAAGAAAATGGCCTCATTGTAGGTAAGGGCATCATGTCATCGATGGGCCTAGCCATTGGGGACACTGTGCAAGTATTGATTCCCCAAACTACTCAAGATTTAACCTTTAAAGCGCCTCGCTCCATTACGTTAACTATCGCAGGTATGCTGTCTGTTGGCGGAGAGTTAGACAACCAACTTGGGCTAATGCATTTAGCTACGGCATCGGACTCCATCGGTATTACATCTAAGGCCCAGGGTATTCAGTTTACTCTTAATGACCCGTTTTCTGCCTACGATATCATGCGAGATATTGGTTATAGCTACCCCCAAGCCGTTTATATGTCTGATTGGACACGTACCCAAGGGCATTTATATAACGACATTCAGCTTGTAAGGGCAGTGGTCTATATAGCGCTTATTCTCGTTATATCTGTAGCTTGTTTTAACATAGTGTCGTCATTAGTTATGGCTGTCAGAGACAAACAGGCCGCTATTGCGATATTGAAAACAATGGGAGCCTCTGACCGCTTAATACGTAGGACTTTTGTATTGCAGGGGGCCATTAACGGGCTCATTGGCATTGTAGTTGGCGTAACGCTTGCCTTGCTCGTCGCACCAAATCTTTCGGATATTGTTCGTTTTATCGAATCAGCCTTAGGCGTAGAGATACTCTCCGGAGATATATATTTTATTGACTTTCTACCTTCAAGCTTACATTGGCAAGATGTTGTGATAACAGTTGTGGTCGCCATGTTTTTGAGTATTGGCGCAACTTTATATCCGGCGCAAAAAGCAGCAAAAGTGTTGCCGTCTTCAGCGCTTCACTAGGCAATAACGCACCAACCTGTTAAACCCTATGTTAGTTTGTCTAGGCTTTGCTGTTTGGCCATATGGACAAACTGGCGGTTTCTCTGGCACAAAGACGGTATCGAATTAATGCGGGTAATGGCTGTAGTTAAACTCATGTAGTACAACAGTAAAAAATAAGGCCAGCGAATAACGCTGGCCTTATTTTATGGTTAGTTTGTGCGCTGCTGCAACACTGGCATTGTGTGAGCATTACACCCAACTGGCGCTAAGTCTGGGCTATTTGTTCCTTTCGAAGTGTTCGAAATCAACATCTTCTTGTTTCAACCCTGCTTTAGGGTCGTTGTAGACACTTTCATCTAATGCGCCTTCGCTTTTGGCAACGACACAAGACACCATACAGTCACCCGTAATATTTACAGCTGTACGTGTCATATCTAATAGCCTATCTACGCCGATAATAAGCGCTATACCTTCAACGGGTAAATTTACTTGCTGCAACACCATTGCAAGCATAATAAGGCCAACACCAGGTACGCCAGCGGTTCCGATAGAAGCAAGAGTGGCGGTAAGTACTACCATCATATAGTCACTTAGACTTAAATCGACGGCGTAAACCTGGGCAATGAATACCGTTGCGACGCCTTGCATAATGGCGGTACCGTCCATGTTAATTGTTGCGCCCAACGGCAGAGTGAATGAAGAAACTGAATTACCAACACCCAATTTGTTTTTAGCGGTTTCCATCGTAACTGGCAGAGTAGCGCTGCTGCTCGACGTACTAAAAGCGAAAAGTGCAGCATCGCGCATTTTCTTCATCAAGATAATGGGGTTCAGCCCTGACAAAGCTTTTAGCAGAACAGAGTAGGTTACAAGGCCGTGAAGAATTAACACGCCAAATACTAAGAAGAAATACTTCGCCAAACTTAATATAGTCTCGCCGCCTATCGTTGAAAATAGCTTTGCCATCAACACGTACACGCCGTAAGGCGCTAGGTTCATGATGATTGTCACCAAACGCATGATTACCGTATTAATGTCTTCAAAGATAGCGGTAAGGCGCTTGCCCGCATCGCCCGTCATTGCCATCGCTATACCGAACAGTACTGCAAAAACGATGATTTGAAGCATATTGCCCTGTGCCATCGAGTTTATTGGGTTGCTAGGAAACATATTAACAATAACGTCTGAAAGGCTAGGAGCCTCTTTCGCTTGGAACGTGGTTTCAGTAGTCAGATTGAGTCCATCACCAGGAGAAACTACCAAAGCTATACTCATGGCTAGTGTTATAGCAATTGCGGTTGTGACAACATAAAGTCCGACTGACTTAGCGCCAAGTCTTCCTAGTTTGCTTGGATCTGATAAAGTACTCGTTCCGCAAATAAGGGATACGAAGACGAGGGGAACCACCAGCATCTTTAAGCTAGCGATAAATATTTGTCCGAGAGTAGAAAATATACCTTCGACAAGAATGTTATACGTTGAGAGCTCTAAACCGAATATCGAAAAAGTAAAATCTCCGCTATCATCAAACAATAATTGGAGAAAGACACCAGTCAAGATACCGGCAGCCATGCCGATAAATATGCGAGCGGTTAAACTATACTTATGTGCAGATGAAGACATTAATGTTTCCTGTGCATTTTTATATTTTTAATCTTTCGTAGTGTGCCAGATTCAGTTGATTTTTAAACATAAAAAACGACGCAATTGTCAATAAAAGAGGTTCAGGAACGAATTATGTCGACATTAGCGAGAGTGCTAAGCTTAATTAGCGCAATATTCATGCTAACAGCATGTGGTGGGGGCGGCTCTTCAGTCTCTCGGGATAACACGGATAATGGAAGCGGAGACGGCGGTACAACCACGCCTACCTATTCAATTGCCTTGTCGTTGGAAAACGAAAGTGGCGCAAGCGACAACAATTTATCAGAAAACAACAGCCTGTTTGCGGTAGCGACTGTAACCGATGAAGACGGGAATCCGCACTCAGATGCTCTGCTAACTTTCACCCTGAGTAACGAAGAACTTGCCGAGTTTGGCAATGATACCGGCACTGCAAGAACTAACGCAAGCGGTGTCGCCAGAATTCGTTTAGATGCAAGCACGGCTTCGGGTGATGGAGAAATTACCGCAGCGCTGGGCAGTGGTGAAACAGGAACTACCACGTTTTCTGCCACAGCGGTCAGCGGCACAGATCCTACTACTATCAGCGTTGCACTTGCGTTGCAAAATGAAAGTGGCGAGGCTGATAACAGCCTTTCATCGAGCAATGCGTTGACAGCAGTTGCAACGGTAACAAATTCACTGGGTGAACCTCAGGCAGATCTTTTGCTTACCTTTTCATTAAGCAACGATGATCTGGCTACCTTTTCAAATGACACAGCAACAGCACTTACAAATGCAGAAGGTGTTGCAACAATAGGTATGTCGGTGGGAAGCGCGTCTGGTGACGGTGAAGTGACAGCTACTTTATCTACTGGTGAAACAGACTCCACGACTTTTAGTTCTGAAGGCAGTACAACGGTAAGTGAAGACCCGGCATCTTTGGAGCTTTTCGCTGACAGTATTCAGCTGGCTTCTAGCGGAAGCGATGAAGTCGAACTCATTGCGTTAGTTAAAAATGAGCAAAGTGTGTTAATGGAAGGTGTTGAGGTAAGCTTCTCGGCCGCGACAGGCGATGGCGTTGAGCTTCAGCTCACGCAACCCGTTACCCTTGCCGATGGTACCGCCCGTGCAATACTGACGTCGCAAAACGATAAATCAAACCGTACGATTACTATTACAGCCGGCGCGGGCAGTCTTACTGAGTCTGTTAATATTACAATTGCCGGAACAGAAGTCACTATCAACGGCGCGTCTTCAGTTATTTTAAATGACACTGTTGATTATACAATCCGTCTTCAAGACTCCGATGGCGAGACTATAAAAAATGAAGATGTTGTTTTAAGTGCTACTAACGGCACCCTGAGCAGCGCCACGGTTAATACTGGGGCTAACGGACAAGCTACAGTGTCATATACTGCATCTGCCTCTGGAGAAAATACCATTACGGCATCAGCACTTAATGCTGAAACAAGCTTTACGGTGCAGGTACAGCAAGACGAGTTTAATTTCGTTAACTTACCAACAGAAGAAGTGCCGTTAGGGCAAACACAGACTATTACCGTGCAGTGGCGTCAAGACAATACGCCAGTAGTGGGTCAAGAGGTAACCTTTAGCGCATCACGTGGCGTAATCGACGGCGACTCAACTGTACAAACCGATGCAGAAGGACAAGCAAGTATTGATATTAGCGCCAACAATGCTGGCATCTCTTCAATCACCGCAACGGCAAGCGATGGAAGCGGTAACGTGTTGGTTTCAGCACTCACTCAAATTGAGTTTATTGCCACTACACCGCACACGCTTATTGCTGATGCGTCGCCTGATATTTTAGGCCCTGATGGACAAACCAGCACGATTAGCGCGGTGGTTCGCGATGTAAATGGTAATTTGGTAAAAAACAGTGTGGTTAACTTCACTGTCTCTGACGTGTCTACCGGATTTGTGTCGCCTTCTCAAGCAACTACTGATAGTAAGGGAATAGCTACAACAGTCTTTACGTCAGGCTCGGTTTCAACCTTAGAGTCTGTAGTTGTTACTGCTTTTGTTGCTGAAGATCCAGCGATCGATGATCAAGTTACCTTGACCGTAGGTGCTCGTGCATTCGATATCTCTTTGGGAACGGGTAATGAGCTCGAAGAGCCTACATCTACATCTTACTTAAAGCGTTTCAGTGTTTTTGTTTCTGACTCTGCTGGACAGCCAGTCAGCGGCGTGAGTTTAACTGCATCGGTGGCGCCGGCAAAATATGTTGATAATGGTGAATATCGCACAGGGTTCTGGGTATATGATGATGATGAATCACAATGGATAGCCATAATTAACCAGAATTGTCTCACGGAAGATGTCAACGATAACGGTATCTTGGATACAACTCCAACCAATGAAGACACTAACGGGGACGAGATGCTCACGCCTGGATTAGTGGGAACCATAACCTTTGCTAACGGCAATGCTGAAACAGATGAGAATGGCTATGCAGAACTGGAGTACCGTTACCCTAGCAGTTATGCGGTTTGGTACGATGCTGTTATTTCTGTTTTCGGCCAGTCTACCGGTAGTGAGGCCCAGGCTTCGATGAATTATACATTAAGTATATCGGCTGAAGACGTGACCGATGAAGGCGCATCACCGCCGGCTAACCCGTTTGGTGTGACTGACCAGTGTACCTTGGTTACGCCGTAAAATTACGCACCATTTAAAGCATTAAAAAGCCGGCTAATAGCCGGCTTTCTTTTTACTTTTTAGTAGATTACAAAACTTATCCCTGCTGGAACGGGTAAACCGAACCAATCTTCAGAATTTGTGTAAGCTCATCAAGCGCGGTACGAGATTCAATTAGCAGCTGCGGATCGCGCAAGTCATCTTCACCTAATTCATCGCGATAGTGCTTGTCGACCCAAGCGTTTAGGCGAGCGAACTGTGTATCATTGATTAACGTATTTTGATTAACTGCGGCAAGTTCTTGGTCATTCATTGCAACGCGCAAACGCAAACACGCCGGGCCGCCGCCATTGCGCATACTCTGTTTAACGTCAAAGAAGTTAACCGACTTTATCGGTGTGCCTAGTGTCACTAGCTTGTCTAAATAACGCTTAACGGCCTCGTTTTCCTGACATTCAGTAGGTGCGATTATGGTCATATCGCCGCTTGGAAGCGTTATGATTTGCGTATTGAACAAGTAGGTTTTTACTGCATCTTGAACTGACACTTCGGCAGTCGGCACTTCAATAAAATGTAGCGGTTCGCTACCAAATTTGGCTTGAAGCTCTTTAAATCCTGCGTCTTTTTGATAAAACGCTTGCTCGTGGAAAAACAACACATTTTGGTTACCTACAGCGATCACGTCGTTGTGGAATACGCCCTGGTCGATAACGTCTGGGTTTTGCTGCATGTAAACTACGCCATCGTCGTCCAGACCGTGTAAGCGAGCTACTGCTTGGCATGCTTCAAGCGTTTGGCGAGCCGGATATTTTTTTGGTGCGGGTTTGCTGGTATCAAATGCATGACGACCATAAACAAACAACTCTATGCCTGCCTGACCATAGTTGCTGCAAAGTCGCGTGTGGTTGGCTGCACCTTCGTCACCAAAATGCTCGTTATCTGGCAGGTGCTGGTGATGAGCAAAGTGCTTTTCGTTAGCGAAAGTGCCACGTAGAATATTGCCCGTTACCTGAGGCTCTAACGAGCGATGAAACTTGTTCGTTAAATTTGCAGGGGTAAAGTGAACGCGACCATCGGCAGTATCGGCGCTAGGAGACACAGTGGCGGCATTTGCAGTCCACATGCTACTAGCAGAACAACATGCTAAGAAAATCTCGCGAGACTGCTTTGCAGCGCTTTCTAGCACGCGAGCATCAGAACCGGTAAAACCTAATCGACGGAGCGCAGCGATATCAGGACGTTCTTGCGGGGCTAATACACCTTGAACCATTCCCATATCGGCTAGCGCTTTGGCCTTTGCAAGACCTTGCTTTGCAGCCTGTTTAGGACTGCTCTTTGCGTTCGCATTGTTTAGGGAAGCGACATTGCCAAACGATAAGCCGGCATAGTTATGGGTAGGTCCAACAAGACCATCAAAGTTAACTTCAAACTGCTTCATACTTTCCCTTATTCTTGTAGTTTTGGCTGTTGACCCCATATGCTACATTCTTACAAACACTGCGATTAAGTTGATAGCAATAGCAACGCTTTTGATTTTGTTCAGGGTCAAACATGGCACGTCTTTAAACCTGAGCGGGTTGTTAGGTCAGGTTCGAATGGCTGGCATTATACGGCTTTTAATGTCGATGCCAATCGTACTGCTCAATTAATGTACAGTTTTTGTGTGCGATTAGAGCGGAGAGAAGAATAAGTATGAAGAAGATCTTGTTTTCCATTCACTTTGTAGATATATGTTAAAAAAGAGCGAGTGCCCTATATATAGTGTTGGGCTGCTCCAATTTTCAGAATTTGACGTAAATAGTCATTAAAAATCAATAGGTTTAGTTCAATTATATGGCAAAATCACTGGTCATAGTCGAGTCACCAGCCAAAGCGAAAACGATAAATAAATATCTTGGTAAAAATTTTATCGTAAAAAGTTCGGTTGGCCATGTGCGAGATCTTCCGACGAAGGCTTTAGGCAAAGTCGAGCCTAAAAAACCGGCTAAAGAACTCAAAACTTTAAGCGAAGAAGCGCGTCAAGAATACCTTCGCCGTCACGAATATTTGAAACTTGTAGACAGAATGGGCGTAGATCCGGAGAAAGACTGGAAAGCCCACTATCAAGTGCTACAGGGTAAAGAGAAAGTCGTTAACGAACTTAAAAAGCTTGCTAAAGATGCTGACACTATCTATCTCGCGACCGATTTGGACCGCGAGGGGGAAGCAATTGCATGGCATTTACAAGAGCTGTTAGGCAAGAAAGATAAGACCTATCAGCGAGTAGTGTTCAACGAAATTACCAAAAACGCGATTCAAGATGCGTTCTCCGATCCGGGCGAGTTAAATATCTCTCGCGTTAACGCGCAGCAGGCTCGCCGGTTCCTAGACCGTGTTGTAGGTTTCATGGTGTCGCCACTTCTGTGGAAAAAAATTGCGCGAGGCCTCTCAGCAGGGCGCGTACAATCGGTAGCGGTTAGGCTTGTTGTGGAGCGTGAGCGAGAAATTAAAGCGTTTGTGCCTGAAGAGTTTTGGGACGTACACGCAGATTTAACCAGCCAGCAAAAAGCGGCACTACGTATGCTGGTAGCAAAGCACCAGGGCAATGCGTTCAAGCCCAAAAACAAGGCCGAAACAGATAAAGCGCTTGCTGACTTAGAAGGGGCTAACTACACGGTAGAAAGCCGCGAGTCAAAGCCTACGCAAAGTCGTCCTTCAGCACCGTTTATTACCTCAACGCTGCAACAGGCGGCAAGTACTCGATTGGGCTTTGGTGTTAAGAAGACCATGATGATGGCGCAGCGCCTTTATGAAGCAGGCTACATCACTTATATGCGTACGGATTCAACCAATTTAAGCCAAGAGGCGCTGGACAGTGCTCGTGCGTACATTTCAGATAATTTTGGTGACAAGTACTTGCCTGATTCGCCAAATCGCTACGGCAGTAAAGAAGGAGCGCAAGAGGCGCACGAAGCGATCCGCCCTTCAAACGTGAGCATTAGTGCTGCGAGTTTAGGTGATATGGAACGCGATGCACAGCGTCTTTATGAGCTTATTTGGCGCCAGTTTGTGGCCTGTCAAATGACTCCAGCTAAGTACGACGCAACCACGATTAAAGTGGCAGCGGGTGATTACGAGCTGACGGCGAAAGGCCGCGTACTCAAGTTTGATGGTTGGACTCGCGTTCAGCCTCAGCTTCGCAAAAAAGGCGAAGAAGAGCTCATGTTGCCTGATGTGCAAAAAGGCGATGTACTTGACTTAAAAGCGCTTGATCCTAAACAGCATTTCACCAAGCCTGTAGCGCGATTTAATGAAGCGTCGTTAGTAAAAGAGCTTGAAAAACGCGGTATTGGTCGTCCATCGACCTACGCCAGTATTATTTCGACGATTCAAGATCGCGGCTATGTGCGCTTAGAGAACAAGCGTTTTTATGCCGAGAAAATGGGCGAAATAGTAAACGATCGTTTGATGGAAAACTTTGACGATTTAATGAGCTATGACTTTACTGCCAATATGGAGCAACATCTTGATGATATTGCTGAGGGCAATAAAGATTGGAAAGACGTGCTCAATGAGTTCTACAGCGGCTTCTATGACAAACTGCTAAACGCTGAGAAAGACCCTGAAGAGGGCGGTATGCGCCTGAATCAGGCGGTACCTGCAGGTATTGATTGCGACAAATGCGGCCGTGAAATGAACGTAAGAACCGCGTCAACCGGCGTGTTTTTGGGCTGTTCAGGCTACAACTTACCACCGAAAGAGCGCTGCACTAACACCATGAATTTAACGCCTGGTGATGAAGTCGTGAAAGTGGACGATGAAGAAGAGCTTGAAACAGAAGCGCTTCGCTCTAAAAAACGTTGTCCTAAGTGTGGTACGGCGATGGACAGTTACCTGGTCGATGAAACCCGTAAACTTCACGTGTGTGGTAATACGCCGACGTGTGATGGCACATTGGTAGAGGCAGGCACATTCAAAATAAAAGGCTATGACGGCCCCATTATCGAGTGCGATAAATGCGGTAGCGATATGGAGCTTAAAAATGGTCGATTTGGTAAATACTTCGGTTGTACCAACGAAGAATGTAAAAATACCCGTAAGCTACTGAGAAACGGCGAAGCTGCGCCGCCAAAAGAAGATCCGGTCGATTTACCAGAGCTTCCGTGTGAAAAGTCTGACGCGCACTTTATGCTACGCGACGGCGCTTCGGGTATCTTCTTGGCTGCCCATAACTTTCCAAAGTCGCGCGAGACTCGTGCGCCGAAAGTGGAAGAACTTGCACGCTTTAGAGATAGAATATCGCCGAAATTCTACTACCTTGCTGATGCGCCACAAACAGACCCTGACGGTAACCCTGCAATAGTTCGCTATAGCAGGAAGACCAAACAGCAATACGTGATGTCTGAAAATGACAGCGGTAAAGCAACAGGCTGGTCTGCGTGGTATGAAAACGGCAAGTGGCAAGAGCAAGCGGCTAAAAAGCCGGCTGCTAAGCCAAAAGCGAAGAAAAAATAAATCAAAGCGAATACAATATTTCGATACGAAAGTAATAAGCCCGGATTTATTCGGGCTTATTACGTCATAAGGTGTCTTTTAGCGTGCTTCAGCACGCACAATGCAAGGCTCGTTAATAAATCAATAGAGAGTGAGTTATGGCCTCTTTACAAGACCAACTTCTAAAAGCCGGATTGGCCGATAAAGCGTCTGCAAAGCAAGCGCGTGCGGATAAACGCAAAAAACAAAAGCAAAAAAATAAGCAAAAACAACCTATTGTAGATGAAGCGACAATTGCAGCTCAACAAGCCGCAGAAGAGAAAAAGGCGCGCTCAAGAGAGTTGAATCAACTTCAACAGCAAGAAAGAGAAAAGCGCTCGATAGCCGCACAGGTCAGGCAGCTTATTACAGTAAACAAACAACCGCGTAACGGCGAAACGCTACTTAACTTTACTCACGACAATGTCGTTAAACGCATGTACGTAAGCGAAGAAATGCACAGGCAGGTCACAAAGGGTCGTTTGACCGTGGTATTGCTAGATGATGCTTACGAATTAGTTCCTACGCCGGTTGCTGATAAAATTGCTCAGCGTGATGAAGCTTCAATAATCTATCGTGCTGATTTGGACAAGAGTGGTAATGACGGTAAAGACGAAGCAGAAGACGACTGGTATGCCGATTACGAAATCCCAGATGATTTGACCTGGTAGTCTTTTTAAACTCACCACCTTTACTCTTTAAGGTGGTGAGCAAGTATATCCCTCATAATTTAATCCACTTAACGTTTAAAAAACGTTTCCCGTTCCCTGTCTTTTTTCAAACTCAGCTGTTGTCATTAAAGCCCTCCAGCGGCATTGCTCTTGCAATTCTAACATACTGTATTCATTGCAACTTTTAAAAAGCTTTCTTCAGAAATTACCGTCTAGGCCGCTAAATATAAAATGCTAAGAAAGCAGCGCACTTCTACATTCTCAACTATAGTTGTTACAGCATATTAGTGTCGCGGACCATAGTTATTTTCAGTGGACGTTGTTTCTCAATTATGGAGGGAAGCCATGAAAGGTTTACCAAAACTGGTTTTAAGTGTTGCAGTTGCAATGTGCGTGTCACTGCCTGCAAATGCGGGGCTTTTCAACATATCTATTAACAATCTTGGAGGGTTAACGCCTTCACAATCCAGTGCATTCGATGGTGCAGTCGCGTTTTGGGAAACTTACTTAACAGGTGTTCAGAGCGTATTCGATCACAGTATTGTTATTGACGCGAGTGGAGCGCCGATTGATGGAGTGGGAAGAATATTGGGTAGCGCTGGTCCATCTAGTATCATACAGTTCTCCGATAGTGCGTTTGTTTATGCAAATCGGGGCAGCATGCAGTTTGATACGGCAGATCTCAGTAATATGGAGCGAAACGGCACACTTTTCGATGTTATTGTGCACGAGATGGCTCATGCTATCGGCTTTGGAATTTTGTGGACAACCGATTTTATCAGACCAGGTAGCCAGTCGAATTACGTCATGAATTCGGGGCGATACACGGGAGAGTATGCATTAGAAATATACCGCCAAGAGTTTGTAAAAGATGCTGAATTTATTCCGGTTGAACTCGGCGGTGGAGAGGGTACTGCTAACAGCCATTGGGATGAGCCTTGGCCTGGTGGTTCTTCTGACTTAATGACCGGCTATTTGGGACCATATCCAATTACATTAAGTGATACTACGATTGCTTCTTTTGCTGATATTGGCTATTTAACTACGGTAACTCATGCGGTGAGTGAAGCATCGACAGTATGGCTGTTCCTACTTTCTATTGGACTCGTTGCTAGGCGACACCGCCAGCGAAGTGATGTAGGTTGTTTAACAGAAATGTCGTCGATGAAAACTTAGCCGAATAGGCGAGTAAATGCTCATGTAATGTCGGTGTTACATTTCTGATTTGCATTTAATCTTTAGGCAATGGATATAATCAACATGGACCTGTTTTTACTCCAGTATTTTCACCTAACTTCAAATCATAAGTTTAGCGTAGTTACAAGTTTTGTAGTCCATTGGTAGAATCGCATTTGAACCTATCTATCACGTTAAGGGTATTGATTTTTGGATATTTGCCAACGCTGTTTTCTGGTTGGGTTAGGAGACACGCAGCTCTTTACCAAAGCGGCTAAATTGTGCAATGCGGCACAGCTTCATTTTCATCAAACATTCCAATATATCGGCGAGCCCACTTCTCCCTTTTCCACGCATTGCTTTGAGTTTTTAAAAGGATATGAGAAGATTTTTAATAAAGGAGGCGAATGCAGTGCCTAAAGTGAATGCGACACTCATCGGTTTAGTGCTTGCGGGTGGTCAATCGCGCAGAATGGGGCAAGATAAAGCACTTATGCGTTATCAGGGCCGTACTCTCATCGATAATGCTTCGTTACTTTTACAGGCAGCGAGTTGCGATAAAGTGTTAATTAGTCGTAACGCGCCAGGCTTTTTGAATGACAAAATTGAAGATGCAGGTCCGCTTGGCGGAGTACACGCTGTTTTAGACGCACTATCCCAATCTGATAATCACACTGACAATCCTTATGAACTGCTTGTTCTTCCAGTTGACATGCCGCAGATGACGCCCGAGCTTTTGAGAATATTAGTTTCGCGAGGGCGAGAGGCTGAAAAGGCATGTTATGTGGAAAACCGCTTTTTGCCTTTCTTTCTATCCGTTGCGCAGAACACCCAAGCCCTCTTAGCCAACTATCTAGTTGAGCAAAGTAAGAGACGAGTGGTAGGATTTTTAGAAATTCTCAATGCGGTATCTCTTAAAGAAGCTGACCTCAAAAAAACGTTAGGAAAAGATGAAGCCGATAACAAAAAGCGTCTCGCAAAAATGTCCAATGAAGATGACATAGAGTGGTTGAATGTGAATACTCCAGGTGATTGGCCACGTGAAAAGTAACACTGAACAGCGCGCATTAGTTTTAGATGCTACACCCTATACTCAAAAGTTTGCCCTTGCCGAAGAAGTCGCTTTAAGCATTAGTTATAACGGTATTAATTATGCGGTAATGCTGATAACCCCAAACGACATTGAAGATTTCATTGTGGGCTTCAGTTTAAGCAACGACATTATCGAGCATCCTCGTCAGCTTTACGGTATTGAACTGACGCATCACAAAGAACACATCAATGCGGAAGTTGAAATTGCCAATCAGGCGTTCTGGAAGTTAAAGGAAAATAAGCGGCAATTGGCGGGTGCGTCGGGTTGTGGGCTCTGCGGCGTTGAGGCATTAGATAACGCTTTGCCTCAATTAACGCCTATTGAAGTATCGCCTTTGCCTGATGTGAGCTGGTTTAAAGGATTGCGAAGCCTTATATCTAATGCGCAAGCATTAGCTCAGCAGAGCGGTGCAGTACATGGAGCGCTCTACATTGATGCTAAGCGCAATGTGCTGGCATGCCGGGAAGACATAGGAAGGCATAATGCTTTTGATAAATTAATTGGTGCTATCACCACCCAAAAACTCTTTCAACCTGAAGGTATTGTTGTGCTCACAAGCCGCTGCAGTTTAGAGTTGGTTCAAAAAGCGATAAGGGCTAAATTACCTTTGGTAGTAACGCTATCTGCTCCTACAGCGTTATCAGTAAAGTGGGCAAGCCGTTACGGTCTCACCCTGATCCATGTACCTAAGTATGACCCTCCAAGAGCTTACGCACCGCAAGAAAAGTAGTGCGCAGCGAGCCACCTAGAAACGAAAGGCCTATACTAATAAGTGCCGGATAAGCACCGAAAAGCTTACACCGCAGAGACAGGTATTCGGCCATCTGATTGAGATTTCGAAAGTTTGATCGCGATAAATTTCGATGTTGGTGTGAACGTGCCATCACCGTAACTTTCTAGTGGTACTAACGGATTGGTTTCGGGGTAATATGCTGCCGCTTGACCTTGCGGGATGTCGTAAGCCACCAATATAAACTGTCTAACTTGACGTGTTTTGCCGTCGTTCCACATTGACGTAATATCGACTTTATCGCCATCGTTAAATCCCAGTTTCTGAATATCACGTTCATTGACAAACAGCACGTCCCGCGCGCCAAACACGTTTCTGTAGCGGTCATCCATACCATAGATAGTTGTGTTGTACTGATCGTGAGAGCGCAGTGTTTGTAAAATGAGGTCCGGCTCTTCACCTTTCGCAACGAGGTCAGCATTTAACAGTGAATCAGGCAGGGCGTTAGCAGCAAACTCGGCTTTGCCCGATGGTGTTAACCAGCGTCTCTCACCTGCTGCATTACCTAAATGAAAACCACCCGGTTGAGCGAGTTTGGTGTTAAAGTCTTTAAAACCGTCTACGGTGTCGGCAATGAGCTCACGAATATTGTCGTAATCGCTTATTAAGAAGTCCCAGTCTACCGGCGTGTTGCCTAACGTCGCCTTCGCGATACCAGCAATAATAGCGGGTTCAGAGCGAAGTTCGGGCGAGCTTGGCGGAAGTTGGCCATAAGAAATATGGACCATAGAAAACGTATCTTCCACAGTCACGCCTTGTTGCCCGCTAGCCTGCATGTCAATTTCAGTACGTCCCAAGCAGGGTAATATAAGCGCGTCTTTACCTGTGGTTAGGTGAGAACGATTTAATTTGGTGGCGATATGAACGGTTAAGTCGCATTGTGACAGCGCAGCGTGAGTACGCGGCGTATCTGGCGTCGCCTGGGCGAAATTACCGCCTAGGCCGATGAAAACTTTGGATTCACCACTTTCCATAGCCTGAATTGCTTGAATGGTATTGTGACCTCTTTCTCGTGGAACGGCGAAGTTAAACTTGTTCTCTAGTGCGTCAAGCAATGCTTTGGGGGGGACTTCGTTAATACCCACAGTTCTATCCCCCTGCACATTGCTGTGGCCACGAACGGGAGAAAGCCCTGCACCAGGCTTGCCCACGTTTCCTCGTAGTAGTTGAACGTTCACTATTTCCTGAACCGTAGCTACTGAGTGCTTGTGTTGGGTGATCCCCATTGCCCAGCACATGATCACCCGTTCTCCACGTCTGTACATGGTTGCCGCGTGACGTATTTCGTCTTTTGCTAAACCGCTCTGCGCTTCAATATGCTCCCAGCTAGTCGCTTCAACGGCACTCAAATAGTTGTCCATGCCGTTGGTATGCGCATTAATAAAATCGTGGTCGAATACAGGAGGGGCATTGTTCGCTTTGGCTTCTTGTTCCCAGGTTAATAACCATTTCGCAATGCCACGCATAACCGCCATGTCACCACCAAGAGCAGGCCTGAAATAGGCGGTATTGGTTGGCGTTGAGCCATTAGTTAGCATTTCTATGGGATGTTGAGGGTGCTGGAATTTTTCTAACCCGCGCTCTTTTAACGGGTTAAAGCAAACTACCTGAGCGCCTCTTCTAACGGCGTCGCGCAGCGGCTCAAGCATGCGAGGGTGGTTAGTCCCGGGGTTTTGACCTATCACAAATATGGTATCTGCCTTTTCAAAGTCGTTAAACGTGACCGTACCTTTACCCACTCCTATGGTTGGTTTCATCCCTTGGCCTGACGCTTCGTGACACATATTCGAACAGTCGGGAAAATTATTTGTGCCAAATGCGCGCACGAATAACTGATATAAATAGGCGGCTTCGTTACTCGCCCGACCAGAAGTATAAAACTCTGCTTGGTGAGGTGAAGGTAAACCCTTCAAGTGTTTGGCAATGAGTGCGAAGGCATCGTCCCATGATACTGGTTCGTAATGGTCTGCTTGAGCATTGTAGCGCATAGGGTGGGTGAGTCTCCCTTGTGACTCAAGCCAGTAGTCAGTGTGTTTTTTTAGCGAACTTACAGAGTGGTTTGAAAAAAACTCTGGGTCGACGTAACGCCCTGTAGATTCCCAGTTCACCGCTTTAGCACCATTTTCACAAAACTTCACTAATCCGCTTTCTGGCGACTCACCCCACGCACATCCCGGACAGTCAAACCCTTTATCTTGGTTGGTTTTAAGCATGGCCCGTAAATTTTTGAGCGGTTTTTCACTCTGCAGCCAGCTTTGGGTTACGCTTTTTAAAGCGCCCCATCCGCCAGCGGGTTTGTCGTAAGTTTTGATGTTGCGCTTATCACTCATATTCTGCCCCTGTGCCCGCGCGGTTGTTTATTATAGAAAACAGTTACAATTGCCAAATCATTGTTCCAATACACAATAACCATTCTTCTATTGGTGTTCCATTATTTACGCTAACTATTTGATAGGGTTCATCAATTAACCGCATATTTCCAGCTTAGAGTCTGCTATAAGTGGGCGTTAAGCGTTTTATGCAGGGAGCGTCAACCGTCAAAGCAGCAGAAAATTGAAGCGCATTCTGTGCAAATGGGTTGCGTTACATTAATCCAATCGTTATCTTCGCTACGGTCCTAAAATTAGGATTGTTAATAACAACGGCTTTAAAATTCGTTTAAACCAACAAAGGTCTTTCGAAGCGCTTTTCAAGGCGCCACGCAAACATTAATAATAAAAAATCATCGAGGCAACATGGTTTCCTGGCAATCACTTACATTTAATGAACTGACTAATCATCAACTCTTCGATTTGCTCAAGCTGCGTGTCGATGTTTTTGTTGTTGAACAAAACTGCCCCTATCCGGAACTAGATGAAAAAGACCGCCATCCGAAAACTCATCATTTAATGGGGTTTCAAGATAACAAATTGGTAGCGTGTGCACGATTACTTGGCGAAGGAGTGAGTTATCCGTCGGTAAGTATCGGTCGAGTAGCTACCAGCAAAGCCTTTAGAGGTAAAGGTGCGGGCAGAGCACTTATGCGTGAAGCCATTGATCATTGTGAGGCGTTATGGCCAGGCTGTGATATTGAAATTGGCGCGCAAGAATATTTAAAAGGCTTTTATGAAAGCTTTGGGTTTGAAGCCACGTCGACTATGTACTTGGAAGACGATATTCCCCACATCGATATGAAAAGAGCAGGCACGGCAACAGAGTAGCTCAGTGCCTAGCTCGAAATATTGGTTTGCATGACCTTTTATGGCCCAGGCGTTTAACCTAATAATTATGTTTACCCGTGCCAACCTTTAAGCTGTGCTTTTATATGCACCTAGATACCATCAACCCTAACGCTTATTTGGCATCGGGTAATTGGGAGACTAATTCATCTAGTCCGCTTACCACCGTGTCAGGCGCTATTGCTAACGGGTATAGTACCTTACCGGAGCGTGCAATGAACGCGGCTTGCCAGCCTGCCTGTTTAGCACCAGCAATATCCCAACCGTGGGCCGCCACTAACATAGCGTCTTCTGCTGCTATACCCATTTTTTCAATAGCCCACTCATACGTGCGTGTATCGGGCTTATATAAGTTAATGTCTTCTACACTTAGTCGCTCGTCGAAATAAGACAAAAGATCAGCATTCTTAAATTGAGTATATACGCCTTGATTAGACGAGTTGGTAAGGCTTACTAGTTTATAACCCTTGTTTTTAAGTGCCTGTAAGCCATCGCGCACGTCAGGATGGGGTGGTAGGCTTCGCAATGGCGTGACAATTGCCGTTTTGGCTTGCGCTTTGGTCAATTCAATACCTTCAATTTCTGCCACCATCAGCAAGGAGGCAACGCCAATTTCTCCAAAGGTATGAAAGCGGCCAGTCGTTGAATCAACCAGTGAATGATGCAGCATAGTAGAGAACCACAGTGGCAATAAATCATCTCTACCGCCCAAGGCTTCGCCTACCGAGCTGCGCATGGCGGTGAGGTCTAGCAAGGTCTCATTAACATCGAAAAAGATAACCTTTGGTGCTCGCAATTCCCGTGCAGACATTGCTCTATTCTTATCAGGCTGCGCGGCATCTCTGGTGTCTGTCTGAGCGAAGACTGGTGATGACAATAGACTAATGCCTACAGCGGTTGCGCAACATAGCCTTGAGAGTAATGAAGAAGGTGAGCGAGCCATAATTATCCTTTACAAAATTTGAACGAGTGTTCAAGTTGGGCGGGATAACACATGAATGCAATAGCTAATGAGACCAAACGACTATTTTCTAGTGGTCAACCGATAGCCGTTGCCTCTCAGAGTTTCAATAAATATGGCATCACTGCTGTGAAGCTTTTGTCGCAGCCTACTGATATACACATCAACAACATTAGTTAACGGATCGCTGTGACTTCGCCATACTCGACTTAATATGCGTTCTCGAGACAGCACTTTTTCAGCATTTTCTGCGAAGTAGTAGAGCATGTCGTATTCTAGTTTGGTGAGTGAAATCTCTTCCCCAGACAATGTCGCAATACGTGACTCGTCATCGATGTTTAACGGTCCGATGGTGAGGCCTAATTGAGTAACCGGTGTATTCGTCACTCTTCGGCTTAAGGCCGTTATGCGCGCAAGTAGTTCGTCAAAGTCAAATGGCTTGCACAAATAGTCATCCGCGCCTTGTTTTAAACCATTCACACGCTCGCGTACTTCGTCCACCGCGGTTAGCAACAAAACCATTGGGGCATGGGGAAGCGACTTGATTGCGGGCAGCAGCTCTACGCTATCTTCATCACCAAACATGCGATCAAGTACAATAATAGCAGGGGCTTCATGGCGAATGCGCGTGACTAAGTTGTGTAATGCCGGCTCTTCAATGCACTCAAAACCTTCAGCGCTTAGGCCTCGTGAAAGAAAGCGTAGTAAGGGGGCTTCGTCATCAGCAATAAGAATTTTCATTGTTGTTATAATCCTAACCGTTCGATGTTGTGTAATATTGGAATCGATCCAACTGGGCCCTTAATCATCTAAAACTGGCAGCGTCAACGTGAACTGCGAGCCTTTACCCAATGTGGAATGCGCACTCAATGTACCGTGGTGGGCTTCTGCTATCGCTTTAGCGATAGACAAACCTAGCCCCATTCCATTGCCTTTGCGCTTTAACCTAACGAAGCGTTCAAAAACGTGCTGCAAATCACTTGAAGAAATGCCTTCACCGATATCAATGACCGATACGTTGATATTCGGGCTTTCGCTCTCAACGCGCAGCACAATGGGCGTATCGGGATAAGAATATTTGTGCGCGTTTTCGATAAGGATGGTCAGTACCTGCGCAATTCTGTCTTTGTCGATGAGCACTTGGACCTCATTATTGGCAAGCCATTTTAGATCTAAGTCTCTTGGCTTTGTGAGCTTTTGCCATAACGCCATATTTTGTGTAAGCAGGTTATGTAAGTCAGATTTAACCAGATCTACAGTAAATTCGTGCATCTCGGCACGCGCTAGCAGCAGCAAATCATCAACCAAGTTACTTAAGTTCACGGCTTGCTCAAGTATGGTTTCTAGCGTTTCTTTATAAATCTCGTTGCTAGCCGCAGCCTGCCTAAGGGTTACCTGCGCTTCGCCACGAATAATGGTTAACGGCGTGCGCAATTCGTGACTAACATCAGCCATAAATTGCCGTCGCTTTGCGTCCAGTTGAGTGAGTTTATTGTTGGCTTCTTTTAACGCCCGTGTTCGGCTCTCCACTTCAAACTCTAAGTGCTTGCGATGGGCATCAGCTTGATCTTCGTGTTCCTGTAAACGCGCAATCATGGAGTTTAGGGCTTTGACCAAGTCAGTGAATTCGCTATCTAAGGTTTCAGGCAATCGATAGTGATAGTTACCCGATGCAATGGCATCGGTACCCGTGCGAATTACCGTTAGCGGCTGATAAAGGGCATTGAATAGCCAATAGCAACCCAGCAGAATAAAAGGGCAGGTAATCAGACCTAAACTAATAGTAAACCACACAATGCTGGTGTTTAGCGTTTCAATGCTAGCGTTAATGCGCGATACAACGCCTGTTTGGCGGTTTACTGCAGAGTTGATGGCTTCCCTGAACTGGTTGTCTATAGTTACTTCTAGTAATGTTTGAAGGCGCTGCTGTTGATTTAGCGGAGTACGGTCGTTGCTTAGGGCAATTGCTCTAAACTCTTCCACAATGCCTTGAATCAGTGCTTCAAGTTCATCGGTATCTTCTACACTTCCTAATGTTGCCTCAAGCCCTAATGCTTCGCGTTGATCAAGTTCTAGTGACTTTATTCGGTTCAGCGAGTTTTCAATTTGTTGCTGCTTGTTGCGCACTTTCGCCTGGTTCGCATTCTTTCCAAAAATAAGCTCGTCGGTAAGCTGCTTAAAAAGCCGATAGGAAATGCTCGATAATTGTTGGTGCTCTGACAATAGCGATTGAGCGAGTTGAGCTTGCGCTAAGTTAGTGCGTGTTAAATGGGCCGAAACGGCTGCGCTGGCCAATGCAATTAATAAGATAAATGTGGACAGTAACCCAAACAGGTAAAGCTTACGTTTGTACATGGCAGTGACATTATGATTATTTATCGGTGTATACGCTAAGTTTTGTGTAATGGTGCAGTTTCGTACTAATTAAAAACGGCAAGCGCTAGGGAGTTAAACAATAAGCTGCTAGTCGTTTAGTACATGACAAACAGAAGGTTGAAAAGGGCGATGCACGGAAAAAAGACCGCGAAAAAAGAGTGTATTTATAAAAGTACGAGCTTGATTAGGCGTAAAATGAAAACGTGAACGTTTAGCCGTTACGCGCTAGCACGGACAAGGCAATATCTGTTTGATATTGGAGCTCTTCATCTATTTTCCAGTGTTCGGGGCTCCAACCCGCTAAGAACCGATAAAAGTCAGCGCAGGCGAAGGGGTACAGGTACTTCCATTCAGCAATGATAAGCGCAATATCAGCACGCTTAAAACAAGCCGAACTATCATTGTTAGCCAATCGAGTGTGTAACGCATCCTCGAGCGCTTGAAAGTAGTTATCGAGCAATGCATCACGATGTTTCATGTGGGTTTGGGTTGATAGGGCACTGCCCAAAAAATACGCCACGTCCTTGATGCCTGTGCCATAACCCACGTACTGAAAGTCGACAGCTGCACAGTCAGAAAAATCGTCGGTAAAACAAAAGTTAGCCACTTTAGCATCGCCGTGCACCAAAGTGTGATAGTTAGCGTTGCTTAACGTGTTAGCTATAGCGACAGCATGTTGCTTTAATGATCCATCCGGCATGGCATGGAACTCGTCTTCACGGGTTGCCAAGTGCCAATACGTGCCCTCTGGCCATAACTGTATATTTCGGCTATTAATTTCATCTCTTACATTGACAAAGCGTGCATGAAAATTGGCAAGCCATTTTAGAACAGTGATGCATTGCTCAGCGGTAAGTGAAGAGGCCGTGCGAGAATAGCCACTGTGTGCTAAGTCTTCCATAACAAGAAGGGAGGCTTCGCCCTGTTGGCTGTGCCCTAAGTATTTTGCTGTACGGCACGACGCATCAGTTTGGACTTTAACGTCGCTATAAAAACAGTTCTCTACCTTAAAAGATTGGCACTTACGGTTGTGGCTAGCTTCACCATTCCAGCCTTTAGGGTGTGAGAGTCTGTGTGGCGGAGTGGCGCATTTCACGACTACTTTTAGCGCTGCTTCGTCTCCACCTTGTTGCGCGCCAAGTGGGTTTAGTTGAGCTTGGTGATACTGGCTTTCTTGGAAAGGGCTTCTCTCGTCCTGGTTCTTTGAAAAAGTATTATTAGGATAGCCCAAAGTGGCACGAAAGCACGCTCCGTAGCCACTCCAAAGAGGTTGAATCATTTGTGTGTCTAATACTTGCGCGTTACATACTTGGCTTAACCAATCTATATACTGCTGGTTTACCGTATCTGACATTTTAATCTCAACTCGGACTCGATGTTAAACGTACACTAACAAACAAAAAAGCCGCTCGAAAGCGGCTTTTACATCAATTAGCTAGTAGCGCACTAGCGACTGAAAATTATTCAGCCACTGCTGCTACTTCGGCAACGTCATCTACCGACTGAGGAAGCGTTGTTACTGCTGATGCACGTGACGTTGCGTGCGACATCGCTGCAGTTTTACCCGATACTGCGAGTGCAGGTCGTGTGTCGTCAGCTTTAGCGGTAAGCGCTACATCAACAAATGCGTCGTTTACTGCTGCAGGCAATGCCATAGGGTGCGATGCGCCACGCTTTCCTTTGCCACTCGCTGCTAGGCTCGAAGAAGGCGCTGCTGTTGTTTCAGCCTCTTCTTTAGTCGCTGGCGTATCTGCTTTCGCCTCTTGTACCTGTGCTTCTGGTTCTGCAACTACAGGTGCGTCAGCCAAGTTTATTTCAACTTGCTCTGGCGATGCTGTTGCTTCGTCTTTAGCTTCTGGCGCCGTGGCTTCTTGCGCAGTATCAGCTTGCGTTGTTTTACCTTCAACTGAAGGTTCAGTCTGTGCCTTTTCTTCAGCGTTGCTTTCTTGCTCAGAAGTTTCGGTCGCCTTAGCAGTTTCGGCTTCAGTCGTCACGTTGTCGCCAGCTGATGTTACCTTTTCAGTTGAATCAACAGGTTCTGCTGAAGTTACTTCTTCCGCAGAAGGCTTTTCGTCCGCTGAAGCTTTATCGTCAGCTGAAGCTTTATCGTCAGCTGAAGCTTTATCGTCAGCTGAAGGCTCTTTGCCAGCTGAAGGCTCTGTACCCGCTGAAGGCTCTGCATCAAACTGAAGTTCGTCTTGAACAGCTTCAACATCAAGCTTAGCTGTATCTTGTTTAGAAACAGGTTGCTCGTCGGCCGGCGCTAGTCGTCCAGGCTCTTGCGCTTGTGTTTCTTCAACAACAGGTGCATCTGTCTTAGCTGTCGCTTCAAATTCTGCTTCTGGCTGCTGCGGTGACAACTCACCAGGCTGTTTAGCTTGCGTGTCTGAATCGTCCACTTGCTGCGACTCTTTCTTACGACGTTGACCTGCTGCGCGAACGTGACGTGGAGAGCGGCGTGAACGGCCACGGCCTTCACGTTTTTGACCATGCTCTTCACTGTTAGCGTCGGTATTCGCATCAGTGCCATCAACGGCATCACTAGTTATCGCTGATGAGTCACCTTCACCCTTAACAGCATCCGATACTGGCTTCGCTTCAGCATGTTTATCCGCTGGCTTTTGCGCGGCTTTGACTGCTGGCTTTTGCTCATCCTTCTTCTGTTCAGCAGTGTTTTCAACCGGTGACTCTGCTTTCGGCGCTTTAGGCTTGGTGTCAGCTTTAGCTTTGTGCTGCATTGGCGCTTCTTTGGCTACTGGTGTGGCCTGCGCTTCGCTTTGTTCGGCAGTATTCACCGCGTTGTCATCTTTCTTCACACGAACGCTGCGGCGTTTATCACGACGTTTTCTACGTTCAGCAACTTCACGCTTCTTCTGCGCTTGGTTTTCTTGCTGCTCGCCATCTTGCTTTTCGTGCTTAGGCTTTTGTTGCTCATCGCGTGGTTGCTGTGCCTTACGAGGCTTACGACCTTTGTTATTGCGCTTATCATCTTGATCTTGACGCTGGTCTCGCTGCTGCTCGCCGCGCGGTTTGCGATTATCCTGCTGCTCACCATCGCGGTTCTGGTCTTTACCTTGAGACTGATTGCCACGACGATTGTTCTTGTTGCGCGGCTTGCGGCGACGGTCGTCATTATTGCGGCTGCGGTTGTTTCTATTTTTATTACCAGACTGTGGCTTCTTGTCTTTATTGGTTTCTTCTTCGCTTTCGCTTCCGAATAAATCACTAATCCATTTGCCAAATCGGGCAAATAGTGAAGGTACATCGTCGGCTTTCTTTGCTGTTTCTTCTTTTGGCGCAACTACAGGTGCAGCCGTTGGTGCAACAAGGCCTTTCAGTGCTGGCTCTTCGCGCTTAACCGGTGCAGAAGTCGTTGTTTCCGTCTCAGCTTCTACCGCAGGCATTAACTCTACGTCGTAACTCGCTTCAGATATAACGTCATCTGGACGTCTGCGTAATACCTGGTAGTGCGGTGTATCTAGGTTTGCATTAGGAATAAGCAGTAAATCTACGCCGTGACGCTTTTCGAGAAGCTGAATTGACTTACGCTTTTCGTTAAGTAGATAGGTCGCAACTGGAACAGGCAACTGTGCTTCAATTTGCCCTGTGTTTTCTTTAATGCTCTCTTCTTCCAAAATACGAAGAATAGACAGTGCCAAAGACTCAGTGCCACGAATGGTACCGTGACCAGAACAGCGAGGGCACACATGGTGTGCAGATTCACCCAGTGAAGGGCGTAAACGCTGGCGAGACATTTCCAAAAGGCCAAAGCGAGAAATACGACCCAATTGTACTCGTGCTCTGTCGCTTCTCACCGCGTCTTTCATGCGGTTTTCAACTTCACGTTGGTGACGTACTGGCGTCATATCAATGAAGTCGATTACAACCAATCCACCTAGGTCACGAAGACGCAGTTGACGGGCAATCTCGTCTGCCGCTTCTAGGTTTGTGTTAAGCGCTGTCTCTTCAATATCACCGCCCTTAGTTGCGCGAGCAGAGTTGATATCAATAGAGGTTAGTGCTTCTGTTGGGTCAATAACAATTGAGCCACCTGATGGTAAGCGAACTTCGCGCTGGAAAGCAGACTCGATTTGGCTTTCGATTTGGTAGTGGCTAAATAATGGTACTTCACCACGATAGAGTTTTACGCGGTTGGCAAAGTCAGGGCGCACTAGTTGAATATGCTGCAACGCTTGCTCGTAAATACTGGTTTTATCGATAAGTATTTCGCCAATATCGCGACGCAGATAGTCACGAATAGCGCGCACAATAACGTTACTTTCCTGATGAATTAAGAACGGTGCTTCTCGTTCCTCTGCTACCTCAGAAATCGCTTCCCAGTGTTTAAGCAAGACTTTTAAATCCCACTCTAGCTCTTCGTAAGATTTGCCCACACCGGCAGTACGAACAATCAAACCCATACCGTCAGGAAGGTCTAATTTACTTAGTGACTCTTTAAGTTCTGTGCGCTCATCGCCTTCAATACGGCGAGAGATGCCGCCAGCGCGAGGGTTGTTTGGCATAAGTACCAAATAGCTACCCGCAAGTGAAAGGAATGTGGTTAACGCAGCGCCTTTTTGACCGCGTTCTTCTTTATCAATTTGAACAATAACTTCTTGGCCTTCTTTAATCACATCTTTGATGTTTGGGCGGCCTTCGAATTTGTAACCTTTAGGGAAGTAAGTGCGGGCAATTTCTTTAAGGGGTAGGAAACCGTGACGCTCTGCGCCGTAGTCAACAAAAGCAGCTTCTAAACTAGGTTCAACACGGGTAATTTTACCTTTGTAGATGTTCGCTTTTTTCTGCTCGTGCCCTGGGCTTTCAATATCTAAATCATACAACCGTTGCCCATCAACGAGGGCAACGCGCAACTCTTCTTGCTGAGTTGCATTAATTAACATTCTTTTCATTGTATCTAACTCTGTTTTCGTACAGCCGTTAAGACACAAAATTAAAGTGACATGTGCAAACCCTCACCGCGCAACCTCCCGGCTGGACGGGGACCTTGTTGTTTCGTCGCATTATCCCTGGTGGGTGACCACATTAGCGCCGTTTTTAGCGCTCAAATTCAATTGAATTCGCTTGTGTCTTATTTTCAGACAAATTCTCAAGCAAATTATAATGGCCACACTGCTTTAAGGATGTCGGGAGCGACTAGCCCTTATTACTGTATTCTTTTTTACAAGCAATTTAATTGCTTGCGTGTCATTTAATTCTGTTAGTTAACGGCAAACTTATTTTATGTTCGCAAGCAATGGCGGTTGCTTTATCACGGCAGTGTAGTCGTTGCCTCTCTAGCTTGGTTGGCCTGAAAAATATTTTTTCATTGCGGATGCTACCAACGCGAACGCCATACTTTTTCGTTTTACAAGTTTGAGCAGCATCGTCATTCTTTATAGATTGCTGTCTCTTTCTTGATTGTTGTTTTTATAACGCTTGGTTTCACGTTTTTGAAAGGGGCTTTACTTACCACCTGACATCAAAAACTCATGTGTGAATTGTACCGTCCAAAAAACGTCGTTAATTATCGCACCAAAAACGCTTTTTTAGCAAGGAAAGCAAGTGAATAAATTGTGTATATCTCAATATGTAGGCTGGTAACGAAGACTAGAGGGTTAAAGATAAACTGCCCTTGTTTAAAATTGCATCGATAGGGGCTTTTTTCAATTATTTCTCACTTTCAGTTAGCCCAGAGAAATAGCAATGGGGTATACTCGGAGCATGAAAGAAGAAGCTCCCCAAAAAGTACGATTTGTAACGGTTGAAGCCGACTTGGCTGGTCAACGTATCGATAATTTTTTACGCACCCAATTAAAAGGCGTGCCGAAAAGCATGATTTACCGCATTTTACGTAAAGGTGAAGTGCGAGTGAATAAAGGTCGTGTTAAGCCTGAATACAAGTTACAAGCTGACGATTTAATCAGAATTCCACCGGTTCGCGTGTCGGAAGGTGCGCCTGCGCCATCGCCCAAGCTCGATAAAATTGCATCATTAGAGTCGCATATCCTTTTCGAGGACGACCGTATACTTGTTATAAACAAACCATCTGGAATGGCAGTTCACGGTGGAAGCGGCTTAAGCTTTGGATTAATCGAAGGCTTAAGAGCCTTGCGTCCCGATGCCAAATTTATGGAATTGGTACATCGATTAGACCGTGACACGTCAGGCTGTATTTTGATAGCCAAGAAGCGTTCTGCCCTTCGCCACATGCACGAACAACTTCGCACAGGTAAAATGGACAAGCGATATAATGCGCTAGTTGCAGGTGAGTGGCCTAAAACTCGATTTAAAGTTAAAGCACCGCTTCGTAAAAATGTGCTGCAATCGGGTGAGCGCATGGTAAGTGTAAGCGACGATGGGAAACCGTCAGAAACTCGCTATCGCATATTAGAGGAATACGCAGGTGCAACCTTGGTTGAAGCGTCGCCTATTACAGGTAGAACCCACCAAATTCGCGTTCACTGTTTGCATGCGGGTCATCCTATTGCTTGTGACCCAAAATACGGTGATGCGGATTTCGACGCGGCAATGCGCCAAAAAGGACTGAACAGACTGTTCCTTCACGCGCGCAGTATTTCACTGCTGCACCCAGCGACTGAAGAGCGCGTCACTTTTACCGCGCCATTAGACGACACTCTCTCAAATACACTTAAAGCGCTGTAAGTTATGCATTCAAAAAAACAGGCTGTGGAAGCACAGCCTTTCATTTCGTTAGATAAAACACTGCCTAAGTACAAACTTGTTATCTTCGATTGGGATGGCACGCTCATGGATTCGGCGGCAAAAATTGTTAGCTGCATGCAGCTTGCTGCAAAGCAGTGTGATATGCCTGTTCCTACCTACGACGAAGTAGGTCACATTATTGGTATAAGTTTAAAGCCTGCCATTAAACAGCTTTTTAATATCAAAGACGATGAGTTAGCCGAGCGTTTAGTCGCCGCCTATAAAGAGGCATTTGTCACTCGCGATACAACGCCGTGTCCTTTGTTTGATGGCGTTGAACAGTTACTTAGCAATTTGAAAGAAGCGGGATGCACATTGGCCGTTGCGACAGGTAAAGCGCGCCGCGGTCTTGATCGAGCGTGGGCACAAACAGGGACGGGTCCTTTCTTTAGTGCGTCACGTACCGCCGATGAGGCAGAATCTAAGCCTTCGCCCGACATGCTGCTACAGTTACTTGATGAACTTAGTGTAAAAATAGAAGACGCCGTTATGATTGGTGACACAACCTACGACATGCAAATGGCGAAAACGATTGGTATGGATAGGATAGGTGTGTCATACGGTGTACATGCGCAGGTTCATTTAGAAGCGTTGTTACCTGTAGCACTTGTACACTCTATAAGTGAACTAGAAACAGCGCTATTCAAATAGCGCTGGTTTGTAGCACTGCTTTGATACAACTGCTCTGACAGAATTAGTGGCTTACTGTGCAGCCATTGCTAATAAATCGACATTGAAGTGCGCGCCCAGTAGTTCATTTAACAGCATTATAGGAAGGCCGATTAAACTGTTAGGGTCACGGCTCTCTATTTTATCAAACAGTAATATTCCCATGCCTTCGCTTTTGAAACTGCCAGCACAATCAAGTGGCTGCTCTTTGTCTACATAGGCGCGAATGGCAGTTTCACTGTTATGGCGAAAGAATACTCGTGTTTCATCTACCTGTGTTATCGTTTTATTGGCGCTAGGTTGGTGAAGGCAAAGTGCAGTATAAAATGACACTTGCTTACCTTGGCATGCCATTAGCTGGTTTACTGCATTTTCAAACGTGCCAGGCTTGCCAAGTAGCTGCGGGCCCGCATCGGTTTGGACCAAAGCTACTTGATCACTACCTATAATAATGGTGTCGTTATTTACCTTTTCTAATTCAGCGGCAACCTTGTGCGCCTTTTGTTCGGCCAAACGTAAACTCAATGCCGTAGGGCTTTCGTTCGCAAAGGGCGTTTCGTCAATATCTGGTGCGTGGGTGTCTACCTGAATACCAATGTTGGCGAGCAACATTTTTCGGTATTGCGATGATGAGGCAAGAACAAGGGAGGCCACAATTACTCCTTTTATAAAATCAATATGTTGCGTACTTTCAGTTAGTAGTACAATGTTACATTATCACTGCGTACCACATACAGCGTTTTATTGTAGGTTAAAACGCAATTTTGCTTTGACAGGAAGGGGTTGACCCTATATCATGCGCGCCCTATGCAGAAAGTGAAACTCCCTCATTCGGTTGAACCGACTAAAAGTGCCATGAAACGTTCCGATTACCGGGGCGTGATTGCGTCTAAAGATATGGAACGATTGAGTGAAGCAGTTGTCCGATGCAATGACTATGTGGACGCAGAAGTACAGTTCGAAAAAGACGCGCAGGGTCTTACTGTCTTTCACGGCCATTTAGCCACGCAGGTAACACTTATCTGTCAAAGGTGTAATGGTGAACTCGAATATCCCGTGGAAGCGGAATTCTGTTTTACTCCAGTGCAGGGAGAAGAGCAGGAAAGCGATGACATCATTCCCGAGGCTTACGAACCGGTAGAGGTCAACGACCACGGAGAAGTTAATCTGCTTCAAATTTTTGAAGACGAACTACTGTTATCTTTGCCAATTGTGCCCCTTCATGCAGAGTCGGAGTGTACAGTGAAGCAAGACGATATGTCGTTTGGAAAGATTGAACCGGAACAAGAGCGACAAAACCCTTTCGCGGTTTTGAAAGAACTTAAGCGAGACCAGGAGTAAGTTATGGCAGTACAACAAAATCGTAAAACGCGTTCTAAGCGCGGTATGCGTCGCTCACACGATGCATTGACAGGCGCGACTTTGTCTGTCGATTCAACGTCGGGCGAAACTCACCGTCGTCACCACGTGACCGCTGACGGTTATTACAAAGGCAAGAAAGTAATCGGCGCGTAATACGGCGACTACATTTTGTCTAAACTAACCATCGCGTTAGATATCATGGGGGGCGATCATGGTCCCCCTGTTATCCTTCCTGCAGCCGTAAAGGCTATTCAACTTCACCCAGACGTGCACTTCACGCTATGCGGTGATGAAGATACCATCAAAGCCGGTACACAGCCCCTTACTGATTCTGAGCGCAACCGCGTTACTATTGTGCATTGCTCACAAGTAGTTGAGATGGGCGAAGCGCCTACGTCAGCGCTACGAAACAAAAAAGATTCTTCCATGCGTCGCGTTATTGAGCTTGTCGAAAGTGGCGAGGCTGACGCATGCGTAAGCGCAGGTAATACCGGTGCACTGCTTACCTTATCGTTCTATTTGCTTAAAACCTTGTCGGGCATTGATAGGCCCGCACTTATTAATATGATGCCTACGACAGGGCACCATAACGTATTTCTTTTGGATTTAGGCGCAAACGTGAACTGTACGCCTGAAATACTTTTCCAGTACGGTGTTATGGGGTCAGTGCTTGCACAAGAGGTGGCGGGGATTGAATCGCCAAGAGTTGCCTTGTTGAACGTGGGCGAAGAAGATATTAAAGGTAACGCGCAGGTAAAATCTGCCGATCAGCTTTTTAAAGATGCGCCAGGCATAAACTATATTGGTTATGTGGAAGGTGACGACATTTTCACCGATCATGCCGATGTAGTGGTAACAGACGGTTTTACCGGAAACGTAGCGCTTAAATCGAGCGAAGGGCTGGCTAAGTTAGTGATAAACGAAGTAAAACGCCAGTCACAGAAGAACTTTTATACCCGATTGTTGGCAAAAATTGCCTTCCCATTACTGAAATCTATCTATAACAGCGTGAACCCCGACCAGTATAACGGTGCGAGTCTGATAGGATTGCGCGGCATTGTTATCAAGAGTCACGGAAATGCACAAAAAGACGCCTTTTATTACGCCATCGTGCAAGCAATGAAAGAAGCAAAGATGCATTTACCTGAAAAGATAAAGACAAAGATAGAAACGGTATTGTTGGAGCAGCTTTGAGCAAATATTCACGCTTTATAGGAACAGGTAGCTATTATCCCAGCGACGTGCGTACAAACGCAGATTTAGAGCAAATGGTGGACACCAGTGACGAATGGATCACTGACCGTACCGGGATAAAAGAGCGACGTATTATTGGAGCAGATGAAACCGCTGCTACCATGGGGGCAGAAGCCAGTAAGAAAGCCATTGAGATGGCTGGCATTGACCCGAAATCTATCGACATGATTGTGTGTGCCACCACGAGTGGTCGCTATGCGCTTCCAAGCACAGCATGTGAAATTCAACGCATTCTTGATATTGACGGTATCCCTGCCTTTGACGTAGCTGCTGCATGTGCAGGTTACTGCTACGCATTAAGTGTTGCCGATCAATACATTAAGTCTGGCATGGCGAAGCGTATTCTTGTAGTCGGTACCGACTGTTTGAGCCGCTTGATAAACCCTGAAGACAGAACCATGGTTATCTTGTTTGGCGATGCGGCAGGCGCAACGATTATTGAAGCGAGTGATGAACCTGGGATTCTTTCCACACATATAAACGCATCAGGCTCTCACGGTGATTTGCTGTACGTGGGTAATCCAACCCGTGGAGACGAGCAGTCGGTTCACGAGAACTGGGGTGTGATGCGTGGTAATGAAGTCTTTAAGGTTGCGGTAACCAAGCTTTCAGAAGTGGTTGAACAAACCCTTGCTGCCAACGGTATGCAAAAATCTGATCTTGACTGGTTAGTACCTCACCAAGCAAACTTTAGAATTATTAAAGCGACAGCTAAAAAGCTGAATATGTCTCTTGATCAAGTAGTGCTTACGTTAGAGCAGTATGGTAATACCTCTGCTGCTACTGTGCCTACAGCGCTTGATACAGCTATCAGAGACGGGCGCATTCAACGCGGACAGCACTTATTACTAGAAGCATTCGGAGGCGGATTTGCTTGGGCATCGGCGCTTGTACGCTATTAGCCTTGCAGATATTTGCCTTGGTGATATTTGCCTCGTTAAGGGGCACTCCAACTCCGACGTTTTCTCGTTTCTAGTAAATTAAAAATAATAAGGAATCGACATGACAAAGACAGCCTGTGTATTTCCAGGACAAGGTTCTCAAAGCGTAGGTATGCTAAAGGAACTTGCTGAGACTTATCCTATTATCGAAGCAACGTTTAAAGAAGCCTCTGACGCGCTCGGCTACGACCTGTGGGATTTAGTCCAAAACGATGCAGACGGTAAACTTAACGAAACGCATATCACTCAGCCAGCGTTGCTTGCTGCTAGCGTAGCAATTTGGCGTGTTATTCGCGAGCAGGGCATAGACGTAGATTACCTAGCGGGTCACAGCCTTGGTGAGTACTCAGCATTAGTATGTGGCGGCGCCATGGATTTTGCTGATGCTATCAAGCTCGTAGAAGCCCGTGGTAAATATATGCAAGAAGCTGTACCAGCAGGCGCGGGTGCCATGTATGCCATTATCGGATTAGACGATGCCGCCATTGCTGATATTTGTCAGCAAACTGCTATTGCTACAGGCGATGTAGTTGCACCAGTTAACTTTAACTCTCCAGGCCAAGTGGTTATTGCAGGGGAAAAGAACGCAGCAGAGCAAGCTGCTAATGCGTGTAAAGAAGCGGGCGCAAAGCGCGCACTTCCTCTTGCGGTAAGCGTTCCTTCACACTGTGAGTTAATGCGTCCTGCAGCAGACAAGTTAGAAGACGCGTTATCGTCATTGAACGTTAATGAGCCTGCAATCAATATTGTGAACAATGTTGATGTCACTATAGAAACCCAAGGTGATGCAATCAAGAACGCATTAGTGAGACAACTATATTGCCCCGTTCAATGGACACGTACTGTTGAATATTTGGCGGCAGCGGGCGTTGAGCGCGTTATTGAAGTAGGTCCTGGTAAAGTACTTACTGGATTGAACAAACGTATCGACAAGAGCCTAGAATCTCTTGCAGTTAATACACCTGATGGTGTTGAAGCATTAAAACAATAAGGAAACGCAATGAGTCAATTAGACGGTAAAATTGCGCTTGTTACCGGCGCAAGCCGAGGTATAGGCAAAGCGATTGCCACGCAGCTTGCTCAGCAAGGTGCTACGGTTATCGGAACCGCAACCAGTGAAAATGGTGCGCAAGCGATCAGCGATTATCTTTCTGAATTCGGCGGCAAAGGCTTTGCACTAAATGTCACCGACAAAGAAAGCGTAGATTCCACGATTAAAGCGATTAATGAAGCACATGGTGGTATCGATATCTTGGTCAATAATGCCGGTATCACACGTGATAATCTGCTAATGCGCATGAAAGATGACGAGTGGCAGGACATTATCGACACCAACTTAACCTCAATTTTCACACTGTCAAAAGCGGTACTTCGCGGTATGATGAAGAAGCGTTTTGGTCGCATCGTGAATATTGGTTCAGTGGTGGGCAGTGCAGGTAACGCCGGACAGGCAAACTATGCTGCAGCGAAAGCAGGGGTCATTGGTTTTTCTAAATCTATGGCGCGTGAAGTGGCTTCTCGTGGTATCACCATCAACGTTGTAGCGCCTGGTTTTATCGATACCGATATGACAAAAGCGCTGACCGATGACCAAAAAGAAGCCATTTTCAAAGATATTCCGGCTAACCGATTAGGCGAGCCTGATGAAATTGCAGCCACTGTTGCCTTTTTAGTAAGCGATGGTGCAGCCTATATTACAGGCGAAACTATCCATGTAAATGGTGGAATGTATATGGGGTAAATTCGCAAAAATTGCGAATTTTCCTTAGTTTGGGGTGGTATTTACCCGAACTTGGATGTAAAAATAGTATTTTACGAATTTCGAATGTCGCTGGTTTGACCAGAAAATTTGTTTAAACTGGTGCTTGCAAGGATGCACCTTGCAAAATAAACTAGCGGCACTTTTATTATCTAGTGACGTTTAAGGGAAACCTAGAATTATGAGTAACATTGAAGAACGCGTTAAGAAAATCATCGTTGAACAACTTGGCGTGAAAGAAGAAGAAGTAAAAGCAGAAGCTTCATTCGTTGACGATTTAGGCGCTGATTCACTTGACACTGTTGAGCTAGTAATGGCTTTGGAAGAAGAATTCGATACTGAAATTCCTGACGAAGAAGCAGAAAAAATTACTACTGTTCAATCAGCAATTGATTACATCAACGCTAACAAAGACGCTTAAGTCTTAAGTAGCGACAAAACGGCTCTTCTAACAGAGCCGTTTTTGTATCTCCTACCTTAGTTCCAAAGCGAGGGCTTTTTGTGACAAAACGTCGCGTAGTGGTTACTGGTCTTGGAATGCTTTCACCATTAGGTCTTAATAGCGAAGACACATGGCGCAAATTGCTCGCGGGCGAAAGCGGCATCGGTGAAATCACCCATTTCGATTGTAGTAACTATTCAACCCGTTTCGCAGGTCAAATTAATGATTTTGATCCGCAGGAATACATTGAAAAGAAAGAAACCAAGAAAATGGACCGCTTTATCCAGCTGGGTATTGCAGCAGGCAAGCAAGCCTTGGTCGATTCTGGTTTAACTATTTCACAAGATAATGCGCATCGTGTAGGTGTAGCTATTGGTTCAGGTATTGGTGGTTTAGAACAAATTGAACAAAACCATTTAAAACTGACAAATAGCGGTCCTAAGCGCGTATCGCCATTTTTTGTACCTTCAACTATTACCAACATGATCTCAGGCTTTTTGTCTATCATGGAAGGGTTGAAAGGACCGAATTTAAACGTTGTGACTGCTTGTACAACAGGCGTTCATAATATTGGTATTGCCGCAAGAACAATTGCTTATGGCGATGCTGATGCCATGTTGGCCGGAGGCGCAGAAGCGTCTATTACGCCGTTAGGCATGGCTGGTTTTGCCGCAGCACGTGCGTTGTCATCTCGCAACGACAACCCACAAGCAGCAAGCCGCCCATGGGATAAAGACCGCGATGGTTTTGTCATGGGTGAGGGCGCTGGCGTGGTAATGCTAGAAGAATACGAAGCAGCAAAAGCGCGTGGCGCGACCATTTATGCAGAACTGGTTGGTTTTGGCATGAGCGGCGATGCATACCACATGACTTCTCCACCTGAAGATGGCGAAGGTGCGGCAGCGTCTATGCAAAACGCGATAAATGATGCGAAGTTGGATGCAAGCGAAATCGGCTATGTTAACGCACATGGTACGTCTACGCCTGCAGGTGATATTGCCGAAGTGGCAGCAGTAAAACGCGTGTTCAATGACCATGCTCACAAGCTACTTGTTAGCTCTACCAAGTCAATGACAGGCCATTTGCTAGGGGCCGCCGGTTCAGTTGAGGCAATTTTCACTATTTTGGCACTGCGTGACAAAATGGCGCCGCCAACCATTAATTTGGATGAGCCAGGTGAAGGCTGCGACTTAGACTTTGTTGCACACAAAGCAAAAGCATTCAATGAAGACTACGCACTGTGCAACTCATTCGGGTTTGGCGGTACGAACGGCTCATTGATTTTCAAGCGTATCTAATACGGCGTAACTAATATAGCGTAATCATCGCTGTTTAAGTGTAATTTACGTATAGTCAAAAGGCAGCTTCGGCTGCCTTTTGTTGTTTATACAGTTAAATCTCGCAGTAAATATCATAAAACTAAGGTCTCTTTGAGCACAGCTACAGCCAAATCAATTCAGCTAGACGTTGTCTGACCAACGCAAGTTGGTATACTTCCAACAACCACAATAACGGCGAACAAGAGTAGGCAGTGAGAATTATTCCTAGCGCTACGCCTATTTCATCAAGTGACAGGGCGTTTAATTATGGCGACGGTGTGTTTACCACTTTGCTGGTAGACGAACACAAAGTGCAATTATTGCCTTATCATATTTCACGTTTAGAGCACGATGCGGCAGCCATCAAGCTCAATATTGATATTTGCGCGCTTGAAGCCGCAATTGCTGAACAGGTTAAGACGATAAAGAGCGGTTCAGGTGATAACGCTTCTCCAAAATATGTGCTAAAAGTTCACGTGTCGGGAGGTCAAGCCGGAAGGGGGTATGCGCGAAGCGAAGACAGTGAAGCATTAGTCAGATTTAGCCAGCACCCGTACCCCGTCCATTACGATAGTCTTGCGAATGAAGGGGCAACGGTAATATGCGCTCAAACGCGGTTAGCCATTCAACCATTGCTTGCGGGTATAAAGCATATGAACAGGCTAGAACAAGTCTTAGTTAAGCACGAAGTAGACGACGCTGGCGCACACGATGCTATTGTTTGCGATACCCAAGATAACATTATTGAAGCGAGTGCTGGCAATGTATTTTTCTACCTCAATGAACAATGGTATACGCCGTCTTTGAAGGGAAGCGGTGTCAATGGCGTAGTCAGGCAGTGTCTTATTGATTCGCTGTTAAACGACAATTGTTCGCTTCACGTGGGGGAATATGACCTTTCTTATTTGCGAAAAGCGAGTGCAGTGGTAATTACCAATGCACTAATGGGCGTAATGCCGGTACAGAAAATACAAATGCCGGATTTCTCTTATGTCGATTTTGATGTAAGAAGCGATGCGATTGTAGCGCTAAAGACACGGCTTCAGACTGCGCTTCAAAATTAACTAAAACGCACTTCTCACAACGGGGTTCGTCAACGTTTTACGAGCTTCACCAGATTAGTAGTAAAAAGAAATAAAATGGAATGTAAAGCAATGAAGAAAGGGGAAGTTCAAGCATGAAGCGGGTAATTGTTATTCTATTATCTCTTTTCATGCTTGCCGTTGTTGGGGCAGCCTCTGGCGTAATGTATGTCTCGAGCAAGGTTACCGATGAACTAGCATTAAAAAGTGAAACCTTATTTACGATAGAGAGCGGCAGTAACGCTTATCGTACCGTGAAACACTTGCGTAAAATAGGTATGACCGATGTGTCGCCCTTTGTTGCTAAGGTGTGGCTCAAATTCTTTGCAGGCAGTACGTCTGTTAAGTCTGGCACCTACATGCTGCGTCCAGGGCAGTCACTAGTAGATGTGTTTACCTTGTTTACTGAGGGCGATGAGCATCTCTTCGCAGTGAGTTTAGTCGAAGGGCTAACCCTTGCACAGTGGCTTGAGGCGCTTAAACAAAACACTGATTTGGTGTTTGATTTAAACGAAGGGAAATTAAACCAGCTCACTCAGGATAATGGCGTAGATTGGTGTTGCGAAAACGTTTCGCAGACAGAGGGCGTATATTTGGCTGATACGTATTTCTTTACCAAAGGCACAACCGCAAGCGAGGTATTGAAAAGAGCACACCGCGCGCTAATTGACTTTGTCTCTAGTGAATGGGAGTTACGGGATGCCGAACTGCCGTTAGCCACACCTTACGAGGCTCTTATCTTGGCGAGTATCATTGAAAAAGAAACGGCTGTGCCGGCGGAACGTGACATGATTTCAGGCGTTTTCGTCAATAGGCTAAACAGAAATATGCGTCTTCAAACTGATCCCACCGTGATTTATGGTATCGGTCCTACGTTTGACGGAAACATTACCCGTAAGCACTTGCGAACAGCAACGCCTTACAATACCTATGTTATTAAAGGGCTCCCACCTACGCCTATCGCGATGGCAGGCAAGGCCGCCATTCACGCTGCGTTGCACCCACTGACAACGGATGCACTCTATTTTGTGGCGAAGGGCGATGGCAGCCATCAATTTTCTACGACACTGGCTGAACACAATGCAGCTGTGCGAAAATACCAGTTAAAACGATAGCCGTATTGATGCAGACAACCGATACGTTATAGCTAAATAAAAACAGAGTTTAAAAAGTAATGCGCGGAAAGTTTATTGTAGTTGAAGGCCTTGAAGGGGCAGGAAAAAGCTCAGTGATTGGGCTGATTGTTCAAGCATTAAAAGGTGCAGGAAAGCGCGTTGAGCAAACTCGTGAGCCAGGCGGCACACCGATGGCAGAAGCCATTCGAGAATGTGTAAAACACGACTGGGATGAGACCGTGAGTGAGGAGACTGAACTACTTCTTATGTATGCGGCGCGTGTGCAATTACTTACCAATAAAATCTTACCCTCACTTGATGCTGGTGCGTGGGTGGTAGGTGACAGACACGACCTGTCATCTCAAGCCTATCAAGGCGGTGGTCGGGGCGTCAGTGGAAAAACAATGTCGGCCATCAGCGATATCGCCCTTAAAGGGTTTAAGCCAGATTTAACTCTATATCTGGATGTCGAGCCTGCGGTTGGACTAGAGCGCGCCCGTGGGCGAGGGGAGCTTGACCGCATTGAGCAAGCGGGGCTCGCCTTTTTCGAACGAACTCGTGCAAAATACTTGTCTCTTGCAAAGCAAGATGAATCTATCGTCGTGGTCAGTGCAATGCAGCCTATGGAAAAGGTTCATCAAGACGTGATTGCGATTATCAATGACTATGTGACGAACACAAGTAGCGAAAGCAGTAACATGGCTCGAAACGAAAGCCAACAGGGGAAAGGCTAATGCAAGTAATGCCTTGGTTTGCTACAACGTTCTCGACGTTACTGTCGCGATATATGGCAAAGAAACTACACCATGGTTTATTGCTGACAGGGCCAAAGGGAATTGGAAAATACCAACTCGCGTTAGGGTTAAGCAATGCGCTATTGTGTAGGCAGCCAAGCATAAATGGGCCATGTGAACAGTGTCAAAGTTGCCATCTAAGGCAAGCTGGAAACCACCCAGACTTTCATGTTTTAGAAAGTGAAAAGCAGCTAGGTGTAGAGAAAATTCGCGAGGGCATTGGCAAGCTATCAGGTACTGCGCAAATGGGGGGCAATAAAGTGTTGTTGATTCCCCGTGCCGATACCATGACGGAAGCGGCAGCTAATGCACTGTTGAAAACCTTAGAAGAACCCACAAATAATACCTTCTTGCTGCTTATCACTGACAGTATTAATAAAATTATGCCGACCATATTAAGTCGATGTGAACGGCAGATACTCTCACTCCCGTCAGTGTCAGACAGTTTGAACTACTTAAACGCTAAGGGCGTAGAAGATGCAAGCGAAGCGTTACTGGCAGCTTATGGCTATGCCCCTCTTCGCTTAGAAGAGGCCCTCAGTGGTGAAGAAGACTTTAGCTATCGCAATTTTAGCGATGGTATGCAAGCGCTCTTAGCAGGCGATGCAAATTTGCAAGTACAAACGCTTGCGAATAAGTGGCAGGACAATGCGCCTCAAATCGCATTGTGGTGTCAACAGATGGCCCATGACGAATACATAAAACGTCAACAGGCTGTTGATTTTAAACGCTATGAAGCGTGTGTTGATGCGGTAAGAACGCTGCAGCACGCAGGTGTTAACAAATCAATGGTACTTTTTGGGTTACTAAAGCAATTTCAACGTTAATAGGCAAACGCTGGCTTGTCGAAGCCCTTTTGTCTAACAGCAATTTTTTAAAACAGGTGTAGTTTGTTCGTAGATTCTCATTGTCACTTAGACCGACTTAAGCAAGGGCCAGAAGAGCTGGCTGAAACCTTAAATTTCGCAAGAACCCGAGGTGTTGAACACTTCCTTTGTGTGTGCGTATCTGTTCGTGATTACGACAGCATGTTAGCAGCTGTTAGTCAGTTTGAAGATGTATCAGTATCTTGTGGTGTGCACCCACTACATCAAGATGAAGCGTGTAGCTATGAAGAACTGTTAGAGAAGGCGCAGCGTGAAGAAGTGGTAGCCATTGGCGAAACTGGGCTGGACTATTTTTATAGTCCGGAAAGTAAAGAAGTCCAGCTAACGTCTTTCGTCGACCACATCAAAGTAGCTAACGAAACTAAAAAGCCGTTAATTATTCATACGCGGGATGCACGGGAAGACACCATTAACTTACTCCGCCAACACAAAGCTGCGCACACTAAAGGTGTTTTGCATTGCTTTACTGAGTCATTAGACATGGCGCTGGCAGCAATAGAGATGGACTTCTATATCTCTATTTCAGGCATCGTAACCTTTAATTCAGCAGATGAATTGCGTGAAGTGGTAAAAGCGATCCCTTTAGAGCGATTACTTATTGAAACTGACTCACCATGGCTTGCGCCAGTTCCTCATCGCGGTAAACAAAACCAGCCAGGTTATGTGGTAGAAGTGGCAGAATTTATTGCTGAGCTTAAAGGCGTGACGGTAAAAGAGCTCGCGGAAATTACCACGCAAAACTTCTACACGCTGTTTTCTTTAGCCGCCAAGAAGAAGGCCGCGTAGCGGTAAACCAGGCGATTTTAATCCCGGAGGTGGTTATGCCCCAGTGGCGACAAGGATTGACAAAGAGTCTTCACCAAACCCGCAGTATGCCAGAAAGTCGTTACTTTCAGTTAGCGACTGTGGACAGTAGTGGTGTACCGTACTGCCGTACCGTGGTTTTTAGAGGGATCACCGACGACAATCAACTGGTGGTTATTTCTGACACCCGCTCAGATAAATATGACCAGCTTGGCCAGAATCCTCACTCGCAGGTGTGTTGGTATTTTTCTAAAACCAGGGAGCAATATCGCTTCTCTTGTACTGCAACAATAATAACGTTACATCAAGATGCTGACTTAGTTACTCAGCACTGGAATAAATTGTCAGATGCAGGCAAAAAGCAGTTTTTGTGGGGCGAGCCCGGCACACCAAGAAACGATGGTTCGGCACTACAGGTTGAAGGGGATTTTGATGTAGTACCACATCACTTTTGCGTGATCATGCTGGCTATTGATAGCGTAGATTACCTGAATTTGAGAGGTAACCCTCAAAGTCGAGAGTGGCATCACAAAGACGGAAATGGCAACTGGGTTAGCCAGTCATTGATACCGTAGGTGACTATCTCTAATCTCTGCGTAGGCAAATATTGAGTACGTGATACTGCCTATTCTAGGCACTACCTAAGTCAGCAGTATACAAACCGGCGACCGAAGCAAAAAGTAAGCCCTCTCTAGCTTGAACATACGCGATAACGCATTGGCAAATGAGAGGGCGCCGATCACCTAGAAAAGTCGCTCACCTAGAAAATATGGGAAATTGGTGTATCACCTTTAAATAAATAGGTGATCAAGTCAGCATTACTTTCTCTAGCAACGCTTTCGACAATAGCTGTCGCAACATCTTCTCTTGGTATTACAGCATCGTCCCTATTGCTTGGCATATCGGTTCGTACTAAATGCGTGCCCGGTTCATTTAATAAAGTGCCAGGTCGAAGAATTACGTGATGTAAGCCGCTATTAATTAAATGCTCGTCAGCCATGTGTTTGGCAACCAAGTATGGTTTAATTGCTGACTCCACTGCGTCAGGATCGTCTGCACCAATAGAACTAACCATAACAAATTTAGGTGTCCCCGCCGCTTTTGCATAGTTAACCGCGTTGCGAGCCGCCCAAAGATCAATCATAAGTGTTTTATCAGCGCCGGTGCTACCGCCTGAACCTGCTGTGAATACCGCAACGTCCACACCTTCAAAGTGTGCTGAAAAATCTTTTTCTAAATCCTGCTCAACCACTGTGAGGTTGGCATTTTGGATATCTGACAGTTTGTCTGGGCTTCTTACTGGCGCTACGACTTTGTGACCAGCATCCAACAATTTAACTGTTGCTTGTTTACCAATTTGTCCCGAAGCGCCAATCACTAATACGTTAGCCATAACACTATCCTCCTTGCAATTAAAAATGTTTATCATTACAAGGTTTTATAAGCAGCAAACGCAACAAGTGATCAATGACTGCGATGGATTGCATGACAAAGAGATTGACTGCATAAAAGATTAAAGGCAAAAAAGCCGGATTGGGTTAGCCAAAAACTTGCGGATTGATATTATTTCACCACGGCGTTTCGGCCTGACTCTTTACCCATATACAGCTTTTTATCAACAGCGTGAATACAGGCATCTACGCTATCATAATCTTTAATGTCAGCAACGCCGCACGTTATGGTTACCTTAATTGAGTGGGGATGGCTTTCAATAGTTTGTTCCGAAACACACTTTCGTAACTTTTCTGCTACCCAATAAGCTTCTTGTATATTGAGAGAGGGTAACAATATCAAAAATTCTTCTCCGCCCCAACGTGCAATGACATCGCTTTCTCGAAGGTTTTTCTCCAAGGTTTTGGCTATTTTTACCAAAACCTCATCGCCTACATGATGGCCGTATTCATCGTTTATATTCTTGAAAAAGTCTATATCCACAATAAGCAAGGAAAAGGTACGACCATGCCGTTTAAATTCTTGCCACTCTGCGTTGGCTCTCTGTGTGAAATAACGCCTATTTTTAAGCCCAGTTAACGAGTCTTGCGTCGATAAATGCGTAAGTTTTTCTATCATTGCTTCAAGATCTCGTGTTTTTTCCTCTACTTTAAGGGCCAGTTCTGCAGAGCGTTTTTTCAGCGCCGAAATTCGTAGCCAGATTACTGAAGAGATGATGAAGAGAATACTTAAAACTAATGCGCCACGCCATATAGGCTCGTCCCACCAAGGCGGAATCACTATAACTTCGAGTTGAGCTTCGTCGCTACTCCATACATTCTCCTGATTTATCGCTTTTACCGTAAAACGGTATCGCCCAGGCTCTAGGTTTGTATAGGTTGCCACTCGCGTTTTAAAATCAGTAAATCGCCAGCTATTTTCGAAATCAACGAGCTTGTATGCATAGCGCAGTTCATTAGCATTCATAAAGTCTGTGGCTGCGAACTTAATGGAAAGGGCAATGTTATTATGAGTGAGTTCTATCTTTTCGCCTAAGTTAAGACGTTGTTGCACGCTAGTACCATTTTGTTCATCTCGACTTACTGTCTCTACCTTTGTCAGGTGAACAGCAGGCGACCATTTCACGTTTGCGACTTCTGACGGAACAAACTGCGTGAGCCCCTCTGCACCGCCAAAAAGAATAGTGTTATTTTGGGTTGTGGCAACAGAGCCGATATAGTAACCCTTGGAAAGGGCGCCATTTTCTGCGCCATAGTGATAAAGTGTGGAAAGATCAGGCGCTAGATAAGTTATTCCCTCTATAGTAGAAATCCACAACCCGTACTCATCATCTTCAACAATTGCCCCAATTGATACTTTGCTCAATCTACTCTCTGGCGTAATTTGCGTCACTGTTATGGTTGATAAGTCATCGTTATTTTTGGTGACAAAATACAAGCCATCAGCTTGAGTCCCTACCCAATAGCCACCACGCTCAGAGCGTGAAACCCAGGTTACAACCGTACTGTCTGTAATTTTGTCGGTATAATCACTAATACTTGTTAATTCACCTGTGAGCTTGTTGGCCAAATGCAGCCCCGTTACAGTACTTAGCCATGCACTTTCGTCATTCTCGAAAAGAATACGAGTAGTAAGGGAAAGCGGCCACTGTTGTATTACCCGCCGCTCAGAAGGCCGATACACAAAAACACCATCGCTATATCCGCCGAACCAAATATCGCCTTGGGTGTCAATGTTAATGCTGTATCCAGACTTGCCTTGTAACCCCTCAATTTCGAGGCGGCTTGTTTCCCTGTTTAACTTTGCTAGTCCGCTGCGAGTCGTTACCCAAAGCGTATCGTTATTTGAATCATAGAAAGTGCTGGTGATTTTATCACTTGCTTTGTTGTCGGATTTCTGTGCGTTATTGGAGGTAAATGGCCCTTCATACGTCTTGTTAACCGTATCGTAAATCCACAACCCTTTTTCATTCGCCACCCATACTTTATTCTCTTTAAACGAGGCCATAGAGCCAATTATCCGACCGCCACCGACTTCAGTCGTATAAAAGTTGCTTAGTTCTGGGTTACTTATGGCAAAGCCGTCGTCTTTCGTACCCACTACGACAAGGCCGGATTTTGTTTGATAAAGGCTTGAGACGCGCTCGTCTCCTGAGTCTTTATCACTTATTGGGAAGTGTAATACTGTATAAGGGCTGTGGGCTTTTAAAAGGTTTAAACCTCGTTCGGTCGCAACCCATAAATCGCCATTTCGCTGTAGTAAAATATCCGTTACCGAATTGTCTGACAATCCTTGTATTTCACTCGTACATTGTTTAGTTATTGGCTCGGGCTCAACATTGGGGTTAAACAGGCAGATACCATGAGTAGAAGTGCCTAACCAGAACCGTGAACGCTCTGCAGAGACAAGTCTGGTGAAGTTAACACCTTCATACGCAACAAGTACTAATGAATTTTTAATAGCATCGAGCTTATAAAGGCCAGAAGTGGAGGTTACGTAAAGAGTATTGCCGATTAACTCTATATCAGTGAGTGTACTCGTTGTATCGGGAAGGTAACTGACGAGTTCGATACTGTCATTTTTTTCATAGTAGCGATATACATTTCGCTCAGATACTATCCACAAGGTGCCATCGGATGTCGTTTTTATTCTATTAATGACTTGCTTGCTTGAGGGGGACGATACCGGAAGTGAGTAATGTTTAAATTTTTCTGTGTCTACATTTAAGCGACTTAGTCCGCTAAACGTGCCCACCCAAATATAATCACCGTCCGGGCTTGCTTCTAATTGAAGCACACTTAAAGTTTGAAGGCCTGTAGATTTATCATCTCCCCACATTCCAAAATTTCTGAAGGTATAACCGTCAAATTTATCTATACCTGATTGAGAGGCTAGCCACAAAAAACCATATTTATCTTCAGCAATGTCAGAAACGGTAACGTGTGTGATACCACTTTCCATATCAAAGGTATGAAAGGCTGGGGCTCCTATTTCAGCTCGAGCGATAAAGTTAAAGCTCACCAATAAAGCAAAGATAGAGAATAAGTACGCTGAGGGAAGGCGCATAGTGCTGCAACGTTAAAAATAATTCATGTATAAAAACTACGTTAATTCAGAGGACTTTCAATAGAACAATAGTTTAATTTGTTTAAAAAAGCCCCGTGGTAAGGGGCTTTGTCTATTAAAAATGTTCACAACTGTGTTGTGATTTAAGTAACAGAGCGAGCTACCAGCCACACTGGCGTGTAGCATTTTGCTCATCTAACCACGTTTTTAGTGGCGCAAAGTAGTCAGCGATAGTACTGGCATCCATTTGCGGTGAGCCTGTCAGTGTTTCTAACGCATTTTGCCAAGGTTGGCTCATACCCATCTCTAGCATTTCGTTAAGTGCTTTACCTGCTTCTTCACTGCCGTAGATAGAACAACGGTTAAGCGGGCCCTCATCACCTGCAATGTCACACAGTGCTTTATGGAATTGGAATTGAAGGATATGCGCTAGGAAATAGCGTGTATAAGGTACGTTAGCAGGCACGTGATACTTTGCACCCGGATCAAATGCGTCGGCGCTGCGCTCAACAGGCGCCATCACACCCTGATACTTTTCTCTCAATTCCCACCATAGTTGATTGTATTGTTCAGGTGTTACTTCACCTGACATCACTTTCCAGCGCCATTGGTCAACCATCAGACCAAAGGGAATGAAGGCAATCTTGTCTAACGCGACTTGCATTAACATTCCGATATCGTTTGATGCGTCTGGGATCTCATCAATTAATTCGATTTGCTTAAGGTACTTAGGTGTTATTGATAAAGCGATGGTGTCGCCAATAGCCTCGTGGAAGCCGTCGTTTGCCGAACCACGGTAAAGAAGTGGTTGGTCTTTATAAGCGCGTTGGTAGTAATTGTGACCCAATTCGTGGTGAATAACGTTAAACTCTTCCCCTGTTTTCTGGATACACATCTTAATACGAAGGTCGTCTTTGTCGTCTAAATCCCATGCAGAAGCATGACACTGTACGTCACGGCCTTCAGGCTTTTGAAACATAGAGCGTTCCCAAAAGGTATCTGGAAGTTTTTCAAAGCCAAGCGATGAGAAAAATGACTCTGCTTGTTTAACCATGGCGATTTCGTCATACCCTTGTTCAGCTAGTGCGCCTGTAACATCAGGCACTTTCATTTCTTGCTGAGGTTTAACGATATCGTAAATATTCCCCCACGACTGCGCCCACATGTTACCTAATAAATGCGCAGGAATTGGCTTGTCTTGTGGTACAACATCTTCGCCGTAATGTTCACCAAGCTTTGCTCGAACATGACAATGAAGTGACTCGTAGAAAGGTTCGACTTGTGTCCATAGACGATCTAGCTCTTTCGGAAATTCGTCAGCTGGCATGTCATATTTGCCTCGCCACAAAGCGCTGACGTTTTCGAAGCCAAGTTCTGCAGCACCTTCATTGGCAAGTGACACTTGTTCGGCGTAAAGTGGTGCCATAGGTTTAGATACTTCACGCCAGCCTGTCCAATACTCTAACAATTTATCGGCATCGCGTAGGGTAGCCATTTCTGCGCTCATTTCGACCAGGCTTTTGCACGTTCCATCTTCGCCGCAATACTCACCTGAACCGTACATAGCGCTCAAGTCTGAGCCAATTTTTGCTAAGCGTTCTGCTTTGGCAGCATCTGCCGGCGGCGGCATTGTTAAACTGTTTTTAAGTAGATCAAGCTGTCTGCGGGTGTCGGTATCTACATCTACATCGTTAAACTTCGCTGCTTCTTTCGCTAGTTTGGCTACTTTCGTTGAAAGTACTTCGTTAAAGTAGGCACTAACTGCAGCTGTATCGAAATTGATATTGGTGGCGTAGCTCCACTCGGCGTGCGCGGCAGGAACTTGCATTTTTGCAATATCATTTTGCGCCTGTGTTAAAAACTGCTTGGCGTCTTGTGCAGTGAGTTGTGGTTTAGTTTCTGTCTGTGTTGTACTTTCGCCACATCCCATAAGCGAAACGCTTACCAATGCTGCTATCAGAGTACGTTTTTGATTGAGCATACTTTGTCCTTTAATTATTGTGTTTTTTTAAGTGAATCGACGTTCACATAGACATACTCTTGCATTGTGTAACGCTGTGTTGCTTTTGTAAAACAAATTCGATATTACTCTCACAAAGGCACTGGCTTTTTTAGGCAATTTATAACTAGTAATGCGAACGGTTGGGCCTGTTTTTAAATTTGCCTCAACACCTGACGAAAAGTTTTTTAATAATGGGTCAAAGTAATGCAAAACAATGACAATGTAACGTCTGCTACACCTGATTTAGAAAGGTTGTTTATCTACGGAAGCCTTGCTCCTAATTGCCCAAATCACCATATCGTCGCGCATATTGATGGCCAGTGGCAGTCTGGTACGGTAGAAGGGCACTTAGTTCAACAAGGGTGGGGAGCAACTATGGGGTTTCCGGGAATTGTTATTTCTGATCTAACTGAAGCAAAAGAAGAGGTGAAGGGCATGATGCTAACGTCTACTCAACTTGCCGAAAACTGGGCCATGCTGGATGAGTTTGAAGGTGATCAATATGAACGGGTCATTGTTCCTGTTAAGCTTGATGCCGGTCACACTGAAAACGCCTATATTTATCAAATCAAACCAACACAATAAAAAGGACTATTATGTCAACGGAAGAACCACTCTACTGGGGCTTGAACGCTCGAAGCTACTGTACACTCATTCATGTTTCTCAGTTATCCAGTTTCATTATACCTGGCTTAGGTATCATATTGCCTATCGTGCTATGGATTGCTCACAAAGATCAAAACGAAGACATCAATCAGCACGGCAGGGTGACAGCGAATTGGTTAATAAGCTTGCTCATATACTCTGTTATTTGTTTTGTCTTGACGCTGATTATCATAGGAGCCCTAGGCTTCATCGTTCTTGGATTAATGAACATCGCCTTTGCTATCGTGGCAGCAGTCAAAGCGAACAAAGGGGAGTTGTGGGTGTATCCGCTAAGCTTTGAGTTTTTTAAACGTTAACCTAAAGAACCCTACGTCACGTCTAGCAAGAAAAACTGAGACTTAAGCTCGCTTTCGAAGGACGTTTCTATGTTGAAACGTCTTCGTACCTATCCCATAGCAGACACTGCAATTGCCAGCGTAAACAATAACGCGATATGTTTTGGTTTTAATAACATGCTCACCTATTTTCTTATGACTTTTTCTACCGGTGTTAACCTTAAAGATAGTTTTCACAATGGTGTCGCGCTATACGTAATTAGTGTAATAGAGTTAAATGTCGTAGGTGTCATTTGATTGGCATTATTATGAATGCGCTAAGATGAAGGTATTAGTGTGGAGCGATTTTGTTGGAAGGCAAGCTGAGTGTCGAGTTCTAGACTAGGAATTACTTCGCACTAAAGCGAGCATTCGGCAGTACGCTGTGAATAAGGTACTGGCCTTTCGATTGTTTGGTACTTTGAAGCGAGGCATTGGTACCGCGCTTCACTGTGCTTAGTGCTAGCGGTTTATTCTGACGTTGCTTCTTGAGTAATTGGGATGAAGGCACTTCCTTCATATTTACAAGCGTAGGTCGGGCTTCTTGCGCGAAACTAGAATTCATCAGCGAAGGTGCTAGAAAAAGTGCGATAGCTAAAAAACTGTTTTTATTTGGCTTGTTCATCACATTTTTTCTCTTTTTTGTTCAACGTGAACGCTAGACAAACTGATTAAACACTATTCGATGTCGATGGCTGAGGTGGTTGCACCCACCTCATTCATCGGCTTTGTTTGTTCTCCTTCATTACACCGAATGTAGGATGGAATCGAAACATTAGGTGTTATACAAGGGTATTTTTTTATATACCCTTGTGCCTGATACTCAAGCAGTACATCACCATGCGGTTACGCCTCCGTCTACTGCTATGGTTTGTCCGTTCATGTAAGAGTTGCCAGGGGAAAGCATTAGCATCATGGTGTTAACGATTTCCTGTGGTTCGCCTAGTCGCTTCATTGGGCTGCCAAGGCCTAATTGCTCTCGCGCTTCAGGGGTGTTGTACCCATCTACGTTCAATATGTTGGTTGGACTATAGAATGGGCAGATTGCATTCACGCGAACATTTTTTCGACCATATTCAACCGCGGCAGTGCGGGTTATCCCTGACACGGCATGTTTTGCTGCAGCATACGCACCGCCCTTTGGCGCTCCGCCCAAGCCCGCGAGTGAGCTAACATTTAAAACGTGACCTTGCTTTTGTGCCAGCATAACGGGTATCTGGTACTTCATTCCAAACATAACGCCTTTAACATTCACAGCAAACTGCGAATCCATGATTTCCTCTGTCATTTGATGAATTGGCGCTGGGTTATGCGCTATACCCGCATTATTTACGGCAATGTCTAGTTTGCCAAAGGTTTCCATGGCTTTTTCAACAAGCGCCTTATTTAGTGACTCGCTGGCTATATTACCGGCTAGTACCACGACATCGGTGAGTGCTTTTACATCTTTTTTCGTTTCCTCAAGTGCGGTTTCGTTAATGTCTGAAAGAACGAGTTTCGCTCCTCGGTTGGCAAGACCTAGCGATAACAGGCGGCCAAAACCACTGCCTGCGCCGGTAATTAATACAACTTGTCCAGAAAAGTCGAGTAGAGCGTCCATGGTTATCTCCTAATAGTTAATAGTTTCATGTCGGTTGAAAGTCTTGTTACTTAAGCTGCGTATTCTGGATAAACTGAACAAGCAGATTGGCCAGCCGTTCCCCTTGGTCTTCCTGAATAAAGTGACCACCGTTTTCTATCTGTGTATGGGCCATGCCATTACAGCCGGGAACGAGCTTTTGAAATACTTTTTCTCCACCTTTGGTGACAGGGTCGCTATCACCGAAAGCTGTAACAAAAGGTTTGTTATATTGCTTTAGCTTTTCCCATGCCTGTCTATTCGCCTGTGCCTCAGCATTGTCTGGGCTTGTAGGAACTAGAAGAGGAAACATGCGGGCTCCCGCTTTGAAGCTTTCGTCAGGGAAGGGGGCGTCGTAGGCATCCAACGTTGCTTCGTCTAATTCTGTGGTTGTTGCATTTTGAATAATGGTCGAAGTGGGGAATTCGGGCACGTCCTGAGAGAAACGACGCCATTTGATGAAAGCATCACTAGGCGCATGGTCGCCGGTGGGCAGCCCAGTATTAGATACCATGACACCCGAAAAACGCTCAGGCATATCGGCAACAAGCCGCAAGCCTAGTAAACCTCCCCAGTCTTGACAAAATAGGGTAACAGGGCCTTTAGTAGCCTGTGAAAACCAGTCTTTTAGCCATATCACGTGACGAGCGTAGGAGTAATCCTCCTTTCTTTCTGGTTTATCTGAGCGCCCAAAACCAATGAGATCCGGCGCGATGACATTGAATCCCGCATCAGCCAATATAGGCATCATCTTGCGGTACAAATAAGCCCACGTCGGTTCGCCGTGTATTAATAGCACGGTATGTCCATCTTTCGGTCCACATTGATAATGGGCCATTCTTATCTCACCGCTTACTGTGTCAGTTATTTCAGTGAAGCGGGGTGGGTAAGGAAAGTCAGTTATTTTTCTAAAGGCGCTTTCCGGTGTTTTAAGCACTTGCATAGCCAATCATCCTTTTGTAAATAAAATGTAATTACAAGTGTTGCCCGATTAACAAAAACACCGGTTTTATTTTCTGTCAAATAAACCTTAGGCAAGGTAGAACAAGCTCTGCGCAGAGAAATGAATTCACAAAGGGGCTGGCGGTCATTATTAAATATTATGATAAATGTCTATAACACCAATAAACTTGGATGATTGACAACACTGCAATAACATCCAGTTAACGTGATAAACAGGACATGGTTATGACTGAGATGGAAAATAAAGCCGTAGAATATGCAGTACAACAGGGTGTTGCCACGCTGACAATGCAAAGTGCGCCCGTTAATGCGCTGTCACGCGCTATCAGAGTAGGGTTGATAGAAGGCATAAACAATGCACTAGATGACGACAGCGTACGTGCCATTGTTATTACTTCTTCACTACCTATTTTTTCGGGTGGAGCTGACATCAGCGAATTCTCTGGTGGCGATTTGTCTCCCATGCTGCCTGAGGTACTAGACAAGATTGAAAATGCGTCTAAGCCGGTTGTTGCTGTTCTCCCTGGACCAGCATTCGGCGGTGGCTTAGAAGTGGCGTTAGCTTGCCATCATCGCATCACCTTTGCCGACAATAAAGTAGGTCTTCCAGAGGTAAATCTAGGCATATTACCGGGCGCAGGCGGTACTCAGCGCCTTCCTCGCTTAGCCGACGCACAAACATCGTTAGAAATGATCGTAACAGGCAAGCCTACGTCGGTGGTCAAACTTCCAGGTGTTTTCGACAAAATTTCTGATAAGCCTGAGCATTTACTTGAAGATACAAAAGCTTATTTACAAGCATTAACGCCAGATAAAGCGATTAAACGCACCAGTGATATTACGCTGTCCATGTCTGACGAAACGCAGGCGGTGTTTGATGCAGTAACTGCACAAACTAAAAAAGCGACTCGTGGTTTCTTTGCTCCATTAAAATGTATCGAAGCGGTACGCGGTGCTTACACGCTCGCTTTTGAAGATGGCCTTAAAAATGAAGGCAAGCTTTTCATGGAGTGTATGAATACGCCACAGGCGCGTGCCCAGCAACATTTCTTTTTTGCTGAACGCGCAGCAGGCCATGTGAGCGATTTCGACAGAAATACTCCTGAGCGCAACATTGAAAAGGTTGCGATTATCGGCGCGGGAACAATGGGCGGTGGTATCGCTATGAATTTCGCCAATGCCGGCATTCCAGTCACAATGCTTGAGCTCAAAGAAGAAGCGCTAGAGAAGGGATTAGCGCTTATTAGAAAGAACTACGAAAACTCAGCGAAAAAAGGCAAGTTAACCCAAGAGCAGGTAGAGAGCCGCATGGCACTGCTTTCAGGTACTACGTCGTATGATGACTTAGCTGATGTAGATCTCGTCATCGAAGCCGTTTTCGAGAAGATGGAAGTAAAGAAAACCGTATTCTCGACGCTAGATAAAGTGTGTAAGCCAGGCGCCATTTTGGCTTCAAATACGTCAACATTGGATATAGACGAAATAGCGACAGCCACATCGCGTCCTGAAGATGTGATTGGTCTTCACTTCTTCTCGCCAGCGAATGTGATGAGACTGCTAGAAGTGGTTAAGGCTGATAAGACATCTGCTGAGGTCATTAAAACCTGCATGAAGATGGCTAAACGCATCAAGAAAGTAGCTGTGTTAGTAGGCGTTTGCTTCGGATTCGTGGGTAACCGCATGATTGAGCCTTACGGCCGTGAAGCTAACCGCTTGCTGCTTGAAGGAGCAACACCTGAGCAAGTTGATCGCGTTTTGACCGAGTTTGGTATGCCAATGGGGCCGTTCACTATGGGTGATATGGCTGGATTAGATATCGGCTACTATGTACGACAGTCTAGACAAGAGCATATTGCACACGACCCCGCTTACGGTGCGGTGGCCGATCGCTTGGTAGAAAAGGGGCGCAACGGACTTAAAACCGGACGCGGAGCTTACAACTATGAACCTGGCAGTCGAGTTCCTATCCCAGATCCAGAAGTACAAGAAATTGCTAAGCAAGAAGCAGAGCGTTTAGGCGTGGTTCAGCGTTCAAACATTAGCGATGAGGAAATTCTGGTTCGCGTCATGTACTCATTGATTAACGAAGGTGCTGCTATCTTAGAAGAAGGCATTGCAGCTAAATCTAGCGATATCGATGTGATTTATGTTTACGGTTATGGCTTCCCTGTGTATCGCGGCGGCCCTATGCAATATGCCGACGAAGTAGGGCTAGGCACTATTTTAGATAAGCTGACTACCTATCGCGATCAATTGGGTGATTACGGAAAAATGTGGCTTGAACCAAGTGATTTGTTGGTGAAATTGGCCCAAAGCGGCGGCACGTTTAAAAGCTATAAAGCGAAGTAGACATGGCTCTCGTTAGCGAGAATTAATCGACGGTGAGAGCTAACGATAGCTCTCGTTCCCCGACATCCGAATCTGGTAAAGCTAGGCAACTTCGAGAAGAAACACATAGGCCTAGCTAAACTTTGGCTGAACTTTCAGCCCAACTGAAAGGAATATGAAAATGCGCGATGCAGTTATCGTAAGTACAGCACGTACGCCAATCGGGCGCGCTTATAAAGGTGCACTGAACAATTTACCAGCCCCTTCATTAGGTGGCCATGCTATTCAAAACGCAGTAGCACGCGCGGGGATCGACCCTGCCAGTGTCGATGACGTGGTAATGGGCGCTGCGCTAACCCAAGGCAGCGGCGGCATGAATATAGGTCGCTTGGCTGGCCTAGCGGGTGGTTTACCGGTCACCGTAGCGGGTATGACGCTCGACCGCCAATGCAGCTCTGGCATGTATGCCATTGCTACCGCAGCGAATTCAATTCGCACAGGCGATACCAACATTATGGTTGCGGGAGGCTTAGATTCTATCTCTTTAGTGCAAAACAAAAATATGAATATGTTTCGTGCAGTAGACCCTGCACTGGTTGCTAAGCACAAAGATATTTATATGCCAATGCTTCAAACTGCGGAAGTGGTAGGTAAGCGCTACAACATTAGCCGTGACGTACAAGACGAATACGGTTACCAGAGCCAAATGCGCACAGCAGCGGCTCAAGAAGCGGGCAAGTTTGATGATGAGATTGTACCTATCACAGCAACGCAAACCTTATTTAATAAAGAAACAGGCGAAACCTCTGAGCGTGAAGTGACCTTGTCGAAAGACGAAGGAAATCGACCCGAAACAACGCTAGAAGGGCTTAAAGCACTTAACCCTGTGATAGAAGGTGGTTGCATTACGGCTGGTAATGCGAGTCAGCTTTCTGATGGGGCAAGTGCGACAGTGATTATGGATGAGCATTCTGCGGCAAAGGGCAATGCTCAACCTCTTGGCATTTATCGCGGGATTGCAGTAGCAGGCTGTGAGCCAGATGAAATGGGAATTGGCCCAGTGTTCGCCATTCCTAAGCTATTAAAGCAGCATGGATTAACCATGGACGATATCGGTCTATGGGAGCTTAACGAAGCGTTTGCGGTACAAGTCCTGTATTGCCGCGACAAGTTGGGTATTCCAGACGAATTATTAAACGTAAACGGCGGTGCCATTTCTATTGGTCACCCATACGGCATGAGCGGTGCTCGCATGGTGGGTCACGCACTCATCGAAGGTAAACGACGCGGTGCGAAATATGTTGTTTGCACCATGTGTATCGGTGGCGGCATGGGCGCTGCTGGTCTATTTGAAGTAATATAGGTATTGGGTATGGAAGGTTATAAAGCTCCACAACGTGACGCCATGTTTGTAACACATGAGCTACTAGATTATCAAAATCACTATCAAAAACTGGGTTTCGATGAAGCCTCGGAAGACCTAGTTTCGGCGATTTTCGCTGAAGCGGCTAAGTTTTCTGAAAATACGCTTGCACCTATCAACGCGTCTGGCGATGAAGAAGGGTGTAAGTGGGTTGATGGTGAAGTCACCACGCCAAAAGGGTTTAAAGAAGCTTATCAAACCTATGTTGAGGGTGGTTGGCCAAGTATGTCTCACCCAGAAGAATTTGGTGGGCAGGCATTACCGTATTCGCTGTCTTCAATTATCGCAGAATGGTTCTCTGGTGCTAACCATTCTTGGGCTATGTATCCAGGCCTGAGTCAGGGATGTATGGAAACCCTTAAAGCACACGGAACTGAATTGCAGCAAAAAATGTTTCTTGAGAAGCTGATCAGCGGTGAGTGGACAGGCACAATGTGTTTAACTGAAGCACATTGTGGTTCAGACCTTGGTATGTTGAAATGCCGCGCAGAACCCCAAGAAGATGGTACGTACAGTTTAACGGGCACAAAGATTTTCATCTCAGCTGGTGAACACGATATGTCCGAAAATATTGTACACATTGTGTTAGCTCGCTTGCCTGACGCACCAGAAGGTACCAAGGGTATTTCTTTGTTTGTTGTGCCTAAATTTAATGTATCTGAAGACGGTGAAAAGCAAGACCGCAATGCGGTAAGCTGCGGAAGCATAGAACACAAAATGGGTATCAAGGCCAGCGCAACCTGTGTGATCAATTTCGATGGCGCAAAAGGTTATTTGATAGGCCCACCTAACCGTGGTCTAAACTGTATGTTTACCTTTATGAATACCGCGCGTATTGGCACAGGCCTTGAAGGCTTAGCAGCGTCTGAGGCGGCTTTCCAAGGTGCGTTACGCTATGCAAAAGACCGCATTCAGTTCCGTTCGTTGACGGGGCGAAAGAATCCTGAAGGCCCAGCCGATCCCATTATTGTGCATCCTGATGTGCGCCGTATGCTGTTAACGCAAAAAGCGTTCGCTGAAGGTAACCGTGCGCTAGCGGCTTATTGTATGCAATTGGTTGATATTACACTCTACGGAAACGATGCGGCCGAAAAGCAAGTTGCCGATGCAAAACTTGCGTTCTTAACACCTATTGTAAAAGCCTTTTTAACAGAGACTGCGCAAGAATCGACCAGTTACGGCATGCAGGTTTACGGCGGGCACGGCTTCATTAAGGAATGGGGCATGGAGCAGCTGGCTCGCGATACACGAATTTGTACTATGTACGAGGGTACAACGGGTATTCAAGCTGTTGACTTACTAGGCCGTAAAGTAATGGGTTCTAACGGTGAGCTATTGAACGTATTTGTGCAAGAAGTGCGTGATTACTGCAATTCATTGCGCGACAACGCGCAGTTTAGCGCTTGGACCAATGCACTTAACTCTCATCTTGACGAGTGGCAGCAGATTACTATGGATATAGGTAAAGCCGCAGCGTCAAACCCTGACGAAATAGGCGCAGCGTCTGTCGATTACCTAATGTACTCAGGTTATGTCACCGTTGCTTACTTCTGGCTTAAAATGGCCGTGAAGGCACAAGAGCAGCTTGATGCAGGTAGCACTGAAACCGAGTTTTATAAGAGTAAAATTTTAACAACGGGCTTCTATTTTGACCGTTTATTAACCCGTACTCGCTCGCTTGTTTCAGCTATGCAGTCAGGTGCTGACAACTTAATGTCTATGCCAGAGAGCATGTTTGCCATCGAATAGAGACATAAAAGCCAGGCAAGTGCGTTAAGAAAAGGCGCACTAAAGGCCGAGAAAATAATGTAGCCGGAAAAATGATTTAATCAGTAATCATTGGATACCTTATTTTGCTCGGCTTTTTTGTTTCTTAAAATCACATAGAGGAAGTGAGCACATTGGTTGATTCCAAATACGCAATGGTTGATGGGGCCTCCATTCATTATTTATCCCGAGAAGAAGAGGGCGCAAAGAACCCTTTAATTATAATGCTTCATGGCTTCCCAGAGAATGCACATACGTGGGAGGGGTTAATGGCGATACTCCCCACAACACTTGACATCATTGCTCCAGATTTGCCCGGTTATCATTTATCGAGTCCACTACCTAGTGAAACGGACTACCAGGTTCCATCATTGATAGGTCGAATGGCCGCCTTCATCGAGAAAGTTAAAAAAGGCCGAAAGGTTATTTTGTTGGGACACGATTGGGGCGGGGCAATAGCGTGGCCCCTAGCAGCCTTTCACCAAACATTGATTAGCAAACTGATCATTGTAAATGCTGCGCATCCATCTTGTTTTACACGTGCAATTAAAACCTCTTCTATGCAAAGAGAAAAAAGCCAGTATATCGCTACGCTCATAGATAGGAACGCAGAACGAATTCTTTCAAATACAGACTTTCAGCTATTGAAAAATATGATCGGAAGCTGCCTTTTTGAGCAAAAATCGAGCTACTCAAGAGAGTTACTCAACGATTGGCGTGACCCTGAAACCCTTAGCGCGATGCTCAGCTACTATAGGCAAATGCCACAACAAGTGCCTCAAATGAATGTATCTAAAAAAGTGTTAGATGACATTCGTATACCCGAGATATTTATTCACTGCCCAACGCTACTATTATGGGGAGAGCAAGATGATGCATTTGATTTAAGTGTAATAGATAAAATTGAACACTATGTTCCGCAGATTACAAAGCGGTTCAATCCGAGTGCGTCGCATTGGTTACACAGGGAAAAGCCTGAGTGGGTGCGAAAAGAAATGATAGATTTTTTAAGGGCTTAGAATGGGGTGAGGCCCCTAAAAGGGGCCTCCAGTGCGGCGTCCTGCCGCTACCATGTTGAACCGATGTATCACATGGTGTGACTAAATTGTTGTATTAAATTCTGCCGTCAAGCTCAACTGAAATAGGTGAACTTTGTAGACCTTGCTCAGCAATCCAGGCTTGTAAAGTTTTGCCGTCTGACTCTGGCTGAGCCAAATCTTTACTTGGCATTTTCTTAACAAGAAGCGTACCCACTTCAACCGCATTATTGGTTAGAGCGGTGCGAATAAGGCTTTGGCCGTTACAAGAAATGCCAGAGTAGTAATCGCGAAGCTTTAGTTTGTAATCTGACTGCACGCTACGCATTTTCTTGCGAAGTTCACCTTTGTCATCGGCTTGAACAATTGTGCAAATGTTTGCTAGCGCTTCGTTGATGTCATCAGCTTGAGCTGCGTTAGAGAAGGCTAAAGTAGATGCCGCAATTACTAGAGAAGTTTTAACGATTTTCAACATGGTTAAATTCCTTCGGTTGTTGTTTTTAAGATTATGTTTGTTCGTTGGAATGCATTAAACCCTAATCTAAGTTGTTGAAAAACATATACTGAAATAACTGGGTATAGTTTCCTATACGTGTAGGGCAAGGGTTGCAATGAAGGGCAACTATACGAAAATACATCGTAGTGTCGTGCTATTTTTTATCTCGTCTAGTTGTATTATATTATCCTTATGTTTCTAGTTTGCTGTTCAGTAAATGGAGTGAATAGTCATGGATGCTTCCGCTTGCTTTGAATTAAATGGGTTCAAATTTAATCGCACAGAAAATACGGTTGAAAAAAGTGGCGTTGTCGTAAAACTCACTAATAAAGTTTCTGAAGTATTAGCATTGTTGTTGAGTGCGAATGACGAAGTGGTGACAAGAGATATATTGCTTCAGGAAGTTTGGCCCAATAGATTCGGAGCCGATGAATCGCTCTCTAGAGTTATTTCGGATCTGAGAAAAAAGCTAGAGCTATTGGAGCCAGATCTGAGCTCAGCAGATGAGACTATTCCCAAACGTGGCTACAAATTCGATACATCAATTATAAAAACAAACCCGAACGAAACTGTTAGTGTGAAAAAGCCTACTCTTTCAAATCGGCTTGGCTTACATCCATGTAGTGAGAAATGAAATTGTTGACGCAGATACTCAAGCTCAAGAGTGCCTTGCTCGCAGCATACGATTCATGAACTGTTGGGTTCATAAAGCTGAAGTTCATGAATATACCGGTGAAAAGAAAGTTCTCAATCAAATTCACGAGGTAATGAAGAAACTCGCACCACCCGTTACAAAAACATTGACTTTACATGAGCTAAATCACAGCGAGTTCGAAAATAGAATCGAACGCATCGAAGCATATTTAAGTAGCGTTAATGAATATGATTTTAACGTTGGTTTCTTTCCTCAAGTTTATTTGTACTCAGTATCACAAGTGCTCAATGGACAGCAAGAACGCTATGTTGATCTTGCTTTGTCGAAAGTATCCAGCGGTCAATCGCTCTTGTTCAGAAAACTGCTTTATCCAAACGATGTTAGCAATGAACTAAAGATTGTCGAAGAAATTACGCGAGCGTTAGAGACGGATAACAGAAGCCGCTACTACGACTATTATCTAGCGCAGCTTTATACGCAAATGGGTCAATATAGTGAAGCACTCGATATATTAGCAACTTTGATTAATAACAGATCTGTTCCGGTAAGCTTTGAGCGATTTTATGGAATTGAAAGTGATCCCTTCTTTCATAAAATGATTGACATACCAAGGTTTAAGATGCTTCTAGAAAAACACGAAGAAAATAAATTAGCATTAAAGATGGCGATTTCAGAGAACAATAAGACGGCCAGTATAATTGAACGGGCTATGGCACTTTAACGCGTATTTTTCTTTGCTTTATGTTGGCGCATTTGTGTATCCGTTAGCCCCAAAATCTGGCAGCGTTATTTTAGAAGATATCAGCTTTCTGCGTAAGGGTTAGTGCATCACTGTCATTTATCATTGCTATTGCATCGTCAATAATATCAGGCCATACCATCTGGTCGCTCCCATACAGGATACGGTTTCCAAGACCCGCATCAGTCAGTGCTATTATCTATTTGACCCGGCGATGCATTATATGCGCGCATTGAGCCCAACACCTCTGGCAAATAGTGCAAGCCAAAGTTAGGGCTCCCAGGAAAAATATGTACTCCAATTGGCACTCCGAGCTCTTCTGCAAGCTTGAAATAACGCTCAATTGAAGGGTGATCTAATTTCTTACCCTCATAAAACGGCGCGACTTCAGCGATAACATCTAAATAATCAAGCTCATGTTGCTTTTTTAGTATTGATGGCGGTTTTGTCGCGTTTGCTACTAAAATCGTAGTTGGCGCATCTTCCAACCATAATTCACCAGCAGTCACTACTGCTTTCACAATATTGTATTTATGAAATCGTTGCAGCACTTCTTGTTTTAGATGCTCTGCGTTTTTCACTGCACGGTAGGTTTTGCCTCGAAGCGTTGGGGGATGTTCAAGACCAAACAATGGACTTTGTTCTTTATACGCGTGAATATGTACATCAATGATAGGACCCGAATATTTTGACGCAGAATAAGCCGATAGAGAGAAAAAGGTGCATACTAGGGCAGTTATGAATATCGTTTTTGGCATAGTCATAAACTTTTATCCAAGTAGAAGCCTAATTGAAACAATCATGCAAATAAATGCTGAGGCGATTAAATTAATCGCCTCCAAAGCCTTTTAGAAGCGGTATGCTATTGATGCTGACCATGTTGATAAGTCAACTGCTCCAGTATCACCTAAATCGCCATTAGAGTATTGAAATTACTCAAGTCTAACTAAAAAGTTCTCAGATAAATTCCAGTTTACTCCGGCACCATAAGAGAATTCATTACTGTAATTTTCCCGTCCAAATTCAGGCCTATCGGGTAGAAATGCGGTTAATACAATGTTTGTCGTTGTGCCCAGCATTACATAGGGGGAAAGCGTCTGATCTGCAAAAAAATCTATAACCAATAGATGTATTCGTTAAACCATAAAGTTCTATGTCTAGACCTCTTACAGTTTCTCCACCTCGTGGGGTAACTCGACTTTCTGATTTTGAAAAGCCCTTTCCATGACGCAATTCGACAAAAATACCATTGTCGAAAACATAACGCATCTGAGCTAAAGCTAAATCGATATCTACCTCTGCTTCAATGTCTTCTATTGAACCACCCGGTGTACATGCACACTGGTCATAATTTTTAGGTTTACTTGTGCCTAAAGTTAGTCCTATCTCTATATTTGCCAGTGCATTAAAAGAACAGAGTGCCGTGCAAGCGAATAGCGCTAAAAATTTTTTGTTGAGTGAAGTTTTCATTTTAATCTCCATGAATAATATTTGCCTTAATGGCAACAAAATCATGGACGTATAGGACTAACAAAACCTTTCTTTTTCCTGAAGAAAGCCTGAGCTAAGGTTGATATTTTTTTGAAAAAAAAGAAAAAGGCCCCGTAGCAGTGGGGCCTCTCAGTGCAGCATTCGCTGCTACCATGTTGAATCGATTCACATGGCAATGTGAAAGAGGTATTAAATCCTATCGTTCAGCTCAGCTGAAATTGGTGAGCTTTGCAGACCCTGCTCAGCAATCCACGCTTGTAATGTTTTACCGTCAGCTTCTGGTGCCTGTAGATCTTTACTTGGCATTTTCTTAACAAGCAATGTACCCACTTCAACAGCATTGTTTGAAAGTGCAGTTCTGATTAAGCTTTGACCGCCACAAGATATGCCTGAGTAGTAATCGCGAAGCTTAAGCTTGTAGTCTGATTGCACACTACGCATTTTTTTGCGCAATTCACCCTTATCATCTGCTTGAACGATAGTACAGATGTTAGCTAGCGCTTGGTTTATATCATCTGCTTGTGCCGTGTTAGAGAAAGCCAAAGAAGATGCTGCAATTACTAGTGAAGTTTTAACGATTTTCAACATGGTTAAATTTCCTTCGTTTGTTTTAATAATTGGTTTGTTTGTTCGGGGTTAATTAAAAAACAACCAAGATGATTAAAAAACATTCACTCAAATAACTAAGTATATTGGTTTGTACCTTATACTAAAGATGTAGAGGAGAAGGTGGCGCTATAGCCTTTAGTATTAAAGGGGTTGAGAGCTAATTGCACAATGAAGAATGAGATTGTGAAACGATCAAAAAAAGTGCGAAGAAACAGCATCTATGCTTTTTCTTTGCGTTGAAATGGCGTCAAGGTTGCAATTGTGACCCCATCTTTATTTCGGTAATAAGACACCAAACATGTTGAGATTAATTCTTCAACGTTGGGTTTGCGTGAACGGTCATCTATTTCGTTACTGCGTATTGAGCGATGCGTCGCCAAAAAGCGCTACAAAGCTAGTAAGGTTCTCAGCAATCTCAAACGTCTATTTTATTGAACAGAGCAAACTTATCGTCGTTACCCAATGAGGTTAAGCGTCCAGGTTATGATGTGGAGAATGTTCATACGGGTATTGTTCACATTGGTGTCGACCTTCGCGAAAATGACCTTGCCATGAAAAAAGTGTTCGACGAGCAAGATAACCTATATACCTTGATTGAAAAGTACAATGACGGCGCTTGCAATGCGTAAGTGATTGGCGTAATGACAGGTTTTCTTATGACTAAAGCGAGTAAGTCAATCTAAGTTCGCTGGAATGAAAAGAGGGTAGTGCATTACCCTTTTTTGTGTCTGCTTCAAAGAAAAAAGCGACCCGAAGGTCGCTTCTTAAAGTGCAGATTTCTCTGCAACCATGTTGAACTGGTTCACATGGCGTGAAATTGTTTTACAGTCGGTCGTTGAGCACCGCTGCAATTGGGTTATCCTGTAAGCCGTTTTCGGCAACCCAAGCCTGTAGCGTTTTACCGTCGGCTTCAGGTGCCTGTAAATCGCTCTTTGGCATTTTCTTAACCAGCAATTCACCTGCTTCTACAGCATTGTTCAAAAGAGCCGTGCGGATAAGGCTATTTCCACTGCAGCTAATACCCGAGTAATAGTCTTTTAGCTTCATGCGGTAGTCTGACTCTACTGAACGCATTTTTTTACGTAATTCGCCTTTGTCGTCTGCTTGTACAATAGTACAAATGTTTGCAAGCGCCTCGCTCACATCAGCCTGTGCAACGCCCGATACACCTAGTGTCGCCGCGATAACAAGAGAAGCTTTAACGATTTTCAACATGGTTAATTCCTCAAGTATTTTAAAAGTTTGTTTGTTCGTTCGGACTTAATTAAACGCAAAAAAATATCTTTTTGAAATGATGGGAGTAATACTTAGGTATGAGGTTTTATAACCAAGCTTTATTCAAAAAGAACGCCCCAATGGGGCGTTCTTTTTAAGTTAGTGCGGCTTGAAGTTACTTGCTACTTCCATTATTTGTTCGCGCATCCACATGTGTGCGTAGTCGTGGTCTGCACTGACGTGCCAATACAGATAATACTCTACTGCAGGTAATTCGAATGGCATTTCATAAATGGCGAGGTCGTAGTGTTTTGCCAAGTGAAACGGCAAACACGCTATTAAGTCTGTTTTAACTATGGTACTTGGCACCGTTAAAAAGTGTTGACCACGCATTACCTCTTTTCTTCTTTTGCCCATTTTGTCTAGCGCTACATCAATGGGGCCTGCGCCTGATTTACGTTGAGACACGTTAATATGCCCCAAGCGCAAAAATGTATCTAAGTTTAAGCCGTTTTTTAGAGCAGGGTGGTTTTTACGAGCAAGCACTACAAACCTGTCTTGTGCGATCTTTTCTTTGCAAAGGTGAGGGTCAGTGAACGTAGATGCATCAGCAAAAAAATCTAATGTACCCGCTGCCATAGCAGATACTACTTGGCTTCTAGGTATCTCATAGTTGGTCAAGCCAATGTTGGGCGCTAGATTCTGAAGGCGAGCAACCAATCGAGGCATAATACTAGCCTCAAGTAAATCTCTGCTTGCAAAATTGAAAGACTTCTCGGCAGTTAAAGGGTCAAACGTGTGGCTTTCCTGTACGCTTTTGCGCAACAATGCCAATGCTTGACGCGCAGGCACAATAATGTTTTGGGCTACAGGTGTTGGTGTCATGCTGTGACCAGTACGAACAAACAAGGGGTCGTTTAACATTTCTCGTAGTCTTGCGAGAGAGTTGCTTACTGCTGGTTGAGTAATACACAAGACATCTGCTGCCTTGGTTAAGCTTCCTGCCGTATAAATGGCGTCGAATACTGCAAAAAGGTTCAAATCGATTCTATTGAGATTCATAACTAATCCTTTAAGAGCGAGTGCCCTGAACATAGCCAATAGATGAAGAGGCGCTAGTTTGCACCACAGTGCTTTTGGTCAACACTTTGATGACTTGCTACATAGCATCTACGTATAATTTACGTTAGTGTAACAGGAATATTTATAAATACCTATTATTAAAAGTTAATTGAAGTATTCAACTAAATAATAGTAGTTTTGTCGTTAATAAACGGAAATTGGACTGAAATTATGAAGACACTTTTAGATTTAGCGATAGGTGAGTCACTTGCGCAACCAGAGTGGTTAACAGTAACACAGGACATGATTAATCAATTTGCAGATGCAACAGGCGACCATCAGTGGATTCATCTAGATTCGGTTAAGTGCGAAAAAGAAAGTCCATTTAAAACGACAATTGCTCACGGCTTTCTCACTGCCAGTCTCATGCCTAAAGCGTTTGCAGAGGTTATTGCTCCAAGTGAACGCATCGCATCAATGATTAACTATGGAATAGATAAGCTACGCTTCCTTGAACCGGTCAAGAGTAACGACGCAGTCAAGTATCAATTTAAACTCGTTGATGTTAGTGAAAAGCCGCAAGGCAAACTGTTTAAAGTTGAGGCGAGTTGTTTGTTGAAGTCAAGTGGTAACCCTGCACTGGTTGGAGGGTTTCTCATGTTAGCGGTGCTCAAGCCCTAATGACGTGATAACGTTTAGCAGTATGAGAGGATGTCTATTACCTTGCGTTACACAAAAGACTGAATAAGTATCACCTTAAAAAATTAGGTGCTGTTGTAAAAGGTAACCTTTAGAAATGTAAAAGCCTGATGCGTTCTAACTCTGTTAAAAAGCATCAGGCTAATCTCACATAAGTAAATCAAAGCTTAATTAGACGCTTCTTCAGCACCTTCTTCTACTGCTTCACCAGCGCTTTGAATATCTTTGCCGGCGCCTTCAATCGTTGCGCAGCCGCCTAAAACTCCAAAACTTGCTGTGATAATCATAGCTAAGAATGCGTGTTTAAGTGATTTTGAATCTAATATTTCCATCTTTATCTCCTTTTACATTACTCGTTCCCAGGCTGATCTGGGGGGGCACCTGCTTTTACATCAGACTGCTGGTTTGATGAATTTGAATTGTTATTAGTACTTTGCTCATTGTGCTCTTTCAGCATGGCATTAAGTTTGTCTCCACCTTTGGCATTAAAGTCCAACGTCCTGATTGGGAACGGGATAAGAATATCGTTGTCTTCAAGCACCGTTTTAATCGTATTGATGGCGTCGTGTCTAACCATCATAAAACCGGGCTCGCCCGGGTAGCGGATCCAAAACCACAGCAATAAATTAATACTAGAGTCGCCAAATGATTCTGCATACACGGCAGTTTCATCTTTTTTGATAACGTAATCTTTATCGTTCATTGCGTTGGTAATGACGTTAGCTGCAGTCTCAATATCGTCTGCATAAGAAATCCCGACAGGGATCTCTATCCTTCGATATCCTAAACTGGAGTAATTTGTCAGTATATTTCGGAATAAAATTTTGTTAGGGATAACTTCAAGTTGCCCGTAGAAGGTCTCGACGAGAGTATTTCGAAGATTAATTTCTTTCACATTTCCAAACACACCCTCTGCCTCAATGACATCGCCGATTTCGAAGGGCTTTCTAATCCCCATTGCTATCCCAGCTATGAAATTTTCTGTCATATCCTGGAAAGCAAAACCGACGGCCAGTCCAACAATACCTGCACCTGCAAGCAATGAAGTAACTGTGCCTTTGAGGCCGACAAAATCTAGCGCTATAAATATGCCCGCCAAGAGGACAATGGATTTGATAATTGAAGTGAGCAGACCGGCAATTTGACGCGATTCAAACGTGCGCCGCATTAACTTGCCAACAACGTTACCTACCATCTTTGCGATAACGCCGAACAATATGGCAATGAGAAAGGCGACGACAAGATTAGGAAGGAGAGTAATTGCACCTTCTATCCAGCTTTCAAGCTTCGAACTTAGCAGCTTATATACCTCATCTACCTTCGGAAAATCCATAACCCTCATTACCATTTACTTAGTTATAACCAAGCTGATTCAAGAATTGATCCGTAAAACAAAATTCTCAAGTTACTGATTTTTATATATTAAGTTTTTTAGTGTGGTCAGTGCTGAAAACGCAAGAGTGAATAAATTACGCACACAGAGAAACATCTTCTCACTATGCTTTTTAGAAACTGTGACTGAGGCATTGGGTTCTGTAGCCTTAAGTCTATCTGGTCTGACCATGTGTAAAATTAATGTAAATATATTATTCACAATAAATTTACAAAAATAAAATTCGAGCATAGTATCAATCATGTAGGTCGACATTCTGTCACCTCCAAACAATAACAACACGAAATCGAACAGCCTGTTGCTAGCGGAAAGTGTGGGTAGTAGTGCCGGTAGTGATAAGCCCAGATTTGGAATCACACTATGAAATTAAAAACGCGTAAGACAGCAGTTGCCGCTATGGTCGGTACTGCGTTATTTTGCTCTTCATATATTGCTTCAGCCCAAGAGTCTGACGTTGAATCTGAGCAAGATGCCAAGAAAGACGTTGAACTTATTCTCGTTACCGGAAGTTTTGTTCGCAGAAGCGAAAACTTTGAATCTCCATCGCCGCTAGCGGTGGTAGACAGCGTTGCAATTGACGCGATCGGCGCTAAAAATATCGCGGACATCACACAGACGCTAACAATTAATACAGGTGCAGAGAACAACCCCGATGCCTTCACGCAAAATGCCACAGCGGGGACCTCTAATATCAACCTACGTGGTTTGGGCGTAGCATCAACCTTGGTTCTTCTAAATAACAAACGTCAAGTTGTTAATGCGCAGCCTACCAACGAAGGGTTAAATTTCGTCGACACTAGCTCACTTGTACCCATGATAGCCATCGATAGAATGGAAGTGGTAAAAGACGGTGCCTCTGCTTTGTACGGTTCAGACGCCGTGGCGGGTGTAGTTAACTTCATAACGAAACGTAACTATGACGGCGCAATGGTAACGGTCGACTATCAAGACGGCGCGCACGGCGATAACAAGGAATACATTCTACAAGGTCTATGGGGTGCAACAGGGGACAATGGTAGCGTGCTCGCTGCTATCAGTTACACCAATCGTTCGCCATTATTTCTTAGCGATAGACGCCTTAGCCGTCCACAAGACGACACCAGTGCATTAGGTAACCCTGGCTCTTTCTTTTTAAATATTCCCGGCGCAGGTCCTTTACCAATTATTGACCCCTATGGCTGTGAAGAATTTGGTGGCGCACCAAACTTGCTAGCGCCAAGCGGCACTATTCCAGGTTTAGAGATTGGTTTTTGTGGTTTTGATTTCGGTAAGTTTTATTCTTACGTAGCTGACGAAAGTAGAACCAATGCCTACGTGCGCGCCGACTATGAATTTGATAATGACATTACCTGGACTGCTGAATTTAGTACGGCCAGAAACCGTGCCGAGCGCGGCGGCGCACCGAGCTTTCCTATTCTGACTTCGCCCATAGTACCTGACTATCACCCTCAGAACCCTTTTGGCCAGTCAGTGGCATTTTTTGGACGCGCTGAGGGTAATGGCTTCCCTGGTGACCCGGCTAACACTGAATCGGATACTTTACGCTTTAGTACAAGTCTGCAGGGTGTCACTGACTCAGGTTTCTGGGAAGTGAGCTATACGCGTGCGGTGAATGATTTTGTATTTAGAGTACCTGATGTACTGAATACCGAGTTCCAGCTCGCGCTTTATGGCCTTGGTGGTTCAAATTGTGACCCAATAGCAGGTTCTCCAGGTGTAGGTGACTGTCAGTTCTTCAATCCATTTGCGACATCTTATACATCTGCACCAAATTCAGAGTATGTAGTCAGTTCTTTTACCGGCACTGAGGTTATTGACTCGAAGGCTGATCTTGAAGTATTCGAAGCCTTCACATCGTTTGATGTATTTGAAATGGGCGGAGGCTTTGCGGCATTGGCACTTGGTGTTCAATATCGTGAAAACCAGCTAAGTCAAGACTATGATGATTTGGCCAACCAAGACAGCTTCACCTTTGTAATTGGTAACCCCGATATAGATGGTAGCCAAGATGTATGGGCAGCTTTCGGTGAGCTTGCATTGCCCATTAACGATGAGTTAGACGTTCAGCTAGCTGTGCGATATGAAGACTACGGCGGCGCTATTGGCAGTACAGTTGACCCTAAATTGGCTATATCATGGCGCGCTAGTGATGAGTTTTCATTACGCGGTTCAATATCGACATCGTTCAGAGCGCCAACGGTATTCTTAGCGCAAGGTGGCGCCACATCACTACAGCAGCTTATTGACCCTGTGCAAGGCGCGACGGCGTTTGTGGCGGTAAGAACATCTGGTAACGAAGATCTGAAGCCAGAGGAGTCGACGGCATACAATATTGGTTTCTCGTATGAACCATTCAGAGATTTCTCTGTTGAGCTGGACTATTGGAACTTTGAGTTTGAAGATCTGATCATTCAAGAAAACGCACAAGCTGTCCTTAATGAAGACCCGACTAACACTGACCGAGTAATTCGAGCGGGTGACCCGGTGTCAGGACCGGTACTTCAGGTTAATAACACCTACGTTAATGCAAGTTCATTGGAAACGTCAGGTTTGGACTTCGTTACAAGTTACAAAATTGAAACAGACTTTGGTAACTTTACACCTACATTAAATGCTACTTACATTACGAAATATGATTTGATGGACCCACAAGCGGGCAACATTGATGGTGCAGGACGTCGTAACTTCAACAACATTGGTGTTTCTTCACCTGAATTACGAGCTAATTTGGGGTTAGCGTGGCAAAACGATATTCATGCTGCGAATATATTCCTTCGCTATATTTCATCATACGACGATGACCAAAACTGCGCAGATGGTACGGCAAACGTTGGAGGATGCTCTAGTGGCTTTTACGAGGTTGACAGTCACTTAACGGTAGATGCGCAATACAACATTGATTTAGGAGGTTTATATGACACCGAGCAAAATTACGTACTGACGTTGGGCGCTATCAACCTTTTTGATGAAGAGCCTCCACAACTGTTCACCAACAGTGGTTTTGATTCTAAGGTTCACGATCCTCGTGGCCGTCAAATCTATGCACGCTTAGCAATTGAATTTTAATTAAGCGTTCAATGCAACATGAAGCCTGCCTTTGGCAATAGTCCCAAAGGCAGGCTTTTTTTGTAAAGGATAGCCTCCACAGCATTTCCTATTTTATATCTCTTAATTTTCCATTCTTAAAACCAATTTATTACATTATCGCGTAGACAGTATCTACAAATCGGTTAACTCACATATATTTATCAAGGAAAAAAGAATGGCAACGAAGCTATCTGCAAAAGAAATTAGCGAAAAATTAGATGTGCTCAATGCGTTGGCTTGTGATGGCGCACTTTGGAAACAAAGCGGAAATACCATTACAAAGACGTTTCAGTTTAAAAGCTTCATTCGTGCATTTGGATGGATGTCGCAAATCGCGATTTGGGCGGAAAAACTAAAACATCACCCTGAATGGTTCAACGTTTATAACAAAGTAGAGGTGACATTGACCACGCACGATGCAGATGGGCTCACTGAATTAGACTTTTCATTGGCTGAAAAAATGGAAAAATTCAAATAGACCGAACTAGGATGTGAAAATAAAGACCTAAAGCGGGGGGGATTTGTACTAACTTTGTTCATCTTGGTTAATTAAACTGCTAACAGTCAGAAAAATGAAATATTTCTTACCTTGGCTCTTGTGTTGACTAAGTCTCTATGTATAATACGCCCCACGTTGAAGCGAGGCACTAAGCGCTGCGTTTACAGCATATATTTTCTGGCGCGGGATGGAGCAGTCTGGTAGCTCGTCGGGCTCATAACCCGAAGGTCGTAGGTTCAAATCCTGCTCCCGCAACCACAGAAAATAACCAGAATTTCAAAGCACTGCAAATGCAGACTTTACCGTACAGTCGCGGGATGGAGCAGTCTGGTAGCTCGTCGGGCTCATAACCCGAAGGTCGTAGGTTCAAATCCTGCTCCCGCAACCAATTTAGAAAAACCAAAATAAAAAGTTTTGTTAACACAAACTAAGCCGTACAGTCGCGGGATGGAGCAGTCTGGTAGCTCGTCGGGCTCATAACCCGAAGGTCGTAGGTTCAAATCCTGCTCCCGCAACCACATTTAGAACCCAGCATTAGCTGGGTTTTTTCTTTTCTAGCGCTAATGCACTTAAACATTTGCTGATTTGCACGGCAATTTGAATCAATTTCTACGAATTAATTAGAACTCCCAATAGTCGAGTGTGCTAAGTTAAGTTCATGCCTCTATTAAAAATTAACAGGTAGTTTGGCCGCGTTATGATTTCTCGTTTTTTTACGTTCGAAGAGCACGCCACTTTAATTCAGGGGGCATATCATTTTCCTCTTGTTGTTTTATCCTTATCGGTAGCCGTGTTTGCGTCATTTATGGCGTTTAACGTTGCGGGGCAAGCTTCTGTTACTCACGACGCGCTTAGACGAAGTACGTTATTAGGAACAGGAAGCATCGCGCTTGGTGGTGGCATCTGGTCAATGCACTTTTTGGGTATGACAGCGTTTGAACTTTGCTTGCCGGTAGATTACGACCCTTTAATTACCACACTTTCTGCCATTCCAGGTATCGCTGCGGCTTGGGTCGCGCTTAACCTTTTAGTTAAAACACGTATAAGTATCGCGGAAATAGTATTAGGCGGTGTATTGGTGGGGGCTGGCATAGGTACCATGCATTACAGTGGTATGGCCGCAATGGAGATGGCGCCACTTCTTCGCTATGACATTGGTATGTTTGCACTGTCTATTGTGGTCGCTGTAGGGTTGGCAATGCTATCGCTGTGGATCAAGTTCGGTATAACGGCTGCAATCAGAAGCAGAAAGATGCTCGGGAAGCATGTATTACTTGCAAGTCTTGTTATGGGGTTAGCGATCTCTGGAATGCATTATACAGGTATGGCAGCTGCTAGGTTCGTTCTGCCACCTGGACTGGAGACGTCAAATCAGTCATCAGGTATCGCTGTTTTTCTTGCTATTGCTATTGCCATTGTCACCTTGGCACTGATTATTCTTGTTTTAGGTATTAGCTTACTATTCAAGTACCGCGATCTAATGATACGCGCCATTGAAAGTGAGCGAATTCAAAGCGCTATCACCGATACCGCGGTCGACGCCATTCTGACGGTAGATGACAAAGGCATTATCAAAACCGCTAACCCCTCTGTTGAGCGTATCTATGGCTATACCCAGCAAGAAATAATCGGTATGCACGCATCTGAGATAATAACTCCTGAAAGACGCCATTTATTCGGTGATGACTTCTTCAGTCAGCGAGTAGTGCCAACTGTGCAAATTATTGGTACAGGAAGAGAAGTAGAAGTACTTCGCAAAGATGGTGAGCGTATACCAGTGCGCCTAGGTGTCGGCTATACAAAAATTGATGGGAAACCCGTTTTTGTCTCTTTCGCTTCTGATTTACGCAAACGCAAGGAAATGGAAGATGCATTGCGCGAGAGTGAAGCTAAGTTTAGAAGCCTTATCTCTAACATTCCCGGTATGGCTTATCGCTGTTTAAGTATGCCAGGGTGGCCCATGGTGTTTATTAGTGATGCTGTAACAGAAGTAACCGGTTACCCGCCTGAAGATTTCATACTGCCCAACCCAAAGCGCTCTTTCACCGATCTTTACCATCCTGATGACGTAGAGCGCCTTTCATCTATTAGCCCTGATGAAGGCGCCTTTTCATGTGAATATAGAATCGTCGCAAAATCTGGCGAGGTGAAGTGGGTTATCGAGCATGGAGTGCAGGTTAAGGACGATGATGGCATGGTGCTCTATGTAGACGGCTTCATATCTGACATTACACATCGGAAAGTGATGGAAAATGAATTAAAAGCGGCAAAGGAAAATGCAGAGCAAGCTGCCGCTGCGCGTACCGCATTTCTTGCTAATATGAGTCATGAAATCCGTACGCCTATGAATGCAATAATAGGCTTTAGCGACCTCATGTTAGGAGAAGCCTTACGCGAAGAGCAAAAATCTCACTTAACCACGATAAACCGTTCCGCACGTTCATTGCTGCATCTTCTTAACGACATACTTGATAGCGCGAAGTTAGATAAAGGTAAGCTTGATTTAGATTATCGCGATTTCCTTATTCGCGAAGAGTTGGATTTGGTAATTTCAACATTTTGGTTAGAAGCCAAACGCAAAAAAGTTGGACTTGTACTTAATGTCGATGATTCGGTAGCTAACGGATATAGAGGTGTACCGGAGCGAATGCGACAGGTACTTAACAATCTGATAGGCAACGCCGTTAAATTCACTCACGAGGGTGAAGTGACTATCAATGTCAAAAGTGATGAAAAGTTTGTGTATTTTGATGTGACAGATACCGGCATTGGTATGACGCAAGAGCAAGTAGAAAGGGTATTCGACCCGTTCTCTCAAGCAGATGCATCGATGAGTCGAAAGTACGGCGGCACGGGGCTGGGAACAACTATTTCCAAGCAGTTAGTTGAACTGATGGGCGGTAATATTTGTGCAACTAGCGAAAAAGGTAAAGGAACGACCTTTACTTTCAGACTCCCGCTAGAAGTTGTAGAAATTGATGATTATGTATCTAGTGAGCTCTCTTCGAAAGCAGCACGCATTGAAACCTCGTTAACCGTACTTGTTGTTGATGATGTGCAGCAAAACCTTGAGTTGCTTTCGTTGCTGCTAAAACGCGCTGGCCACAGTGTAGAAACGGCAACAGATGGACAGGTTGCATTAGATAAAATGCGCGCTAAGTCGTTTGACGTGGTACTGATGGATTTACAGATGCCTAAGTTAGATGGCCTAGAGGCAGCCAAACAGCGTCGAGAGTTTGAAAAAGAAACTAGCTTACCACCTACGCCCATTATTGCGCTAACGGCTAGCGTGTTAGTGCAGGACAAACATGCCGCGCAGCAGGCGGGAATGGAAGGGTTCGCCAACAAGCCCGTCGATTTCCCTCAATTGATGAACGAGATTGCTCGCGTGCTTAACATAGATACGCTTCAGGTCGACTCGGTTCCAGACACATTAGAAGTAAATGCCCCAGCATCTACGCTTAAAGTTGATAAAAACGTGTTGGATTTGAAGAAGGCCGTCGATTTATGGGGGAGTGAAGAGGCCGTCCTACAAGAGGTGGATAAATTCTCTACTACCTGCAGGGATAAAGTCGACGACTTAATGGGGGCGGCAATTCGTGAAGACTATAAAGCAGTTGCTACACTTTCACACAGTTTAAAAGGTACATCGGGTAACCTCTGCTTAACCACCTTCTATCATACGACCAGGGAAATTGAAGCTCAGGCTCTAAAATCAGAGGTGAATATTGAAGACGTTAACCGTCTTCGCGATGCGTTAGAAAGAATCGAATTGATGTTAAGTGAATCGCCACTGTACGCCGAGAATGCCATTAATGAAAGTATCGATAATGCATTGCTGCTTAGTCATCTGGAAGCTATGCTCGATAGTGTAGAGCAAAACATGGTAGATGAAGAGGAATTGACATTTTTACGCGAAGTTGGATGTTCGAGTCATAAAGAACAGATTACGCAAATACTTTTAGATATCGATGATTTTGAGTTTGAGTTAGCGCATGAGCGCATCTCTACACTGATAAAAGAATTAAAGTAGCCAAGAGACACGGCATGTTAGAAATTGAAATCACAAAACCTACTTTACTCCTCGTTGACGACGAGCCGGTAAACTTGCGGGTTTTAAAGCAGCTTCTCGCCAATGACTACCAACTAATTTTCGCCAGAAATGGTGAGGAAGCACTAAAGCTAGCACAAACAAGGCAGCCTAACTTAATACTTCTAGATGTTATGATGCCAGGTCTGACGGGTTTTGAAGTGTGTCGTCAGCTTAAACAGCTTTCAAGTACAAGGCATATCCCCGTTATCTTTGTCACGGCGCTAAATGACGAGCACGAAGAGACAGAAGGTTTTGAAGCTGGCGCGGTGGACTATATTACAAAGCCTATATCACCAGCCATTGTAAAAGCGAGGGTTAAAACTCATCTAAGCTTAGTACAGGCAGACGAGTTGCTGGACAGCCGATTACAAGTTGTTCAGCGTTTGGGTAAGGCAGCAGAATACAAGGATAATGAAACGGGTATGCATGTCATGCGAATGAGCCATTATTCAAAAGAACTTGCGCTTGCCTATGGACTTACAGATAAACAGGCTGAAATTCTGCTTCATGCTGCACCGATGCACGACATCGGCAAAATTGGTATTGCTGATAGTATAATGTTGAAACCAGGGAAGCTCACAGACGAAGAGTTTGCCACCATGAAAAACCACCCTGAGATTGGTGCGGAAATCATTGGTGATTGCGGCGATTCTTTGTTGTTGAAAGTTGCAAAGTCTGTTTCGCTAACCCACCATGAAAAATGGGACGGGTCAGGCTATCCTAAAGGGCTTGCGGGTGAAGATATTCCCATTGAGGGGCGTATTTGCGCCATTGCTGATGTGTTCGATGCCTTAACCAGCAAACGTCCTTATAAAGACGCCTGGAGTATTGAAAAAACGGTCGATTTTCTTCAAAGCCAAAAGGGAAAGCATTTCGAACCCAGACTTGTCGATTTGATGATAGAAATTATGCCTAAAATTCTTGATATTAAAGCGACGTTTAGAGACGAAGACTAAGTCTGCTGGACTAAACCGCAATTAAAATACTTTCATGCAGGCCGAATTTTGCGCAGAAAAAATCGATACTCTCCAGTGTGTACGCCTATTGGCTGTTGCTTAATCCGGCGCCTATACGTATAATGTGCTCATTAAGTGATGAGAGCGGGCTCCCTCAGTACAGGAAAGTAACGCACTTATCATTAGCAAGCTATCACCTAACGGTGGTTTTACCCATAGGTTTGCAACTGCCCTTGTTGGCAGGTATGGGTTCAGAATTTTAATAAAAGCCCCGCTAGTCCGGGGCTTTTTGTTGTATTAAAACCTGGAGTCAGCCTCGCTGAGCCGGGTGATGACAGGTGGGCTTTAGGCCCTTTTTTCGTTTTTGGAGGTTTGCATTGGCAAAACTTGAAGAGAAACTAACCGAAATGCTAGAGCCAGGTGTTGAAGCACTGGGTTTTGAGTTGGTTGGGATCGAGTTTGTACGAGCGGGGAAGCATTCTATTCTTCGCGTTTTTATTGATCATGAAAACGGTATTACCGTTGATGATTGTGCAGATGTAAGTCATCAGGTTAGCGCAATTTTGGACGTTGAAGATCCAATTAGCACTGAATACAACTTGGAAGTGTCATCACCGGGCATGGACAGACCGCTTTTCAAAGAGAAGCACTATATCGAGTCTGTGGGTGAAGTGGTTCAAATTCGTTTGTCTATGCCAATGGATGACAGACGTAATTTTAAAGGCAAAGTACTCGCGTGCGAAAATGGCATCGTAAGTATTGAAGTGGATGGCCAGCAGTTCCAGTTAGCTGTGGCGAATATCGAAAAAGGTAACGTTGTTCCCACGTTCGATTAACGGAACAGCTCTGCTTTCATCGACGAAAGCAAAAGAGAGGCGAAAATGAATAAAGAAATTTTGTTAGTGGCGGAAGCCGTTTCAAATGAAAAACAAGTGCCTAGAGAGAAAATTTTTGAAGCGCTAGAGTTTGCGATCGCTAGTGCAACAAAAAAGAAAAACGAAGGCGAAATTGAAGTTCGTGTAAGCATCGACAGAACGTCTGGTGACTTTGATACATTCCGTCGCTGGTTGGTTATCCCTGATGATCAAGAACAGGAAAACCCATTTGCTGAAATTACGATTTCTGCTGCACAAATCGACGAACCAGAGATACAGCTTGGCGATTATGTGGAAGAACAGATTGAATCTATTAAATTCGACCGCATAACTACGCAGACCGCAAAGCAAGTGATTGTACAAAAAGTACGTGAAGCTGAGCGTCAGCAGATGATTGCTGAGTACGAAGACAAAGTAGGTGAGCTGGTTACAGGTACGGTTAAGAAAGTAAACCGCGACAACATCATCATCGACTTAGGTAACAACGCTGAAGGTGTTATCTACCGCGATGACATGCTTCCTCGTGAAACTTTCCGTCCGGGCGACCGTGTACGTGGCCTCCTTTACGTTATTCGTCCAGAAGCACGTGGCGCACAGCTATTTATTAGCCGTACGCACCCAGACATGCTAGTTGAGCTTTTCCGTCTGGAAGTACCAGAAATTGCGGAAGAGACACTAGAAATTAAATCTGCAGCGCGTGACCCAGGTTCTCGTGCAAAGATTGCGGTTAAAACTAACGACAAGCGCTTAGACCCAGTAGGTGCGTGTGTTGGTATGCGTGGTTCACGTGTCCAAGCCGTATCAGGTGAGCTTGGCGGTGAGCGTGTTGATATCGTGCTATGGGATGAAAACCCAGCGCAATTCGTTATTAACGCAATGGCTCCCGCTGAAGTTGCGTCAATTGTTGTTGACGAAGATAGCAACAGCATGGATGTAGCGGTTGAAGCAGATAACCTAGCTCAGGCAATTGGCCGTAGTGGTCAAAACGTTCGCCTAGCTAGCCAGCTTACAGGCTGGGAACTTAACGTGATGACGGTTGACGACCTCAACAAGAAGCACGAAGAAGAAAACGCGAAGGTACTTGATTTATTTACTGCTGGTTTGGACATTGACGAAGAATTCGCGTCTGTGTTGGTAGATGAAGGCTTTACAACGTTAGAAGAAGTGGCATACGTGCCTGCAAGTGAGCTTCTAGCGGTTGAAGGGTTAGATGAAGAAATGGTTGAAGAGCTGCGCAACAGAGCGCGCGCTTTCCTAACCACGCGTGCACTGGCGAACGAAGAATCGCTAGAAGGTGCAGAGCCTACAGAAGCCTTATTAAATCTTGAAGGTATGAGTAAACACGTGGCCTATGTGTTGGCCAGCCGCGGTGTTACCGACCTGGAAGAATTAGCAGAACAAGGTACCGATGATATCAGTGATATCGATGAACTAGACGAAGAGAAAGCCGGTGCGTTAATCATGGCGGCTCGTAATATCGTATGGTTCAGTGAAGAAGAGTAAGGTCAACAGGGGGAAAATTACGTAATGGCAGATGTATCTATTGAAAAGCTCGCCAGCGACATTGGTACGACCGTTGACCGATTGGTTGGCCAGTTTAAAGACGCGGGTATCTCTAAGAGTGCCGGCGATCAGGTAAACGAAGACGAGAAACAGAAACTATTGGATCATTTAAGTAAGCAACACGGCAGCGCAGCTGAACCAACGCGTATGACACTCAAGCGTAAGACAACTAGCACATTAAGTGTTGGTAAGTCTAAAGAAGTGAAAGTGGAAGTACGCAAGAAGCGCACATACGTTAAGCGCAGCGACGTTGAAGAGCAGCAGCGTCAAGCGGAAGAAGAGGCGAAGCGTCTTGAAGAAGAAGCTCGTCTGAAGCGCGAAGCGGAAGAAAAAGCAGCGGCTGAAGCGAAAAAAGCCGCTGAAGAGAAAGCGCGTAAAGCTGAAGAAGCGAAGAAAGCTGCTGAAGAAGAGCGCGCACGTCGTGCTGAACAAGCGAAGAAAGAAGCTGAAGCACGCAAGAAAGACGAACCAGAACTAACTGAAGCTGAGAAAGCGGAAGCAGAAGCGGCTCGTCAGGAAGAAGAGCGTCTTCGTAAAGCGCAAGAAGAAGAAGCACAGAAGAAGCTTGAAGAAGACGCGAAGAAAGCGGCTGATGAAGCACGTAAACTTGCTGAAGAAAACGAGCGTCGTTGGAAAGAAGAAGAAGAGCGACGCAAGAAAGCAGAAGCTGAAGAAGTTCATTTGCACTCTAACCGCTATGCTCAAGAAGCAGAAGACGAAGAAGACATGCAGGTTGAACGTTCTTCACGCCGTCGTCGCAAGTCGAAGAAAAATGCGGGTGAGCATCTTAAGCAAGGCTTTAACAAGCCTGCTGCACCTGTAGAGCGCGTTGTTAAACTTGGCGCAACCATTACCGTTGGCGAACTAGCAAGCAAGCTTGCCATTAAGTCTAACGAAGTTATCAAAACGATGATGAAAATGGGCGAAATGGCCACCATAAACCAAGTACTAGACCAAGATACTGCAGTGCTAGTAGTTGAAGAAATGGGCCACAAATTTGAGCTTGTGAACGATAATGCACTAGAAGATGAATTGTTGGCAGATGGCACTGGCGGTGAAAAAACCACACGTGCACCTGTTGTAACCATCATGGGCCACGTTGACCACGGTAAAACGTCATTGCTTGACTACATTCGTCGCGCGAAAGTAGCAGACGGTGAAGCCGGTGGTATTACACAGCATATCGGTGCATACAAAGTAGAAACAGAGAACGGCGAAATTACGTTCCTAGATACACCTGGACACGCCGCGTTTACTGCAATGCGTGCTCGTGGTGCTACGGCGACGGACATTGTTATCCTTGTTGTTGCTGCAGATGACGGCGTAATGCCTCAAACGAAAGAAGCGGTACAGCACGCTCGCGCTGCTGGTGTACCTCTTATCGTTGCAGTAAACAAAATGGATAAAGAAACAGCCGACCCTGATCGCGTTAAAACTGAGCTATCTCAACTAGAAGTTATCTCAGAAGAGTGGGGCGGTGAGCACCAGTTCTGTAACGTTTCTGCGAAAACAGGTATGGGCGTAGACGAACTGCTTGAAGCTATCGTTCTACAAGCTGAAGTTCTTGACCTTAAAGCAGTAGCTGAAGGCCCAGGTCGCGGTATTGTTATTGAATCTCGCCTTGATAAAGGTCGTGGTCCAGTAGCATCTGTATTGGTTCAAGAAGGCCAATTGCGCGCTGGTGACATTCTACTATGTGGCGAAGAGTACGGCCGTGTTCGTGCTATGCGCGACGAAAACGGTAATGAGATGAAGATTGCTGGTCCTTCTACGCCTGTGGAAGTACTTGGTCTGTCTGGTGTTCCGGTAGCGGGTGAAGACGCAGCCGTTGTTAAAGACGAGCGTAAAGCGCGAGAAGTAGCAGCGAAACGTCATCAGAAGAAACGTGAACTTAAACTTGCTCGTCAGCAGAAAGCGAAACTTGAAAACATGTTTGCGAACATGGAATCAGGTGACGTTAGCGAACTTAACATCGTACTTAAAGCTGACGTACAGGGCTCTGTAGAAGCAATTTCTGAATCACTTGTTAAGCTTTCTACTTCTGAAGTAAAAGTGAACATTGTCGGTAGTGGTGTAGGTGGTATCACTGAGACTGACGCAACCCTTGCGGCTGCATCAGGCGCTATCGTACTAGGCTTTAACGTTCGTGCCGATGCAACAGCGCGTCGCGTACTAGAGGCTGAAGAAATTGATTTACGTTACTACAGCGTTATCTATAACCTAATTGACGAAGTGAAAGCGGCCATGAGTGGTATGCTTGCACCAGAATTCAAGCAGGAAATCATTGGTCTTGCAGAAGTACGTGACGTATTTAAGTCACCGAAACTGGGCGCAATTGCGGGCTGTATGGTTACTGAAGGTAACGTTAAGCGTAGTAATCCAATCCGTGTACTTCGCGACAACGTAGTAATTTACGAAGGTGAACTAGAATCACTGCGTCGCTTTAAAGATGACGTACAAGAAGTACGTAACGGTATGGAATGTGGTATCGGCGTTAAGAACTACAACGACGTGAAAGTAGGCGACCAAATCGAGGTCTTCGAAATCGTTGAGGTTAAGCGCGAAATTTAATTGCCTTAGTTAATTCGGCATGTGAAAAACGGGGGCCGAGTGCTCCCGTTTTTGTCTGTATACAGTAAACAGACTTCTCGCATGCCCTGCGTTAAATAAGGAAAGGAGAGTATTATGGCCCGTGAATTTTCACGTACCGACAGAGTCGCTCAGCAAGTCCATAAAGAAGTGGCGAGCATTCTGCAAAATGAATACAAGCACCGCGTTGGCGACATGCCTTTGATCACGGTTTCTGACGTAGATGTGTCGCGCGACTTAGCGCATGCAAAAATCTTTGTGACTATCTACAACAGCACCGAAGAAGAAGGTAAAGCGCAAATTAAACAACTGGCAGAATACAAAAAGTTTATTCGCAGTATTCTAGCTAAACGTATTCGCATGCGCTCAGTGCCTGATCTTCACTTCTTTGAAGATAAGTCGATTGTTGAAGGTATGCGTATTTCTAATCTTGTGTCTCAGACCATCGCAAAAGATGAGTCAAAGCGCGATAAAGACGATCCACAAGAGCAGGAGTAAATGGCAAGACGTCGTAAAGGCCGTGAGATTAACGGCATAGTATTGCTTGATAAACCGCTTGGTGGGTCATCCAACCAACTGTTACAAAAAGTGCGCTGGCTGTACAAAGCGGCAAAAGCTGGTCATACAGGCGCACTTGATCCGCTTGCCAGTGGTATGCTGCCGCTGTGCTTGGGTGAAGCCACCAAGTTTTCGCAGTTTCTTCTGGATGCTGAGAAGACCTACGAGGTAACTGCTCAACTAGGCGTACGCACCACCACGTCTGACGCCGATGGCGAAGTGGTTGAAGAAAAGCCTGTTGATGTAAGCGAAGAACAAGTACGTGATGCGTGCTTGGCGTTTCTAGGTAAGAGTAAACAAATCCCGTCCATGTTTTCAGCGCTTAAACATCAAGGTAAGCCGCTTTATCATTATGCTCGTCAAGGCATAGAAATTGAGCGTGAGCCCCGCGATATTGAAGTGTATGAACTGGATGTACTGCGTATTGAACTGCCGTTTGTAGAAATGCGCATTAAATGCAGCAAAGGCACCTATATTCGCTCTATCGTGGATGATTTGGGTCAAAACCTTGGCTGTGGCGCCTATGTGACTCGCTTACACCGCACGGAAGTCGCAGACTATCCTACGGATAAAATGGTATCGCTGGATAAGTTGATTGAAATTCAGGAATCACTGGAAGAAGGTGAATTTAAAGCACTCGATGACTTATTGATTCCTATGGATACGGCTGTAAGTCGCTTACCATTTGTGACTATTAACGATGCGGAAAGAAACCGCTTTGATAACGGTCAATCTGTAAAAGGGGTATGTAGCGAATCACTTATTGAAGGCGTGTCTTACCGCGTTTACCACGGTGAAGATACTAGTGGTATTTTCTTAGGCGTAGGGGAAGGGGTGCTTGACCCGAAAGACCAAGGTATCCCTAAACAAGAAGTGTTTGTTAACCCAAAACGTCGAGTTGTTTATCCATTGTAGCTGCGCCGGTAAATAAAGACGGTTTATGGCTTGCTAAGTCTGTAAACGTCATTATAATACGGCGCTCATTCCGCTTTGCTGAATTAGTGATCGGCGAAGCATTAATATTAGGAGAATGATATGTCACTAACTAAAGCAGAAACCGCAAAAATCATTGCTGAGTACGGCGTTAAAGAAGGCGACACTGGTTCACCAGAAGTTCAAGTTGCTTTGCTTACTCACAACATCAACAAGCTTCAAGGTCACTTTGCTGATCACAAGAAAGATCACCACTCACGTCGTGGTCTTCTACGTATGGTTAGCCAACGTCGTAAGCTTCTAGACTACCTTAAAGGCAAGAACGCTGAGCGTTACCTTGACCTTATCAAGCGTCTAGGTCTACGTCGATAAGACTAGGTTTCAAGAAAAGCGCCCAATGGGTAATGCCGATCAGTTAAGAA